>JBOFUX010000088.1:0-4216 GCA_051652785.1 Fusobacteriaceae bacterium | reverse complement strand
ATATTTATCTGGACCATATTCTTCTTTTATATTTCCTACATATCCTTTACCATCAGCTCCTAATAATTCAAATTTATTATTTAGCATCTGAGGATTTTCTGAGTTGTTCTTTGATATTATTAGTTCATTTAGTAAATTAGTCAAATTTACTCCAGTTTTCATTCCTGCCTCATCAATAGTTTCTCCTGGTGATGTTCTAAATGAATTATATATTCCATTTGGATATTTTTCTGGTCTTCCTTCCATTGATATAATATCAGTTATATTTGTAGAAGATAAATTACTAAAAGTTCCTTCTACTTGTCTTAAACCTATATAATTTGTTGAGCTTGCAATAGTTGATATTGCAGTTCCTGTATCCCCTTTTGCATTTATCCAATTCATACTTGTGTCAGATTTTATTCTTGGGTCTAGTATAAACTTTACTTCTCCTATATCTGTTAGTTTAGTATTGATAATTTTCACCGTTAATTTTCCTAAAGGTATATCATTATAATATGGAATTATTTCATATGTATTTTCTTTTCCACTATCTGCCTGTTTAGATATAAATAAGTTTCCATTTGATCCTCCTATTCCTATAGTATTTTCAGGAAATTTAACTTCAACAGTCTGACCTATTATTGATGTGACTTCTTTTTTTACTCCATTTTGTTTTACAATTAATTTTGTAACAATAGCACCACTACCAAAACCTCTAGAATCAAATAATTTAGCTGGTCCTAGTTTTAAAATTGAGACTCCTATATTGCTCCCGGTTGGGCTATTTGAAACAGCGTCTCCTATTACTCCTGGATTCCAAACAGAATAACTTTCTAGAGGTTGGTCTAACATTTCTAAGGTCGCTGTTCCTTCATAATATTTATATGGACCATATTCTTCTTTTATATTTCCTGCATATACTCGACCATTAGCTCCTAATAATTCAAATTTATTATCTAGCATCTGAGGATTTTCTGAGTTGTTCTTTGATATTATTAGTTCGTTTAGTAAATTAGTCAGAGCTATGCCCGTTTTCATTCCTGCCTCATCAGTAGTTGCTCCTGATGAGGTTCTAAATGTATTATATATCCCAGCTGTTGTTTTTTCTGGTCTTCCTTCTATTGATAAAATATCAGTTATATTTGTAGAAGATAAATTACTAAAAGTTCCCTCTATTTGTCTTAAACCTACATAATTTGTTGAGCTTGCAATAGTTGATATTTCAGTTCCTGTATCCCCTTTTGCATTTATCCAATTCATACTTGTATTATATTTTATTCTGGGGTCTAGTATAAACTTTACTTCTCCTATATTTGTTGCAATATTATTGATAACTTTCACCGTTAATTTTCCTAAAGGTACATCATTATAATATGGAATTACTTCATAAGTGTTTTCTTTTGTGCTATTTTTTTCTTTGGTTATGAAAAATTGAGCTGTTGTTATATCGAATCCTATAACATTTTCAGAAAAAATAACTTGATATTTACCATTTGTTATAGATGGAGATTCTTTTGTTACTCCATTTTGTTTTACAACTAATTTTGTTATAATAGAGTTCGCATCAAATCCTCTAGAATCTATTAATTTCGTTCCCCCTAATTTTAGTATTCCCTCCACCATACTTGGTTCTATTGAAGGAGCTGAAGAAGCATTTCCTGTTGCTTCGGGTGACCAACGTGAATATTCTCCCACACTATGATTAGTCATATCTAAAGTTGCTGTTCCTTCATAATATTTATCTGGACCATATTTTTCTCTTATACTTCCTAAATATACTTTACCATCAGCTCCTGATAATTTAAATTTATTATTTAGCATTTGAGAATTTGTTGAGTTAGCTTTTGATATTACTAGTTCTTTGTTTAAATCATTCAAGTTAATATCATATCGCATTCCCACTTCATCAGTTATTATATGGGGAGCAGTTCTAAACCATATATATTTATTATCACTATTCTTATTTGGTCTTCCTTCCATTGATAAAATATCAGTTATGTTAGTTGAAGCTAAATTTACTAATGTTCCTTCTATTTTCATTAATTTTGAATAATTAACTGCAGCGGTAATACTTGTTATTGCAGCTCCTGTATTCCCTTTTGCATTTATCCAATTCCAACTTGTGTCAGATTTTATTCTTGGATCTAGTACAAAGTTTACTTCTCCTATATCAACTGCGTTATAGTTAATAGTTATTTCATCTCCTGTTGCTATAGAGTATTTAAACTCCGAATAATCCTTTCCTATCCAGTTCATTTTTATTTTATAAACTCCATATTTCAGATCTTTTGCAAACACTAATTCTTGACCTGTGTTACCACCGATACTTATACCCGTTCCTGCATTACTTTCTATTATTTCATACTTACTACGGTTCTCTATATTCTGATATCCTAATTCTTTTCCAAATTTCATATTTCCTAAACTTATTTTTCCATCGGTTAAATCATTTGGAACTATATCAATAGTGGCTTTTAGAGCATCACGTTTTATAATAAACATAACATACTCTACCGGTGATTTCCTAGTAGGAACATAAACGTTTCCACCGGAATCATAAGAACGGGTCTTATAGAATCTCAAGTCACTTTTCATATATATTCCTCCTATCGGCTCTTGATTTCCTATCATCTCATCAAAATAATAGAGCCTTGTCTCCCATAAGTCACTAGCTCTAGCACTGTTCTTAGGAGCAGTAAAGTAAGTAGTATTCCAATATATATATCCGCCATTTCTACCACTCCTCGCACCGTTCCAGCCCCAACCATTTCCGCTACCTAGAACTGAAAATGTAAATGTAAGCTCCCCCATTATTTTCAGCTCAAACGGTTTATAATACCCAGCTTTTGCTACGGAAGAAGGAGAAGCGAAATAACCCTCACCTATACTATCTGTGCTCAGTTCATCCTTCCATATAGTCATTCCTTCATATCCTGCTTTAGTAGGTTCAACGGTACGATTATCGCTTCTAGCATGACCTATCATACTCATAGAGGTATCCATTAGTGTAGCCTCCCCAATTGGACCTAAATATATTATTTCTGATCTTACACTGCCACCACTCTTATAAACTTTATTAACAGTCCCTGTAGACTTATCTACTAAAGCTATATAATACTCCTTAGCTTCCTCTTGTTTATCAACTGTAACTGTTCTCAAACCTTTATTTTCATCTTTTGTTACTGGAAACTTTTTTGTTGTTCCCATTCTATTTTTCTTTGTTCCTTGATAAGTGTTTGGAAGTTCTGACAATGATTTTACCACTATTACCTCTTCATCCCTTATCATTTTTGTTTTTTCTTCTGGTAAAATAAATACCATTTTTCCATTTTCTTCATATCCACTTATCTCTTCTATATCTTTTTTATTTACTGATATATTTAATTTTGCATTTTCTTTTAGTTTTTTACTCTCTACTGTGCTTACTTCTGCTTTGGGATTTTCGGTTATTCTCTCATGGGGTATCTCTACACTCCCTCCTAACACTATTGCCACTAGGAGCATAAAGAGAATTAATATATTTTTTTTTAATTTTTTCATTTCGCCTCGTTCTCCTTAACTTTTATATAACATAAATTATTTGCTTCATATATTAAATTTATGTTCTCTATATTATTTAATTCTTGAAACTCTTTTATTGTTATTTTTAATTTTTTTGAAAGTTCACTTAATGTATCATTTTTTACAATTTTATATTTTTTCACTTCATCTTCTGAAGTTATTATTATCTCTATTTTATCTACCTTATCTCTTTCTAATTTAAATTTTAATTTCTTTTGATTTTCTTCTGAAAAACCTAAACTACTTATGATAAAAAAGACTATTAAATATTTATACATTTTAGATTCTCCTTTAGCTTTGCTTTTCTATTGGTTTTATTATTGGTTTTATTATTGGTTTCGTTTCTGGTCTTGGTCCTGGTGCTGGTTTTGTTTCCGGTCTTGGTCTTATTTCTGGTTTCGTTTCTGGTTTTTCTACTGCTTCTCCTATTATTTCACTGTATTGGGACGCTATCACTGGTAAATAACCTACGTATTCTCCCTCTATAAATTTTGCTTCTACTTTTCCATCATTTATTACTTTTCTATCTATTACTGCATAAACATTCACTAGTCTTCTTTCATTTTCTACTATTATATTTTTATCTGAATCTTCCATCATATATTTTTCTATTTTTAACCATCTTTTTTTATTTGTCATTAATCCACTTTCGGGAAATTTAAATGTTACTTTC
>JBOFUX010000087.1:0-99614 GCA_051652785.1 Fusobacteriaceae bacterium | reverse complement strand
GTTTTGACATTGTTCTTTTTCAAGAACTTTTTTTCTTCTCTATTCTGTTGTTAATGTCCTTTTGTTTGCCCTACAACCTTTTCGTTGTGGACAAGATAAATAATATCATAGTTATTATATTTGGTCAACACTTTTTTTTAAAATAAAAAAGAATCTATTTTTTTTATAAATACATAGATTCTTTTTTTATTTTTTTTATTCGCATTAGATGCAGATTTTACATTTGAAACACTTATATTTTTCGTGTTGTATTTTTCAGCCATTCCCGTTCTTTATCATTTAAATAAATTGAAATATTTTTATATACTTCATTGTGATAATCATTTAAATAATTTTTTTCCTCTTTAGATAACATTGAAATTTCTACCGGGTCTAAATCTATTGGTGCCATAGTTAAAGTTTCAAATTTATAAAATTTACCAAATGATGTTTTCTTAAAATCTCTAACTATCATTTCATTCTCTATTCTTATTCCGTGAGAACCTTGTACATAAATCCCTGGTTCATTACTTAGAATTATACCTGGTTCTAATACATATGGGTTATTTGCCATTCTTATTCCATATGGACCTTCGTGAACTCCTAGTACGTGTCCTATACCATGTCCCGTTCCATGATTAAAATTAATTCCTTCTTCCCACATAGCTTGTCTTGCTAATATATCTAGATTAGTACCTGTTGTTCCTGATAAAAATTTTACTTTAGATAACGACAACATTCCCTTTAAGACTAGGGTATAATCTTTTTTTAATTCTGACGTTACTTCTCCCACTGCAATTGTTCTTGTTATATCAGTAGTTCCATCTAAATATTGCCCACCTGAATCTATTAAATACAATCCTTTATTTTTTATTTCTGAATATTTTTTTAAAGTAGCTGTATAATGTGGCATAGCTGCATTACACATATAGGCCGATATTGTATTAAAACTTGGTTCTATATACAACTCCTGTTCCTTTCTGTATTGTTCCATTTTTTTAGCCGCACTTAATTCATCTATATATTCTTTTCCCACAACATTTTTTAACCAATATAAAAATTTTGTTACAGCAACACCATCTTTTAAGTGTGCATGCTTAGTGTTTTTTATTTCAATATCGTTTTTTACAGATTTCATATATGTTGACGGAAGTAATTCATCTATAATTATTTTCCCTTCTAAAGAATTGTACAAAGAAAAATTTAATCCAGAGCTATCAATTAATATTTTCCCATCTACTTTTAAATTTTTAGTATCTTTATAAATTGTATTATACTCTTTTACATTGATTTTATTTCTAGTTAATACTTCTAATATACTTTCATCTAATTTTTCCTTTGCTATATATAAACAGCAATCTTCTTTCCCTATAATGGCATAAGATAAATTTACCGGGGTATTTTTTATATCTCGCCCTCTTAAATTGAATAGCCATGCTATATCATCTAATGTTATCATAATAATTGTTTCTATCTTTTCTTTTCTCATTTTTTCTCTAATATCTAGTAACTTTTCTTTTACAGATTTTCCAGAAAATTTTTCCTCTAGTATAAATGCTTTTGTTTTTTCCATAACTGGTCTATCCTTCCAAATCTCATCAATAATATCCCAGTCCTCTTTTAAATTGATATTTTTATCGCATAAATATTCTTTCAATTCTATTCCTAACTTTGCGGATACTGTTCTTCCATCAAAGGCTAGAATCCCTTTTTCAGGTATGTTATCTTTTATCCACGTCTTTAATTCTGGAGTTTCTTTTGTATTAACTATATAAAGAGTTATTTCTGTTTCTTCAAGTTCACTTTTCCCTTGTACCTCATACCTTCCATCAGTCCAGAGTGCACAATTATTTTCTGTTATTACTAAATTTCCAAAGGAACCACTAAATCCTGATAAATATTCTCTTATTTTGAAATAATCACCTATATACTCACTTTGATGATAATCAGATGAAGTAACTAAATAAGCATTAATTTCATTTTTTTTCATATGTTCTCTTACTAATTTAATTTTATCTATAATTCTCATACTTCCTCCATGTACTACTCTACGGTAACTGACTTTGCAAGATTTCTTGGTTTATCTACATCTATATTTTTATATATTGAAACATAATAGGCTAGTAGCTGAAGGGGAATAACTGATAATAAACCACTTATTAGAGCTAATGTATCAGGAATATATATTATTCTATCTGAAACTTCAGATAATTCTTTCGCTGACTCTTGAGCTATAGTTATTATTTTTGCTTCTCTCGCTTTTAATTCTTTTATATTAGAAATTGATTTTTCTATTAAATCTTTTTGCGTAGCTAAAACTATTACTGGTATCTCTTTCTCTATCAAGGCAATAGTTCCATGTTTTAATTCTCCCGAAGGAAAAGCTTCTGTATGAATATATGAAACTTCTTTCATTTTAAGTGATCCTTCTAGAGCTACTTTATAATCCAGCCCTCTTCCAATATAAAAACCATTCTTAACTTCTTTCAACTCTTGAGCTATCTCTTTTATTTTTTCTTCAAATTTAAAAATTTTATTTATTTTTTCAGGTATACTTTTTAATTCATCAAGTAGTATTATTTTTTCTTCAGTAGTTATAGTTTTTTTCAACTCTCCTAAATATATTGCAAAAAGGAATAATGTTAAAACTTGATTGGTATATGCTTTTGTCGAGGCAACTGCTATTTCAGGACCTGCCATAGTATAGATAACTTTATCAGCTTCTCTAGCTATACTTGAACCTACTACATTGGTTATTGCTAACGTCACTGCTCCATTTTTTTTACATTCTTTCATAGCTAAAAACGTATCCAATGTTTCCCCAGACTGACTAACAAATATAGTCAATGTATTTTTATTAAATAAAGGGATATTGAATCTAAATTCAGATGAAATTTCTACATCTACTCTTAGCTTTGCAATTTTTTCAATTGCATATTCTCCTTGTAAGCCAGCATTATAGGCAGTTCCGCAAGAAACTATATAAATATCTTTAATATTTTCTAGTTCTTTTTTTTGAAATACTCTATCAAAATCAATAGAATAATCCTTTTTAATTCTTCTTTTTAATGTTTCCTCTAATGTTTTCGGTTGCTCATATATCTCTTTTATCATAAAATGTGGATAACCACTTTTTGTGGCTTGCTCTAAGGTCCATTTTATTTCATGTTTTTCTCTTGTTATTATTTTATTTTCATTATTATAAATTTCAATATTTTTTTTTCCAATTTTAGCATAATCTCCATTTTCTAAAAAGTACACATTTTTTGTATACTTTAAAAGAGCAGGTACATCTGAAGCTATAAAGTTTTGATTTTTACCAATTCCTATAACTAAAGGACTATCTTTTCTTGCACATAATAATTCATCTGGATGTTTTTCATGAACAATTCCAAAAGCATAAGAACCTCTCACAATATTCAGAATTTTTCTAAGTGTTACAATTAGATCTCCTTCATAATAAAAATGAAAAAGATGAGCAATAACTTCTGTATCAGTTTCAGAAATAAATTTATACCCTTTTTTCTGCAACTCTTTTTTTAACTGAATATAATTTTCTATTATTCCATTATGAACTACTGCAACACTTTTATCTTCGCTATAATGAGGGTGAGAATTAATATCCGTCGGTTCCCCATGTGTTGCCCATCTCGTATGCCCGATTCCAGTTTTAGATAGAACAGGAGTTTTTTTTAGGTGCTGTTTCAAATTATTCAGCTTTCCACTTTTTTTTTCAATTATTATTTTACCATTTTTGATAAGGGCTACTCCCGCTGAATCATATCCTCTATATTCTAGCTTAGATAACCCCTCTAAAATAATTTCTACAGCATCTCCATTCCCTACATAACCAACTATTCCACACATATTTTACCTCCAAATATTTATTTGAAGATTAATAATTTTACTACAATGAAACATATTTGTCATTTTTATCACTAAAAATATTTGTTTTGTTTCTGAGAGTGTAGTTCTCTATGGAGTACCCGCCGAATTTTCGATATTCTCCATTCCTCGTCAACTTTATTTTTTAATAAAGTTCTGGCGCTTTTAAGTTAAATTCAAAATTACTAATCAACTGATTTTTATTATACACAGTCTGTTAAAAATAAACAAGTCTATTCTAATAATATACTATTTTTTTTTAAAAAAATTTGTTATACTTTAATATATTTTCCAGGAGGTCTTAAAAACATGATATTAAAAAATGATAAAGAGTCAATAATAGACCTTTTACAAAAACCAAATTTGAAAATTATTCAGAGAAGCGACTATTTTAATTTTTCTTTAGATTCTCTTTTAGTAGCTGAATTTTTATCTGTTGGCCGTGGGGTTCATAATATTTTAGATTTAGGAACAGGAAATGGTGCAATACCTCTTTTTTTATCTAAAAGAACTAATGCTAATATAGTGGGAATTGAACTTCAAGGTATCTCAGCAGATTTAGCTAAAAGAAATATCAAGCTTAATCAATTAGAGCATCAAATTAAAATTATTCAAGATGATATGAAAAATTGGAAAAATTATTTTGGTATTGCCTCTCAAGATGCAGTAGTTTGTAACCCTCCATTTTTCAAATTTAATGGAAATACTGAAACTTTAAACAATCTTGATCAACTTACTTTAGCAAGACATGAAATTTCTATTAATCTCTCTGAAATAATTGAAATTGCCTCAAAACTCCTTACAGATAAAGGTTATTTTTGTTTAGTTCATAGAGCTGATAGAATGATTGACATTTTAGAAACTATGAGAAAATTTTCCATAGAACCTAAAAAAATACAATTTTGCCATTCAAGGTATAATAAACCTGCAAAAATTATACTTATAGAGGGATTAAAATATGGAAATGAAGGGTTAACTCTTTGCCCTCCTCTTATTACTCACAAAGATAACGGCGAGTATTCTAATGAACTTTTAACTTTATTTAAATAATTTAGGAGCGATACAGTATGAACAAATCTTGTGAAAATAAACTTAACGATAATAAAATTCTTCATCTAGCAAACATTGTAGGAAAAATTTTATTAAAAAATGGAGCTGAGACTTACAGAGTAGAGGATGCAATAAAAAAAATCTGTTTTAATTATGGGCTTCATGCTAATGCCTTTTCAACTATGACTTGCATAATCTCTTCAGCAAAAAATAGTTCTGGAGATGTTTTTTCTTCAGTAGAAAGAATTCATTTTCGTACTACTAATTTAGATAAAATTCATAATCTAAATAACCTTACAAATTCTATAAAAAAAATAACTTATAATGAATTTTTTAATTCTGTTATTGCAATAAATAAATCTAAACCTTATTCAAAATCTGTCACTTTATTAGCTCACTGTGGTGGAGCTGCATTTTTTTCTCCACTTTTTAATGGTACTTCCCATGATTTTGCTGGAGCAATTATTGGTGGTTTTTTTATCTTTTGGATTAATTATTTTTCTACATTTTTAAAAATTAATAATTTTTTTGCTACAACAATTGGTGGTGCTATATGCTCACTTTCTTCTTACCTTCTTTTTAAAGTCGGTTTTTTAAATAATATCTCTGTTGCTTTAATTAGTTCTCTTATGTTACTTGTTCCTGGTATGTCTTTTACTAACTCAATTAGAGATTTAATTGCAGGAGATTTAGTTTCAGGACTGTCAAGAGGTATCGAAGCAATTATGATTGCAACGTCTCTTGCCATTGGTTCAGGATTTACCTTATATGCTTTAATAGCAATTTTTGGTGATAAAATATGATGACAATATTTATTAGAATTATTTCTGCATTTTTGGTATCTGTTTGTTTTGGTACTATCTTTAGTCTTAAAGGAAAAAAACTTTTTTTTGCAGGGGTTTCAGGAGGAGTTGGATGGTTTGCTTATGAAGTTTTTAAATTTTTAAATTTTTCAGATCCAGCTTCATATTTTTTAGCTTCAGTAGCTATTACATTTTCAGCTGAAATCATAGCTAAAAAACTTAATACTACTGTTACAGTTAGCTTGATTCCTGGATTAATACCTTTAGTTCCTGGAGGTGGGATTTATTATACTCTTTTCTATTTATTGCATAAAAATATCTCATCAGCTACAGAAAAAGGATTAGAAAGTTTTATTTTATCTGGATCTTTAGCTTTTGGAATTCTTTTTGTTACAACTATTTTTGGAATTATTTCTAAAATAAAAAAATTACAAAAAATTACAAAAAAACAACCGAAATAATCGGTTGTTTTTTATTTAATTCAACTAGTCAAAATATGATGTTTCAACATCATTTAAATCAATTTTAGGTTTTTTTCTTATTTTTTTTTCTATACCACTTATAAATCTAGGAATTACTGATAACTTTGTTTCTTCTTGCTTTTCTTGATTTTTAGAGTAAATTTTTTCTAACTCTGCTGTATATGCAGCAGCTTTTCCTGTATAAGCTTCTATAGGCTTTACTTCATAGTTTTTTAATCCTGAATGTTCTCTATCTAAAACTATATTCCATTCATCCACTTGTTTTTTATTTAGAGATAGTATTAAATCCATGTCTCCAGTAAATCTAATCTCTTTTATTATATCGCCGACTTCTAACTTTGATATTTTTTCTAAATCACTACTACTAACAGTTTCACCAAATATTGTATGTTTTCCATTTAACCATTCAGCTGGCTGTGAAGTTATAAAAAATTGTGAACCTCCTGTTCCAGGTCCTGCATTTGCCATAGCTAACATTCCGCTTTGAAAAAAATCTAGCCAGTTAACAATTTCATCAGAAATTGCATATCCTGGTCCACCTTGTCCTATTCCAGTAGGATCTCCCCCTTGAATCATAAAATTTTCTATAGCTCTATGAATTCTAGTGTTATTATAAAATCCTCTTTGTGCTAAATTAATAAAGTTTGCAACAGTAACTGGTGCCGCTTCTGGATATAGATAAACTTCAATATCTCCTTGAGTAGTTACTATTGTTGCTCTTATATCATTATATCTAGTAACTTCTTCTCTATTTTTTTTTGATAGAGAAGAACAACCTGTTATTAATAATATAACCATTAATATAAATAGAGTCGATATTTTTTTCATTATTAAATTCCTCCAATCTTTTATTTTAATTATAACGTATCTATTGTACACTTTAATTTTATATAATGCAAATAAAACACTTTTTATTTTACTAGATATTTTTGTAAACTTTTTGTTGAAAGAGTTAAAAATACAGATAATCCAATTAATAGTACTGATATTGCATTGATAACTGGAGATACTCCTAATCTTATCATTGAATATATACGCAACGGCAGTGTTGATGACCCTGGTCCAGCTACAAAAAATGTAGTTACAAAATCATCAAAAGATAATGTTACTGCTATTAAAAAACCTGATATTATTGCTGGAAGTAGCATAGGTAAAATAACTTTTTTTAATGCTTCAAATTCTGTAGCTCCCAAGTCATAAGCTACTTCAACTACTGAATAATCAAATTCTTCAAGTCTAGAAATAACAATAAATAGAACAAAAGGAATATTAAAAGTTGTATGTGCTATAAATATGGTTATCAGTCCCAATTTAAATTTAATCGTTGCAAATAAAATTAGTAATGAAACTCCCATTATTATATCTGGTATTACAAGAGGTAAATAAGTCACAATTTGCAAGGCTTTTTTATGTTTAAATTTATACCATTGCAATCCAATAGCTGCTAATGTCCCTATTGCGGTAGATATTATGCCTGATATTATTGCTATAATTATACTATACTTAAATGCAGTCCAAATATTTTCAGAATACATAAATAACTCTTTATACCAACGTAAAGAAAATCCTTTCCATATCATTGTTTTTCCATCATTAAAAGAATAAATAATCAAAATCATTAGAGGTAAATAAAAAAATATCATAGAAAATAGGAAAAAAAACAATGATGTTCTTCTCTTATGCATTTTCCCCTCCCTTTTTTTTATTTGATAATTTTATAAAGATAATTACCACAATACAGGTTACAATTATCAGAGTACTAGAAATAATTGAGGCTAAAGACCAATTTCTAGTAACGGTTAAGTGTTGAGCTATTATATTTCCTAGCATTGTGGCTTTAGTTCCCCCAACTAATTTTGGAACAGCATAGGAACCTAATGTTGGTATAAAAGTAAATAATACAGCTGTGGTTATACCAGGTTTTATATTAGGTAAAAAAACTTTAAAAAAAGCCTCTCTATTAGTCGCCCCTAAATCTCTTGCCACCTCTATTAATGAAAAATCATATTTTTCAATAACGGCATATAATGGTAAAATTGCAAAGGGAAGTGATGTGTATACCGATATTAAAATAACTGCCCATGAATTATATAAAAATTGAATTGGTTCTAAGCCAAATTTTTTAAGAACTAAATTTATAAATCCATTATTTCCTAAAATTGCTATCCACGAATAAATTCTTACTAAAAAATTAGTCCAAAAAGGTATAATCACTAAAAATAAGAGCTCTTTTCTATATTTTGATCTGGCTATAAAATATGCTGTTGGAACTCCTAATAAAACTGTTAAAACTGTTATTATTACAGATAAATAGATAGTTTTAAAAAGTATTGTATAAAAAACTTTATCTTTAAATATAGAAAAACTTGCTAGAGAAAATTCAAATTCTACTCCTCCATAATTTCCTTCCTTTAAAAAAGCATAAGTAAAAACAATTAACATTGGTATTATGAAAAATAATGCTAACCAGACTGTTATAGGAGCCGTGTACAGTAAACCTAAATTCAGTTTTTTCTTCATAGTGTATTCACCTCAACCAAGAAACTATCGTCAGCATCCCAAGAAATATAAGCCTCTTCATCCCACCAGATAGCTTCTGAATCATTATCATCAAAATAAACTGCATGTTGTTTAAATATTTTAAAAGGTAATTCTTTTTTTCCTTTTAGCCACACAAAATATTTGCTTTGAAATCCAGAATAAATAACTTCATTTATATATACTGGTAACACATTTAAATTTTCTTGTGCTTTAGGTTCTACTTTTGTTAATCTAATTTTTTCAGGTCTTATTGACACTTTTAAATAATCATTTTCTTTTGCAGGTTTATCAAGTTCTACAACAAGTTCTCCTACATCTTCAAATTTTATTTTTACATGAGTTTCATCTACCATTTTTATAATTTTTCCTTGAAAAAAATTATTTTCACCTATAAAATCAGCGACAAAAAGATCTGCTGGTGCTTCATAAACTTCTGCAGGAGTTCCAACTTGTAAAATTTCACCGTTATTCATTACTGCAATTCTATCTGATACTGAAAGTGCCTCTTGCTGATCATGAGTTATAAAAATAAAAGTTATGCCTACCTCTTCATGTATTAAATCTAATTCTATAAGTAAATTTTGTCTTAATTTTGCATCTAATGCCGATAGTGGTTCGTCTAATAATAACACACCAGGTTTGTTTATTAAAGCTCTCGCTATAGCCACTCTTTGCTGTTGTCCACCTGAAAGTTGATTTGGTTTTTTATACATATGATCACTAAGACCAACCATCTCTATAAATTTTTTAACCTCTAAATCTATTTCTTGTTTAGATATTTTTTTTAATCTTAAAGAAAAAGCTACATTTTCATATATGGTTAAATGTGGAAAAAGAGCATATTTTTGAAATATTGTATTAACATTTCTTAAATTTGGGGGGAGATCAACTAGCTCTTTCTCCCCTAAATAAATAACCCCGCTATCTGGTTCAATAAAGCCTGCTATCATCCTTAACAATGTTGTTTTCCCACAACCTGATGGACCTAAAATTGAAAAAAACTCTCCATCATTTATATTTAAATTTATGTTTTTTAATACTTGAACTCCATCATAAAATTTATTAATATTTTGAATTTTTATATCATTCTTTATCATTTAAACCCCCAATTACTCATTCTAATATTTTTTTCTCTGTTTACTATTCTAACATATTTTTCTTATAAATGCTTTTATTTTTGCTTATATTTTTTAAAAATACTCATTTGAAATTTTCGTAGTATATTTTTTTTAAACTTTAGTGTATAATTAATTAGATATTTTTCAAATATCTTTATTTATCTAAATTAGTTATAAAAATTTTGGAGGTCTATAAATGTATGACATATTATTCAAAGTTATTGGAGGGCTAGGCTTATTTCTTTTTGGAATGAACCATATGTCTAGTGGGATGCAAAAACTTGCTGGAGAAAAGCTAAAAAAAACTCTTGCCCTACTTACCGATAATCGTTTTGCAGCTATTTTTATGGGTATTTTCGTTACTGGTCTTGTTCAATCTTCCTCTGTCAGTACTGTAATGACTATCGGATTTGTTAATGCTTCTTTACTATCTCTCAAACAAGCCTTAGGTGTTATTTTAGGAGCTAATATTGGAACAACTATAACAGGTTGGGTTTTAGTTTTGAAGATTGGAAAATACGGACTTCCTATCGCAGGTATTGCAGCTATTTATTCTTTATTTGCTTCTACTGAAAAAGGTAAAACTAGAGCTTTAACAATTCTTGGGCTAGGATTTATCTTCCTTGGTTTAGAAATTATGAGTGATGGTCTTAAACCTGTTAGAACTATGCCCGAATTTATAAGAATATTTCATGCTTTTAGTGCTACTACAGTGGTCAATGGAGAAAAAGTTATTCTCTTTTCTGGTGTTATAAAAGCTGCTCTAGTTGGTGCTCTTATGACTGCTGTTGTTCAATCTTCTTCAGCAACACTTGGTATCACTATTACTTTAGCTGTACAAGGACTTCTTAACTATGAAACTGCCGTTGCACTAGTTTTAGGTGAGAATGTAGGAACAACTATAACGGCACTGCTAGCTTCGCTTAAAGCCACAGCAAATGCAAAAAGAGCTGCTTATGCTCATACATTAATTAACATTATCGGTGTCTGTTGGATTATTCCGATTTTTCCTTTTTATCTTATTTTTTTAAGTAAAATTATAAATTCTGAAAATAATATTACAACAGGAATAGCTATAGCACATACTATGTTTAATATTATTAATGTTTTTCTTTTTATTCCTTTTATTGGACTTATGTCTAGATTTTTAGAGTTTATCGTGAAAGATGACGAGGTTATTTGTTCTTCCGTGGTTACTCATCTAGATGGTCTCATGACAGATGTTCCAAGTGTTATTATTGGACAAACAAAAGTTGAGATTCTTGCAATGGGTAACGAAATTTTTTCAGTTTTTAAAAAATTAGATGAATTATATTTAAATACTGAAAATATGGATATAAATCATGAGCATATAGAAAATACAGAAAAACGGATGGACCTTTTTGAAAAAGAGATAACAGATGTAAATTTTTTAATTTTAAGTAAACATTTAACAGAAGATGAAGTTGATGAAACAAGAGAAAATTTAATCATCTGTGATGAATACGAAACAATTAGTGATTATTTATTAAGAATTTCTAAAACTTTAAAAAAACTTGATTCTAATGAAATAGTTTTAGATGAAATGAGAAAGAATACAATTGTCAAACTTCATAAGGATATAGAGGAAATTTTTAGAGATGTTAACAATGCTTATAAAACTAACAGTAAAGATTTATATTATATTGCAATAAAAAAATGTAATAATATTAAAGGTACTTATAAAAAAGCAAGAACAGCTCATTTAGAAAATATTTCAGCTAAAGATCAAACTTTATTAAGTACAGCATACATGGATATGCTTAATTACTATAGAAGAATAAAAGAACATATTTTTTCTGTTATTGAAACTTTTACAAAAATATAATAAAAAAAAGCTGTTCTTTTAATTAAAAGAACAGCTTTTTTTTATATTCTATTTAAATATTTTGTATTAAATGCTTTTACTTCTTCCATTACTTCTTCTGTTGTAGCTTTTGAAAGAACTCTTTCAACTAATGCTTCACAATCTTTTTTATTCAATGACATAATATTTTTTTTGATTTTAGGAATTGATATAGAGGACATTGAAAAAGCATCTAGTCCCATTCCAAACAAAAGAGCTGTTGCCTCTTCGTCCCCTGCAAATTCTCCACACATAGAAATTTGTATCCCACCTTCATGTGCTCCATCAATAGACATTTTTATAGCTTGTAGTACTGCTGGATTATATGAATTATATAATTTTGCTATATTTTCATTTCCTCTATCAACTGCTAAGGTATATTGAGTTAAATCATTTGTTCCTATTGAGAAAAAATCTACCTCTTCAGCAAAATATTTTGCTCGAAAAGCTACTGCTGGAGTTTCTACCATTATTCCTAACTGCGTTGTTTCATCAAATTTAAGTCCTGCTACTTTTAATTCTACTTTAGCCTCTTCAAAAATAACTCTTGATTTTCTAATTTCATCTAATGATATAATCATAGGTAACATTATTTTCACATACCCATATGCAGAGGCTCTTAATAGTGCTCTCAATTGTGTTTTAAGTATTTCTGGTCTATCTAGACAAATTCTTAATGCTCTCCAACCTAAAAAAGGATTTTCTTCTTTCGGTATTTCCATGTATGGTAAACATTTATCCCCACCTATATCCATAGTTCTTATTGTTACTGGTTTTCCTTCCATTGATTCTGCTACTAATTTGTATGCTTCAAACTGCTCATCTTCAGTTGGAAATTTATCACTACTCATGAATAGAAATTCTGTTCTATAAAGACCAATTCCTAGCCCACCATTTCTTAAAACTCCTGCAACATCTTTAGGTGCACCTATATTTGCCCATGTTCCAATTTTTATCCCATCTTTTGAAACTGCTTCTGTATCTTTTAATTTTTTCAATAACTCAATACTTTCAAAATATTTCTTTCTTTTTTCCATGTACTTTACTGTTTCTTCTTCACTAGGTAACACTATTACTTCACCTTTTAAAGCATCCACAATAACAGTATCTCCATTTTTTAGCTGTGAACATACATTTCCTGTTCCTACAACTGCTGGTAACTCCAATGATCTCGCCATAATTGATGAATGAGCAGTTTTCCCACCTATCTCAGTTATAAATGCTACAACATTAACTAAATCCAATTGTGCAGTATCTGACGGTGTTAAATCTTTAGCTACAACTACAGTATCCTTCGGAAGAGAAGATAAATCAATTATTGCTCTCCCAGATATATTATATAACCATCTTTTAGCAATATCTCTTAAATCTCCAGCTCTTTCTCTTAAATACTCATCTTCAAGATTAGAAAGCATTTCACAATATCCTTCTATTCCTTGTGTCATTGCAAATTCTGCTGAATTTTTTTCATTTTCGATAAGTTCTATTACTTCTTCCAAAAGGTCTTCATCTTCTAAAAGAGTTATGTGTCCATCAAATATAGCAGCTTTATCCTCTCCAAGTTTTTTAGCTGTTTTTTCTCTTATAACTAATAATTGTTCTTTTGTTTTATCTCTTCCTTTTAATAATCTTGATTTTTCTTCTTCAGTATTATCAATTTTATTTTTGTTAATTTTAATCTCTGCCTCTGAATATAAAAATACCTTTCCAATAGCTATCCCTGGTGAGGCATCTATTCCTTTAATTAATTTTTCCATTTTTCACTTCCTTTTTTATATTAGTAAAAAAAAATGGAAGGGTTCATTTTTCACCTTCCATATTTAAGATTAATCCTTTAAATTTTCTAGAAGATAAGCTAATTTTTCTACCGCTTCATCTGCATCCGGTCCCTCGGCATGAACTGTTATTTTACTTCCTTTTTTTACTCCAAGAGATAAAAGTTTTAATAAAGAAGTTCCTTTAACTTTTTTCCCAGCTTCATTTTCAAGTTCAATTACTGATTCAAATGTTTTTGCTAAACTTACAAACTCATTTCCTGGTCTAGTGTGTAATCCTGTTTCATTTTTTACTTCTGCTAATTTACAAGCCATTTTTTCCCTCCAAATCTCTATTTGAATAACTTTAATTCTTTATAGCTTAATTTTATCTAACTTCTCTTCTTTTGTCAACTTATTATTTTAGTTAATTCTTGTTATTTTATCTTTTCAAGTGTTTTTAGCTCTATTTTTGACCAATAATTTTTTTATAATTTTTTTTCTATAATTTTATATTTTTTTTCCATTTTAATAGGGTAATATGATTCTTTAGCTTTTTTTATTCCCGGGACTCCTGAATCATCTTCTCTATTTATATATTGATATTTTAAACATTCTTTTTCTAAAAATATTGAATTTATAGCCTGATAACTTCCTTTATACTCTTCATCCGCTTTTTCCACATGTATAACAAACATATCTTTGGTTAATTCCTCTCCCAAAGCGTAGGCTACTACTTTATTATCAATTTTTAGCATTCCACCTTTTATCTTTAACTTGATAAAATTTTCAAATATTTTACTAAGTCCTATATTTTCTTTTTTTAAAGTTTCAACGGAGTCACACTCTCTTTCTTTACACCATTTTTTTTGAAACTCTATTACTTCAAATAAATTTTTTTCATTTATTTGTTCATAAGTATATAGATAGCTTTTATTAAATTGATTTAATTTATTCTTTTTTTTACTATATTTTCGTCCTTTTAAAAACACTAAGTCTTCAACTAAATATATATAGTCAAAACTATTTTCCATTTCTTCAAATATATAGTAATCTTCTAATTTTATTTTCATTTTTTCAGAAACTAGATCTAATTTTTTATTTTTATCTATTACTTTATCAACAGCTTTTATTATTTTTGATATTTCACAGTTATTTTTTAAAGAAACAGGCATTAAATAACTATCTTCTCCTAAATAATCACCTTTTATATATAAAAATTCATCTTCAATAGCATATTTAAGTTTATCCCCTAAACTCCACAAATAAAGATTAGAAAAATTATAATCACAAATTTCAAACTTATTTTCTGTATAAGTTGAAATTATTTCTTTTGAATCTATTGTTAATTCTTTCCAATTCACTTTAATTATCTCCTTTTTTACTAATCTACTGCTTCTTGAAAATGTCTAAACTCCCTATAAAAAAACCTTAAATAATCGTATTCAAAAGGACTCCCTGTTTCATAATATTTAAAATTAACTTTTTTTCTTGTATCTATGGCATTAATAATTAATAATTTTTTTGATGACATTTCTAAAATTTCACTTTGAGTGTACGGATGTATTTTATTCCCCTGAGAATCTAATAATTTTCCTGTGGCATCTCTTAAATTTGAAGGTCCTAAAATTGGAAGTATTAAATACGGTCCACTGGGAACACCGTAATATGCTAAAGTTAAGCCAAAATCTGCATACTCGTTAGGCATATCTAATTTAGTGGCTACATCTATTATGCCTAAACCACCTAGAATTGTATTAATTGAAAACCTACCTAATGTTCTCATAAATTTTCTAAATTTTCCTTGCAATGTTGAATTTACCATTGTTGTTATATTTGTAGAATTTTTAAAAAAATTACTAACTCCATTTTCTACAATATTTGGTGTTATTAACTTATATCCATTAGCCACAGGACTAAAAAAATAAGTATCAAAATAATAGTTAAAATAGTACACTTTTCTATTCATCTTTTCCCAAGGATCATAAACGTCAAAATATTTAGTTGCTTGCTCATTTTCTTCTATTTTTAATTTATTTTTATCTTTTTGATTTATAAATTTTTCAGAGTGGCTAATTAGACTTATATTAATAAAAATTAAAAGTGCTAATAATATTCTTTTATTCATTAACTAACACCCCATTTTTTAAATAATTAAGCATTTGATTTACATTTGGTTCAAAAAACATATTTCCGCAATGTCCACCATAAGGATAAACTATTATTTTATCTTTGAATACATCCTCTAAATATGCCATGTCTTTTTTATCTAAAATTAGCTCATCCCGATTTGTAACAACAGCTAATTTAGAGGTCGTTCTTAAATAGTTTTCTATTTCATTAAGTTTTACAGATTTTAATAAAGAGTTTTTACTCATTCCTTTTTCCTTATAATACGGTTCTGCTAATCTCGAAAGATAATCATCAAAACCTGCAAAATCAATTTTTTGAAAATATTTAAAAAGTGGTTCGAATTTTCCTATTGCTTTACTTTCATAAATATTTCTATTATTTGTTATATCTGTTATAAAGTTCAAATCAATAGCTATTATTCTAAAAGCAAGTCCTATTAATGCTGCCATTTTTTCATTGGAAATAATTTTTTCTTTAAACAATGAATAGATAACAGCTTCACTTAACTGAATATTTTTGCCACTTGTCTTTTTAGAAATTTCAGTAAAAATTTCCTCAACTAATATCCCTATTTTTTTTTTATCGTTATCTATATTATCATTTAACATATTATCTAACTTAGTTGCCGATTTATACATATCTACAACAGGATTTATCATAAATCCTCTTTTAAAGTTAAATTTTTTCTCTCTCTCATCTATGTATGAAACATAAGCAGTTTGAGCAGCACCTAAAGAGTAGCCCATTATGTAGAAGTCTGACACCTCTATATTTTTTTTTACTTTTTCATATGCTTTTTGCATAATCTCATAAATATCTTCACTATCAGCCATAAGTCTACCTGGCATTCTACTGGAAGAAGCGTTAAGAATAAAATTCATTTGCATAGGTGAGGAGATAGATATTACATTATATCCTGCATCATAAAAAATTCTTTGAAAATATGTCATTCTCACTGAATTATGTGCTGCACCAGTTCCTGCTATTACAAAAATTAAGGGAGCTTTTTTCTTCTGTTTTACCAATGAAAATTTATATCCTTTTTGATACCAAAAATTTTCTGTAATTTTTTTTCCCATTTCTGTATAAATTTTATGCTCAGATATTTTTATATCCTCTAGTAAAGATACACCTTCTGTCATAAGAGTAGAGCTTCCAACTATTGTAGCAACAAGTGGATCTGTGTAAGGATAACTACTATCACTAAATATTAAAACTTTAATTCCTAAGAATATAATTAAACCTAACTTTTTCACATAACACCACCACTTTTTTTATAATTAATATACTAAATATCCTTTTTCTTTTACAGCATTTAATATTTCTTTTTTATGTTCACAGTTAAAACACTCTACAATTATTTTTATCTCTTGTGTATTAAGTGCAAAAGATTCTTCAAACATATTCATATCTAAACTTAATATATTTGCTTTATTGTCTTTGATAACATCTAAAAATTTTTGTAATTCCCCAGTTTTATCTTGAACTCTGGTTTTAAATTCATATCTTCTGCCTTGATTAAATAAAGCCCTATTAATAATTCTATCCATTAAATTTATATCTATATTTCCCCCTGATATAATCCCACAAATATTTTTATCTTTGGCTTTTATTTTCCCCGATAGAATCCCTGCTGCCGCTATTGCACCTGCACCTTCTGTCATAACTTTATTTTTTTCCATCATATAAAGTACTGCATCAGCTATTTCATCTTCACTTACAGTTATTATTTCATCTATATATTTTTTTATAATTTCAAAAGTTTTATTTCCAGATTTTTTTACGGCAATTCCATCTGCAATTGTAGTCGTTGCTTTTATTTCAATTGGATATCCCATTTTTAAAGCTTCTTGCATAGAGGGAACGTTAGCTGTTTGAACTCCTATTATCCTTATGCTGGGTTTTAATGATTTTAGAGCTATCGCTATTCCTGATAATATTCCTCCACCACCAATCGGAACTACTACTACTTCTAACTCTGGAAGTTCTTCTAGTATTTCCAAGCCTATTGTTCCTTGACCTGCAATTACATAATCGTCATCAAAAGGATGAATAAATACTGCCTCTGTTTCCTTTTGAATTTCACAAGCCTTATTATAAGCATCATCATAAACTTCTCCCCAAAGAATTACTTCTGCTCCATAAGATTTAGTTGCAGTTACCTTAGCCATGGGAGCTGTACTTGGCATAACTATAGTAGCTTTTATTCCCTGTGCTTTAGCTCCTAGGGCTACTCCTTGAGCATGATTCCCTGCTGAAGACGCTATTATACCTCTTTTTTTTTCCTCATTTGTCAAATTAGCAATTTTATTAACCGCTCCTCTAATTTTAAAAGAACCTGTCTTTTGTAAATTTTCCATTTTGAAGTATACTTTATTCCCAGTTTTTTCACTCATCCAAAGACAGTTTATCATAGGCGTTTTTCTTATTACACTTTTTAAAATTTCCTGAGCAGTTTTTATCATCTCTAAATTTACCGTTATTGACATTATTTCCTCCATTTTATATAAATAAAATACATTTTTATTGAATATATATAAAAGTATAAACCTTTTTATTTTATTTTTCAAGAGTTAATAATTTTATTTCAACATTAAATTATAGAAATTTTGTATAACTATATCATTTTTAGAATTAAAATAAAGATATTTGATTAGTTTCATTCAAATTTTCAATTAATTTAAATTCTTTTAGCTTTTCTACTATAGTTTGAGATATTTTCGTTCTTCTTTTTAAATCTTCAAAAGAAGTAAATCTTCCTAACTCTCTCTCCCTTAATACATTCTCTACAACTGAACCTCCCAGTCCATTTAGTGCAATTAAAGGGATTCTTACTTTCCCATTTTCTAAAGTAAATTTAAAACCTGCCGATATATATATATCTATTGGTAAAAATTCAAATCCTCGAGCTCTCATCTCTATTATTATTTCACACAATACTAATTCAGATTTTTGCTTCACGTCTAATTTAATTTCTTTATTTAATTCAAATAATCTTTCTTTTATTTTAGATATATCGTGCATCAACTCATAATCAAAAGCATCACATTTTCTAGAAAAATATGCAGCATAAAACTCTAATGGATAATGAACTTTAAAATAAGCAATTCTTATAGCCATCATAACGTAGGCTACAGCATGACCTTTGGGAAACATATATTTTATCCTTCTACACGATTCTATATACCAATCTTCTACTTTATGTTCTTTCATCAAAGCAGAATATTTTTCCCAAGCTTCTATATTTTTAGAAGGTTGACCTTTTCTAACAAATTCCATAATTTTAAAAGCTGTTCCTTTATCTAAACCTTGATCTATTAAATAGTTCATAATATCATCTCTTACTGATATTATTTGTGATAAATTAGCTTTTCCTTGTTTTACAAATTCTTGTGCATTATTTAGCCACACATCTGTTCCATGAGAAAGTCCCGATATTCTAACTAATTCTGCAAAAGTTGTCGGCATTGTATCAACTAACATTTGTCTTACAAATGGTGTCCCAAATTCAGGTACTCCATAGGTTCCTACAACTGAGCCGATAGCTTCTGAAGTTACTCCTAAAGATGTTGTGGAAGAAAATAACTTTATTGTTTCTGGATCAGCTAGTGGAATAGAATAAACATCAACACCTGTATACTCCTGTAATAATCTTATTGTAGTGGGGTCATCATGACCTAATATATCTAACTTCACCAATTGTTCATCCATTACATGATAGTCATAATGAGTCGTTATAGAATCATTAGCCATATCGTTAGCTGGTTTTTGTACTGGACAGAATTCAAAAATACTGTGCCCTTGAGGAACTACTATCATTCCTCCTGGATGCTGTCCTGTTGTTTTCTTAGCTCCTTCACATTTTTTAGCTAATCTAACTATTTCTGCATTAGAAATTTTTAAATTTTGTTCTTCATAATATTTCATAACATAACCCATAGCATTTTTTTCTGCTAAAGTTGAAATTGTACCAGCTTTAAATACATTTTCTTTTCCAAATAACTCTTCACAATATCTATGAATTTCCCCTTGATACTCTCCTGAAAAGTTTAAATCTATATCTGGTACTTTATCCCCGTCAAATCCCATAAAAACTTCAAAAGGGATAGAGTGACCGTCTCTTTTCATTTCAACTCCACACTTGGGACAATTTTTTTTAACTAAATCTACTCCTGCTCCTTCCCTTTCTATAAATTCTGAATGAAAACAGTTTAAACCCTCACACAAATAATGTGGATAAAGTGCATTAACTTCTGTTATATCCATCATATAAGCCACAATTGATGAACCCACTGACCCTCTAGAGCCTACTAAGTAACCATTGTCTAAAGATTTTTTTACAAGTTTTTGTGCTGAAAGATAAAGTACAGCAAAGCCATTTCCTATAATTGATTTCAATTCTCTTTCTATTCTTTGCTCAACTATTGCAGGAAGAGGATTCCCATATATTCTATAAGCTTTTTCATAGGTCATATCTCTTACTATATTTTCTGCATTTTCTATTTTTGGAGGAAAAAAACCATCTGGAACAGGTTTTATTACTTCTATCATATCTGAAATTATATTGGTATTTTCCACAACTATCTCACTTGCCACATCTTTTCCTAAATACTCAAATTCATTTAATAATTCATCAGTTGTTCTAAAATAAAAACCATTGTCTATCTTAAATTGATTTTCTCTAAAAACAGTTCCACTTCCATATAATAAAATACTTCTAATTTTATAATCTTCAGAATCTAAATAATGGACATTGGAACTTGCTGTAATAATTTTATTATACTTTTTAGCAATTTCATAAGTATATTTATTTAAAGTTTCAATCTCATCATACCCTTTTATTCTTCCAGTACCTTCTTCATCTATAAGCTCATTGTATGTAGTTTTCGGTAATAGTTCTACATAATCATAAAATAATATATTTTTTTCAAAGGTTTCAAAATCATATGTCATATAATTATCTAACAACTCACTTACATTATTATGATGGGCAGTCATAGAACACCCTAATATTAACCCCTCTCTATGCTCCATTAATTGTGATTTCGTTATTCTTGGTCTTTTAAGTCCATAATTATTAAGATGAGCTTCAGATATCAGTTTATACATATTTTTTAACCCTACTAAATTTTTTACCATAACCATTATATTTTTTGTTTCTTGTTTTTGAATATTTACTGGAAAAACACCTTGAAAATCATTAATATTATCGATTCCTTTTTCCAAATATTTTTCTAAGAATATAACAAACATATTTGCTGTTGCTTGGGAATCATCAACTGCTCTATGATGTGATTCTAAAGAAACTCCTAAACGTTTTGTTACTGTTTTTAATCCATAGTTTTTAAATTCAGGATATAAATCCCTTGCCATTCTTAAAGTGTCTATCACTGGATTTTCTATTTTTTTATTTAAAATTTTCAAACTATCTCTTTTTAGAAAACTCATGTCAAATGGTGCGTTATGAGCAACTAATGTACTCCCCTCTATGAATTTTAAAAATTTTGGAAGAATTTCTTCAATAGGAGGGGAATTTAAAAGCATATCCTCTGTTATTCCCGTTAATTCTTGTATTTTTTTAGGAAGTTTCCCTTCTGGTTTTATTAATTGAGAATATCTATCTATAATTCTAGTTCCTTTTAGTTTTACTGCCCCTATTTCTATTATTTCATTTTTATGTGCATTTAATCCTGTAGTTTCTAGGTCAAAAACTACAAAAGTTTCATCTTCTATCTTTATATCTTTGGAATTTATAACTATTTCCTTCAAATCATCTACCATATACATTTCAGAACCAAAAATAACTTTTATGTCCTTTCCTTTAGCGGCTTTATAAGCAAAAGGAAAAGAATGAACCACTCCATAATCTGTTATTGCTACTGATTTATGTCCGTATACTATAGCCCGTTCCACTATATCTTTTATATCTGTAACTCCAACCATTTCACTCATTTTACTATGAGTGTGGAGTTCTATCATCTTATTTGTAGCTTTATCTAATTTTATTTTTTTAATTTTATCTAATTTTTCAAGAGCTGTAAGCATAACAATTTCTTCGTTATTTTGAGAAAATCTATCTATTTGTTTTTTTCCAGCAACTTTTATGAAATCTCCTTCTTTTGCTGCAAGCTTTTCATTTTTATTTAAAAATATTTTAAGCGTCACAGAATTTTCTTTATCTGTAATTCTTAGTGTTACAAGAGTTTTTTCATTTCTTATATCTCTTGTTTCAAGTGAGAATATCTCACCACTTAACACACAAACTTCCTCTTCATGTAATTCACTAAATTCATTAATAGTGATTAACGTCCCATTTAATCCTTTATTTTTATTATAAAATTTTTGAATATTACTATTATCTTTTCCACTAGTTGGAGTAAAACTACCATTTGAATTAGATGGTAAATTTCCTGTTTTTTTTATATTTTCTTTTTGTTCTAACTCTTGTTTTTTATGAAGATTAATAATTTCTACTTCTTTTTGGTAGTTTAATTCTTCTTCCTTTTTAGAAAAATCTCCAATTATTAATTCTACCTCAAAACCTTCTATTCCATAATTTTTAATTATATTTTTTAGTTTCCTTTGAATATCAGAGTTATTAAGAGTTTCCAAAGACATTTCATCTTTTAATTCTATTTTTATAATATCAGTTTCTATTAAAACTCTATAAAAATATAAAAAAGATTTTGAAATAGCATTTATTTTTTTTAATTTTTTTATAGATCGCTCTACTATATCCTTTAATTCTATTTTCGTTATTTGTTCAACGTTTAAATTTACTTTTATTTCTATTGTTAAGTTTTCACCAAAATTTTTTTTTAATTTCTCATCTAATATATCCACCTCATTAAAATCTTTAAATGAAGATAAAAGGCATTGAAGAGTTAACTTCTTATGCCTTTCATTATATATAATCTCTTCTACTTTAACTTCTTTTAAACCAATGTTTACAAACATTTTTTCATCAGGTTTAATTTTAATTTCTTTTGCCATATTTTAATTTTCCCCAGTTAATCTATCTAAAATAATTGATACTGCTGATCTAACTGATAAATGATTATATTTCGTATTTCCTCTAATAGGCTCTAGTATATAATCTGACATAGCCATAATTTCTTCTGTCAGTCCCCAACCTGTTCCAAATAAAAGAAGATAAGGTCTCTTGTCTTCAATTATTTTCTCCCCTAATTCTTTATATCCTATCGTATTAGGAAATATTTTTGCTGATGTCGTTATAATTAAAGGTTTTTCTCCTTCTAGTTTTTCTATTTCTTCCACTGATTTTTGAATATCTTCATAGACTCTTGTATTAAAGAATGCTTCTTCTCTATCTCTGTTATGATTTCCACCGACACCTTCCTGCCAATAGCCAATTATTCTCTCTGTTAATTGCTTTTGAGCTTCTACTGGAACAATTATATGATACTCTTTAATATCATATGTTCTACAAGTTCTTGAAATATCATGAATATCAAAATTCGTAACTGATGTTGAAACCACATCATGATTTTTATTATAAACTGGATAATGAACCAATGCTAAATATATACTTTCTCTCATCTAATCTCTTCCCTTCCCTTAATTTAATCCACTATTTCAATTTTTTTATATATTCCTATATCATAAAGATACATCTCTTTTGCATATGAAATATATTCTTTGTTTTCCTCTGACAACTCTTTTATTACCCTAGCTGGATTTCCTGCAATTAAAACTCCTTCCTTTGGTTCGAGCTTGGAATTTACAACTGAGCCTGCAGCTACAATACAATTTTTAAAAATTTTACTTCCGTTTAATAGTACAGATCCCATACCTATCACTACATTATTTTCAATAGAACAACCATGAATTACACAATTATGCCCAATCGTTACATTTTCCCCAATAATTACTGGAAACAATTTATCCCCATGTACTGTCGTGTTATCTTGAATATTAGTATTTTCTCCTATTTTTATAGTACAAGAATCCGCTCTTAACACAGTTGAATACCAAATACTAACATTTGTCCCCGTTTCTACTGCTCCAATTACAGTAGCATTTTCTGCTATAAAATTATTTTTTCCTATTATGGGAGTTTTATCTTTTAATTTATATATCATATTTTAGCTACACCTCCTTATTTTATTTCACTTTGAATTTCTTTCATCAATTTTTTTTCTAATTTAGAAAATTCTCTTTCTTTCAAAATATCAGGTCTTCTTAAAAGAGTTCTTCTTAAACTTTCTTTTAATCTCCATTCTTCTATTTTTTTATGATGACCAGAAAGTAATACTTCTGGTACTTTTAATCCTTCATACTCTGGAGGTTTAGTATAATGAGGACAATCTAATAATCCATTATAAAAAGAGTCATTTTCATAAGACTCTTTTTTTATAACACCTGGTATCATTCTTGCTATACAATCAGAAATTAACATGGCTGGAATTTCTCCACCAGTTAAAACAAAATCTCCCACAGATATTTCTAAATCCACAGCATTTTCTATAACTCTCTCATCTATTCCTTCGTAATGTCCGCATATTATTGTTATTTCTTCTTCTTTTAAAAGTTCTATTGCTACTTTCTGATTAAAAGATACTCCTTGTGGAGAAACATATATAGTTTTTCCTTCACACATTTTTAGAGCTTTAAAAATTGGTTCTGGCTTCATTACCATTCCTGCACCACCACCACTTGGAGTATCATCAGCTTGTTTATGTTTATCAAAGCAATAATCTCTAATATTTATAATATTTATAATTATTTTTTTTTCTTTAATAGCTCTCCCTATTATGCTTTCTCTTTTAAAATTATTGAAAAATTCTGGAAAAAGTGTAAGGATGTTAATTTTCACATTTTCCTCCTTGGATACCCTTTTATTTTATTTTTTTATTTTCTATCATTCCTTCTATTACGGAAACAATAATTTCTTTTTTTTCAAAACAAATATCTTTAACAAATTCTGGAATATTAGGTATCATTCCCTCGGTTGTTTCTGTTTCTATTTCTAATATTTCATGAGCTGCTGTATCTAGTATATTAACTATTTTACCTATAATATTCCCAACTTCATCTTTTACAGTCATATCTAATAAGTCATTTAATAAATATTCATCTTCTTCTATTCCTATAACATCTCTTCTAGCTTTAACATAAGCTTTTGTTAATTTACTAGAGTCATTTTTATTAGTTATTTCAACAAACTCTAGTATCCATTTTTCCCCTACTAAAGGTGCGATAGATTTCACTGTTAACATTTTACTTGTTCCATCAGGGAGCTCAACTAAAACTTTACTATCTACAATATTATAGAGAGCTTCTCCTATGTTAGAATGTAACTTTATTGCACCTTTTAAATGATGGGTTCCACCTATTTTTCCTACTGTTAAAAGTTCCATTTTTTCCCCTTCTTCATTAATCTATAAATTCCACATTTACATTTAATTTATCTTTTACTCCTGCAGCTTGCATTACACCTCTAATAGCTGTAGCTGTAAGTCCATTTTTTCCTATCAGTCTTCCCATCTCTCCCTTTGCAACACTTACTCTAAAAATAATTGTCTCATCTATCACATCATAAGTAATTCTTATATCTTCTTTTTTTTCTGCTAATTCTTCCACTATAAATTGTAAAAGTTTTTCTAATTTTTCCATTTTATAATCCTCCTGACCATGGTTTTTCATCAATTATTTCTGCTTTAACCCATTTAACATTTAAATCTTCTATCACTTCTCTTAAAAATTCTTTAAAGTCATATGTTGTTATTATATTTAACAAACCTTTTTCTGCACTAATAGTTCTCACTACACCAATTCCTTCATAAGCTTCTATAATTTTATTAATAAAATCTATATCTGTTCTTTCTGTTTGAACTAAAAATTCATAACTTCCTTGTTTCATTACATTACCTCACTTCATTTTCAAAAAGTTTAGCCATTTCTATAAATTTTTCAATAGTAATATTTTCAGCTCTTTCTATTTCTGGAATTTCTAAAATTGCTAATTTTTCTCTTAATTGATCTTTTGAATAACCTAAACTTGTTAAATTATTCAAAATATTTTTTCTTTTATTTAAGAAACAAGCTTTTACATATTTAAAAAATATTTTTTCTTCTAAATCTTTTTTTTCTTTATCTTTATATAATTTTATTCCCATAAAAGCTGAATCTACTTTAGGAACAGGTGTGAAAAACTCCTTAGGTATAGTAAAGAAATACTCTGAAATTCCAAAATATTCTATCGCTAATGTCAATACACTTCTTTCTTTTCCAGATTTTGAACAAATTCTTTCAGCTACTTCTTTTTGAACCATTATAAATATTTCATCAACTTTATTTTTATTTTCTATAAGTTTATTTATTATTGGAGAAGTTATATAGTAAGGGATATTAGCGACAACTTTTACAGCACATTCATCTTTTAATAAGTATTGTAAATCAGCATCTAACACATCTCCCATGATTAAATTAAAGTTAGGATTTGAACCATATTTTTTTTGCAATATTTTTTCTAAATCAGTATCAATTTCAAAACAATAAACTTTTTTAGCTTTTTTTAAAAGTAATTCTGTTAATGCGCCTTCTCCAGGACCAATTTCTATTATTACATCCTCTGATGTTACACTTGAAACTTTTATTATATTATCCAATACTTCATTTTGATTTGTAAGAAAATTTTGTCCAAACTTTTTTTTATGCTTAAAATCTGACATTAATCCTCCACGGCTTCATTTAATGATCCCATCACAACTATTTCAGGAAGATTTCTATATTCTTGTTTAAAATCTAAGCCATAACCTAATACAAATTCATCAGGAATTACAAATCCTCTATAATCAACAGCTACTTCCACTTCTCGTCTCGTAGGTTTATCTAAAAGAGTACAAATCTTAATTGATTTAGGTTCTCTCATCTTTAATATTTCAGTTATCTTTTTTAACGTTCTTCCTGTATCAATTATGTCTTCAATAATAATAACATGTTTTCCCATAATATTTTCATCTAATTCTTTTTTTATTTTTACTTCTTTCGAAGATTCAAAAGCATCTCCATAACTACTCACACTCATAAAATCCATCTTCATAGGAAGTTTTATTTCTCTGCATAAGTCTGCCATAAATAAAACTGAGCCTTTTAGTAAACAAACTACTATAAATTCTTCCTCTAAATTTTTATAGTCCTCAGTTATTATTTTTCCTAACTCTTTTACTTTGGTTGCGATCTCTTCCTTCGTTATTAGAGTTTTACAAACACCATTATCCCATGCCTTTTTCATTTAAAATCCTCCTAAATTACAGTATTTTATACTGACTAATATCAGAACATTGTATCATTTATGGCATTTTTTTTCAAGCAATATGAATACACCTCTGTGCTAAATTTTATTTCTAATATGTTATTATAAAGTCCTAGCACTGTATTACTTTAGAACTAAGACTTTTTTAGCTTTATATAAAGAACAATTTATATCTATAATTTTATACTGAGAATTTATTCCATTTTTTCAAAGTAATTTTTCCTTCTATACTATATATACTATAATATTTATTCATCTTTAGTTTTTTCCTCCAAACTTTAAATAAATTTATCTAACACCAATCTTTTTTTAGTATCTCATCCAAAAATTCTATCTCTTAATGATGAATTAGTTTTAAAAAAAAGCAAAGCTATAAATGGCTTTACTTTTTTAGTTAATAACTTTTATTTTTCAAAAAAATAATTCTGAGAATTTTTTATATTAATCTATATTTTATATAATTAACACTATATTACTTTTTTATATGATTGTCAAATATTTTTATTTTAAAAATTACTAATATCGAATCTCAAAAAGGAGCACAAGGACTAAAACCCTTTTGAGCCATCTCGATATTAAGTTGAGGATGGAATTTGCTCAAAACATTTCGATAAATCAGGAAAAATAACCAAATAATAGTAAATAAAAAAAATACTTAAACAATTTAAGTATTTTTTTATTTACTATTATTTGAAAAAATCTATAATACAATTAAAATAATTCCGTATTTATTTTTTATTAGTTCTTAATTTTTTTCAATTCTTTTTCTGTTATAAACATTTGTGTTGTATTAGTTTTAACCCATAGTCCATCTCTAATTCTATCCAAAGTTGCTACTACATTTCTTGCATCTGAATTAATTATTCCATTTCTTTCAATTTCCACAATAGTTCTAGTTTTACCTATTTTAGTCATCCCTTTTAACACATCTCTTTTAGAAATTCTCATAGTTAGACTAGGAAATTTTGATTCAAATTTTATATGATCTTTTCTTTCAGAAGCTATTATTTTTGTTAAAGTTTTTTTTCCATCTACAGTTACAGACCCTGCTAAAGTTCCTATACTCATAGCTAAAACACCTATTATCATAATAATTTTTTTCATTTTTACCTCCATATTTTCTTTATTGCTTAACAATTATAATTCTTTTTATTACTAATTGTCAATATAAAATATTTTACTTCACTCTTTTTCTGAATAACAATAAAAATAAAATGTTATAAAATAAAAAATATCTAAATAATCTATGGATAAATATAGTTTTAATGTTAAATTAAAAATTTAACATTAAAACAAGAAAAAATTTGGTATAATATATGTAGAATACAATAGGTAGTTTTAACTAAGGAGGAAGAATTGTGTATAGACCTGATTATTTACTTATGACTGCAGGACCTACAATGGTTCGTGAAAATGTTATGAAAGCTAGAGTTAATTTTTTTGGAAATCCTGATTTAGATAATGATTTTTTTGTTTTTTATGAATCTATAACAAATAAAATAGGAGATATTTTAAACTCTAAAAATTCAACTAATCTTATTATGAGTGGTGAAGCAATGCTTGGTTTAGATGCCAGCTGTTGTTCTTTAATTGAAAAAAATGATGAAATATTAGTTATTGGAAATGGATTTTTTGGAGATGGATTTAGAGATTTAGTAGACATCTATGGCGGAAATATAAACTTTTTTAAATGTGATTGGAACAAAACAATTTCAATAGAAAAATTAGAAGAGTATATTTTAAATAGTGGTAAACAATTTAAATGTGCAACTATTGTTCATTGTGATACTCCATCTGGAATGCTAAATGACATAGAGAATATTTGTAAACTTTTAAATAAATATAATATTTTATCCATAGTTGATAGTGTATCAAGTATGGGTGGAGTAAAAATTGATGTTGATAATTGGCAAATAGATATAGCTTTAGGAGCTTCTCAAAAAGTTTTCTCAGCACCACCTGGTTTAACAATTATCTCTGTTAGTAAAAGAGCATGGGAAGTAATGAAAAATAGAAAAACTCCAATTTCTTCTTTTTATTGTAATCTGCTTCTATGGGAAAATTGTGTAAAAAATAAACTTTTCCCTTATACTATACCTGCTAGTGATATAATCGCTCTCAACGTAGCCCTTGATAATATATTAGAATACGGTATTGAAAATTTAATTGCTAAACATGAAAAAATAGCTATATACACAAGAAGAACTCTAAAAAAAATGGGTCTTAAAACTTATTTAGAAAAAAATTTTTCCCCTACTGTAACTGCTTTTATTATTCCTGAAGGATATAAGAGTGAAGAAGTTATTCAATGTTTAAAAAATGAATATAACATTTTAATCTCAGGATCATACGGAATACTCAAGGACAAAGTTTTAAGAATTGGTCATATGGGAGAAAATATTTTTGACAAAAGAGTTGAAAAAACTTTAGATTGTCTAACAAAAATATTTAAAAATAATATTTAAAAAATAAATAAAAAAATAGTTAAAATAGTTAAAATGAATAAAATTTGATTAAAGTTATCTATTTTATCCTCATTTAGTTTCATAACATATCAAACTATATTCCCAATGATAAGCCAAATATTCTAAACACAATTAAAAGAGATATACTTCCTAAAAGAGTACTTACAGCATAAGGAATCATATTGGCAACTAATGTTCCTAACTCAAAATTTTTATCATATTTTTTACACACAGCTAAAATTAATGTTATATATGGAAATAGGGGGGAAATCATATTAGTAGAAGAATCCCCTATTCTATATGCCATTTGGGTTAACGAGGAATCGTAACCTAATAACATAAACATAGGAATAAATACTGGAGATAATATGGCCCACTTAGCTGAAGCACTTCCTATAAATAAATTAATAAATCCTACTAAAAATATAAACATAATTATTAATGGCATTCCTGATAAAGAACTTTGACTTAATTTTTCTGCACCTTTTACAGCTAAAACAATTCCTAAATTACTTTTTCCAAATAAATTTAGAAATTGTGCTGCTACAAAAACAATAAATATATATCCTCCCATTTCCCCTAAACTTTGCCCTACCATTTTAACTATATCTTTATCATTTTCTATTTTTTTTATTATTTTTCCGTATACTACTCCTGGCACCAAAAAAGCAAGTGTCATTATTATAATTAATCCTCCCATAAGTGGAGAATTAACCGATACTAATGATCCTGTATCATCTCTCAAAAAAGACGTTTTCCCTAATGTTAATAAAAAAACAAATAAAAAATATATGACTAAGGAATAACCTGCATATTTTAGACCTTTTTTTTCTAAAACACCTATTTCTACTTTCTCATCTTTCACTAATTTTTTATCAAATGAAAATCTCGGTTCTATAATTTTTTTAGTAACTAATGTTATTATAAATATTTGTATAACTGCATTTGCTATATTAAAAAATATTGTCATTGCTGGACTCTTGATAAATGACGGTTCCAATATCTGGGCTGATGATATAGTAAAAGATGTTATTAAAATATCATTTAAACTTATAAATAGTCCTGAACAAAATCCAATTGCTGCACCGGCATATGATAATAGTATTCCTATTATTGGATTTTTATTGATCTTTAAAAACATTAAAGCTGCTAAAGGAGGCAGTACTACAAAACCTGCATCTCCTATCCCTGAAAAGATTAAACCCATTAAAATTACAGCATAGTAAATAGTTACTTTAGGAACTTTATTCATTATTGTATTCAGCAGTGATTCTAATAAACCGCTTTTATCAGCAACTCCTATCCCTATCATAGCCACTAGAACAACTCCTAATGGCGGATATAGCTGAAATACTTTTATTATTTCCACTAATATTAGTTTTAGATTTTCTTTGCTCATTAAATTATCCACTATTATCACTTCTCTACTTATGGGATGCAAAACAGTTATTCCTAATTTATTGCATAAATATGAAATTAATAAAATTAAAAAACATAATATCAAAAATATTGTGACTGAATCAGGAAGCTTATTTCCAATTTTTTCAAAATAATCTAAAATTTTATCTATTAAAGTAGAATTTTTCTTATTTTTTAAATCATTAAAATTTTCTTCAATTTTATTCATAATTTTATATCGTCCTCCTTATTTTAATCTATTTTTTTGAAATAAGTATTTTTTTGTTATTATAGTTATACTACAATAACATTATTTTTCCTTTTATCATTTATTAAATATATGATAATTAAATAAAAAAGTGGAATTAAGTCTATAAAAATAGACCTAATACCACTTAAAATTACTTCTTTTTTATTTTTTCATAACATAAATTATAAATATCTTTTATTTAAAAACTTCTCTAGCGTTGAGAACTTCTTCCCCTATTGCTACTTTTAAAGCTACAATTGCTACTTCTACTTGCAAATCATTAGGCTCCTTTGTTGTTATTTTTTGAAGGGATAATCCTGGTGACGCTAATAATTTAATAAAAGTATTTTCTAGATGTTTGCTACTATATCTTTGTAATTCATATGAGATACCAGCAATAATAGGCATAAAAATTATTCTTAGCCCTACTCTCATTACAATTTTTTGAATAATATTTGTAGGAACTGGAAGTATAAAATCCATACTACTAAAAAATATAATTGAAACTAGCATTACAATAAGTAAAAAACTCGTCCCACATCTAGGATGAAGAGTTTTAAACTGTTGACAATTTTTAACATTTAACTCTAGTTCATTTTCATATGCAAAAATAACTTTATGTTCTGCACCGTGATATTGAAAAACTTTTTTTATTTCTTTTGAAAAAGATATAAGCCAAATATATAAAATGAAAAAAGTTAATCTCAAACCAGCTTCTAAAATATTTGAACCTATTCTGTTGTTTTTAAAAATTAAATTACTAACAAGAGAGGGAAGAGCAATAAATAACAATATCCCCAACCCTACAGAAAATATTGCAGTAAACACTGCTTGCTTGTCTGTTAGCTGTTCTTCATCATTATCTTCAGATTGATTAGCTGAAAAAGTTAATTCTTTTATCCCCATAACCATAGCATCAAAAAGCATCACTCCACCACGAAAAAATGGAATTTTCAATATTTTATCTTTTGTTGATGATATTTTTAGTTTTTTATATACAATCTCTCCAGAAGTTTTTCTCACAGCAGTAGCTAAATATTCTGGACCTCTCATCATTACCCCTTCAATTACTGCCTGACCTCCAACATTTATTTTAGACATTTTATCTCCTTTTTATTTTAATATAGTATTTTTTAATAATTTTAATTTTTTTCTTTTTTTCTCTAAACTATCCATTATTTTATTAGTTATTTTTCTAAATGATTCTGTTATAACAAGTGCACTAGCAATAGCCAAAGCAATAAAAATTGCTTCTATTCCTTTGGTTGTTGCTAACTTATACTCTGCTGTTGTTATGTATAACATAGTATAATACATACTATATCCTGGAACTAAGGGAATTATACCAGGAAGAATATATATGACTGTTGGTTTCTTCCAAATTTTAGAACATATATTTCCTAGTATTCCTATTGTTATTGTTGCAATAAAATATGGAAATATTAGCTCTTTAGTGTTTATTAAAAGTATCATATATAAACTCCAACCTAATCCGCCAATAACTCCTGAAATTATTGCATCAATTTTTGATGAGGACAAATATAGAGCAAATCCAACAGATGTTATTAGTGAATATATCAAGTGTTGAAATAAAGGGACTCTATCCATTTATAACACCTCCAAATTTCACCCATACACTAAGAGCGGTAGCAACTCCTATTCCAATTGATGTCGCTATTAAAAACGATTCTGTTATTCTAGAATTTCCTGATAGAAAATCTCCAGATACTAAATCTGATATACTTTTTGTTAATGCAACTCCAGGAAGATGTGGTAAAATTGATCCTACGATTATTATATTATCAGAAGTCGCTATTCCATAATGTTTAGTAAGTAATCCTGATATACCTATGAAAAAACTAGCTACAATCGTTCCTAAAACCACAGTTGGTATCATTCTTGAAATAAAGTTTGAGATAAATAATGAAATCACTGAAACAATAAAAGTTATAGCTGCATCTTTGGGAGTTGCATTAAAAATCATAACAAAAGAAGCAGAAGCTAGACCAGCACAAATTTGTTTTGTTAAAATAGAATATATTTCGTACCTATCAATTTTTTTTAATAGTAATAACACCCTATTACAGTCTATTTCAGATTTTTCTGTTAACTTTACTATAAATTTATTTATCAAAACAAGTTTATGTAAATTTGTAGTTCTATCTTTTATCCCTTTCATAAAAGTAATACCATCAGCTCTATCATCTCCAATCATAATTACTGTAGGAGTTACTAGTATCGTTACATGACGATATTTTTTAGAATCACAAAATTCCCTGCATAGCTGCTCTACTTTTGAAGTTTCACATCCGTTTTTCAGAAGAATTTCTCCCATGAATAGCGCCACTCTATAAATATTTTCTTTTTTCTCTCTTTGTCCTAATTTTTCTTCCATAGAAAAACTTCCACCCCTATTATTTCAAAATATTTATATATGCTCTATTTCTCCCTGATTTTTCTTTATCTCTTCTATATGAATGAAAATTTTTGTTTTCATAGGTACATAATTTACTTTTTATAATATTTTTTTTTTTAACACCATAATTTTGTATTAATAGAGCATTGAAGTTCTCATTATTAAAATAATATTTTTCCTCTTTTTTATTAAAACTTTCTTGAATTATTTCTGAACTAAACTTATTTTTAAAGTTTTCATAAAAACTTTTACTTACTTCATAATTGTTTTGTGATATTCCTATTCCAATGCCTACAATTATATTTTCTAATTTGCTTTTATATTTATTTTGCATTTTTTTTATAAGTTCTATTCCTATCTCTTCGTAACTTCCTTTCCATCCCGAATGACATAGCCCAATTGCACAATTTTCCACATCATAAAAATAAAGAGCTAAACAATCTGCATGTTTAGTATACAAAATTACATCTTTTCTATTGGTAATCATTCCATCTATATTTTCAAAAGGAATATCTTTTTTTTTAGTCTTTTCATCTACAATAAAAATATTCTTAGAATGAGTTTGAACTCCATGAACTTGAAGCAATTCTTTTTTATATTCTTCATGATTAAATTTTTTTGTTGTGTATATTGCATCAACACCTAAATCTCTTAATAATTTAATATAATAATAATCTTTTTCTTTTTCAAACATAAATACCTCTCATTAATTATTATAAAGTTTTTCTAAATTCTACTAATTTTTTAATTTTTTTGCAACTATTTTCAAATTCTTTAAAATCCATAGTTTGAGCTGCATCGGAAATCGCTTTTTCAGGTGTTTCATGAACTTCTATCATGGCCCCATCAGCACCTGCTATAATCCCTGCTAATGTAACAGGCTCAACTAATTCTCTAATTCCTGTTCCATGACTTGCATCTATTATTATAGGAAGATGGGAATGTATCTTAATAAAAGGAATTACATTTATATCCAATGTATTTCTCGTTAAAGTTTCATAAGTTCTAATCCCTCTTTCACAAAGTATAACTTCACTATTTCCATAGGCCATTATATATTCTGCAGACATTAAAAATTCTTTTATTGTAGCGCTCATCCCTCTTTTTAAAAGTATTGGTTTTCCACAACTTCCTAATTCTTTTAATAGTGCAAAATTTTGCATATTCCTAGATCCCACTTGCAATATATCTGAATATTTTTTTACAATCTCTACATCTCTTGTATCCATAACTTCTGTAACAACTAATAGACCATACATCTCTGCTGCCTCTTTTAAATAAATTAATCCTTCATTTCCTAAACCTTGAAAATCATAAGGTGAAGTCCTCGGTTTAAAAGCCCCACCTCTTAATATTTTTCCACCACTTTTTTTTATTGTTTCGGCTATTTTGAAAATCATTTCTCTATTTTCTACAGCACAAGGTCCACCTATAATAACAAAATTATCTCCACCTATTTTTATATCTTTTATTGTTATAATTGTATCTTCTTTTTTTGTAGTTCTACTTATTCTACAACCCTTAAACATTCACTCACCATTCCTTATATCTTTTCTTTTTTATCTAATTATTATATCATATTATTATCAATATCATATTTTTTATTGAATTTATCATTAATTTCTCTTATACAAAATTTATTTAAATAAAATTATTTGACATTCAAATAAAAACTGTTATAATATATTCATAATACATTTTTATATAAAAAAAGAGCCCCTTAGGACTCTTTAGTATTTTCAAGAAAAACTTATGCTGTTATAGCCTCTACTGGACATACTGAAGCACAAGCTCCACAGTCTACACAAGCATCGGAAATTTCATATTTTCCATTTTCATCTGCAGATATTGCTCCTACTGGACAAGTTCCCTCACAAGCTCCACATCCGATACAAGTTTCTTTATCTATTAAATGCATTTTAATCCTCCTAATATAATTTAATTTTAATTGATTATTTAAATCTTATTAAAATATACTCTAATATTGAAAAAAAGTCAAGTAAAATTAGAGAATTTTATATAAGTATTTTTTGTAGTTTTTTGTATTAATCAGTGATATACTTAATCAATTATTTTTTTATTCCTAAGAGGAGGAATTTATGAAAACTATATATCTTGCTGGCGGATGTTTTTGGGGAGTTGAAAACTATTTCCAGAATCTCAAAGGTGTTATTGATACTAAAGTAGGTTATGCTAATAGTATTACTCAAAAACCAAATTATCAAGATGTTTGCAGCGGTAAAACTCAAGCTACTGAGACTTGCCGAGTCACGTTTGATGAATCTCTTATTTCTTTTGAAAAATTTTTAAATCATTTTTTTTCAATTATTGATCCTACAATAATTAATAGACAGGGAAATGACATTGGTTCTCAATATCGAACTGGAATTTATTATCTTGAAACTCTAGAAGAACCTTTTATTCTAAAATATCTAAAAAATAAACAAAAAGAATTTAAAGAAAAAATAGTAACTGAAGTTTTAAAATTAGAAAACTTCTATTTAGCAGAAGAAGAACATCAAAGCTACCTTATTAAAAATCCCCATGGCTACTGTCACTGTATTTTTGAAATAGAGAAATTAAAACAAAGTAATGACTCAAAATAAAAAATAACTACTGAAGATACTGTATAATATCTCCAGTAGTTATTTTTTATTTAAACTTATTTTATTATTTTTTTAGAATCGAAAAATAATTTTATAGAAGTATAAGCAACTACCAATATTACAATCCATGACAACATATTCAGTGGAAGCGATTTTACTAAATAGGCTGCAGTAATAACACCTAATATTCCTGTTATTGTTATTATTAATGTCCCTTTTCTATTATAAGCATTTTCTTTTATGAAACGAAAACTTGCTGCTGGCATTAAAAAAGCACACGAACTCATCATAATTGGAAAAGCTGCTAAAGGGCTTAATCCTAGTGCATATACTAGAGCCATACAGGGAGCATACAATCCTATTCCAAGAGTCATTAGAGAGCCTAGTATAAAATTACCGATAATAGCTATTATCAATTTTGTTCCTGTAAGTCCCATATCATCTCCTCCTGAGGGCATGATTCCTAATTTTCCTGCTAACATAATTATTAAAACTCCCCCTAATGCTAAAGCCATTCCTAATCGGACTTTTTTTTCATCTAATTTTGAAACAATTCCAGCACCAATTCCAGCTCCTAAAACTGCTGCTACTAACATACTTATCAATGTTATCGGCTCTACTTTTACTTCCTTTATAAAAATTAATGCTTCTATTATTATAGGTACACATAAAGCCGTATTTAACGTTCCTGGTATTATTCTATCATTTACCAATTTGAACTGCTTAAATATTACTGTCATTGGGGCAAAAGCACCAATTCCCAATGTATCAAAAAAACTAACTAGAAATCCTATTATTGAAAAGCCTACTACAGTTCCCTCTTTTTCTATTTCATTTTTAGCTATTGCATTTAAGTAATCTTTTAAAAAAACTACTAAAAATAAGCCTCCTCCACTTAATAATAAAATTAATAATATATTTATAAAATTCATAAAACCTCCATTAAAAAAATAATTCATCCCCCTCTATAGAAAACATATACTAAATTAAACTTTTAAATTTAATATTTAGCAATGTTGTTATTGATTATTAACGTATATAATAGTACCATAAAATCAAATAAATTCAAACAATTTAGTATATAAACTTGACTACCATATTTTTTATTGATACAATTTAATCTAACAATAATTTATATACAACTATAGTAAGGGGATGAAAAGTATGAAATTTAGTAAATACTATGTTAAAACTCTCAAAGAAACACCTAAAGAAGCCGAAGTTATTAGTCATATTCTTATGATGAGGTCTGGAATGATTAAAAAATTAGCAAGTGGGATATATTCTTATTTACCACTTGGATATAAAGCTCTTCGAAAAGTAGAAAAAATAGTTAGAGAAGAAATGGAAAAAGTAGGTTCTCAAGAAATTTTTATGCCTATACTTCAACCTGCTGAACTTTGGAAAGAGAGTGGTCGTTGGGACACTATGGGATCTGAAATGGTGAGACTTAAAGATAGACACCAAAGAGATTTTGTTCTTGGCCCTACACATGAAGAAGTTGTTACAGACATCATAAGAAATGATATTTCTTCATACAAATCTTTGCCTATAAGTCTTTATCAGATTCAGACTAAAGTCAGAGATGAAAGAAGACCTCGATTTGGTCTTATGAGATGCAGAGAGTTTTTAATGAAAGATGCTTACTCTTTTCATGCGTCCTCTGAATGTTTAGATAAGGAATTTGAAAATATGAAAGTTGCTTACTCTAAAATTCTTGAGAGATGTGGACTTTCTTTTAGAGCAGTAGAAGCTGATTCTGGTGCTATTGGAGGAAATGGTTCCCAAGAGTTTCATGTTCTTGCTGACTCTGGTGAGGATGAAATTATTTTCTGTGATTCTTGTGACTATGCGGCAAATGTTGAAACTGCTAAAAGTAAAGTTCTTAATGCTAAAACTATAGCTCTAAAAAAACCTTCTATGATGCATACTCCTAATATTACTAAAATTGATGATGTTGTTAATTTCTTAAAAATACCTGCTAACAGAACTGTTAAAGCTATGATGTATCGAGATATGGTAACTGATGAAATTTACATGGTTCTTATTAGGGGAGATTTTGAAGTTAATGAAACTAAACTTAAAAATGTTCTGAATACTTTAGAGGTTATTATGCTAAATGATGAAGAATTAAATAATTTAGATTTAATTAAAGGCTTTATTGGTCCTTATGGAATCGACTTAAAATCAAAAAATATTAAAGTTATAGTTGATCCTAGTGTTGTTTCTATTCCTAATCATACCGCTGGTGGAAACCAACTTGACATGCACTATATAGATGTTAATTATGGTATAGATTATACTGGTGATATTGTTGGTGATATTAAAAATGTTAGAGAAGGAGAAATGTGTTCTAAATGTAGTGGAACTCTAAAATCTGCTAGAGGAATAGAGTGTGGGCATATATTTAAACTTGGAACAAAATATTCCAAAGCTCTTAAAGCAACTTTTTTAGATGAAGGCGGAATTGCTCAAACAATAATTATGGGATGTTATGGAGTAGGAGTTTCCAGAACTATGGCTGCGGCTATTGAACAAAATAATGATGAAAATGGAATTATTTGGCCATCAGCTATTGCACCCTTTGTTGTAGACGTTATTCCTGCCAATATAAAAGACGTTGCTCAAATGGAAGTAGCTGAGGAAATCTACAACTCTTTACTATCATCTAATATAGACGTTATATTAGATGATAGAGATGAAAGAACTGGATTTAAATTTAAAGATGCTGATTTAATTGGCTTCCCTTTTAAAATTGTTTCTGGTAAAAGAGCCAATGAAGGAATAGTTGAACTTAAAATAAGAAAAACTGGTGAAACCTTAGAGATCAATAAAGTGGATGCTGTTTCTACAATTAAAGAGTTAATGATAAAATATTAATTTTTTTAAGAAGTGGCGGCAAGTCCACTTCTTTTTGTTATAGAAAATTATTGTACTCTATGATATAATTAATTTAAATTATATTAAACTAAATTATATTAAAAGAAGGTAAAACTAACCTATAGTTTATATATAATATTTTAGGAGGATTAACCATGGAAAGAAAAGTAAGAACTCGAATAGCACCGTCTCCTACTGGAGATCCCCATGTTGGAACTGCTTATATAGCTCTTTTTAACATAGCCTTTGCCCATGTCAATAATGGAGAATTTATACTTAGAATAGAAGATACAGATCAAAATAGATATACAGAAGGATCTGAGCAAGTTATTTTTGATACTCTTGGTTGGTTAGGGTTAAATTGGAAAGAAGGACCAGATGTTGGTGGTAACTGCGGTCCATATCGACAATCTGATAGATTTCATATATACGGAGACTATGCTAAAAAATTAGTTGAAGATGGTGAAGCATATTATTGTTTTTGTTCGGAAGAAAGATTAACTAATCTTAGAGATAGACAAAAAACTATGGGAAAAGCTCCAGGTTATGACGGTCATTGTAGGTCTCTTTCTAAAGAAGAAGTTAATTCTAAACTTGTAGCAGGAGAAGAATATGTAATTAGACTTAGAATGCCTTATGACGGTACAACTATAATTCACGATAGACTTAGAGGGGATATTGTTTTTGATAATGATAAAATTGATGATCAAGTTTTACTTAAAGGAGACGGTTATCCCACTTATCATTTAGCAAACGTTGTAGATGATCACTTAATGGGAATTACTCATGTAATTAGAGCTGAAGAATGGATACCTTCAACACCTAAACATATTCAACTTTATAGAGCATTCAAATGGGACGCCCCTGAGTTTATTCACATGCCACTCTTAAGAAATAGTGACAAAACAAAAATATCTAAAAGAAAAAATCCTGTTTCGCTTATCTGGTATAAAAATGAAGGATATTTAAAAGAAGGACTTATCAATTTCTTAGGACTTATGGGGTATTCTTTTGGAGATAACAAAGAAATTTTTACCCTTGATGAATTTAAAGAAAATTTTAATATTGATAGAGTTGCTCTTGGAGGACCTGTTTTTGATTTAGTTAAATTAGGATGGGTAAACAATCAACATATGAGACTTAAAGATTTAAAAGAACTAACTGATTTAACTATCCCATTTTTTAAAGAGTATGGGTATATAGGTGATACTCTTACTGAAAAAGAATACTTAACACTTACTAAAATAGTTGAATTGCAAAGGGAATTTTGCACTACCTTAAAAGAAATAGCAATTACTTCTGAGGTATACTTCAAAGATGAATTTTCGCTGCCTGAAATGACTCTTGCAATGGATAAAAAAGAGATTAAAAGTACCGAAAGATTATATAGTGCTATAAAAGATGAAATAGGAAAAAAATCGATTTTACTTTTTGCTGAAAAAATAAAAAGTTTTTCAAGTAACGAAATATCATTAGAAGAGGCTAAAGCAGTATTAAATATAACTCTTGAAGAAATAGGAGAAGGTCCTGGAAAGGTTTATATGCCTTTAAGAGCTGTTTTAACTGGTTTAGCTAAGGGGGCTGACCTCTACAATTTAGTGTTTATTATTGGTAGAGAGCGGACTTTATCTAGAATTAATAGTATGATAAAAAAATATAATATATAATATATTTTATAATCTTAAGGAGTGTTTTAAGTTTTGTGTAAACACTGAAAATTAATATTAAAATTTTATATAAAAAAGAGATAAATTTAATTAATTTATCTCTTTTTTATATAATCCATTTTTTATTTTTATCTTAATATTTTTTTTTAGAAATTGCATGGTGAAACTTTGGTAAATAATCCCAATTTTCTCTAATAATTTCATCAAACATTGTCTTAACTTGATTTCCACTATTAACAAGTGGGTTTAAAGTTAATGCATGTATGGCTTTTTGATAATTCCCTGTAACTGCGGCCTCTATCGTCATTTCTTCAAAGCATTTCATCAATTGCAAAAGTCCTCTAGCTTCTAATGGCATTGATTCTTGTGAAAAAGGCTTTATACCATCCTTATAAATTTTAGCACTAACTTCAACCGCACAATTATTAGGCAAACAATCGATAATTCCATTATTTTTAGTAGAAACTACAATAATTGTACCCTTATCATTATAAATAGAATTAATAAGCTCACATGCAGCATCAGAATAATACTGTCCTCCTCTCTGCTCTAATTGTTTAGGTTTTTCCTTTAAATTAGGATCTTTATACAATTCAAAAAGTTCCTTTTCCATAATTTTAACTTGTTCCCCTCTTGTTCCTTTCCCAGATTTTACATCTGCAATTTGAGCTCTTAACATTTCATCTGTCAAATAATAATATCTATGATATGCACAAGGAATCATTCCTAAATCCATAATTTGTTCTTTCAACCACGGTTCTCTCATTTTTATATTTGCAGGAGAGTTTTCTATATCCTCTAAAACTCCAATAACAGCTTCCTTTGTTTTATCAATTCCGTTGTGTAAAACTTTTCTTCCCCAGAAAAAATGATTTAATCCTCCACAAATTAATTCCACCTCACTATCTTTAGCTTTTAAAGCCTCTACAACTGATTTTCTAACACCTATTGGAACGTTGCAAAGACCAGCTATTTTTATCTTTGGATAATATTTTATAACCGCTTCTGTTACCATTCCACTTGGATTTGTAAAATTCACAAGCCATGCCTCTGGGCACAATTCAGTTATATCTTTACAAATGTCTAATATCACTGGAATTGTTCTTAACGCTTTTGCAAAACCTCCAGCACCATTTGTTTCTTGTCCAATCATTCCATATCTCAGTGGTATTTTTTCATCCCTTATTCTTGCCTCTAAAAGTCCTACTCTAAATTGCGTAATTACAAAATCTGCATCTTTTAAAGCTACTTTTCTATCCAAGGTTAAATAAATTTTAAAATCGTTTTTAAGATTAGCTTTTTCTACCATTCTTTTTGCTAAATTGCCCACTATTTCTAACTTTTCTTCTCCGTCCTCAATATCCACTAACCAAAGTTCTGAAATGGGTAATTCACTATATCTTTTTATAAAACCTTCTATTATTTCAGGAGTATATGAGGACCCTCCGCCAATAGTAACTATTTTTAATTTTTTTTTCATTTCTATCCCTCCAAGTTTATTTATGAATTATTTCCTTTTATATTATTTCAATCTCTTCACTCATATCCTCCTCAAAATTATTTTGTTTTATTTCTTCAACATAATCTAGTTCTTCTTTTACTTTTTCAGCATCATAAATTTTAAAAAAAGGATAATATATAATTCCCGATATAATAAAAACTACGCACGCTGCTGCTGCACCAGAAACACTACCACCTGTAATCAAATATCCATAAATTGGGGCTGGCAGAGTCCAGGGGATATTTACTCCATTTGTCATTGCTACAATTCCAAGTTTCATAGCTAAATATATAATTCCAGTGCTTATTAAAGGAGCAATAATAAATGGAATCATCAAAATAGGATTCATAACAATAGGAGTTCCAAAAATAATAGGTTCATTTATATTAAATATTCCAGGACCTAAAGAAATTTTTCCAATTTCCTTCAGTTGTTTACTTTTTGCGAAAAAAGCCATAAAAAATGCCAAACTCAGTGTTAAACCCGAACCTCCAATTTTAGAAACTAAAAATATAAAACTACTTCCACTTATATTAGGAATTATTTCTCCTCCTTGAAAAGCTATCCTGTTTTGATCCATCATAGTTAACCAAACTGGAGTCATAACAGAGCCTACTATAGACGCTCCATGCAATCCCATAGCCCAAAATAATTGAGTAGCTAAAACTGCCAATAAAGTTCCTATAAAAGAACTCCCTAAATATGTCAGGGGTTTTCCAATAATAAAAATAATAAAATTGTGAATATGTTCAAAAGATGTAATTTCAAATAAAATTCTTATTAACAGTGCTAATAAAATAACCATTAAAGCAGGGATAAGAGCAGAAAAAGATTTACTAACTGCAGGTGGAACCGAATCTGGCATTTTAATCATTAAGTTCTTATTTACAGAAAATTTCACTATTTCAGTTGTTAAAATTCCTATTATAATAGCTACGAATATCCCCTTACTCCCAATTAAACCTAAATCAATTCCTTTTATATTTAAAAAAATATCATTATGAAAAAAATTAATCTTAAATGGTGTTAATAATAAAAAAGCAGTTAAAGAGATTACAGCACAAGAAAGTTGATCTACTTTTCTTTTTTCTGCAAGTCTATATGCCACGCCAATAGCAATAAATAAGGCCATAATATCGAAGGTTACTTGAACTGGATATAAGAGTCTTTCTTGCCATAGAGTTCCAAATATTTTAGACATAAACTCTGGATACCCAGGTATTGGCAAATATCCAAAAATTAAAAATATTGAACCTACTATTAGAAGGGGCATTGATAGAATTAATCCATCTCTGATTGCTTGGATATGTATTTGTGATGAGATTTTTATTGCTACAGGTAAAAAATATTTTTCTAGAAAATTATTCAAACGATTCATTGCTGACATAAGAATCCCCCCTTTATTTTTTAAAAAAAATCAAAGTATTCTCTAGAACAAAAATTTTAATTTAATTTGAAACTTTATTGATATTATGATAGACTAACAATAACATAAAATTACAATAGTGTCAATTTACAAACAAAAAGTTCTTATTTTCGTTGTTTTTATTTTTTTAAGGTGTTTTTACTGGTGAAAACAAGAGCGAAGTTTTTAATAGTTAAATTTCGTTATTTTTTATTATATTAAAGAGGAGAATATTTTATGAAAAATAAATATTTTGTAGAATTTTCGTCATATTTAACTAAAGATGAAAAAATTATTTTAATTTTTTTTCTAGAAAAATATTTTAAAAATGAAAAAATGAAGTTTTTATTAGAAGAATTAGAGATACCTAAACTTAATAATTCTAAAAACAATTTTGTTGAGAGACTTTCTAAAAAGGGAATCTATTTTCTTGAGTCAGAAGTTGCTAAAGTTTATTGTCCATTTTTTTCCTCTTTAATTATTAATGAAAAAACAATTAAAGTAAATTTTAATTTTGAATTTATAGAATATTTAACTGATAAAGAAAAAATTTTAAATTATTCATTAAAAGAAGTATTATTTTTAAAATATTCTTTTTCTATCGATTTTTTCTATAAAATTTTAAAAGAAAATATGCTAAAAAGTAAAATAACTATTGAGTTAGAAAAATTTAGAGAAATTTTAATACTTGATTTTTATTTACGACACTATGACCTAAAAAGATTTAGACTCATCCCTTTAGTTGAAGATATAAACAAAAATACTGATTTTAAAATAGAGTTTTCCTTAATAAAAGAAAATGATATTTGGAAAATAGTATTTTTAATAGAAAATTCGAGAATTAACACTATTAAAAACTATGCAAAAATAATTTTAAAATTTTATAAACATCATATTTCTAACCCAAATAAAATATACTCATTAATATTAAGTTCTCTAAATATCAATAATTATGAGTATGTAAAATCTAAAATTATTTTCACTATAAAGAATAAAAATAAATATAATTTAACTTTTGACGAACTATTAGAAAATGTATTGTTAAATAAAATTGGAAGTTTTTATATTCTGTTGAACAACATTGAAATCTTAACTCCAACTATAAACTTATTTATAAAAGCTGTTTATAAAGAAATTATTAACTTGGATTTTTCTGAAATTGTTACATTTGATTACTATACAAATTTAACCAAACAACTTTATTCTTTAATTCCTAAAAAAACAATAACTATTATTAGTGAAAATATAAAATTGGAGCTTACATTTAGTCCAAAAGAATTATCTAATATCACAATTTATCAAAAATGTATTAAATAATCACTGTCCTAAATATTCTATTTTTCACAAAAATGAGGAGAGTTCTATAGAACTCTCCTCATTTTATTTATTTACCTAAAAGTGTATAAAACCACTAGCTTTAGCTATTTTTAAATCTATATATTATTTATATTTTTAACCATATTTTTTCTTATATTTTTCTACAAATTCTTTTATAAATGCCAAAGTAATTCCCAGCATTAAACCAAGTACTATCCCCACGACTAATATCAATTTAGCTTTACTTTTAGTTTTTATTTCATAATAAGAAGACGTTTTTTTCAAAATCTCTTTTTTATTTTTATCGTTTTTAAATCCAGTTAAACCTATTAATTCCTCATTATATTCATTATAAAGATTTCTAATATTACTCAATTCACTAAATAATACAGGATATTTTAGAGCGATAATTTGTTCTAAATTTAAATTATTATAATTATTAGAGAACTCTATATTCATAACATTTTTAATTTTAAGATCCACTTTTTCAAAATCTTTTCTTAATTTTTCTCTTTCATTAGACACAAAATCATATCTAAAATTAATTTTTTCATAAATTTTATTTAGATATTCTTCAGTATATAGCTTTATTAATAAATCCCCTATTTCTACACTTAAATTTCTATTTCCTAAAAAATCAAATTCTATAGATGGTCTTTCTTCTAAAAGAAGTTTCTCTTCTTTATTAGTATTAATTTTAATTTTTTCCAATATAAAATTTCTCATTATTGAGATGTCATCAGTCTTTAAACTAACTGATTTATGATATAAGTCTGCTAATTTTTGATTTTTAAAAAGTGCTATAATAACATCATCATTCTTTAACAATGTATCTATTGAGATTCTTTCAGGAATTATTTTTGCTTTTTTTAAAAAAATATTATTTTCAATAGAGTAATCTCTGACTATCTTTACTCCATATTTAACATAAGTATTTGCTCTTATATAAAGAGCAGCCGTGAAAGATAATACCATTACTACTAACGTTGTTATAATAATAGTCTTCTTATTTTTAAAAATTATAAACAATAGCTCGTATAAGTCTATTTCCTCTTCTCTTTCACAATATTTCTCAATTTCTTGTTTCATAAATACTACCTCTCTTTATTTATTTTTAATCCTTATTATGACTAGGTTCTTTATAGCTAACGATAAAGTTTTTAAGGACCTGTTTTAATTCTTTTTTATTTGGTAAAATAATTGCTTTTTTTAATTGTTTTAATTGTTCTTCAACATTTATCTCTCCATCCTCAATTTTAGTAATAAATATCTTTTTATTTTCAGTTTTTATAGCAACATTTGTATCATAAAGAAGTTCCTCAAAAAGTTTTTCTCCTTGACGAAGTCCTATAACATCAATACCTATCTTTGCTCCAGAAAGTTTTATCATGTTATTAGCAAGATCAATTATTTTTACTGGTTTTCCCATATCGAGAATGAAAATTTCTCCGCCATTTCCTAGAGAACCTGCCTCCATTACTAGTTGGGCTGCCTCAGAAATTGTCATGAAATATCGAGTAATCTCCTCATGAGTTAAAGTTAAATTTTTACCTTCTTTAATAAGTTGTTTGAAGTGAGGAATAACAGAACCACTACTTCCTAAGACATTTCCAAATCTAACAGCCATAAATTTAGTTTTACTTGTTTTATTAATATGTTCCAAAACTAATTCACAGCCTCTTTTTGTAGCACCCATAACATTAGTAGGATTAACTGCCTTATCTGTACTAATTAGAACAAAACTTTCAACATTGTGTTTATCCGCCATGAGCATAACATTTCTAGTCCCAAATATATTATTTTTAATAGCTTCTTCAGGATTATGTTCCATAAGAGGAACGTGTTTATGAGCTGCTGCATGAAATACAATTTTTGGTTTATACTTCTCAAATAAAAAATCTACTTTATCACGCTCTCTAATATTAGCAATTTCTATCTCTAAATTTAGATTTTTAAAAGTTCTTTCAAGTTCGAGTTGAAGAAAATATAGAGAATTTTCATTAAGATCTATTAAAACTAACTTCTTAGGAAGATATTTTGCAATTTGTCTAGCCAGTTCAGAACCTATACTCCCAGAACCGCCAGTTATAAAAATAACTTTATTGTCAATTAGTTTTCGTATGTTATCTCCATTAACTAAAACTTGAGCTCGTCCTAAAAGATCTTCAATTTGAATATCTTTTATCTGGGATACAAGAGAAGTTTCACTAAGGATATTTTCAAAAGTAGGTAAAATTTTAATGCTAATACCTCTATTTTCAGCAAATTTTATTTTTTCTATTAACTCATTTAATTTTTCTTTATTTAAATAAGGCATGGCAATAATAAGAGTTTCTATATTTAAGTCTTTCAATTTTTTATTTAAAGTTGAATAAGGAAAAACTTTTATATCATTTATATAGGTACCTATCTTTTTTTTATCATCATCTACAAATGCAACAATATCATAAGGAAAATTATTGTTTTGAATAGATTCACGAGAAAGGTTAACTCCTGCCTCTCCAGCACCATAAATAATAGTTTTTTTTCTATCTTTCATAGAGCTACAGTGAATTGAATAAGTTCTTCTTAATATAAATAGTAATCTACTCCCCAACTGAGCTATTATAGATAAGGAAAAAATAAGAAAAACAACAGATCTAGAAAATGATTCCTTCGCTAATGAATAATAGGATAACAATGCTATAAAAGAAAATATATTTGCTAAAATTAATTTCAATACATCAGAGGAATTCGTATATCGCCAACTCTTTACACCTAATTTATTCCAAATATAAAAAATAAAAAAAACAATTACATAAACAAAAAAATAACTTAAATTCATATGCTCTTTATAATTATTTTCAAATCGAACTACAATTGCTATTATAGTTGATAAAAATATTAAAATTACATCAATTAATATTTTTACAACATTTCTTCTATTAGAAAACAATTCTTTAATAAAATTACTACTTTCCATCTTTTTTTTATCTCCCTAAAATCTCATTAATAAAATAATAGAATATTTTTTTATTCTAGTTTTTTTTATATTATACTATTTTTAATTGCTAATTTCTATCTTTTTTATTTATTTTTTAATTAAAAAATAACAAATATAAATTTTATAGAATTTCAAATTCTTCAGGTATTGAAAGCTCAAACTTTAAATTATATTTAGAGATTTCTAGGTAAAAAGAATGAAGCATCATTCTTTTTACCTTCTTTTTAGCTCCATATTTGTAATCACCTACAATTGGATGTCCTAAGGAGGATAATTGAACTCTTAACTGATGTGTTCTTCCACTATCTAATTTTCCCACTAGTAAAGTCATATTTTTTAAATTTTTTATAACTTTATAATGGCTTATACTTTCTTTTGCCCCTTGTTCTAATTTTTTCACTTCTACTACTTTATCTTCAATTTTTTTTAAATATGTTATTTGAGTAAATTCTTTTTTATCAATTACTCCTTCAACTATAATATAATATCTTTTATCTATTTTATTATTTCTAATTTCCTCTGATAATTCTCTTGTAACTGGTAATGTTTTTGCCCCTATTACCATTCCTGAGGTTGCTTTATCTATTCTATTTATAAAAGCAAAGTCTTTATTATTTAAGTACGATTTTAGCATTTCACTTAATCCATAATCATGTCCAGAGCCTTTATGCATAACAACATTAGCTTTCTTATTTATTATAATAATTTTATCATTTTCAAATACTATGGAATTTTTTATTTCTTTTATTTCTTCTAATGATAATTTTATTTTATTTTTCTCCTCTTCTTTCTCACTATCTAAAACCTCACCTGATATTTTTGTTATACTCACTATATCACCTATAAAAAGTCTTGAGTTTTCTTTAGTTTTTTTTCCATTTACTCTTATACTCCCATTTTTTAATCCTTTAAATATTTCAGCCAATAAAGTATTTGGGAGAGTTTTTTTTAAAAATCTGTCAACTCTTACTCCGTCATATTTTTCATCTATTATATACTCCAATGTTTTCTCCTTAATTATACTAATCATTAATTTCTTCTACTTTGTTTTTATCCTTCCATTCTCTAGCTAAATATACAAATGGTGTGTCACAAGTTGCTACTAATATTTTTATTATATATGTGCTCACAAATATTTGTAAAAGTACATTTATAGGATAAATACCCCAAAATGCTACTAATGTAAAAATTATGTTATCAAAAAGTTGACTTATTATAGTACTAAAATTATTTCTTATCCATATATATTTTTTTTCAGGAAATTTATTTTTCCAAAATTGATATGCCCACACATCATGAAATTGTGAAAAAACATAAGCTAAGAGCCCTGCAATAGCTATTCTCGGCATAAAATTAAAAATTAATCTTATACTTTCAAAATTTTTCATCCCTTCTTCCACATTACTTGGGATAAATAAAATTGCAATTTTCATAATTAAAACCATTATAATAAGAGAAAAAATACCTAGTTTCACAGCTTTTTTAGCTTCTTTTTCTCCATAATTTTCTGAAAGTATGTCTGTAACTAAAAATCCACCAGCATAGAGAATATTTCCTAAAGTAGTTCCTATTCCAAATAAATCTACTAATAAAACAACTTGAATATTTGCTAAAATAGTAGCAATTGGAATCCAAATATAGAGACCTATTTTTCCAAATTTTTTATAAGCAAACATAATAGCACCAAAATTCGCTAAAAGCATTAAAAACCATAACAATTCATTTCTCATTTTTGTAGTTTCTCTCCTTTTTATTATTGTTCAAATACGCCAAAATCTTTATTTGTAATTAAAAAATCTACTCTTAAATCTTTAGAGAGATGACCATATTTTTCAATTATCCACCTCTCTAGTTCTGGATCATTTTTTATAATTGTTCCATTATTTATAAATATATTAATAGTTATATGAGGAAAATATCTCAAGCCTAAATTTATATCTTTTTCTATCATCTCTTTAGTTTGTCCCTTTGTACAAACTAATAAACAAACAGAATAAAGTTTTTTACTTAATTCTTTCCAATCTTTTTCAATTAATGTAAAATTTTTATTGTATATTTTTTTTCTAAACTCATTATCAAATGTTTCTATCCCCATTTTAAATAACACTTCAACTTTAGGAAAAAAAAATTTTATTTCTTCTATTCTATTTATATATCCATAATATATTTCAAATATCAAAGTTTTTATTTTTTTCTCTACTACAATTTCTCTTATTTTTTCAAGCGTAGATAGTGGAAGTTCAAAAACTGAACCTGAATTTATAACTTCTAAAACTCCAAATTCTCCTGTAATATTTTTTAAAACTTTTAAATTTGTATTCATTAGAAGTCCTTCATCTAAAGAATTGTCTTCTATGTAGTTACAAAAAGAACATTTTCCATATTTACAAGGTAACCCTTTTAGCAAAACAATTTCACGAAATTTACCTACTTTTATTTTACTATATCTATTTTCCATTTTTAACGCTCCTTATATTACTAATATTTATTTCAACATAAAAAAAGACAGAAAACACCTTCTGTCTTTAAAAATTTTTAAATAATAAAAAACAATAAAAATCCTAGTTTTTGAAAGATGGAAGGGCATCTTTTATTTTATTTTGCTTTGTTTTATAAAATATAAAAAAACCGTTACAGCTAGTAAATCAGCACTTCCACCTGGACTCACCCTATCCTTGGAATATTTTTTTTCTAACTCTAAACATTTCTCTAAAGAAAAATTATCATTTAGTAATTCTTTTGCTTCTTTTTGAACCTTAAATAAAAAAGAAATTCCTTTTCTACTGACTATAGTTGAATCTTCCACTATAGTCATGAGAGATAGTAATGTTTTTATCATAGCTCTATTTAATGTCACCCCTTTTTCCAACTCTTTCTCTAAAGTTGGAAGAGACGTTTTAAATATAATATTCAAGCCTGATTTCACCACACCTCTAACTCCTAAAAAACCATACTTTAAGTATAGTCTTTCTCCATTTGTTAACCTAATTTCATTTTTTATTTTATAAGACAAATTCTCAAAATCACAAAAAATATTTTTACACATATTTTTTATTATAATTTCTATATTTTCAAATTCTTTTTTTTCATAGAAATTTTTAGCTGTACTTGCAATAGTTATTCCTAATAAAAATATCATCCCTTTATGAGTATTAACTCCTCTAGTGGCTCTAAACATATCTTTTTCAGCTTCTATTCCCAATATTCTAATTTGCTTAAATATATTTTCTAAACTTAAATATGAATAACCAATATAAGCCATTTTAGAAAACCAGTTTTTTATAGCAAAAGAACTATCTAAAAAATTAAAATAATCCATATCTTTATGTGCTCCTTGAGTTAGTGGTGAAACCAATCCAAAAGAGGGATTGCAAGATACTTCATATATGCAAGATTTTAAAGCTATATCTCCTAATCTTTCGCTTATATTGACTCTTTTTATCTCTTTTAATAAATAATTTTCATAATTTTTAAAAATATAATTTTTTAATTCTTTTTCTTTATGCAGCATCTCTCTTGTGCAAACCACTGCATCTTTTGCACAGATATAGCATTTTCTTTTTTCATAACCTAAAGAAGTTCTAGATATAGATCTTCCATTTACATCATATACATCAACATCTACAAATCTTCCTAATTCATGTTTTTCTTCTATTTCAATTGCAATTTTTTTAAGTTCTAATAAAGTGAAATTACAAATAAACAAGCTAATAGTTCCTTCTAAATTTATATGTTTTTCATAAAATATAATTTTTTCAGATAAATTTTTTTTTATTTCAGAGGTAATAATTCCCACTATTTCTTTAGCTGGGTACTCATTTTTTTCTTTCCCTGGATAATTAGCTCTTACAGCTAAAAGGGGAATTTTATATTTTTTTAATAACTTTAGTTGTTTTTCCACTCTTAATTCTCTGTCTAATAAAAATTTTTCTAGATTAAACACCTCTAAATTACTGGTTCTCAACTTTTCCATCTCCAAAAATTTTTTTTATTTTTTCCCCTATTTTTTTTCCTTGAGAACTAATTAAAAATTCAAAAGTCGTTTCAGGAACCAATTTCTTTATTTTCTCTATTTCTTCTAAAGCTAAAGCTTTTCTTACTTCTGTTGCTGATATAGCTTTATTGTTTTGCTCTTTTCTTTTCACTACAATAACTTCTATACCAAACTTTGGGAAAAGTTCCTTTATTGTTTCATTATATTTTGAGGTCATAGGACAAAAAGGTTCTTCACCAATGTAACGTTTTTTTATATTAAATTTAGGACAAATTATTTTTCCAGCTATCATTACATCTAATTTAGTATATTCAAGCAAACTATCATCATCTTGTTTTAAAAAATAATTAGGAAAAGTAAGTTGAGATATTAGATATTGCGTCCCTTTTATTATTTTTACATTTCCCATATTAGCACAACCTTTCCTTACTAACTCAATTCTTGTTTTAAAAGAAAATACTGAACTATCTTCTTCTACCACAAATACTAAAACTTCTTCATTTTCTAAAGCTGCTTTTTCTATTAAGTATTTATGACCTAGTGTAAAAGGATTACAGTTCATAATTAACATTGCTCTTTCTTTTTTTTCTTCTAAGGAATAGTCACTTTTTATTTTATTTAATATTTTTTCTATGTTTTCTGTTCCTATTTCCAATAGTGATACTTTGTCTGTATTTACTATTTTTTTATACCCCATTCCTAAAAACAAATCTTCATTTTCTGTTTTAGTAAAGACAAAAGAACTTGTAAACCCCTCTTCAAACATTTTATTTGTTATATTTGTTATTAATTGTCCGGATATTCCTAAGCCTCTCACAGATAAGTCTATTGCAAAACATTTTAATATATTCTTTGTTTTAGAAGCAGTTCCCAATATTATTTCATTTTCATCTCTCAATACAATAGTATAATCACAAGTCACATCAAAATTCAAATCATTGTTTTTTAAAAATAATTTTACTTCTTGCAATTCAAAATCATTTCCATAACTTATTTTTTCTAGTATCATTTTGTTTCTACCTGCCTATCTTTACACTTAATTTATCTCAATAACTTCTTCTTCAGTTTCCGGAATATTCTCCTCTTCTACATTTAGATTTAAGCTAGTGGGAATTTTAGTTTCTTTTATTTTATTTCCCAATTCTTTAATATAGCCTATAAAAATTTTAACAGATTCTTTTTTTACACTTTCCCTAGAGATTACAAGTAAAGAATAAGATCTCACATTATCATCCCAAGAACCTTTCACTTCAGCTTTTTTTAATTGAGATTCCACTGTAAAATCAATTAAATCTGGTATCACTGGAGAAAAGATTTTTCTACTTTGACTATCCATTTCTAATGTATAAGTTTTAAATAAAATCTTCGCTTCTTTTTTTATTTCCTCTCTTAATTTTTGTTCTGCATCTTTAACTGCTCTTGAATTAGCAAAAATCAATCCACTGTCCCCGATACTTGAAGCTCCAATAGAATATATATCCATTTCATTATCAACCTTAGATTGAGCTGCCTCTAAAACATTTTTAGGAATTGAGTTTGTTAAATTTGTTGTTAAATTTGTTGTTGCCTCTGTTAGTCCTTGAAATGAAGTACAACCTATAAAATTTAAAAGTATCAGACCTAGAGTAAGTAATTTTTGTGTTCTATTCATAGTACCCCCCATTAAATGTTATTTTATTTAGTATACGATTTCTATCTATCTTATCTTCTTCTAATATTTCAATTAATAAATATTCAAAATTATTATTCTCAACCCTCCATTTTATTTCTGATATAATAGACTCATTCGGTAACAATAAACTCCCGTGATATTCAAATTCAATTTTATCAATTAAAATAAAATTATATTTTTTCCTATTATAATATATATTTTCTTTTTTTTCAACCTTGATTATATTTACAATACTACCAAATATTTTATAACATATTAATATTGCTAATTCTCCTTGACATAATACTGTAAATCTTTTTTCAAAATCTCTACAGGCTGAAATTATTTCTGTATAAATACCACGAATTTTTTCTTTTTCTAAATTTTCCGATAATTTTGAAAGCTTTTTAAAAATCTCTTCTTCCCTCTCTGGAACATATATTTTAGAGGTTTCTTTGTGTTTTAACTTTCCTACTTTTTTAACAACCACTACTCTTTTTTCTATTAATTTTAATATTTCTATATCTATATTGTCAATCTCACTTCTTAACATATGAATATCTTTATCCAATTCTAGCTCTCCTTTTAAATTATTTTATTAATATTTTACCCATATATATTTTTCTATTTTTTTTTTTAGATTTAGGGTATAATAGCATATTCATAATTCTTTATCATTAATATGAGATTTTACATCAAAAATATTTTAAAAACAAATATTTTATTGAAAAAAATTAAAAATTTTATAGAATTATGCTATATATTTAATAAAATCAAGGAGGTTTTTATGGGATTTTTTTCACTCAAAAGAAAAAAATATGTTACATTAACAGTTAAAGATGAAATCATAGAAGAGAAATTAGAAGAGAAAAATTCAAATGAAGATGAACTTTTTACAGAAAATAATAATTCCAACTTATGGATTAAATGTCCTTCATGTAATGAGATTCTTTATAAAGATGATTTAGATGAAAATTTAAAAAGATGTCCTATATGTGAGCACTATTTTTATATGACTGCTCTCGAAAGAATAAATTTACTAATTGATGAGGGAACTTTTGAAGAACATGACTCTAGTTTAATTCCATGCAATCCCCTTTCATTTCCAGGTTATGATAAAAAATATCAAGCGGCTGTGGAGAAAACTGGACTTAATGAAGGAGTTATCTCTGGAATTGGTAATTTGAGCGGCATAAAAATCAGTATTGCAGTTATGGACTTTAGCTTTATGGGTGGTAGTATGGGATCTGTTGTGGGAGAAAAGCTTACTCGGGCAATTGAAAGAGCAAATTCTTTAGAAATTCCATTAATTTTAGTTTCCACCTCTGGTGGTGCTAGAATGCATGAAGGAATTTTTTCTCTTATGCAAATGGCTAAAACTTCTGCTGCTATTGAGAGATTAAAAATAAAAGGAATACCATATATTTCTATTCCTGTTGATCCTACTACTGGAGGGGTTACTGCTTCTTTTGCAATGTTGGGTGATATTATTTTAACTGAACCAAAAGCTCTTATTGGTTTTGCAGGACCTAGAGTTATAGAAGAGACTATTAAACAACAACTTCCTGAAGGATTTCAAAGAAGCGAATTTCTTCAAGAACATGGAATGATAGATGTTATCACTAAAAGAGAAGAAATGAAAGATGTTCTATATAGACTTTTAAGTTGTACATCTTAAAGGAGGAAATTTATGAAATTTGAAGATTCTATTCTTGAAATTGAAAAAAAAATAAAAGAATTATCTATATTTTCAAAAGAAAAAAATATAGATTTAGATTCAGAAATTCAAAGACTTATCTCAAAAAAGGATGAAGAATTGGCAGAAATATATTCTAATCTGTCTTCTTGGGATAAAATTTTTGTTGCTAGACATCCAGAAAGACCATATACACTAGACTATATTCGTGAGTTTGATGAAAATTTTGTAGAACTTCACGGAGACCGTTTTTTTCGAGATGACCCTGCTATCGTAGGTGGTTTATGCAAAATAAATGGAAAAAGTTTTATGATTATTGGTCACCAGAAAGGTAGAACTACAGAGGAAAAACTTCATAGAAATTTTGGAATGGCTAATCCTGAAGGTTACAGAAAAACTTTAAGATTATTAAAAATGGCTGAAAAATTTAAAATTCCAGTTCTTATGCTAATAGATACTCCAGGTGCTTTTCCAGGAATAGAAGCAGAACAAAATGGACAAGGTGAGGCAATTGCTAGAAATCTTATGGAAATGACAACTATAAAAACTCCTTTAATTTCTGTAGTCATTGGTGAGGGAGGAAGTGGTGGTGCTTTGGGACTTGGGATAGCAGATAAAATATTTATGCTTGAGCATACGGTATATTCTATTATTTCTCCTGAAGGGTGCGCCGCTATTCTTTACAAAGATTCTAACAGAGTTATTGAAGCTGCAGAAAATTTAAAAATTTCTGCTCAAAATCTTTTAGAATTAAAAATTGTAGATGGAATAATTCCAGAACCACTAGGTGGTGCCCATAGAAACTATAAATGCTCATCCGATAATCTAAAATTGGTTATTTTAGAATCAATTTCTCAACTTGAAAAATTAGATATAGAAACTTTACTTGAAAATAGATACAATAAGTTCAGAGAAATAGGTGAATTTAAGGAGGCTTAATAATAATGAAAAAAATTGCTATATTAACTAGTGGAGGAGATGCTCCTGGAATGAATGCTGCCATTCGAGCTGCAGCTAAATATGCTATGAGTCTTGGCATTACTGTTTACGGTATAAAAAGAGGTTATTTAGGAATGTTAAGTGATGAAATATTTTTAATGGATTCTTTTTATGTATCTGGAATTATAGATAGAGGTGGTACAAAACTTCTTACTGCTAGATGTTTAGAATTTATGGAACCTAAATTTAGAGCTATTGCTGCTGAAAATTTGAAAAGAAGAGGTATTGAGGGGCTTGTTGTTATAGGAGGAGATGGTTCATATAGAGGTGCTGACCTTTTATCTAAGGAACACGGTATTCAAGTTGTAGGCATCCCTGGAACAATTGATAATGATATTATTGGAACTGACTATACAATAGGTTTTGATACTTGTTTAAATACTATATTAGACGCAGTATCAAAAATTAGAGATACTGCCACTTCTCATGAAAGAACTATTTTAGTTGAAGTTATGGGTAGACATGCAGGAGATCTTGCCCTTTATTCTTGTCTTGCTGGTGGTGGAGATGGTCTTTTAATTCCAGAAATGGATAATCCTGTTGAAATGCTTGCTCTACAAATTAAAGAAAGAAGAAGATCAGGTAAACTTCACGACATAGTTTTGGTTGCTGAAGGTGTAGAAAAAGTTACTGAACTTGAAAAACAACTAAAAGACAAAGTTAATTCTGAAGTTAGAAGTGTAGTACTTGGTCATACTCAAAGAGGAGGGTGTCCATCTGGTTTTGATAGAGTTCTTGCCACTAAAATGGGAGTTAAATCTATTCAAGTTCTTGAAGCTGGTGAAGGTGGAGTAATGATAGGAATTGAGGGTAATAAAATAATAACTCATCCTATTTCTTATGCTTGGGAAGGGCAAAGATACACAACAATTAATGAAGACTTTGAAATTGCTAAAATTCTTGCAAGATAAGAAATATAATTTTAGGAGGATAAAAAATGGATAAAGTATTGGAATTTGTAAGACAAGAGAGAAGAAAAAATAAAATTAAAAGAGAAATTGAAGATAACGATAAAAAAGTTAGAGATAATAGAAAAAGAGTTGATTTATTAACTAATTTAAGAGAATACATTAAACCTGATATGAATTATGAAGAAATTATAGATATTATAATGACTATGAAAGGAGACTATGAAGATAGAGTTGATGACTATATCATTAAAAATGCTGAGCTTGGAAAAGAAAGAAGAGAAATAAAAAAATCTATTAGAGAATATACAAAATCTTTAAAATCAATTAAGGTCGATTAATGGCTACAGAGTCTTTAGAAAAAATAATTGATGAGTTTAATCGTTTACCTGGTATTGGAAAAAAAAGTGCAACTCGTATTGCATTTCATATTTTAAATCTTTCCAATGAGGAAGTTAAAAGGTTTGCAATTTCTCTTATGGAAGCTAAAAAAAATATAAAAAAATGTGTTATTTGTGGAGATTTAAGCGAACATGAAACTTGTGATATTTGTGGTAATCTTTCCAGGGACAACGAAACTATCTGTGTTGTTGAAGACTCTCGAGATATAATTTCCTTTGAACGAACTGGAAAATATCATGGAAAGTATCATGTTTTAGGTGGAAAAATTGCACCTTTAAAAGGTATCACTCCTGATAAACTTAATTTAGAATCACTTTTAAAAAGAATAGCTAATAGCCCTGTAAAAGAAATTATAATCGCCATTAATCCTGATTTAGAAGGGGAGACAACTTCGCTTTATTTAACTAGACTACTTAAACATTTTGATATTAAAATCACTCGTATAGCTAGTGGTATTCCCATAGGTGGTAATATTGAGTACGCTGATTCTGCTACTATATCCCGTGCTCTTGAAGGGCGACAAGAAATTTAAAAAAATATAAGCAATAAAAAGCATTTAGTTAACTAAATGCTTTTTATTGCTTATTCATTAGGAGATGACATTTATGAAAAAAATATTTTTATTTTATTTTTTATTGTTTGGATTATTTTCTGCTTGCGGAAATGGGAAAAAAAATAATGAAATTCTAGCTGAAAAATCACTTCAAATAATAAATGAAGATATTTCTAATATAAATTCTGAAGTTTCTAAAATAGAAAAAATTGATAAACATTATTTTACTAAAATCTATAATCTTAAAATTACAGATAAAGCTGAAAATGGTAATAGAATAGACTCTTTAAGAATAAATACAAAAGTTAAAATTTTAGAAGATATTTTAATAGGAGAAACTACTCCTATTCTTTATTCTAAAATTCAATATAAAAAAGATAATAAAATTTCTGAAGGTTGGGTTCTCAATTCTTCTTTAACTGACAATATCAAAAATAATCTTCCTAATAGTTGGAATAGCCTTGATTTTTCTCCTCAAATAAAAAAGAATTATGAAAGTAATCCACAAATTATTGTCAAAGGGATTTTTGTTACTGGAAACTCTATTTCTCTTTCTAAATCACTTAATAGACTTATTGAACTTACTAAGAAAAGTGAAATTAATACTTTTGTTATAGATGTAAAAGATGATGATGGGCATCTTTTATGGAAAATGCCTGATATTGAAAATAAATATAATTTAAAATTTGATCAAAAAAATAAAATTAGAGATATTGAAGCTCTCATGAAAAAATTAAAAGAAAATAATATTTATACTATTGCAAGAATTGTTTCTTTTAAGGATCCTATTTATGCAAAATCTAAACCTGATAGAACTATTTTAGATAAGCGTTCTAATAAACCTTTCACTAATGCTGACGGATTAGTTTGGGTTTCTGCTTATGATAGAGAACTTTGGAACTATAATATAGATGTTTCAAAAGAAGCCGCTAAAGTTGGTTTCAATGAAATCCAATTTGACTATGTTAGATTTCCTGCTTCTAATGGTGGAAAATTAGATAAATATCTCAACTATCGAAATCCTGAGGGTGAATCTAAAACAGAGGCTATTCAAAAATATTTAAAATTAGCTCACAAAGAATTATCGCCCCTTGAAGTCTATATTGGAGCAGATGTTTATGGCCAAGTAGGCTCTTCTCCTAACGACATGGACCTTGGGCAATATTGGGAAGCTATTTCTAATGTTGTTGATTACATTTCTCCAATGGTCTATCCTAGTCATTATGGGAAAGGTGTTTACGGTATTAATGTCCCTGATGCTCAACCTTATAAAACAGTTTATGGCTCTACTAGAGATTCCATTAATAGAAATTACAATATTGAAACTCCTGCTATTATCCGAACCTGGCTTCAAGACTTTTCTGCTCCTTGGGTAAAGGGTCATATTAAATATGGTATTAAAGAGGTTAATGAACAAATAAGAGCTCTTAATAATCTTGGAATTCACGATTATATTCTTTGGAATGCTAGAAACAAATATAGTTTTGAAAAAAAAGAAAATAAATAAATTTTAACGTTAAGTATATACAATAAAAAAGTGTTCAAAAAAAGTATTTTATATGTTATAATAATGAATAATCATTTTTTGGAGTTGATATGTTTGGACGGAATTATCTGTGTTAATAAGCCCAAGGGAATAACCTCTTTTGATGTCATTAGAAGATTGAGAAAAATTCTTAAAGAAAAAAGAATTGGACATACTGGTACATTAGACCCTCTGGCAACTGGTGTTTTAGTTGTTTGTATTGGACGTGCCACTAAACTTGTTCAAGATATAGAGAGTTATGAAAAAAGATATACAGCTAGTTTTGAACTTGGTTTTAAAACTGATACATATGATTTAGAAGGAGCAATTTTAGAAACATCTGATTTAAAAAAACCTAATACGGATATTTTAAATAAAATTCTTTTAAAATTTAAAGGTGATATAAAACAAATTCCCCCTATGTACTCAGCTATAAAAGTAAATGGTAAGAAACTCTATGATTTAGCTCGAGAAGGTATTGTAATTGAACGGAAATCTAGATCTGTTACAATTAAAGAGCTTAATTTGTTAGATTATGATGGAAAAAAAGGTCGTTTAGATTGTTTAGTTTCAAAAGGAACATATATTCGTTCTCTTATTTTTGATTTAGGAGAAGAACTTAAAACTTTTGCTACTATGACTGATCTTATTCGAACTCAAGTTGGAAATACTCATCTTAAAAATTGTTATACTTTAGAAGAGATTAATAATTTATCTTTAAATGAAAATATTTCTTTTATGAGTTCTGTTGAGGATTTTTTTAAATTTCCTAAACTTGACTTAGTTGGTGAAAATAATCTTAAATACTATAAAAACGGAAATAGCTTTTCTTACAATTTTTCTACAGGGTACTATTCTATTTATTATGAAAATAATTTTATTGGTTTAGGTTATATTGAGAAAAAAAGATTAAAAGCATATAAATTTTATTAATAAATATTTACTATATAGTCCATTTATTAAAAATAAAAAACAATTAAAAGGAAGTGCTTATGAAAATTAAAAACGTAGCTATAATTGCCCACGTTGACCATGGTAAAACTACATTAGTTGATGGTCTTTTAAGACAATCTGGGGTTTTTACTGCCCATGAACTTGGTGGTGTAAATGAAAGAGTAATGGATTCCAATGATATAGAAAGAGAAAGAGGAATCACTATATTCGCTAAAAATGCAGCTGTTCATTACAAAGATTATAAAATTAATATTGTAGATACTCCTGGCCATGCAGATTTTGGTGGAGAAGTACAAAGAATTATGAAAATGGTTGACTCTGTTATACTGGTAGTTGATTCATTTGAAGGAACAATGCCGCAAACAAAATATGTTCTAAAGAAAGCTTTAGAGCAAGGACATAGACCTATAGTTGTAGTAAATAAAATAGACAGGCCTGGAGCTAGACCTGAAGAGGTTCTATATATGGTTTATGATTTATTTTTAGAACTTGATGCAAATGAGCATCAGTTAGAATTCCCAGTTGTATATGCTTCTGGAAAAGACGGTTATGCTAAAATAGAACTTACTGATAAAAGTGATAATATGATGCCTTTATTAGAGACTATTATAAATCACGTTCCTGATCCTGAAGGAACTCCTGAGGCTCCACTTCAATTTTTAATAGCAAATATTGAATACGATAACTATGTTGGTAAAATTGGTGTTGGAAGAGTGTACAATGGTACAATCAAAAAAAATCAAGATATTATGCTTATAAAAAGAGATGGTAAGCAAGTTAAAGGTAAAATTTCTATGATATACGGTTATGAAGGGCTTAAAAAAGTTGAAGTTTTAGAAGCTGTAGCGGGAGATATTATATCAATAGCAGGATTACCAGTTATTGATATTGGAGAAACTGTAGCGGATATTAATAATCCTATAGCTTTACCACTTATTGATATAGATGAGCCTACTCTTGCTATGACATTTATGGTTAATGACTCTCCATTTGCAGGTAAAGACGGAAAATTTATAACTTCAAGAAATATATGGGATAGACTACAAAAAGAATTACAAGGTAATGTGAGTATGAGAGTAGAGGCTACTGAATCTGCCGATTCATTTACTGTTAAAGGTAGAGGAGAACTTCAACTTTCTATATTATTAGAAAATATGAGAAGAGAAGGATTTGAAATTGCAGTTTCAAGACCTAGAGTATTATTTAAAAAAATAGATGGTGAGACTTTTGAACCTATCGAATTAGCTGTTGTTGATGTTGACGATAATTTTACTGGTATTGTTATTGAAAAAATGGGTAAAAGAAAAGGTGAATTAGTAACTATGACTCCAGGTACTGATGGATACACACGTTTAGAGTTTAAAATACCTGCTAGAGGATTAATTGGTTATAGAAGTGAATTTTTAACAGATACAAAGGGTTCTGGAATTTTAAATCATTCTTTTTATGATTTTGAAATTTATAAAGGGGATATTCCTGCTAGAGGAAAAGGTGTGCTTATCTCTCTTGAAGCTGGTAAAACAATAGCTTATGCTCTTGGAAATTTACAAGATAGAGGAATTATGTTCCATGAAGCTGGAGTTGAAGTTTATGAGGGTATGATAATTGGTGAACATAATAGAGAAAATGATCTTGTTGTTAATGTTTGTAAAATGAAAAAACTTACAAATATGAGAGCTTCTGGAAGTGATGATGCTATTAAACTTGCTACTCCTAAAAAAATGAGTTTAGAGCAAGCTCTTGAGTATATTGCTGATGATGAATTAGTTGAAATTACTCCTAATTTTATTAGAATTAGAAAAAGAATTTTAAGTGAAAATGGTAGAAAGAAAACTGAAAAAAAGGGGTAATATAATTGAAGAAGAGTTTATTATTTTTTATTTTAGTATCTCTCTTACTTTTGGTAGGTTGTAGTAATACAGATAAAATTACGATACCTGAACAATCTGTTTACAACGCTATTTTAGTTGATGATACTAATACTCTTTCTCTTGCTTTAAATTTAGGTTTTCCTATTAATTATAGAAATAAAGGAGATATCTCTCTTCTTAACTATGCTGTTAATAGAAATTCAACAAAAGCTGTGGATTTTCTTTCAAAAAGAATTATTGATTTAGAACAGGATAAACTTATTTTTAAAGTAAAAAGTTTTAATTCTTTAAAATCACTTATTGAAAATGGGGCAAATATAAATATAAAAAATGAAGAAGGGGAATCTCTTCTTTCATTTTTTATAAAAAAAAACTCTTTAATTTATGTTAAATATCTATTAGAAAAATCAGTAGATATTAATGTTTCCGATTTTAAGGGTTACTCCCCTATATTTTGGGCTATTCACTCAAATAATTTAGAAATACTTTCTTTACTTTTAAAATATAAAGGTAATCCTGTTACCCTAGATAATAAAGGGAATTATCCTATTTACTATGCTAATAGTGTGGATAATCTTAAAATACTTTTAAAGTTTAATTATGATTTAGATAGAAAAAATAAAAATGGTGAAAATATATTTGGTGAAATTTATTTTCGTGCTATTACTAATGGACAATTTGAAATTATTAATATTCTCATAGATAAAGGTATTAATTTAAATTATAAATCCTATGGAGATACTGCACTTTCCATTGCAAAAAAAAGTGGAAACCAAGAAATGATAAATTATATAATTAAAAAGACTCAGAAGTAGATTTTACTTTTGAGTCTTTTTATTTTAAAATAATTTTTCTCTCAACACTGTGTCAAAGGCTTTTTCTTTCTAAAAATTCAAAGCCTATAGTTTGTATTTTAGGAATCTCTTTTTTTTCAATTAACTTCACTATACTTTCACCAGCTAACTCCCCTGTTAGGTCATTATAAAATTTTATTGTTGTAAGTGGAGGTATAATTAAGTCTGAAATTTTATATCCACCAAAACCGACAACTGAAACATCAGATGGAATTTTTATATTTAAACGATTTAAAGCTTTTATAGTGGCAAAAGCCATGTTATCTGTTGTACAAACTATACAAGTAGGTTTTTTATTTTCCAAATATTCATAAACTATTTTTTCTGTTTTCTCAAAACTAAAATCACTAATTATTACTTCAATTTTCGCATTATATTTTTTAAGTTCATCTAAAACAGCTTTTTTTCTAACAGAACCAACAAGTATATCTTTTTCATCCACACCAACATATAAGATATCTTTATGTCCTGATTTAACTATATGTTCCCCTATAATTTTTCCTGCTTTTTTCTCATCATTTACTATGGAATATGTTTCATTACAAATCTGACCTACAAAAAGAATTGGTATCTTACTTTTTTTTACATATTTTATGTGTTCATTTGTAACCTCGGTGGCTATCAAAACAATACCTTCAACTTTTAATCTAGAAAGATTTTCTAAATTAGAAAGTTCTAAAACTATATCATGGTTTGTGTTAATTATTAAAGGAATATAGCCTAACTGTTTTAATTTATTATCTAGTTGCATAAGAATTGTTGAGGTTATTCTTGAATCTAAACACGGAACTAAAATTCCAATAAAACAATTATTTTTGGCTTTAATTCCTCTAGCAAAAACATTAGGTTTATAGTTATTTTCTAAAATAACCTTTTTTATTTTTTCTCTCACATTTTCACTTACATATCCATTATTTAAAAATCTAGATACAGTACTTTTTCCTACATTTGAAAGTTCTGCAATCTCTTTTATTGTTAATTTTTTTTTCATTATTATACCACCTATTTTATATTCTCTATCTTCATTATAGTATCAAATCTATTTTAAATAAAGTTTTTTTAATAAAATGTTGACTTTTTTTCAAAATTATAATATATTAGTTATTGTGTGGGAACGGTTCCATATGTCATGATTAAATTATTTTTTGAAGGAGAATCATATGAATTATAAAAAAATTGCTAATTTTATTCTTACTAATATTGGAACAGAAAAAAATATATCTACTATTGCCCATTGTTCAACAAGATTAAGAGTTTTTGTAAAAAATAAAGATAATGTAAATTTTGAAAATTTAAAGAGTAATACTGATATAAAAGGAGCATTTTTTTCCAATGGTCAACTTCAAATTATTCTAGGTCAAGGTATTGTAAACAAAGTTTGTAATGTTATTTTAGAAGAAACACATATTGAAGTATCTTCTTCTGAAGATATAAAAAAAGAACAAACTAATAACTTAAATATTTTTCAAAAATTTGCAAAAACACTATCTAATATTTTTGTTCCTATAATTCCTGTTATAGTAGCTAGTGGATTACTTATGGGTATTTTAGGAATGTGTAAAAATTTTGGTTGGCTAACAGGTGATTCATCAATATTTGAACTTCTTGACATGTTTTCAAATACTTCATTTATTTTTTTACCAATTATTTTAGCATTTTCAGCAGCAAAAGAGTTTGGAACTAATCCATATTTAGCCGCTGCACTTGGAGGAATATTAATTCACCCCTCTCTACAAAATGTATGGACAATTGGAGGTGGAATCTCTGGATATTTCACTTTATTTGGTATTAATTTTGCTAAAGTTGGTTATCAAGGAACGGTTTTACCTATTTTAATAGCAGTTTGGATTATGAGTTTAATTGAAAAAAATTTAAGAAAAATCATACCAAATATGTTAGATATCATTTTAACACCATTTTTAACAATACTTATAACGGGACTTATTAGTATCACAGTTATAGGTCCTTTTGGAAGAGTTATTGGAGACGGAATATCTTTTGGCTTGCAGTATATCTATTCAACTTTAGGAATTTTTTCTGGAGTAATTTTAGGTGGAAGTTATTCTTCCATTGTTATAACGGGAATGCATCATAGCTTTCACGCTATTGAAGCAAATCTTTTAGCTAATCCTAATGTAGGAAAAAACTTTTTACTGCCTCTATGGTCTATGGCTAATGTTGCACAAGGTGGTGCTGCAATGGCAGTATTTATAAAAAGTAAAAATTCTACTCTTAAATCTATAGCTTTACCTGCATCTCTTTCTTGCCTGCTAGGTATAACCGAAGCTGCTCTTTTTGGAGTCAATTTAAGACTTGGAAAGCCTTTTATAGGGGCTATAATAGGTGGAGCAATTGGCGGTGGATATGTAAGTTTTTCACATATTTCTATGAATGCAATTGGAATTACTGGAATTCCTAGTATTTCTATTGTTCAACCTGGTTCTGTGATTAATTATATAATTGCTCTTTTAATCAGTTTTTTAGGAGCTGGACTTGCTACACTTATTCTTGGATTTAAAGATGAGGTATAATTATGTGGAAAAATAAATTTCATATAACACCACCTTATGGGCTTCTAAACGATCCAAATGGACTTATTTATTGGAATAAAGAGTATCATTTTTTTTATCAATGGAATCCCTGTTCTTGTGAACATAAGACAAAACATTGGGCTCATTTGAAAAGTAAAGATTTGATACAATGGGAAACTTTAAAAATTGCTTTAGAACCTAAAGATTGGTTTGACAAAAATGGGTGCTATTCTGGATGTGCTATTGATATTGATAACGAAATTTATCTTTTTTATACTGGTAATGTAAAAAATAATGACATTAGAGAAAGTTATCAATGTTTGGCTACTTCAAAAGATGGAATTAATTTTATAAAAAAAGGTCCTGTTATACACAATAAAGATATTCCAAAAGAATATACTAGCCATTTTAGAGATCCTAGTGTTTTTGTACAAGATGGAATTTATAAAATGCTATTAGGAGCTCAAAGAGTGGATTTAACTGGAACAATTGTACTTTTTGTATCAAGTGATTTAATAAATTGGAAATTTGAAAAAGAGATTCTTAATGGCAATTTTGGATTTATGTCAGAATGCCCTGATTTTATAATAGAAGATAGTAAAAATGCTTTATTTTTTTCTCCACAAGGTATTAAAGCTCAAGGGAATCTATACAATAACAGATATCAATCTGGATATATAATAAGAAATTTAGAAGAAACTAATAAAAATAATTTTATTGAACTGGATAGAGGATTTGAATTTTATGCTCCTCAAATATTTAAAGACGAATTAAACAGAAATGTTTTAGTTGGATGGATGGGAATGCCTGAAGAATTAGAACATCCAACTGTTAAAAGTGAAAATTGGTTGCACTCACTAACTCTACCTAGAATACTAGAAATTAAAAATAATAAAATTTTTCAAAAACCTCACACTAATCTTCAAAAATTAAGAAAAGAGAAGATAACTTTGAAAGATGTAGTTTTAGATAAAAATTTGGACTTATCTAAATTTAATATTTTTGGTGAAACTTATGAATTAATAATTGATATTAATGAGATAAATTTAGAGTTTAAAATAGATTTGAGAAAAAATGAATCTGAAAAAACCACATTTTCTTATAACTCTTTAAATAAAATAGCTACCTTAGATAGAGAACAATCTGGTATGGGTTATAAAGGAGTTAGAAGTTGTTTTTTAGAAAAATTAGAAAAAATACACATATTTATGGATAGATCATCTCTTGAAATTTTTTTAAATAATGGAGAAGAAGTTTTTACAGGAAATATTTATCCCAGTAAAAATAGTTTAGGTATTGAAATTAAAAGTAAAATGTTGTTTAATATATCTAAGATAGAGTTTTTTAAAATATAAAGGAGGTATTTATAAACATGAAATTAGGAGCAATTGAAGCTGGAGGAACTAAATTTGTTTGTGGAGTAGCTAATGAAAATGGAGATATTTTAGATAAAATTATTTTTCCAACTGAGGAACCTAAAATTACACTTCTAAAAGTTTATAATTTTTTTAAAAATAAAGGAGTAACTGCTATTGGAATTGGTTCTTTTGGTCCTATTGACCCAAATCCTGACTCTAATACTTATGGTTATATAACTAAAACACCTAAAAAATATTGGAGTGATTTTAATTTAATTGGTGAATTGAAAAAATATCTTGATATTCCCATGGCTTTTGACACAGATGTTAATGGTGCAGCATTGGGCGAAGGAACTTGGGGAGTTGCTAAAGGTCTTAAAAACTGTCTTTACTTAACTATAGGAACTGGAATTGGAGGCGGAGTTTTATCTTCTGGCAAGCTTATTCATGGAATGCTTCATCCTGAGATGGGTCATATTTTTATTAGAAGACATTCTGAAGATACTTATATAGGAAAATGTCCATTTCACAATGATTGTTTTGAGGGGTTAGCTTCAGGACCAGCCATTGAAGAACGTTGGGGAATGAAAGCTTACGAGCTTCCTTCTAATCACAAAGCTTGGGAAATAGAGGCATATTACATTGCTCAAGCACTTGTTAGTTATATTCTTACAGTTTCTCCTGAAAAAATAATTCTCGGAGGTGGTGTTATGAAACAAACTCACTTATTTCCTCTAATTAGAAAAAATGTGAAAGAATTATTAAATAATTATGTTCAAACACAAGAAATTTTAGAAAATATAGATAACTATATTGTTCCCCCAGGTCTTGGGGAAAATTCTGGCTTACTAGGAGCCATAGCACTCGCTATGGCTATATAAAAAACCCCTTTAAATTAATAAAATATATTAATTTAAAGGGGTTTTAATTATACTATACAACTACACTAACAAAGACTTTCTAATTTTTACAACCACTTTCTTTACTTTCATCTTTTCATTATTTTTACAACATGGTCTATGAGGTTCTTCTGTGAAAAACACTGCAAAAACTCCAGGGATTAAAACAAGCTCTGACTCTGACTCTAGTTTTTCATAAACAAGTAAATCTTTAGTTTCATTATATTCTGTTTTTAAAATATTGTTAGATGAAAATACACCATAACCTATTTTTTCCTCTCCTTTTACTACAAATTGAATATCTACATATTCTTTGTGTGCTTCTATTATTCTTTCACTTTTATCATAAGATTCATACTCAGAAAGCATGAAAAAAATATCTTTTCCTTTTATTTCATATTTTCCAACTTCCATTTCATTAAATTTAATTGTTTTTAAATGCTCAATTGTCTCTTTTAATACCTTAGGGTATTTTATTGTGTTTAGTGGTGTTAAAAATGAATCAAATATCATATTTCACTCTCCTTTAATATTTTATTTTAAATCACAAATGTCTTTTATTACCTCACTTGCAATTATTAAACCTGCCACAGATGGAACAAAGGATATGCTACCTACATTATAACCTTTTTCTCTATTTTTTTCTAGATTTTCTGGTTTTCTAGGTATTTCCTCTGAATATACTACTTTAACTTTATTTATTCTTCTATCTCTTAACTCTTTTCTCATTACACGAGCTAGAGGACATACTGAAGTTTTGCTTATATCTGAAACTTTTAGCATCATTGGATTTATTTTATTTCCTGTTCCCATAGATGAGATGATAGGAATGTTTCTTTTTTTAGCTTCTTCAATAAGTCTTATCTTATGCGTTACCAGGTCTATCCCATCAACAATATATGTATAACTACTCTCATCATTAAAAAAAATATTTACACTTTCATCTGTAAATTTTTCCTTAAAAATATTAACCTTTATATCTTTATTAATAAGCAAAACTCTTTCTTTAATTGCCTGAACTTTACTCATTCCAACTGTTAACGTTGTAGCTATTATCTGTCTATTTAAATTTGTTATATCTACTGTATCAAAATCTACAACTGAAATCTCTCCTATTCCCCCACGAACAAGCCCTTCAATTGCAAATCCTCCCACTCCTCCTGCACCAAAAATTATTATATGAGATTTTTTTAGTTTCTCTAAATTTTTTGTGCCTAAAAGAAGCTCTGTTCTCTTAAATATCATAATTTTTCAGCCTACTTTCTCTATTATTTTGTGAAGTTAAATATATCATTTCCTGTTATATATATTATAACTGCAAATAAAATGACCATTCCTGCTGTGTGTATTCTTTCTTCTATTTTCTTATTTACTTTTATTTTAAACATTTCAAGAATAACAAAAATTATTCTTCCACCATCTAATGCAGGAAATGGTAAAAGATTAAAAATACCTATATTTACTGAAAGCATTGTTGTTAACCATAAAAGAAGACCTAACCCACCTTTACTAGCCTCTCCTACAACTTTTATTATTCCCAGTGGTCCACTTATTTCCTCACGGTGTACTTTTCCTGATACAAGCATTTTAAATCCCATTAAAGTTTCTGTAAAAATATTTATAAAAGACTTACTAGAAGCTTTTATTCCACTTATAAAAGAAAATTTTTCTATTGTGAAACTTGGAATTATTCCTAAATAATATTTTTTTTCATTTTTAGAATATATTAATGGCACCTGTATCTCCATCTTTTCATCTTTTCTTAATAATTCTATATTAATATATTTTTCTTTCACACCACTAGTATTATCTTCTTCTTTTGTATACATTCCTAATATTTTAGATATATCATTCCAAGATTCTATATCAGAACCATCAATTTTAATTATTTTATCATTGATCATTAAAATATCATTTGCTAAACTTTCTTTATTTATACTTCCTATAATTGCTTCATTTATTTGAACTGGTTTCCCTTTTATCATAAGTAAAGAAAATATTATTAGAAATGCTAATAAAAAATTCATAAATACCCCTGCAAATAATACTATAAATCTTTGATAAGCAGGTTTTGTATTAAATCCATCCTCTAATGTACTATCAACTTCCATTCCATCTATGCTAACAAAACCACCTATTGGGATAGATCTAAAGGAATAAGTTGTTAAGTTTCCTTTATATGAGTATACTGCTGGTCCCATTCCTATAGCAAATTCTTTCACTGGCATTTTAAATAATTTTGCAGATAAAAAATGCCCTAATTCATGTATTAAAACTATTATGCCTAAAACTAATAAAGCTATTAAAATCTCCATTTTTTCTCCTCTCGTCAACTAAATTAATTTTTTTACAAGGGATAAAATCTCTTCACTTATTTCATCTATTGTTTTTATTTCCTTTCCATTCACACATAGAACTTCTTTCCAACCTTTAATTTTTGATATTTCACAGGCATTTTCATGAGATTTTTTTAAATAGGATAAGTTTTGCTCATGAATATCTTTTTTGTTTTCTCCTGTTATTTTATTTTTTCTTGTTATCATCAGTTTTTCAGCAAATTCTGTGGGCATATTTAAAAAAATAACCATATCTGGTTTAGGTATTTCTACTTTATTATACTCTAAATCTTCTAACCAATTTAAATATTTTATTTTTTCATTTTTATTATCTATTTTAGAGGCTTGATGAACCATATTTGAAGTTGTATAACGATCTGTTACTATTATTCCGCCTTCTTCATAAAACTTTCCCCAGTCTTGTTTAAAAGAAGCATACCTATCTATGGCATACATCATAGATATTGGGTATGGATTTATCTTTCCAGGTTCTATTCCAAATTCTCCAGCTAAATACATTTTTACAGGTTCACAAGCCGGACTTTTATAATTTGGAAAAGAAATTTTTTTTACATTTATTCCGAGACTTATTAAATTTTTTTCTAATCTCTCACTCTGTGTTTCTTTTCCACTAGAGTCAGTTCCTTCTATCACTATTATTTTCCCCATTTTTTTACCTCATTTGATTAGTTATTTAATAAAATTATATTTATTTTTAATATATTCCCTAGTTTTTTTATCTGATTCCTTTATTATTTCTATTGAAGTTACTTCTAAAGGAATATGTCGATCCATACTTTCAATTATTATATCATAAATTTCTAAAAATTTTATCTTACCTTTTAAAAATAACTCTACAGCTACTTCATTTGCTGCGTTTAAAACTGAAGGCATAGTTCCTCCTATTCTCCCTGCCTTAAAGGCTAATTCTATACCTTTAAATGTATCAGTATCAGGTTTTTCAAAAGTCAAAGTTGAAATTTTTGAAAAATCTAATTTCTCCATTATATGATTTTCTTTTCTTAAAGGATAAGTAAACGCATATTGAATAGGAAGTTTCATATCTGGAACTCCAAGCTGGGCTATTATACTACTATCTTTAAATTCAACCATGGAGTGAACTATACTTTGAGGATGGACAAGGACTTCTATATTATCATAACTTATTCCAAATAATTGATGTGCCTCTATTATTTCTAAACCTTTATTTACTAAAGTTGAAGAATCTATTGTTATTTTTTTTCCCATGGACCAGTTAGGATGTTTTAATGCTTCATTAACTGTTACATTTTTAAGTTCCTCTTTTGTCTTTCCTCTAAATGTTCCACCACTAGCTGTTATTATTAATTTTGAAATTTCATTTTTTTTTCCACCTAATAAAGATTGAAATATAGCTGAATGTTCACTATCTACTGGTAGTATTTCTGCTTTAGGATATTTTTTCATCAAAATATTTATATAATCCCCTGCTGCAACCATTGTTTCTTTATTAGCTAGAGCTATTCTTTTTTCTTTTTTTATTGCCTCAATAGTAGCATCAATTCCTATAGCACCACTTACTGCTGTTAATAAAATATCACTTTCGTCTAACCCACCAATAAACTTTAATCCCTCTTCACCTAAAAATACTTTTATTTTTGGAAATTTATCTTTTATTTTCCTTACCCCTATTTTTGTTCCTACAGAAACATATTTAGGTTTAAATTCTTCTATTTGTTCTATAAGTAATTCATAGTTTTTATGTCCTGTTAAAGCGATTATTTTAAACTCTTTTGAGTTTCTTATTACTTCCAATGCATTTATTCCTATACTACCTGTTGAGCCCAAGATAGATATTTTTTTCATAATTTTCTCCCATTTATATTATAGTGAAAAAGCAGCTCTATCAAGCTGCACTATCAATTAATATAACATTAAATATTTCAAGCTATAATAAGCAACTGGAATAACAAAAATAAAACTATCAAAACGATCTAAAATTCCACCATGATTTCCCAATATTCTTCCTGAATCTTTTATTTTAAATTCTCTTTTAAACATTGATTCTGCAAGGTCTCCAATTTGAATAAAAAAACTTATCAAAACTCCCATAAAAACAAGTTTTAATATAATAAACTCACCAATAAATATATTCAAATATTTATTTATTAAAATAAGTGTTATAACAGTAAAAAAAGTTCCTCCTATAGCACCTTCAATTGATTTTTTAGGACTTATCTTACTAAAACCTCTTTTAAATATTTTTCTTCCAAATTTTATTCCTATAAAATATGCAAATGTATCACATATCCAAACTAAAACTTGTAAAATTAAAAGAATTTTTCCTCCCTGGGGAAAAGATCCAATTAATAGCATATAAGATAAAAAACATGATACATAAATTATTCCTATTAAAGTTACACTTATTTCGGTACTTGTATTTTCTACTTTATTTTTAAAAACTCTATATCCCATTAATACAATAGTTAAAATTATTAAAATATCTACTTTTTCAATATTTATATTTGAATTAATTTTTAAATATGTTAAATTCGGTATTAAAAGTCCTGTGAATATACCTATATATTTATATACTTTCTTTTCAGATTTTTCTGCCATAGTAAAAAATTCATATAGCCCTACTCCCACTATCAAATTTATAAATATAAGTAACGGTATTCCTCCGTAATAATAAATATATGCTAGTAATGGTATCCCAAAAACTGAAATTAATACTCGATTAAACATTAATACCTCCAAACCTACGTTCTCTTTCGTTGAAATTTACTATTGCATCTTCAAAATCTTTCTCTTTAAAATCTGGCCACAATTTATCCGTAACATATATCTCTGAATAAGCTATTTGCCATAACAAAAAATTTGAAATTCTTATTTCTCCACTAGTTCTAATTAAAAGTTCAGGATCTGGAATATTATTATACAAATATTTTTCAAATGTTGTTTCATTTATATTTTTTTCACCTGATTCTATTATTTTATTTACTGCATCTATTATTTCTGAACGACCACCGTAATTAAATGCAATATTTAGTGTTATTCCTGTATTTAATTTTGTTTTTTCTGATAGTTTTTCTATTGCCATTAATAAATCTTCTGAAATATTTTCTTTTCTTCCAGAAACTATAAATTTAACATTATTTTTTTGAAATGTTTTTTCCTCTTTTTTTATATAAATCTTAAATAATCCCATTAAAGTTTCCACTTCTTCTTTAGTCCTTTTCCAATTTTCAGTTGAAAAAGCATAAACCGTAAGATATTTTACTTCTAATTTTTGAGCGTGAATTAATATTCTCTTTAAATTTTTTACTCCCTCACTATGTCCTAATGTTCTTGGTAAAAATCTTTGTTTTGCCCATCTTCCATTACCGTCCATTATTATAGCTATATGTTGTGGAATTTTTTTTTCTTTCAAATTTTCCCTCCCAAACTTTAGCTTATTAAACTTTTATATGTACTTCACCTATATTTAGTTTTCTTATTCCTCTTAATGTGACTATTTCCAAAGTTCCATCTTCGCTTATGGTCCCCGCTCGTCCTTCAATCTCTTCATTAATTCCAAAAACTTCAATATCTTTATCCTTTAGATAATTATACTTATTTATCTCTTCTAGTATTTTTTTCCAACCTCCATTTATAAAATCTTTATATTGTTTCTTTATTTCTATAATAATGGAAAAAATAATGTTTTCTATATCTAAATCTTTTCCTAATTCTTTTGAAATAGAAGTTGCTTTTTCCGCCACTTCTTTAAATTCTTTATTATTAATATTAATTCCAATCCCTATAATAAAAAAATTTTTATATTTTTCTATTAAAATACCACTTATTTTTTTATTATTTAAATATATATCATTAGTCCATTTAAATTTAAAATCTAAATTTTTATTAAATATAAGTTCTGGATGATTTTTAAGTGCTTTTAAAACTCCTAATCCTATTACTAATGGTAATTTTAAGACTTTTTCAAGCTCTAAATTTTCGCTATTTTCTATTATAAAAGTAAAAAGTCCAGCTCCTAGTTCTGATTCCCAGACATTTCCTCTTCTACCTCTTCCTAAACTTTGTTTTTTAGCTATTATTAAATCATAATTTTCAATAGTTTCCATCTCTTTTCCATAAATATTTGTTGAATTAATTTCGTCGAATCTAAAAATTCTCATATTTTTATCTAATCTCCATATCCATTTGGATGAGTGCTATGCCACTTCCAAGCTGTTTCAATTATTTTTTCTATTGTATCGTATTTAGGTTTCCAATTCAATTCTTTCATAGCTTTTTTAGAACTTGCTATGAGTACTGCAGGGTCTCCTGCTCTTCTAGGTGATATTTCAGCTGGTATAGAGTGCTTTGTTACTCTTCTTACGCTTTCAATAACTTCTTTAACTGAAAATCCTTCTCCATTTCCTAAGTTATAAATTGTACTAGTTCCTCCATTTTCTAATCTTTCCAATGCTTTTATATGAGCGTCTGCAAGATCCATCACATGGATATAATCTCTGATACAAGTCCCATCCTTAGTTGGATAATCATCACCATATATGGAAATTTTATCTCTTTTATCTAACGCAACTTGTAAAATAATAGGAATTAAATGAGTTTCCACTGTATGGTCTTCACCTATTTCTCCTGTTTCATGTGCTCCAGCCACATTAAAATATCTAAGTGCTATATATTTTATTCCGTAAGCTTCCTCGGACCATTGCAACATTTTTTCCACAGCAAGTTTTGTCTCTCCGTAAGGATTTGTTGGGCAGGTTTTATCTGTTTCAAGTATTGGAATATTTTCTGGCTCACCGTATGTTGCTGCTGTAGATGAAAATACAATTTTAGAAACATTATTTTCTTTCATATGACGTAGTAATGATATTGCCCCAGAAACATTATTTTCATAATATTTAAGTGGTTCTATACAGCTTTCTCCCACTAATGAATCCGCTGCAAAATGAATAACTCCCTCAATGGAGTTATTTTTAAATACACTTTCCATAAATTCAGTATCTCGTAAATCTCCTAACAGTAATTTAGCTCTTGAATCAACAGCATCTACATGTCCTATTTGAAGATTATCTAAGACAATAACCTCTCTACCTTTTTCTAATAATAATTTTGTTACGTGACTCCCTACATAACCTGCTCCACCACAAACTAATATAGCCATTATATTTACCACTCCCTATATTTTATGTACTACCCCAAGTCCGTATACTGGTCCTGAATGTGTTCCAATTGTAACTCCAATTTTATATGTATCTTTTAGTTCCAGATTCTCTATTCCTTCCAATGATTCTCTAAGTTTTAGGGAGTTTTCATATTCTTCTTCTTTTCCACCCCAACCACTATTAACGATAATTCCACCTTTATTTACTTCCGATTTTACTAACTTGGTAATAAAATTTAGTGCTCCTTTTTCTCCAAAAACTTTTCCTGCCACAGTTACTTCCCCATCTTCAAGTTTAAGAATTGGTTTTAAATTTAACAATCCTCCTATAACTCCAGATGCTTTTCCTAATCTTCCACCCTTTACTAAATATTTCAAATCATTTACCACAAAATAAACTTTATTTTTTCCTTGTATATTTTCTAGCCAAGTTAATATCTCTTCGCAATTTTTCTTTTCTTTTGCCATTTTAGCAGCTTCTATCACTACATGACCTAGACCAAATGTAACTGATTTCGAATCTACAACTATTATATCATTTTCTCTTCCTATTATCATTCCTTTAGCTACTCTTGCTGCTTGCTGAGTACCACTTAGTTTTCCTGATATATGTATAGATATTATTTTTTTATACCCTTTCTCTATTAGTTTTTCATATACTTCTTTAAATTCTGCAGGGGAAGGTTGTGAAGTTTTTGGAATAGTTGTTTCTTTTAACAATCTATCCCAAAATTCATCTTTTGTTATATCCACTCCATCTTTATAGTAATCAGAACCTTCTAGTTTAATTTTCATAGGGATTATATCTATTTTTAAATCTCCTATAAGTTCAGATGTTAAATCTGATGTAGAATCTGTTACTATTGCTATTTCACTCATATTAGGATTTTTATTTTCTATATAAATATAATAGTGATAATTTTCTTGTCCTCCTAATATTTCTTCATATTTAATACTACTGTTTATTTTTTTTACTGCGTTATTTCCATCTATACTAGTATTTTTTCCTATAACTGTGAAAACGTTTAAAGTTTCTTTAGTTATATATTTTAAATACAATTCTTCTATTAATCCTACTAATGTTAAGTTTTTATTAGTTATTTTTCCATTTACTAAAGCTATATAATCATTTTGTGAGATTTCTAAATCATTAGATTTTGTATCTCTCACCGCTTGAGTTATTTCAATAGAGTAATTTCTTAATTTATCAATTAATATATTTTCAATACTTTCATAAGAATTTTTAATTACATAATTACCTTCCAGCATGGATGTTGTTTCTAAAACTAAAATTTCTTTCTCTGATCTTTCAGCTGCTAATTTAGCCGCTCCAATTATATTCTTATTATTAGGTAAAATAATAATTTTTTTAGCATTTATTTTCTTTAATCCCTCTTCTATATCTGCAACACTTGGGTTTTGTGTTTGTCCACCAAAAAGAACAGCTGTAGCACCATTATCTAAAAATAAGTTTCCAATTTCTCCATTATCTGATATTGCATAAAAAGCTTTTTCTTTTTCGCTGTTGTCTTTAAACATATATTTTTCTTTAACTTCAGTTATTTCATGAATATACTCATCTTCAGTTGGATGATGTTGATAAAATTTATTTTTATGTTGAATCTCCATATTTTCAATTTTTATATTTGTTATATTTCCATATTGTACCGCTATTTCAAGTATTGCACCTGGATTATTCGTATGAAGATGTGTCTTCACTTTTTTTGATGTTTGAGCACATACTACTGAATCTCCATAATTTATAATTTTATCTTTATATAGTTTTAAATCAATATTTTCAGCTTCTATTATGAATTCTGTACAATATTTAAATTTTATTTCTTCCAGTTCATAGCCCATTATGGGCATATCAAGTTTTTCTTTTCTTCTAGCTTGAGACTTAACTATTCTTTCTAAGTCCTTTAACATTTCGGGATCTGTTATTGATTTTTCAAATCCTTCTAATATATAGAATATACCTTTTCCTCCAGCATCAACTACTCCAGCTTCTTTTAATTTAGGTAGCAAATTTGGTGTATCTTCCACTGCTTCATGAGCAACATTTTTTACAAAAATTAAAAATAGCACAAAATCATCTTTTGGACCTTTGTATTTCATAGCTTCTTCAGCCACTCTTCTTATTACTGTTAACATAGTCCCTTCAACTGGGTCTATTACCGCTTCATAAGCTTTTTCCTTAGCTAATCTAAACGCATTTGCAACATCTTCTACACTTACTTCTTCTTTATCTTTTATTCCAGATAAAAAACCTTGAATAATTTGTGATAATATAGTTCCTGAATTACCTCTAGCTCCTAATAGAATTGCCTCTGAGACTATTTCAGCAAGTTCTTCCATTTTAGGTTCATGATTTAGTTTTATCAACTCGTTTTCCACTGATTGAAGAGTCATAGACATATTGGTTCCTGTATCTCCATCTGGAACTGGGTAAACATTTAAATCATTAAGTACATCAGAATATTTTGACAACCATCTACTGGCAGCTATTAATAACTTTATTAATCTTACTGAATTTAAAAATTTAATCTCTAATTTCATTTAATTTTCTCCTATACTTTACTTTCTTAATTTTTTAAAAATTTAATACTATTAAATAGTGCTTGAAGTACAACTTTTTCTCTTATTCTTTTTCTAGTGCCTTTAAAACTATACTTCTCAACATAGTAATCTTCATTTATTTTTATTCCAATATAGACAGTTCCAATAGGTTTTTCAACTGTTCCTCCATGAGGTCCTGCTATTCCTGTAACTGAAATTCCTACATTTGTACCTAAACCTTTTAGCATTTCAAGAGCTACTTCACTACTTACGGCTCCATACTTATTTAAAATTTCTTCTGAAATATTTAATCTTTTATTTTTAGAGCTATTACTATATGTTACAAGCCCCTCATGAAAAATAGTAGATGCTCCTGAAACATCTACTATTTTAGATGAAAGTAATCCTCCAGTACACGATTCTGCCACTGATAATTTATACCCTTTTTCTCTTAACATATTTATAAGAAGAATTTCTCCTCTATCATCATCTTCTCCAAGAATATTATTACCTATGATATTATACAGGTTTTTTATTATTTTTTCCACTATGTTTTTTTTACTCATTTTACATTGAAATCTTACAAGTATTCCATAATCCTTAATTAAAAATTCATAGTATATTTCTTTCACTGTAAAAATACTTTTTATTTTTTCTTCTAAAATTGATTCTGGTATCCCTACTGTTATTATATCTTTAATATAAATAGCATCTATTTCTTGAATAAATTCATCTCTATACCATTTTATAAATTTAGGAAACAAATTATGTAATTCTCTTGGAACACCAGGAAAAGCAGCTACTCCATCTACGTAGATAGATGGCGCCATTCCAACATCATTTTTAAAACTAATAGATCCCTGTGGTTTTTCAATTTCTTTATAATTTTCATATATAAAATCTATATTTAATTTTTTAAATTTTAATTTTAGTTCTATAACATCTTCTTCCTCTACAATAAGTTTTTTATTTAAAAATTCTCCTATAGCTTCCTTTGTTATATCATCTATTGTAGGACCTAAGCCCCCTGTTACTATTATTAAATCACTATTTTCTTTAGCATATTTTAAAATTTTAATTATTTCAGGTATAAAATCCCTAACAGTAATTTTAGATTCAATTTCAATTCCATACTTATTTAGCTCTTCAGCTATATATAAACTATTTGTATCTATCATTCCACCGTTTAAAAATTCAGTTCCTACTATTATTAAAATTGCCTTCATCTAAAATATCACTGTCCATATTGAAACCATAATAAAATTTCCTATCATTCCTGCTAAAAAATCATCTAAAACTACTCCTATTCCATTACCAATAGCTTGCGATTTATCAATAGGTCCTATCTTAGTTATATCTAATATTCTAAAAATAATAAATCCTAGCAAAATAGCAGTTATATTTTCTTTTAATCCTGAGGGATTTATAAGAAAGAGAGTTGTTAAAAATCCTAATACTTCGTCTATAACTACTTCCTGAGGGTCTTTTTTCTTATATATTTCTCTTTCACAAATATCGGATATATACACTGCAAAAGCAAAAAATGTCATTAAAAATACAAAATAAAATGAATTATACATCATGCTGTTAGAAAAAAATTGTCTTATGTAATTCAAAAAAATAAAAATTGGTATCCCACCTAAAGTTCCAAAAGTTCCTGGTGCTTTCTTCATTTCTCCCAGTCCAAACCATGTTCCAAAATTTTTAACTAATTTATTATTCATTAAAACACCCCTTTCCAATAATTATAACCTGAGGATTCTCGTCCTTCATCTTTTCGCTCCTTTATTTCAACCACTATTTTTTCTATCTCTTCTAATGTTTCATTCTTAAATTCTAGTACTACCTCATCTATATTTAGAGTTCTTATTTCTTTCATATTTTGAGTTATATTTAGTGCCCTTGTTAAATAAACTTCACTATTACCAAAGCTATTTATCTCAACTTTAAATTCATCACCTTTATCATTAATTATTATAGAATTTTTCTTTACAACCGATGCTTCTATATGCATAATTTTAGGTTTAGAATAGATAAGCAAAGCTTTTTTTATAGACGTTTCTCTCAATTTTTTTATCTTTTCAAAACTTAGCTCAGGAGACAATATAACTGTATCTATTTTTTTATTCTTTGAAAATTTATCTAAAGTATATGAATTAGTCACATTTAATCCCCAGTGAAGAGTTAATTTTTCACTGGGATTTTTAATTATATCCATTAAATTATTAGCTAAATCCCCTTGATATATAATATTTTTTATTCTATCTTCCCTCACAATCTTTGTTCCAGTGTAGTATATTTTATTTATACCTAACTCTATTAATTTTTGTTTTTGTTCTTCTGTTTCAACAATCGCTGAAACTATTATCTCTTTTTTTTCAACATTATAATGGCTCCTCAAATTATTTTCTTCTAAATTCCATTTTCCCCCTGGTTCTTCTTTTCTTTTATAGCTATCTACTATTATATCTGTTAACTCTTCTACACAATCTCTTCTCATTCTTTTAATTATAGACATAGGAATAAACAAATTATCTTCTATCTCTATTTTTATTTTTTCTAGAATAAAAGAAGATCCTCCTAACTCATTTAATTTCTCTGATATTTGCTCTGAAGTTACTGCTTTTTTTCCTGCAAGTTCTACTAATTTTTCTCCGATTATTGTAAACTCTACTTCTTTTCCGTATAAATTACTATAATAAAATCTAAGTTCTGGATATTTGTTTAAACTTGCTTTAAATACTCCTGATATTAAAATCTTTTTTTCTATTTGTTTTTTTTCATTTTCAATTTTATCTTCTATATTTTTATCATAAGTTTTATATAGATACCTAGTTCCCACAGGTATATCTTTTATTATTAGAGTTTCTCCCACAATTCCTACTCTATCCTTTTCTTCACTACTAGCTCTAGATTTTTCTCTATTTTTATCATAGGTTTTAATAACTAATTTACTTAAATAAGAACCACCTAATTTTTCATACTCTTTAGATAGATACGAAACACCATCTCCAAATCTAACATTTTCAATAAGCTTAATTTCTTTCCCGTTAAATGTTCCTAATTTTTTTCCTATATTAAATGAAAAATTTTTATTTATTATGTTCTCTTGTTCGTCATAGGCGTATCCTTTACTATACCCCCTATTAAATATATGAGAAACTCTTTCTTCGCTATTTTTCCCCTCTATAAGAGCTTTATAATAACTAGTAAGTTCAAAAACATAGGAGGCTTCTTTCATCCTTCCTTCTATTTTTATGGAATTTATTCCTATTTCTCTCAAATAATCTATCTCTTTTTTACCCATAAGTTGGTCTTTAGGGCTGAGTACATAGCCTTCTTCTTTTCCATTTATTGTATATGTTTTTCTACATGGCTGAGCACACATACCCCTATTTCCACTTCTTCCACCTATAAAACTACTCATATAACAGTTTCCTGAATAACTAACACATAGAGAACCTGAAACAAATACCTCTAGTCCTATAGTCGTATTTTTTCTTATTTCTCTAACATTTTCAAGCGTTAACTCTCTTGCTAATACAACTCTATTAAATCCAATTTCTCTTAAATATTCAGCTTCAATATGATTAGACACAGTCATTTGAGTGCTACCATGAATCTCTATTTTGGGAAAATTATTTTTTAAATAATTAAACATTCCAATATCCTGAACTATTATAGCATCTAGTCCCGTTTTATATAATTCATTTAAATTGTGATAAAGAGCTTCTATTTCACCGTCCATCATAACAGTATTTAAAGTTAACAAAACTTTACTCCCTCTTTCATGTGCGTAATCTATCGCTGCTTTATATTCTGTCATTGTAAAGTTTTTTGCACTTTTTCTAGCTCCAAAACCTTGAAGTCCCATGTACACTTCATCTGCACCTGCATCTATTGCTGCATAAAACTTTTCAATGTCTCCTGCTGGCGCTACTATATCTAAACTATTTATGCCTTTCAAAATTTTATCACTCCCAGTTATCTTTATATCTAATTAAATTAAAAATTTTATTATTTTATTATTTTATTATTTTATTATTTTATTATTTTATTATTTTATTATTTTATTATTTTATTAATTTTACCGCATTTTTCATTTATACACAAGAAAAAAGCATATCTTATCTATTCTCATCCTATTATTTTTCTATTATCTGTTTTAAAATATCACTTAATTTTTTTTTCAATTCCTCTTTTGTTCCATTATTATTAATAATAAAGTTGGATTTTTGGATTTTTTCATTTATTTTCATCTGAGAATCAATTATTTTCATAGCCAGTTCATAATTACTTTTATCTCTTTTAATTATTCTCTCTATTTGAATATTTTTTTCTACATAAATAGTTAGAATATAATCACATAAATATTCTAAATTTTTTTCAAATAGAAGTGGAATATCAAATACTATAATATCTTTATTTTTTTCTTCTCTACTTAATTTTTTTCTATTTTCAAATTTTTCAATAATTTTTGGATGTATTAAATTATTTAAAAGTTCTAATTTTTTTTTATTATTAAAAACTATTTCTCGAATTTTTTTTCTATTAATAATATTTTCTTTTTTTTTTTTTATAAAGATTTCACTTCCAAATATATTCAAAAGAGCTTTTTCATTTTCTTTTATTATTTCCCTTGACAATACATCAGCATCTAAAACTTCAATTCCTAATTCTTTAAGAAAATTACTAACAGTTGATTTTCCACTTGCTATTCCTCCTGTAATTCCCAGTATCAATTATCTCACCTCATAATTTATATTAATATATTATAGAGTATACCCTATATTAGGATAAAAAAAAAGGGGAACTCTTAAAAGAATTCCCCTTTATATTTTCAATTTTTATAAAGTATAAGAATCTCCAGTACTAGGATGAGTTCCTATTGCTTTAACATTTATATTAGCTCTATATTCTGTTTCAGCCCACATTATTCTTTGAGCAACTAATGCCTCAGGATTTAAATTTACACCCTTCAACATTAATTCTTTAAACTTTTGATACCCTGCTCTGTCAATTAAATGACCTCCGTGAAGATATACAGGTTTATTATGTAGTACGTTAGCTGAGAAGTTTTGCCAGTTTTCAATAACCTTAATAACAACATCTTCAGTAACCCAGTTTAAGAACATTTTTCCCATTCTTGGATATTGTTTTCCTGTTCTTCCACCAATTATTATTCTATATAATTTTTGTTCTGGTCTTACCCATGCTGAAGCTGGACATGCTTCTACACATTCTCCACAACCTACACAACAACAACTATCTTTTTCTATCTTATGATTTACTAGTGATAAAACTCTTGTTGCTGAATGTTCACAGACTTTAACACATCTTCCACAACCTATACATCTATCCTTTAAGTACTTAGGTTTAGTTACTCCTATTATTCCAAAATCATTAAAATGACCTTTAGCACAGTCATTTGGACATCCTGCAATAGACATTTTTATATGATAGTGACTTGGGAATACTCTTTTCTCAAGTTTTCTAGCTAATTCCCAAGTATTGAAATTGGCTTTAATACAATGAGAATTTCCGATACATGCCATTACATTTCTTGCCCCTATTGTTGGATACCCAGCTTTGTTTACTTCCATTTCAGCTTCACACATCTCAACATCTGTAACTTTTATGTACTCCTCTATATAGGCATTTACTGCATCTATATTTTCAAACTTTATTCCTGGTGCATTTAAAGTTTGTCTAAGACCCATGTGGAAAGTTCCATCTCCCCAAGCCTCAGCAATATGTTGAACAACAGTTAAATATTTTGCTTGTATTAATCCTCCTGGAACACGAAGTTGAAGCATAAACTCCCCAGGTATTTTTGATTGACGGAAACAATTTAATTTTAGTTTAGTTATATTTATATCATGGTTCACTTTTTACCCTCCCTTAGTCAACTAAATTTTTAGCTTGAGTATAATTAAATACAGGACCTTCTAAGCACACATAAGTTTCATCTATTCTACAGTGTCCACATTTTCCTACAGCACATGACATTTTTCTTTCAAAAGATAGCCATATTTTTTCTGCTGGTACACCTATTTTTTCAAATTCAATAGCTGTATATTTCATCATATTTGGTGGTCCTACTATGATTACTTCTAAGTTGTCAAAATTAGAATTTAGTAATTTTAAATGTGGTACATATTCTGTTACTAATCCAACACATTCTCCATCTATTCCACAACCTTTATCTACAGTTAAAATCATAGGATGATTTTTTCTCCATTTTAAAACTTCCTCTCTAAATAGAATTGATTTTTCATCTTTGAATCCAAATAAAAGTTCCATAGATTCTACACAATTAGGATTTTTGTAAACATGATTTATAAAAGATCTTATAGGGGCAAGTCCTGAACCACCAGTAACAATTATAACTTTTTTGTTTCCATAGTTTTTCATATCAAAACCTTTCCCATAAGGTCCTCTTAAAGGTATCATATCTCCAGCACGAAGTTCAAATACTTTATCTGTTACTATTCCAACTCTTCTTATTAGAAATTGAATCCATCCCTCTTCAGCAGAAAAATCAGTTACAGATATTGGACATTCTCCAACTTGAGGTAAAGACAGTTGCATAAATTGTCCAAATTGAATTTCTCCAGCTTTTGGATATTCAACTTTAAAAATAAATTCAAGTTCTGTTTCTTTTATTACTTCTATAATTTTATATGGTGTTGGCATAATTAGATTTTTCATTATTTAGTACCTCCATTTAATTTATCAACCTCAGCAGCTAATTTATTTACTGTTGTTGAAAAAGAGATTAATACTGGGCAATTATCATCACATCTTCCACATCCAACACACATATTATGCTCTTTAAATCTCTTTTTATGATCATGTATTTTATGCATAACTTTAAATCTCATTCTTTCTCCACCAGCTTTTCTAAATGAATGTCCACCAGCCATATCTGTATACCCATCTACATGGCAAGAAGCATTAATTCTTCTTCTCTCTCCAGCATTAGTATCAGTAGAATAGTTCATATCATAAGTAGTAAAACAAGTACAAGTAGAACATGAAATAGTACAACTACCACACATTAAACATCTCTTATCAAACTCTTCCCACATTTTTAGTTTTTTTATAGCCATTTGAGTTTCTTTATCATTTATTTCTGGAATTTTAACTGTTCTTTCATTTTCGGATACTGGTGTAACTTTAAATTCAGTTTTTTCAGCATCCTTAAAACAGACTTTAAATGCTTCATCTTTCACTTCAACTAAAACTCCAGTTTCTGTGAATTTTACTCCAAATGCATATTCCTCAGCTTCAGCTGTTCCCATAGAAGTACAAAAACAAGTATCCCAACCTTTTGATGGACATTCCATTAGAACAAATTTAATTTTCTCTCTCACTCTTTTGTAATATGAATCTTCAAAATTTCCATTTTTCAAATAAATATCATCATATCTTTTTACTGAATTTATATCACACGCTCTTGCAAAAACTAGCATAGGTCTATCATCTACAACTTTAGCTTCTTTATACTCCTCATCTGTAAAGTATAAAACCGTTTCTGTTAAAGGACTTAATACCTCCTTAGCAGCATAGTTAGATTTTACATCATGAACAATTTCACCTGTTGAATATACTCTATCATATCTTACTATATCAGTATCTGAGTATCTCCCCTGTTTTGGAAATCTTTTAGGAGCATAGATTTTATATCCTTTGCTCAATTCTTTCAACAATTCTTCAAAATGTTTTGTCGTTACATTGTATCCCATTCTAATTATCCCTCCTTGTTTATTATTAAAATAATATTACTTTTATTTTACACCTTTCTAGTAATTTTGTAAATCATTTGTTTATAAAAAAACATATTATTTCCATATAAATTCATTACTTTTTTAGTAATGAATTTATATTTTATTAAATTTTCAATTGTTTTTTTATTTAAAAAAAAGTTACAACAAATTTTTTTTGCTATAACTTTTTTTAAAATTTATTTTTAATTTATATTCTTTTTTCTCCCAATCTAACTTTTGTTAAAGCTTCTTGAAGTGCTCTTTGTGTAATTATAATATCTTTGTCTTCTTTTATCTTTTTCAGCTTCTCTTCTGCTTTTTCAGCTTCTCTTCTAGCTTTTTCAAGATTTATATCTTTCGTAAGCATAGCTTCATCAGCCAAAATAGTAACAACATTATTATTTGAAACTTCTATGAAACCTCCAGATAAAAAATATGATTCTTCTACTGAGTCCTCTCTTATTTTCATTTCACCTATGGAGAGTTCAGAAACAAATGGAGAGTGATTAGCAAGTATTCCCATATCACCTTCTGTTGTTCTTAACATAATAAAATCAACTTCTTTATCTAAAAGAATTTTATGTGATGTTACTACTTTTAATTTAAATTTTGACATTTTACTCAGCTCCTTTCATTAAGTCTTTAGCTTTTGTAACTGCCTCCTCAATAGTTCCTACATATAGAAATGCCTGTTCAGGAAGAGCATCATGTTTTCCTTCTAGTATCTCTTGGAACCCTCTGATTGTATCTTTTACTGAAACATATTTCCCTTCCATTCCTGTAAATTGTGAAGCAACAGAGAATGGTTGTGAGAAGAATCTTTCAATTTTTCTAGCTCTTGTAACTATTTGTTTATCTTCATCAGATAACTCGTCCATTCCTAGTATTGCTATTATATCTTGAAGTTCTTTATATCTTTGTAAAACAGACTGAACTTCTCTTGCAACTTTATAGTGCTCTTGTCCTACTATCATAGGGTCTAATGCTTTAGAAGTAGAATCTAATGGGTCTACCGCTGGATATATTCCAAGAGAAGCTATTCTTCTTGAAAGAACCGTTGTTGCATCTAAATGTGAGAATGTAGTTGCTGGAGCTGGGTCAGTTAAATCATCTGCTGGAACATAAACTGCTTGAACAGAAGTTATTGAACCATTTTTTGTAGATGTAATTCTCTCTTGTAATTTTCCCATTTCTGTAGCTAGGTTAGGTTGATATCCAACTGCTGAAGGAGTTCTTCCTAAAAGAGCTGAAACTTCAGAACCGGCTTGAGTAAATCTAAATATATTATCTATAAATAAAAGAACGTCTTGCCCTTCTTTATCTCTAAAATTTTCTGCAATTGTAAGAGCAGTTAATCCAACTCTCAGTCTTGCTCCAGGTGGCTCATTCATTTGACCATATACAAGAGCTGTCTTAGATATAACTCCAGATTCTCTCATTTCGTCGTAAAGGTCTCTTCCTTCTCTTGTTCTCTCTCCAACACCGGCAAAAACAGAAAGACCACCATGCCCTTTAGCTATATTATTTATAAGTTCCATGATTAGAACTGTTTTTCCTACTCCTGCTCCTCCAAATAGTCCAATTTTTCCACCTTTTATATAAGGCGCTAATAAATCTACTACCTTTATTCCAGTTTCAAATATTTCTACATCTGTTCCTTGCTCTTCAAATTTAGGTGCTTCTCTATGAATAGGTAAAAAATCAGTAGCTTCTACTGGTCCACCTTCATCCACAGGATTTCCTAAAACATTTAGTATTCTACCTAATACAGATGTTCCCACTGGAACAGTTATAGGTAGTCCTGTATCTATTACTTCCAATCCTCTTTTTAGACCTTCAGTAGCATCCATTGCTATGGCTCTTACTACATCATTTCCTAAATGTTGTTGTACCTCAAGAACTAATTCTCTGTCTCCTTCAACAATTACCTTTAGAGCATTATATATAGCAGGAAGTTCGGTATCATTTCTAAAAGCCACGTCTACAACGGGACCGATTACTTGTATTAGAGTTCCTTTGTTCTCCACTTAATATCCTCCTATTTTAAATTAAAAATCTTATTTTAGAGATGCTGCTCCCCCTACTATCTCAGATATTTCTTGAGTTATAATAGCTTGTCTTTGTCTATTATATAGTAGATTAAGATTTTTTATCATTTCTTCAGCATTTTCTGTAGCACTTTGCATTGCATTTTTTCTGGCACTATGTTCACTTGCAGTATTATTTAATAGACCTTGATATATAACTATATTTAAATACTTAGGAAGTAGTGTAGAAAGAACTGTTTCTGCATCTGGTTCAAATATATAATTTATATTTTCTTCTGACTCTACTCTAGCGATTGGAATTATTTGTTCCACTGTTAAATCATATCTAACTGCTGATACATACTGATTATATATCATATGAACTTCATCAAAAATACCATTGGAATAAAACTCAACAATATTCTCACTAATTTCTTTTGCTTTATCAAACATAATTTCAGGAGTTAATTGGCTATAAATTGACTTTATATCATAATTTCTTTTAGCACAATATTCTCTAGATTTTTTTCCAACTGCTATTACAGATATTTCCTTTCCTGGATTTTCTTTCATCAAAATTTCAAGTTGTTTTAATGCGTTATTATTAAAACTTCCACATAATCCTCTATCTGAGGTCATAACTATCACAGCAATTTTCTTAACTGTTTCTCTTCCATCAAAAAGCTCATGTTTCTCACTTTTGACCCCTGCTGAAATATTTTTTAATATTTCTTTAATTGAGTCTGAATACGCCTTTGATGAAGATACAACAGCAGAAAATTTCTTGAATTTTGTAGTAGAAACAATTTCCATGGCTTTGGTTATCTGGTGAGTAGACTGAACACTTTTAATTCTATTTTTTATCTCTTTAGATCCAGCCAAAATCTCACCCCTTTTTAATTAAAATTCTTTCTAAAATTAACTACAGCTTCAACTATTTTTGCTTCTAAATCTTTATCCAATGATTTTTTAGTTGTTATATCCTTTATAATATTAGTATTATTTTTTATATCAGTTAAAAATTCAGATTCGAAAACTCTTATTTTTTCTAATGGTACTAAATCCAAATATCCATTTATTACTATGTAGAAAGATATAACTTGTTCTTCTACTGAAGAAGGATTATATTGAGCTTGTTTAAGAATTTCCATAATTCTATGCCCTCTTTCCAACTGAGCTTTTGTTGCTTTATCTAAATCTGATCCAAATTGAGCAAAAGTTAAAAGTTCTGTATACTGTGCAAGTTCTAATTTTACTTTTGCTGCTACTTGTTTCATAGCTTTTATTTGTGCTGCTCCTCCAACTCTGGATACAGATATTCCAGCATTTATTGCTGGTCTAAATCCTGAATTGAAAAGTTGTGAATCTAGGAATATTTGTCCATCAGTTATTGAAATTACATTTGTTGGAATATACGCCGAAACGTCTCCCTCTTGAGTTTCTATAATTGGAAGTGCAGTTATTGAACCTCCACCTAATTCATCCGAAAGTTTTGCTGCTCTTTCAAGTAATCTTGAGTGAAGATAAAATACGTCTCCAGGATAAGCTTCTCTTCCAGGTGGTCTTTTTAGTAAAAGAGACATTTCTCTGTATGCTACTGCATGTTTTGACAAATCATCATAAACTATTAAAACATGTTCACCCTTGTCCATGAAATATTCTGCCATGGATACTCCTGTATATGGTGCCATGTATTGAAGAGGTGCTGCTTCTGACGCTGTTGCTGCAACTATAGTTGTATACTCCATTGCCCCTGCTTCTTCTAGTCTTTTTGTTATCTGAGCTACAGTTGATCTCTTTTGTCCAATAGCAACGTAAACACACTTTACTCCAGTTCCCTTTTGATTTAATATTGCATCAATAGCTACTGCTGTTTTTCCAGTTTGTCTATCTCCTATTATAAGCTCTCTTTGCCCTCTTCCAATAGGAACCATTCCATCTATTGATTTTATTCCTGTTTGTAAAGGTTCTGTAACTGGTTTTCTAGAAATTATTCCTGATGCTTTTCTTTCAAGAACCATCATTTTTTGTGCTTTAATATCACCTTTTCCATCTATTGGATCTCCTAGTGCATTAACGACTCTACCTAGTAAAGATTCTCCTGCTGGAACTGAAACTACATTTCCTGTAGCTTTAACCTCGTCGCCCTCTTTTATTAAAGAGTAATCTCCAAGTATAACAGCACCTACATTATTTTCTTCTAAGTTTAAAGCCATCCCCATAACACCGTGAGGAAATTCTAAAAGTTCCCCTGCCTTAGCATCGCTAAGTCCATATATTCTAGCTATTCCATCTCCAACCTCTAAAACAGAACCTGAAGTTTTTACATCTAGATTTTTTTTATAATTTTTTATTTCACTTTTAATTATACTGCTTATCTCTTCTGGTCTAATTTTCAAACCTCTCCACACCTCCTACTTCCTGTAGTCTATTGTACTTTCGCCATATCTTTTAACTGAGCTTTAATAGAACCATCCACAATTTTATCACCTATTTTTATAATACCTCCACCTATAATGGTTTTATCTATTATAAGTTCAAGTTCAATTTTTTTATTTGTAGTTTTCTCTATTTTTTGTATTAATGTTAACTTTTGTTCCTCAGATATTTCAGTAGCAAATGTAGCTTTAACATCTACAATATTATTTGCCTCATAATACATTTTTTTATACTCTAATAGAATATCTTTTATATCCAACATTCTTCCTCTATCAATTAAATAAAGAAGTATATTTTTTTCTATCTCTTCTTTGTTTATAAAAATTTTTTCTATTATCTCTAACTTATCATCTTTTTTTACTAGTGGATGCTGTAAAAAACCTTTAAACTCTATATTGTTATTATAAAGGTCTTCAGCTTCTTGAAGAAGCTCGTAAATTTCTACAACTTTTTTTTCTTCTAAAGCTATTTCATAAATAGCTTCAGCATATCTTCTTCCAATTTTATCTACCATTTTACTTCCCCTACCTCTTCAATAAATTCATCTAATAGGGAATTTTTCATATCTTTATCCATTCTTTTTATTAAAAGTTCAGCAGCCATAGTTGCAGCTGTTTCTCTTAAGCTGTTTGTTAAATCTTTCTTTAGTGCCTCTTTTAATTTTTGAGTTTCAAGTTCAGCAGCTTTAAGAATTTTATCTCTTTGAGATTTTGCATCTGTTAAGATAAGTTCTTGTCTTTCTGCAGCTTTTTTCTCTGCATTATATATAAGATCACTTGCATCTTTTCTCGCTTTTTTCATAAGCTCTTCAATTTCTTTTTTATTAATTTCAGCTATTTTTTTAGCCTCTTCAGCTTGTGTTAAATCATTTACTATAGCTTCTCTTCTTGAGCTTAATATTTTTGCAAGAGGTGCTTTCATATATTTATTAAAAATAACTACTAATATTATGAAGTTTATTATTTGCCAAGCCATATTAATATCTATTGATACAGCTGACATATTTGTTAGTGCCAAATCCTCTACCTCCTTTCTTAAATAGTCTTTATTTCATTTTTATTTCAATATGTTTTTATCCTAATAAACCTATTAATGGATTTGCATATAGAAGAATTAAAGCTATAACTAGTGAGTAGATACCAGTTGACTCTGATACTGCTTGTCCTAATATCATTGTTGAAATTATATTTCCTTTCGCTTCTGGCTGTCTAGCTACTGCTTCTACTGCCTTTCCTGCTGCATATCCTTGTCCTATTCCTGGTCCTATACCAGCTATCATTCCACAACCTGCTCCTAAAGCTGAAGCTGCTAAAATTATAGTTTTTGCTAATAACATTTGTTCCATTTCATTACCTCCTAAGTATTTTTAATTAAATTATAAATTATTTATTATTAAAATAACAATTTCTCGTTAATTTTAAGCCTCTACATATTCAGTATCTCCAAGTGCTCCTTGAATATAAACTAAACTCAACATTACAAAAACAAAACTTTGTACTATTCCACCAAATAAGTCAAAATAAAGATGTAGTGGTATTGGCAATAATTGAGGTACTGCCTTATACATAAGTCCTAATATTACTGAACCTGCAAACATATTACCAAAAAGTCTGATTGATATATTTGTTGGTTTTGCCAGTTCTCCCGCTAAATTTATCGGAAACATTATTGGCATTGGTTTAAAGAATCCTTTAAAATGTCCTATAACTCCATTATATCTTATGCTTGTTGACATAAACATATATGTTGTTAAAAGTGCAAGTCCAACAGTTGTGTTTAGATCTGCTGTAGGTGTTCTAAAAGCCGGAGCAATTTCTAATATTCCATTAACTACACGAAATCCTGGTATAGGAAAAAATGCTAATGTATTTGAAAAAAGAATAAATATAAATAATGTTGCTATATAGCTAATATATTTAACTTTCCATTTTCCTAACATTTGCTCAACTAAATCATCTAAAAACACATATACTGCTTCAAGAATCGTTTGAAGTTTCCCAGGTATAACTTTTAAATTTTTTGTACCTAAAAACATTATTGCAAAAATAACTAACATAATAAACCAAGTACTTGTTACAGTTGTTGTTACAGGTAACCCGTATCCTGTTGCTGTTTCCATTACAAAAGGTGCATGGCTTAGTGTTTCTGGAACAGGAATTGAAAACATTATTCTAGGTCCTTCTACTAATGGTGGTGTAACAAACTCAATTGGTCCTATTCTCATTTTACCTCCTTTCTTCAATTTTTTCTAAGTTTTCACTTATTTTTTTAATTGAAGTATTTTTTTTTAATTTTTAATATATTTCCAGATATGACCATAAAAAATATAGAAAACTTTACATTTAAAAGGCCTACTGCTGAACTAATTAGCATTGGAACTCCATAATATTTTACCATAACACCAAGAAATAATCCATATATTACATATCTTTTAAGATACCCAATTACAGATGCTTTCATAGGTGAGTTCGATCTTATACTGGAATTTGCATCTAAACATATTAAATACAAACTTAAAATAGACAGTAAAGATCCTATAAACATTCCAATGTATATCAAATTACTTCTCACTAAAATACCATACAATAAGATTATTCCTGAAGTAATCATAGAGATTTTAAAAACTTTTTTTATATCATCCATTTAATTTTCCCTCTATCTTTTTATTATAACTCTATATACACTATAAAATCCACTAAAAATTCCAACGATTAATAAAATAACAAATAATAGTGCACTTTTGATTAAAATTTTTTCAATTATTTTATAAATTCCTACATACAACATTATATTCCCAATTAATAATAATCCAATATATCCAAGCAAAGAAAAAGAATAGATTACTTCTTTATCAAAAAAAAATATTTTATAATTTTTTTTTTTCAATTTTTCTTTTTTTTCATTCATAAGTTTAGCCCCTATTTTTTATTACATAAAAATATCGAGTTCCTGCTATGTCTTTATTTTCTACTATTTCTTCTAAAATCAACTTAGATTCTTGAACACATTTTTTTATCTCTTCTTCTGTAAAAATTTTTTTCTCGTAATACTCTTCTAATTTATCAAAAGTATTACTTTTATTCTTCACATAATAAGTTGCATCTATATAATCAATTCCATCCTCTACATCATGTTCCCAAATAACGGTGAGATTCTTTCGTTTATCAACATGCACTCCACCTTTAAACATCTCGTTCATAAAATTTCTATCAATTACATCAAAAATATAAATACCATCATCTTTAAGTTGCTTTTTCACAGAATTTAAATGACTAATTAAATCTTCTAAAGAGGTTATATGGTTTACTGTATCAAATAAACTTACTGCAATATCATATTTATTCCACGTATTAAAATCTCTCATATCACCTTGAAAAAAAGATATATTCTTACCTTTTAATTTTTTATAAGCTATTTTTAACATCTCTTCAGAAATATCCATTCCTGAACAATTATATTTTTCTGAAAATATTTTTAACATTTCTCCTGTTCCGCAACCTATATCTATTAATGAGCCTTGTTGTTTGTTATATTTTTCAAGAATTTCATATATTTGTTTTATCCATTCTTTATATTCACAATTTTCCATGAAATCATCATAAATTTTAGAAAAATTTTTATACATTTTTTATTTTCTCCTTAAATCAACTCTTTTTTTACTACTTCAACAATTTCTCTAACGATTCTTTCTACCATTCCTTTATCTTTCCCTTCTACCATTACTCTTATAATTGGTTCTGTCCCTGATGTTCGAACTAATACACGACCCATTCCATGCATTTCTAATTCTTTTTCTGCTATAAAAGATGTTATCGTGCTATTTTTTGACCAAGATGATTTTTTATCTCTATCTACTACAACATTTATCATTTCTTGAGGCCAATCTGATATCTCTTTTAACTTTTGATCTAAAGTTTTTCCACTATCTCTTAAAGCTTCAACTAATTTAATAGAACTTAAAACACCGTCTCCAGTAGTTGAATAATCATATAGAAGAATATGCCCTGATTGTTCTCCACCTAAATTTAATCCGTAAGTTCTCATTTTTTCTAAAACATATCGGTCCCCAACATTTGCTCTAATTAACTCAATGTTGTTTTCAGCTAAATAATTTTCAAGTCCCATATTACTCATAATAGTTGTAACAACTTTATTTTCATTTAATTTGCCTTTATTTTTCATCTCGCAAGCTAATATAGCTATTATTTTATCTCCATCAACTATTTCCCCATTTTTATCCACTGCAATTAATCTATCCGCGTCTCCATCATATGCAAGTCCTAAATCTGCTTCATATCCAACAACTACTTTTGCCAAAATATCAGGATGAGTAGAACCACATCTTACATTTATATTTTTCCCATTGGGAGTATCGTTTATTATCACAACTTCAGCTTTAAGACTCATAAATATTTCTTTAGCTATTCTATAAGCAGAACCATTTGCTGCATCTAAAATTATTTTCATTCCTGAAAAATCTCCAGTTACAGTTGAAAGAAGATGATCTCTATATAAATAATACTCATCTTCTGCGTATTTAAATTTTCCAACTTCATCTCCAGGGAGAATATTTTTTAACAACTCATCTGTATTATCAATTAAATTTTCAAGTTTTATTTCTGTCTCATCAGGTAATTTATAACCATTACTTGCAAAAATTTTTATCCCATTATCCTTTGCAGGATTGTGAGAGGCTGAGATCATAATCCCTGCTTGAGCTTGTTTTTTTATTGTTAAATAAGCTACAGCTGGGGTAGGTACAACTCCTATAAAATGAATATTCACTCCCATAGAATTGAGACCTGCTGTAAGAGCTGATCTTAGCATATAACCTGATATTCTCGTATCACACCCCATTATTACCATTAAATTTTTTTTTCCTGGATTTTTTTCCCTAATTAAATGTCCTAAAGCATAGCCTAATTTCATAGCTAAATTTGCACTTAGTTCTCTATTAGCCTCGCCTCTTATCCCGTCTGTCCCGAAATATTTTCTCATGAGATATGTACCTCCCTTTTTATTTTACTTTTCTCAACTATTACTCCTGTTAATGCTCCAGAAATTACTCCCAAACCTAAAAATATCCAAATAAATAGCATTATAGACTTTGAATTTAAGTCCATATTTCTAAATATTAAAAAATATACTACAATAAGTTGAAGCAGATTATGTAAAAATCCCGAAACTATGCTAATGGAAATTAAACTTAAATAATTTCTAAACCTATATAAAAATATCATACTTAACGTGGATATTAAACCAGCTGATAAACTAATAATAAAACTTGTAGTGAATAAAGTTCCTAGCATCAGTCCTTGTATGAAAATTCTTAAAAGTACAACTTCCAACGCCATTTTACTTCCAAATTTTTCCAAAGCTATTATAGTCGCGATATTTGCAAGTCCTAGTTTCATCCAAGGAAATGGCTTGGGTATTATACTTTCCCCTAAAGATAAATAAACAGAAAGTAAAACAAAAGCTGTTAAAAACAATTCTTCTTTCCCTTTAAAACCTTTTTTTACAACATTTTTTCCCTTAATTAATTCTTTTTTTTTATCCATATTTTCCTTTAATTTCTATTGAAATTTATTAAACTTTTAAATTTGACTCCATGCCTAAATAATTTTTATTTTCTTCTATTATTGGATAAACTTCTTTTTTAATAAAAGTTTCTGTTTGCTCTTCTGCAAAACCTATAAAATTTTTAGGAGAAATGATATTCATCAATTTTTCTTTATCTAAATTAAAATATTCATCTTCTAGTATTCTCTCTAACAAATCATTTGCTTTCCCTTCTATCTTTACTTGCTTTCCAGCTTCCATAGAATGTATTCTTATTCTTTCATGAAGTTTTTGTCTATCGCCGCCGTTTTTTACACATTCCATTATTATATACTCTGTTGCCATAAAAGGAAGTTCTTCCATAACGTGTTTTTCTATCATCTTAGGGTATACAACCAGTCCTTCCATTATATTTTTCCAAACAATTAATATAGCATCTACAGCTAAAAATCCTTGAGGCAAAGCAAGTCTTTTATTTGCTGAGTCATCTAAAGTTCTTTCAAACCATTGTGTTGAGGCTACCATTGCTGTACTTTGTTGTAAAGATATAACAAATTTAGCCAATGAAGATATTCTCTCACTTCTCATAGGATTTCTTTTATACGCCATTGCTGATGAACCTATTTGATTTTTTTCAAAAGGTTCTTCCAGTTCTTTTAAATGCTGTAAAAGTCTTAAATCATTTGTAAATTTATGAGCACTTTGAGCTATTCCCGATAACAAATTAGAAATTTGACTATCTATTTTTCTATCATAAGTTTGACCTGATACAGTAAAATTTTTTTTAAATTCCATTTTTTCTGTTACAAATTTATCTAAATTTTGTGTTTTTTCAAAATCTCCATTAAACAAATCTTTAAAACTTGCTTGGGTTCCAGTTGTCCCTTTTACCCCTCTAAATCTTAAAGTTTCAAGTCTAAAATTTAACTCTTCTAAATCTAGCATTAAACTTTGCATCCATAGGGTTGTTCTTTTTCCTACCGTTGTAAGTTGAGCAGCTTGAAAATGAGTAAAACCTAGTGTAGGCAGTCCTTTATATTCAAGTGCAAATTTTCCCATTGCATCTAATATATTTATTATTTTTTTTTTCAATATTATGAGTCCATCTTTTATTTGAATTAGATCGGTATTATCTCCCACATAAGCACTTGTAGCTCCTAAATGGATTATTGGCATAGCTTTAGGTGCTTGAGTTCCAAATGTATGAACATGAGCCATTACATCATGCCTAACTTTTTTTTCTTGCTCTTCAGCTAATTCAAAATCAATTTTTTCAGCAACTTTTCTCATTTCTAAAAGTTGTTCTTCTGTAATACTAATTCCTAATTTTTTTTCACCTTCCGCTAAAGCTATCCAAAGTTTTCTCCACGTGGAAAATTTTTTTTGAGGTGAAAAGTTTTCTAACATATCCTTTGACGAGTATCTTTCTGCTAAGGGATTGCTATATATGTTTTTATTCACTTTTTTTTACTCCTTTTATTCTAATATTTTAGTTGATTTCATTATAATTGCATTTTCATTATTATCACTGTAATAATTTTTTCTAACAGATATTTTTTTAAAATCATTTTTTTCATAAAATTTAACTGCCACTATATTACTCTCTCTGACTTCTAATAATAAATCTTTATTATATTTTTTTTTCACGGTATCTAAAAGTGATTTTCCATAACCTTTTTTTCTTTCCCCTTTTTTAACACCTATTTTTATTATTTCATAAACATCAAAACTATTATAAATAATAAGGTAAGAGATAGTCTCTTTATTTAATTTTTTTAAAATAAATATCTTATACTGTAAATTTTCAATCATATTTTTTATTTGCTCTTTTTTATAAGCATTTTCACCAAATATTTCTACTTCTAAATCGCAAATCTCTTCAAGTATTTTTTCATTATACTCTTTCAGTTGATAAATCATTATTTTAGTAGCCCAATTCTATTTAATGGCCAAAATCTAATAAAGGCTTTTCCTCTTATTCTATTTTCAGCTACAAATCCCCACATTCTTGAATCATAACTCCCTTCAGTGTTGTCTCCAAGTGCTAAATAATAATCCTCATTTAAGGTTATCTCTACATTTTCTCCTGATATTAATTTATTTAAAACTTCATTTTTATCAATTAAATCTAGTAACATACCAGTTTTTACTCCATTTATTTGAAACTCTATTTTTGGCAGTATCTCTCCAACTGCCCCTGGATTTTCAAGAAGATATTCTTGTACTTTCTCTATATCTATATTTTTTTCTTTAAATAAAACATCATATTTCTCAACTGGAACAATTACTACTTTGTCTCCTTTTTTAGGAATTAGCCAAGATACTCCTTTTATTTCTCCTAAATCGGCATAACCTCTTTCTTTTATTAGTGTATTATTTCTATATAAACTGCCATTTTTTATTTCTATTTTTTCTCCTGGAAGTCCCATTAATCTTTTGGTATATAAAACTTTATTTTGAATAGGCTCTTTAAACACTATTATATCCTCATGTTTAGGTTTAGAAAATTTATATATAACCATATTTCCAAAAAGTCTGTCTTTAGGTACTATTGTTGGTATCATAGATCCTGTTGGAACCATAAAATTTCCTAGATAAAATTTTTGAATAACTAAAACTAAAATAAGAGCTGTACCTATTGTTTCAGTATAGTGAATTATTTTTTTTATCGCATACTTTATTGTATCTTTTTTTATTCCTAATTTATTTATTACATAATCTGAAAAAATATCTTTTTTTATTGCTATTTTTTTTACTAATTCTTTTTCTTTTATAAAAATATAAATAAAAAACGACGTTAAAAATATATAAATAATTCCATTCATAATAAGTTTTGATTTTTCCATTTGCTACTCCTTTTTAGTTCATAATTTTGATTTTTTATTTTTGCTCATTATATTTTAGCACAAATTTAGAATAATTTCGATTTTTTTATTAAAAAAAGCTAAGGAATAACCCTTAGCTTTAACAATTACTTTCTTAATTCTTTTATTCTTGCTTTCTTTCCAGAAAGTTCTCTTAAATAATAAAGTTTTGATCTTCTTACTTTTCCTACTTTTAAAACTTCAATTTTGTCTATCATTGGTGAGTTCATTGGTATAATTCTTTCTACCCCAATTCCACCTGTTACTTTTCTAACTGTAAAACTTTTAGCAACACTACCACCACTAACTCTGATTACTACACCTTCAAATAATTGAGTTCTTTCTTTGCTTCCCTCTATTACTTTGTAATAAAGATTGATTGAATCTCCAGCTTTAAAAAATGGAATATCTGTTCTTAAGTAAGATTTTTCTACTAATTCGATTAATTTTTCTTTCATTTGTTTCCTCCTGTGATATTCGTGTAATTTACTTTAATTATAGCGGAATATCTGTTTGTTTATAACAATATATTTTATCATTTTTTATTTCCTTTGTCAATTATAAAATATAAATTCGAAGTTACTTATAATAAGTTAAATAGAAATAATTCAAAGTTTTATTTTTTAAAAATATTTTTTTGTAATAAAAAAGCTTGGCAAATTCCTATTCTTCCAGGCAGCTTCCCACCAAGTACCTTCAGCGTTTACGGGCTTAACTTCTGGGTTCGAAATGTGACCAGGTGTACCTCCGTAGCTATTTTTACCAAGCTATTTATTATAGATTAAAAATTTAATGGCGCTTCTTGCTGGACTCGAACCAGCGACAACACGATTAACAGTCGTGCGCTCTACCAACTGAGCTAAAGAAGCGTATTTTAAAGCTTGGCAAATTCCTATTCTCCCAGGCAGCTTCCCACCAAGTACCTTCAGC
>JBOFUX010000086.1:0-11423 GCA_051652785.1 Fusobacteriaceae bacterium | reverse complement strand
AGACAAAGACAAGCAAGAGGAACAAAAACAAGACAAAGACAAGCAAGAGGAACAAAAACAAGACAAAGACAAGCAAGAGGAACAAAAACAAGACAAAGACAAGCAAGAGGAACAAAAACAAGATAAAGACAAGCAAGAGGAACAAAAACAAGACAAAGACAAACAAGAGGAACAAAAACAAGACAAAGACAAGCAAGAAGAACAAAAACAAGAACAAAGTACAGAAAAATCTGAACCATTAACTGAAGAAGAAAAAAAAGAAAATAGAAAAGTAGAAGAAATAAAATTTATATTAAAACAGTTAGAAGGAAATGAAAAACAAGCATTTAAAAATAATGAAAAATTTATAAATCAAGGAAATTCAGAAAGTGAAAATAGATGGTAGGTGAAAAAATAATGAACAAAATTAAATTATTGCTAATATTTATATTTGTTAATGTTTTATCTTTTGGCGCAATAACAATGTACACAAATACTAATAAAATTCAAATGAATGAAGGTGTTGAAGTTACTATTGAGTTTGTAGATACAGAGAAAGGAAATTATGTAATTGAAGGTCTAGATGATTTTGAAATTATTTCAAAAAATAGTAGTTCTTATTTTTCTTCTGTTAATTTTAAATCTTCTAAAAAATTAATTGATAAATATATTCTAAAACCTTCAAAACTAGGTGAATTATTATTAGAAGTAAGAACAGATAAAGAAAAATCCAATCAAATAAAAATAGAAGTAACTAATCAATATGACAATAAGACAGAAGAGAATATTGACATATCTAAGGAGAATACTCAATTAGAGGGAACAAAATATTATTTTTTAAAAAATAATTTAGAAAATAAAACATTGTATTTTGGTCAAAAATCTGTTTATGAAGAGGACTTTATAGTACTAAAACAATTTAGAGGCTTTGAGTATAGAGAACGTCCAGTATTTACAGATATTTCAATAAAAGATTACAGTAAAAGTGGAAATCAATTTCAAAGAGAAATAAATGCTGATGGAGTTGCACAATTTAGATTAAATCTTTTTAGTGGAATATTTCAAGGGAATTCAAGTGGAAAAAAAATAATAAAAAGTGCAAAAATTGAAGTAACAGATGATAGAATTCTATATTTAGGTGGAAAAAATATAGCAGTGGAGATAATTCCTCTACCTGAAGGAAAAATAAAAAGTTACAGAGATATAGTGGGAGATTTAAAGTTAGAGTCAAATTGGACTGATTCAGAAATAGAAATTGGAAAAACTGTTACTCTAAATATAAGACTTTATGGAGAGGTAAATTTAGATAATATCAAAACTATTGATATTCAAAGAAATTCTGAATACAATATATTTGAAACTGTAAAAAATGAAATTTTAGAAGTAAGAGAGGGAAAAGTTTATTCTGAAAAAGATTTTGAAATAGCATTTGTTCCTAAAAAATCCGGAGAGATAGTTGTTCCTAGCATCAAAATTGGATATTTTAATACTAAAACAAAAAAATATGAGGAAAAAATAATTGCTGAACAAAGAATTAACGTAAAACCTAACTCTGAAGTTATTGAAAATAATATTTCAGAAAATAAAAGTATAGTTAAAGAAGAAGTTATTCAAAAAGAAGAAATCAAAAAAAATACTGATGTTTCTTTTAAATTTTTAGAAAAAATAGAGGAAAATAAAAATATAACTTTTATAAATATTATTTTAGTTGTTATTGTTATTTTAGAGGGAATATTAATATTCTATTTATTATTAAAAGGAAAAAAGAAAAAAGAAAAAGAGATAAACTCTTTAAAAGATTTTGAAAAAATTAAAACTCAAGATGAATTTTATAAAATATATTGTGAATATATGAAAAAATATTATGATTTTAATCCTAATGCTCATTCAGAATCAAGATTAAATAATAATATTTTAATTGAGATTAATAGAATTATGGAAGGCTATAAGTATGAGAAGAAAGATTTTAATATGAAAGAGATAATAGAAAAACTAAAAATAATAGAAGAAAAAAAATAATATATAAAATAATATATAAAAAGAGGATGAATTTTCTAAAAAAAATCATCCTCTTTTTATATATTAAAATATTTTTTAATCTACTAAATAATATTCAATGGTACTAACAATTCTCACTTTTTTAATATGAGGATTATGAACATCTGAATTTGTAATTAAAAATTGACCTTGATTTGCTCTTTTTATTTTTCCTAAAGAACTTTTTGAATCCTGAGCAAATTTTTCTGCTACATCTCTAGCATTTTTAGTTGCTTCTTCTATCATTTGTGGTTTTATAGAGTTCAAATTATTATATGAATAATTTACTGCGTAAGAATTAACTTCACTTGCTACATTCTCTTTTAATAATTCTCCAATTTTTGTATTTAAATTATATACAGCTTCAACTTTTGTTGAATAGAGAGTAACTAATTGGGTAGCAATATACCTATAAGTAGATTTATTATTTTCAGACTGATAGAGAGCTCGATCTTCTATACTTGGAGATGAAATAGAAATTTCATTTCGTTCTAAGCCATTAGCTAGTAAAAAATCAATAATTTTTTGATTGTCATTTTTTAATTGTTCATAAAGAGTATTTAAATTATTTCCAACAATTTTAAATTGTATAGGAAAAACAACTTTATCTGACAGAACTTCTTTTTCTGATAAACCTTTGACAACTATAGTTCTATCTAACTTTTTGGTTTCAATAAAACTATTTCCTAAAAGATAACCTAAGCTGCTTAATCCGATAATAACAGAACAACCTAAAATGAGAGCTCCATTGATTATTTTGTTTTTCATAATCTCCTCCTAGAGATAAGTAGTATTTTTATTTGCTAAACATTGGTCTAATTTCTTCCTCTTCATCATATCTGGAGTCAATAACTTTTGAACTATGGCTATTTCTATATTCCATAGAATGTTGTTTAGATTTTGGGACTATACAAAATACTTTGTCACAAGGATTTAAAATCATTCCATCCATAATATAAACAGCACCACTAACATAATCAATAACTCTTTGAGATGTTTTTTCATTTAAATCATGGAAATTAATATGTACAATAACCTCTTTACTTATATGCTCCATATATTTAATTATATCCTCAAATTTATTAGGTTTAATAAAAATAATATCAACATTCATCTTAATCCTCTCCTTTTTTTATAAAAAATAAAGTATTTTTTCAACGATTTCTTTCTTTGATAAATTAGTAGAAAAACCAGCAGCCTTTTTATGACCACCACCTTTAAAAGAACTAGCAATAAAATTTAAATCGATACTGTCTAATTTTGTTCGCATACTACCTTTTATATTTCCATTTTCCTCTTCTCTTAAAAATAAAGATATTTTTGCTTCATTTAGCATAAGTAAAGTTTCTACAATTCCATCAGTATCAGCTTTATTTCCGTTAAATTCATTAAAATCTTCTTGAGTTAATAAAGAATAAACCAATCCTTTTTGTGAATTATATTTTATATTTTCAATTGCACGAGAGAGAAGTTTTAATGCACCCATACTTTTATTATCATAAAAATTTTCTATAATTTTTGTATTATTAACTCCTATTTCTATAAGTTTTGAAGCTTTTAAGAATGTTTCTTTAGATACATTAGAATGTTTAAAATTACCAGTATCATTAACAATTCCAACATATAATGCTTCTCCAATAGCTAAATTAAAATTAATATTTAATTTTTCTAAAAATGTAAAAATTATTTCAGAAGTTGAGGCAGAATCCACATCTATATAGTTAAATTCTCCAAAACTATCATTACTAATATGATGATCTATATTCAAAATTGGTATTTTATTTTTAAAGCTTTTTATTTTTCCAATTCTTTCTATGGAAGCAGCATCTAAACTTATGATTAAATCAATATTTTTAATTTTTTCTATATCATCTATTTTTAATATTAACTCTGAACCTGATAAAAATTTTAAATTATTAGGAATAATATCATCTATAACAAAGTTAATTTCTTTGTCTGAATAAAGTTTTTTTAAACCTAATAATAGAGCAATTCCTGCACCAATCCCATCTCCATCAGGATTTTGATGTGTTGTTATTAAAATATTTTTATAATTTTTTATTTCTTTTATCAGAAATTCCAATGTATCCATTAATCACTCCTATTATAATTTAATTTATAGTGAAATCTAATAGATCTCTTTCCTCAGGGGTAAGTCTCTCTATACCTTCTTTATAGCATCTTTCCGAATCATGTCCCAGTCGTTTAGCCATTATGTTCATAACAGCTATTTCTACCATGGCTGCTGCATTTCTTCCAGAAGAAATGTAGAGAATTGCTTTGTCAAATGGGTTTCCTATTACATCCATAGTAGTTTTTTCATAACTTACAGAAGTAGAGTAATTTTCTGAATTAGGATCTCGAAGTTCTATTACAGCGTCTAATTTTTTACTTATTCTAACAGCTCCTAAACCATATAAAGCTTTTATATCAATAATTCCAAGTCCTCTAATTTCCATAAAATATGGTAATTTTGCAGCTTTACCTACTATATCTTCATTAGAATCTTTTACAAATTTAACCATATCATCTGCAATTAATCTATGTCCTCTATGAACAAGTTCCAATGCTGTTTCACTTTTACCTATTCCACTTTTTCCAATTAATAATACTCCAAATCCGTATAATTCTAGAAATACACCGTGCATAGATACATTGTGTGAAAAATATGTTTCTAAATAAGAGTTATAGACAGCCATTATTTGACTTACTTTAGTATAATTACTTCTACATACAACTGTTTTTTTATTTTTTAAATGATCATAAAAATATTGAGGAATTACTGTATTCTTTGTAATAATTATTAAAGGGAAATTATAGCTTAAATATTTTTCTAAATTAGTTTCTTTAGTGGTAGCATCTAGTTTTTCCAAAAAATCAAATTCTAATTCTGAAAATATTTGAATACCATTATATCCCTCTTCTTCATACATATCAAAATATCCTGAAAGAGCTAAAGAAGGTCTATGAATACTAGTTGTTCCTATTTGATTTTCTAGTAAATATTCTTGACCATTTAATATATTTAAATCAAATTTATTGACAATAGTTTCTACTTTTAAAGTTTTCTTATTTCCTATATTCATTATATCCTTCCTCTTTTTTTTAGATTCTATAATTTTCATTGATTCTTTCCAGAAATATTCAGCAGAATTTATTCCCATTTTTTTTAATCTATTATTCATTGTTCCTGCTTCTACTATTACAGCTAAGTTTCTTCCTTTTTTCACAGGTAATGTAAATTTTGGAATATTTATTCCTAAAATATTTTCATAAACTGCATCTATTCCTAATCTATCATAGAATTTTTTATCTATCCATTTTTCTAAATTGATTAACATATCTATTCTTTTGCTAACTCTTGTACTTTTTATTCCAAAATGCATAGTTACATCTATAGGAATATTAGCGTCATTAGAAAGAAAAAAATGAGAATCAGGAAAATTTTTATCTAGTCTATTATAACCTAAAAGATTATCTATAAAATCTTTTTTTATTAAAATATTATCATCAGTTATAAATTTATGTCCACGTTCTAAAAGTTCAACGGTCAGTCCAAACTTAGCTTCTTCATAGCCACCAATTAAGACACCAACACCAAATACATCCATAAATATATAGTTTTTTAATATGTACTCTTCAGCTAAAGTTTTTTGTAAAAAAAACTTAATATCTCTTAATATTTCTGTTGTTTTAAGATTCGATCTAAAAACTGCTTTTCCATGTTTCGTTGCTATATCTAAAAATAATTTTGGAACTTCACATTCTTCACTTAAAATTATAGCAGGAAAGGGAAAAGAAAAATATTGATTTAAAACTTCTTCTTGCTTTTTAGTACAAAAAGTTTTAATATATTCCCCTTCTTTTTTTCCAATTACGTGAACACTATTAGTAAGTTCATCTCCTTCACTATCAAAATATCCAGCAAGCTCATATCCGACCCTATGTACAGAAGAAGAGTTTATTATTTTATCAAAAGAGACATCAGTTAGCAGTTCAAGTTTTAGTTCTAACATTAGCTCGTCTAATGTTAGTGTTTTAGATTTCTTTTTCAGGTTGTTCATTAAATTCTATTCCTCCAGTTTGTTTAAACCAATTTTTTTTTAGGAATTCATATTTTTTTAAATAATTTTTATCTGTATAAAAATCGAATTTTCTTATAAGAAAACTCTCTTCTAAGAGAAACATATTTTTATTTATATTTAGTTTTTCTGCATTTTTAAATTTTATTATTTCATTTGTATAAAAGATAGACATTCCTAATAAAACTATGCTAAAGAAGAAAATTAACACTTTTCTTCTATTTTTTTGTTTTGTTTTTAAAGATATTGTATTTTTATTTTTTTTTATTTCATTTTGATTTTTTATTTCTTTATTCATTTTTTAAAAACTCCTTTACTTTAGAAAGAAGATAAAAAGAACCACAAATAATTGTAATTTTTTTATTAAAGCTAGCAGCTAACTGATAAGCTTTTTCTAAATTATTTTCAACATATACATTTTTGTGATTTCCAAAAAACTTTTTTAATTCTGTTCCAGATAAACCTCTTTTATTATCATCTTTTAAAGAAGTTAATATAATTTGTTCAGAGAATTTTTCTAAGATTTTTGACATTTCATTTATCTCTTTATCTTCTAAAATAGAAACAATAGTAATAATATCGGATTTATCATATTTTTCTACAAGGATATTTTTAAGAACAGTCATTCCAGCTACATTATGTGCACCGTCTAAAATAAGCATTTTTTTATCATTATTTTTATAAATTTCAAATCTACATTGCCATTTAACTTTTTTAGCAGCTTTTTTTATTATTTCATCAGAAACACCAATTAATTTTGCTGTTTGATAGGCCAATAAAAAATTTTTATATTGATGTTCTCCAAATAAAGAAAATTCAAATATTTCATTTTTTATTTTAATATTAGTTTTAAAATTTAAATAATCTAGGCTAAAGCTAGAATCTTTGTAAATATCTTCTACAAAGATTAGTTCCTTATATGTTTTATTTTTAACTGCTACTTCTAATTCTTTTATTTTTTCTCCAATAATTACCACAGAGTTTTCTTTTATTATTCCAGCTTTTTCATAAGCAATATCTTCTAATCTTTTTCCTAATTGCTCTGTATGATCAAAAGAAATATTAGTAATTAAAGAAAATTCTGAATTTACTATATTTGTAGAATCTAATCTTCCGCCTAGTCCAGTTTCTAATATAACGTAATCAACTTTATTTTCTTCCATATATAAAAACATCATAGCAGTCATTATTTCAAAAAAACTTGGTTTTATATCTAAATTTTTTAAAATTTTTTTTATTTTTAAAAAAAGTCTTATTAAATCTTCATCTGAAATATCTTTATTGTTAAAGCAAATTCTTTCATTTATTTTTTCGATATGTGGAGATGTGAATTTTCCAACATTATATCCAGCTTCTAAAAGAATTATTTCAATAGTAGTGGAAGTAGAGCCTTTTCCGTTGGTTCCTGCTACATGAATTATTTTCATTCTATCTTGAGGGTTTCCTAATAGGTCACAAATTTGTTTTATATTTTCCAAATCAATTTTTTTTGCAAAGAAACCATAGCTATAGAGCTCTTCAATTATTTTTTTTACCATCTCTTTAACATCTCCACTAAAACATTTTTTGAGTTTTCAGCAGCTAAAATTACAAATTCATTAAAATCCATATGAGCACTCCCGTCTGCTTTGTCCGAAATTCCTCTTATTATAACAAAAGGGATTTTAAAAAGATAGCATACATGAGCAACAGAAGCACCTTCCATCTCAGTACATTGGGCATTAAACATTTCTCTTAGCCAATCAATTTTTTCTTTAGAAGCAATAAATTGGTCCCCACTAACAACTCTTCCGATTTTAACTTTATCTTTCCCAATTATAGCACTTGAGCTTTGAGAGGCTAAATCAATTAAGCCCTTGTCTCCTTTAAATATAGAATTTTCCATTCTAGGAATTACTCCTGGTTCTAAACCAAAAGCAGTACAATCAAAATCATGTTCTATAAGTTCAGAAGAAATAACAATATCTCCTATATTAAGTTCTTTTCCAACTGCACCAGCAACACCTGTAAAAACAACTTTTTCTATATTAAATTTTTGCAATAATAAAGTTGTACAAAGAGCAGAATTTACTTTTCCTATTCCCGATTCAACTAAAACAACTTTTTTATTTTCTATTTCTCCAATATAGTAAATAAAACCAGCTATATTTTCTTCTGATTCTATTTTCATTATATTTTTTAATTGAATTATTTCTTCGTTCATTGCTCCAATTATACCTATTCTCATTATCTACTCCTTTAATTAACATTATATTATGATATAAATTATATCATATTTTGAATTTCTAAACTATTTTTTATTATTAAAATATTGTATATTTATAAATATTATCTGTATAAATATCATGTTGTTTGAATTCTTTCATGGAATTTTTTTATTTAATATGATACAATACTTATAAATAATTTCTGTATATTAAGTGGAGGATACTATGGTGAGATATAAATTTGAATTTTTACTTTTTAAACTTATTTTGAAAATAATAAAAATAGTTCCTGAAAAATCTAGATTTAAGATGGCAGAGATTTTAGGAATATTAACATATAAATTAATAAAAAAACGTCGTATGATAACTTTAGGTAATCTTAAATTGGCATTTCCTGGAATGAGTTTAGAAAAAAGAGAAGAAATAGCTCTTGATTCCTATAAAATACTAGGAAAAGCATTTTTATCAACGCTGTGGTTTGAGACGTATTTAAAAGAGGAAAAAAATGTTGTGCTTGAAGGAAAAGAACACTTAGAAAAAGCTATAAATAATGGAAACGGTGCAATTTTAGCAGTTATGCATATGGGAAATATGGAGGCGATTTTAAAGTTTGCTTACAAATATAAAGTTATAACAGTTGCTAAAAAGCAAAAAAATCCTTATTTAGATAAATATATAACTGAATCAAGGGAAAAATTAAACATTACATTATTGAAAAAATCTAGAAAAACAAGTTTTCAATTAATGAAGTATCTCCATCAAAATAATGTTATAGGACTTTTTAGTGATCAGCGAGATAACGGCTCTAATGTAGAATTTTTTGGTGAAAATACAATTGCTCCAACAGGAGCTGTTTCTCTTGCTCTTAAAAATAAAGTACCTTTATTTTTAGCATACAATATAATGCATTCTGATAATACTTGCACAGCCCATATATCAAAAGAAATTAATTTAATAAATACAGGGAATTTCAAAGAAGATGTACACACAAATGTTCAAAATCTCATTTATAAAATGGAAAAAATAATTACTAAACACCCTGAACAATGGATGTGGTGTCATGATAGATGGAGTATATATAAAAAAATAAAAAATTTTAAAGAAGAGAAATAAACCATACAGTCACAGGTTTATTTCTCTTCTTTTTTATTATATAGTTAATTTAAATAAAATTTTATAAATTTTCAGAAATTAATTTTTCTGGATTTTGAATTGCAACTTTAGTTTTTACATCTATAGTTTTTATATTTTTAAATCTATCAATCTCTTTTATTGCAACATCATGAGCATAAATTATAAATTTAGCATTTTCGATATCTTTTTTAGTTATTCTATTTACAATTCCATTTGCACCTTGAGTCTCGACCTTAATTTTAATCCCTAACTTTCCTGCAGCTTTTTCCAATGCTTTTGCTGCTAAAAAAGTATGAGCGACTCCAGAAGGACAAGATGTTATCGCTAATACTTCAGCTTCCCCTTCCCCTTTTACAGATTCATAATTTACAGTGGTATTAGATTCAAATTTATTTTCAAAAGCCTCTTTTTTTAAAATATTTACAATGATAGCAGTAGTTAAAGCTCCTGCTATTGTACCAATAATATAACCAAGTTTACCTTCAACTACTGGAAGTACTATCCAACCACCCCAAGGAGCATGATTAATAGTATTAGTTAAAAATCCTATTATATTTCCAACTATACCTCCAGCTACTATTGCAGGAATTACTCTTAAAGGATCAGCTGCAGCAAAAGGGATAGCACCTTCACTTATTCCTATTATTCCCATAATTCCAGCTGCTTTTCCTGCTTCTTTTTCATCTTTTGTATATTTTTTAGGAGACATGATTGTAGCAAGAGCCATTCCAAGTGGAGGCACACAAATAGCTATTCCTACTCCTCCCATAAGCCAAGGTTGTGTATCTACTTGAGTTTGAGCAAAAAGAGTGGCAACTTTATTAATAGGTCCTCCCATATCAAATGCAGTCATTCCACCTAGAATAGCCCCTAACATTATTTTTCCAGTTCCAGCCATGCTTTGTAACCAAAGATTCATAGCGTTCATCATATTAGCAATTGGAGTTCCTATTATCCACATTACAATACCACAAACTAAAAAAGTTCCAATAAGTGGATAAATAAAAATAGAACCTAGAGAACTCATACTTTCTGGTAACTTTATTTTTTTTAGTTGTTTAACAATATATCCTGCTAAAAAACCAACTATAATAGCACCTATAAATCCAGTTTTATAATTTTGAACTGCAATCCAAGCACCAATCATTCCAGGAGCAAGCCCAGGTTTATCAGCAATGGAATAAGAAATATATCCTCCTAAAACTGCTGTAAAAAGAGTAAGACCAGCTATTCCCATAGTTGAGATGTCATTTAAAATTCCACTTTCAGGTACTGCACCTTTTCCAGAGATCATAACAGCTAAAGAAAGTAAGATTCCCCCTGCAACAATAAAAGGTATCATGTGTGAAGTTCCAAAAAGTAAATGTTCTTTTATTTTATTTAATTTATTGCTAATATTATTTTCATCAGAAGAACTATATTTATTTTTAGTATTTTCTATATATTCATTTTTTACATTTTTTGCTACTATTTTTTTATTATTCTTATCCTCTTTTATTATTGTGTTTATAAATTCACTTTTAGTTTTACATTTATGAAGAGTTTCTATAAACCCTTCTGTCATAAATGTTGTAGTTAATTGTGATAAAACTTCAATATGAGTAGTTCCTTTTTCTAAGTCAGGAATAGCAATTAAAAAAACTAAATCTACTTTATTATCTTCATCTACTGATTCCCAAGTATTTATTTTATTAGTAAGTCTTGCAATAGCTATTTTAGGTTTTCTAACAGTTTTAGATTTTCCATGGGGAATAGCTAGTCCTTCTTCTAATCCGGTAGGGGAAATACTTTCTCTTTCCATAACAACTTTATAAAACTCATCTTTAGATTCTAAAATACCTTCTTTATCTAAAAGATTAACAAGTTCTTTTATAACTTCTTCTTTTTTAGTTCCTTTAAAATCTAGTAAAATAAGATTTTCATTAATTAAATCTTTAAAATTCATAAATCCTCCCTAAGTATGATAATATAAATTAAACTTTTA
>JBOFUX010000085.1:0-2222 GCA_051652785.1 Fusobacteriaceae bacterium | reverse complement strand
CTTTTTCTAAAAGGTCTTTAAAAGACATTTTATTTTTCCACAACTTTTTTTAATTTATTTTCATTTTCTTTATTTATTTTTTCTAATTCTTGTATTTTATTTTCCAATTCCTTTATTTTATTTTTTAATTCTGTATTTTCAATTTCGCAACTTTCGAAATGAAGTTCTTTTTTTGTCTTTATTATTTTGCTTTCTACTGCTGTGCTCGTTTCTATTAAGAATTTTAATTCTCTTTCTCCATCCTTAAATTCTTCTTCATCCCCTATTTTGTATGTTTTATAATTTTTTGTAAATTTAACTCTCATTATTACCTCCTAATTTTTTTTGTTATTTACAAACTGTTACACAGAAATACCCATCTACATCTAGAGGTTGTAAAACTGGTCTTGATTGGGTAATAATTTGTAATCCTGAATCATTTACATTTTTTACATATGAATATCTTTTTACTTTTTTAAATATTTCTTCTTTTATGTTGTTTGTATTATACACAGGAGCATATAGTATTTCTCCATCTACTGGTCCTCCAATTATTACGTTTGGAGGCATAAGTTCTATTCTTACTCCTGCAGAATTTAAAACACCTCTTTTGTATCTATATAAATCTATTCCAAACGTTTTGTATGTTCCCACCCAAATAACACCTGGATGTTTTCTTACTACCGTCTTTACAAATTCACTTTGTAAATCTCTACTTAATAATTTCTGCTTTTCAGCTTCTCTTATAAAGTTTTCTGCTGCATTATATCCCATTACTACAACATCAGTTATATTTCCATTTTCTTCTGCTTTAGTTAATATTTTGTTTAAGCTTTCAATTGGATTTACTCCAACTTCTCCCCACTGCTCTGCTTCAGGTAGTGTTTCTATATTCCCTAATCCATAATCTACTTCATATCCACTATCTCCATCAACTGATGTTACTTTTCCAGTTGTTAAGAACTGTGATATCATCAGTTCTTCTTTGTTTACTATGTAGTTTTCTTGGTCTTCTAGTATTTTCTTTATTATCTTTACTGTACTTTCTGTTTTTGATGCACTAAATGGTTCCCCTGCTCCTCTAAGTTCCATATCTCTTTCTGATATAGTTTTTGTTATTCCTATCTTAGGAGCTGTTATTATATTTGTTTGGATTTTCTTATTTTCCATAGCTTTTCCATTTTCTAATGGAGCTACAAAAGGTGCAAATGATTCTTTACCTTTTGTTATTTCTAACATAATCATAGAACTATCTACATTTGTCGCATTTTTAAAAAAAAGTTCTCTTAAGAAATTTCTTTTAAGTTCTATTTTCTCCCTTACTTTTCTTATTGTTCTAGTTGTGTATAACCCGTTTTCCATATGTTCCTCCTAATTTTTATTTTACAAATATTGATTTTTCTCTTAATTTTATTAGATATTCTTTTTCTTTAGCTGTTTCTATTTTCACAAAATCTTTATGTAATGAACCAGTTAATATAACATTTATTAATCCAGGTTCTTCTAACGCACCATAAGCTACTCCATAAACATTGGGATATGATGCTCCTATTTTCCCAAACTCATATGTAGCACTAACACCTACTATATCCCCATCTAATAAAGGGGTTTTGCTTTCAACCTCTGTTGTTTCCATTGGAAATGTACCGTTAAATATTCTTTTTAATTCATGTTCATGTTTTTTATTATTCATATATTCCTCCTAGTTCTTAGCTTCGTCAAATACTCTATTTATTATATCGTCTATATTTGAATTATTAGTCCCTGTTTCTTCTTTTATATCATTTATCCCTGTTTCATTTGCTTCATTTTTACCTTTATTTATAACTTCATTTGCTTCTCTTGTTCCATCATTGTAAAACTGTACTATCAGTTCTTCTGCTGTTCTAGGTTCTTCATATTTCGCCTTGTTTATTATTTCTATTTGTTTTTTATTTATTGGTTTTAAATTTTCTAATTTTCTTATTCTTTCTCTATCATCATTTAATGCGTTGCTTATTTCTTCTTCTGATGGCTTAACAGCTGAGTTTTGAGTTTCAATAATTTTATTTTTTATTTCATTTTCTAGCTCTTTCTTCAGTTCTTCTCTAAGCTCATTTGCTGCATCAGGGTATTTGTTTTTTATTTCTAAACCTGTCATTTCTTCCTCCGTATTTGTTTTATTTATTTCTGGAAATAATTTATTAACTATTTCATTTGAAAACATATTTTTTATATTGTTTTTTAAATCTTTTTCGCTAAGT
>JBOFUX010000084.1:0-2225 GCA_051652785.1 Fusobacteriaceae bacterium | reverse complement strand
CTTTTTCTAAAAGGTCTTTAAAAGACATTTTATTTTTCCACAACTTTTTTTAATTTATTTTCATTTTCTTTATTTATTTTTTCTAATTCTTGTATTTTATTTTCCAATTCCTTTATTTTATTTTTTAATTCTGTATTTTTAATTTCGAAACTTTCGAAATTAAGTTCTTTTTTTGTCTTTATTATTTTACTTTCTATCGCTGTTTTTGTTTCTAATAAAAACTTTAATTCTCTATCTCCATCTTTTAACTCTTCTTCATCGCCTATTTTATAAGCTTTATAGTTTTTAATAAATTTAACTCTCATTCTTTACCTCCTAATTTATTTACTATTTACAAACTGTTACACAGAAATACCCATCTACGTCTAAAGGTTGTAAAACTGGTCTTGACTGTGTGATAATTTGTAATCCTGAATCATTTACATTTTTTACATATGAATATCTTTTTACCTTTTTGAATATTTCCTCTTTTACGTTATTAGTATTATATACAGGAGCATATAGAACCTCTCCATCTACTGGACCACCAATTATTACATTTGAAGGCATAAGTTCTATTCTTACCCCTGCAGAGTTTAACACACCTCTTTTATATCTATATAAATCTATTCCGTAAGTTTTGTAAGTACCAATCCAAACAACTCCTGAATGTCTTCGCACAACGGTTTTAACAAACTCACTCTGCAAGTCTCTACTTAATAATTTCTGCTTCTCAGCTTCTCTTATAAAGTTTTCCGCTGCATTATATCCCATCACTATAACATCAGTTATATTCCCATTTTCTTCTGCTTTAGTTAATATTTTATCTAAACTTGCAATTGGATTTACTCCAACTTCTCCCCACTGCTCTGCTTCAGCCAGTGTTTCTATATTCCCTAATCCATAATCTACTTCATATCCACTATCCCCATCAACTGATGTTACTTTTCCAGTTGTTAAGAATTGTGATACCATCAATTCTTCTTTATTTACTATGTAGTTTTCTTGGTCTTCTAGTATTTTTTTTATTACATTCACTGTACTTTCTGTTTTCGATGCACTAAATGGTTCTCCTGCTCCTCTAAGTTCTAGATCTCTTTCTGATATAGTTTTTGTTACTCCTATTTTAGGTGCTGTTATTATATTTGTTTGGATCTTCTTATTTTCCATAGCTTTACCATTTTCTAATGGTGCTACAAATGGTGCAAATGATTCTTTCCCTTTTGTTATTTCTAACATAATCATAGAAGTATCTACTCTTGTTTCATTTTTGAAAAAAAGTTCTCTTAAAAAATTTCTTTTAAGTTCTATTTTTTCCCTTACTTTTCTTATTGTTCTAGTTGTGTATAATCCGCTTTCCATATGTTCCTCCTAATTTTTATTTTACAAATATTGATTTTTCTCTTAATTTTATTAGATATTCTTTTTCTTTAGCTGTTTCTATTTTTACAAAATCTTTATGTAATGACCCTGTTAATATAACGCTTGTTAATCCAGGTTCTTCTAACGCATCATAGGCTACTCCATAAACATTAGGATATGCTGTTCCTATTTTCCCAAATTCGTATGTAGCACTAACCCCCACTATATCCCCATCTAATAAAGGTGTTTTACTTTCAACCTCTGTTGTTTCCATGGGAAATGTGCCGTTAAATACTCTTTTTAATTCATGTTCATATTTTTTATTATTCATATATTCCTCCTAGTTAGATGATTTCTCAAATGCTTTTTCTATTGCCTCATCAATGTTTGTTATATTTCTACCAATATTATCTTCTATATCATTAATTCCTAGTTCTTCTGCTTCCTTTTTCCCTTGATTTATTACTTCATTTGCTGCTAATGAACCATCATTATAAAACTGAATTATTAACTCTTCTGCTGTTCGTGGTTCTTCAAATTTTGCTTTATTTATTATTTCTATTTGTTTTTTATTTATTGGTTTTAAATTCTCCAATTTTCTTATTCTTTCTCTATCAGAATTTAGTGCATTATTTATTTCTTCTTCTGATGATTCATTCTCTGCTAAATCTTTATTTCCAATTTTTTTATTTTGAATTTCATTTTCAAGTTCTTTTCTTATTTCTTCTCTAAGCTCGTTTATTGTATCAGGGTATTTGTTTTTTATTTCTAAACCTGTCATTTCTTCCTCCGTATTTGTTTTATTTATTTCTGGAAATAATTTATTAACTATTTCATTTGAAAACATATTTTTTATATTGTTTTTTAAATCTTTTTCGCTAAGT
>JBOFUX010000083.1:0-15224 GCA_051652785.1 Fusobacteriaceae bacterium | reverse complement strand
CTCAGCTTTTAAAAGATTATAAAAATACTGGAAAAGATGTTTTTATTTGTGGTGGGGCAACTATATATCGTTATTTTTTAGAAAACTATCCTATAGATGAAATTTTAGTATCTCATTTAAAGTCTCACGTTAAAGTTGAAAAAGCTAACGAACCATTATATTTTCCAAACGTTGAAAACTATGGATACTCTCCAAAAGAAATATTAGAATATGAAGATTTTTTTGTTTATATATATATAAAAAACTAGAGAAAATTACTCTAGTTTTTTTTTATTCTTAAAGAATCAAATCTCCACATTTTTTATAGTCTATTTTCCCCTTTAAAGTAAATAATTTTATCATATATAAATTATACTTATCAAATTTAATATTCTATTTTTGTGTTTATTATTTTTTTATATACATTTTATTTTTTTAAAATAACATATATACTATATGAATTATTACGTCTATAAACTGTATTTTATAGTTATCGTGTTTTAAAACAATCTTTTTCAAATCACTTTCAATTTTAATAAATTTATTTTAAAACTTTTTTTCTTTATTTTTAATACAAGTACAAAATGGTAACAAACTTTCTGATAATTTTTTAAAGTTTAAATCATTTGTTTTTTCAATTAAATCAACAATTTCTGATTTGAAATCTGGATTTATTCCACCACAAATTGCAGCACTAATTGCTCCAATTGTGTCTGTATCCCATCCAAGATTCGCACTTATAATCGCTGCTTTCATTGGATCTTTGTTTGCTAATTCAATAACTGCAAATACACATGGAATAGTTTCTATTGTTTCCAAGCCTGTTCCGATTTCATTATATAATTTTTTTATTGCTTCTTCCTCTGTATTATTTAAAACTATTTCTCTCGCTGCTTGCATTCTAAATTTTAAACTTGCTGCAGGAAAATCAAAACCATAATCTTTAGCCGCTTCTATTCCTTGATAAGCAATTTTCCAAATTTCTTCTATATCTTTCCCACCTTGAATAACATAACTTATAACAGCACTGACAGCACTTGCTCCCGCTATTGCAATTTTTGTATTATGGGTAGGCAAGCAAATTTGATAAACATTTTTTACTAATTGTTTCATATCTTTATAATCTGAAACTACACCAATTGGAGTTATTTTCATAGATGCCCCATTTGTAGTTCCCATTATTCCTGTTTCTTCAATTGAAACTCCCTCTTCGATTTTTTTTAATGCTCTTAATGTTGAAGGACCAGAAACATATCCTGATACTCCTGAATTTTTATTCCAGTATCTTAATTTTTCAACATAAAAATTAACATCTAAATTACCTTGACTTTCAACTATTGTTTCAATTATCATAACAGTATTTATTGTATCGTCAGTAATTTCTCCTTTTTTCATTTTTCGACCCATTATATCATTTTCATTTGATGGCATAAATTCATTCACGCCACTTGGAAAAAATCTATTAATTTTTTCTTGAGACCAACATTCTGTTGGCATCCCCATAGCATCTCCGACAGCACAACCAATTAAAACACCTCTAATTCTTTTATATAACTCCTGTTCATTAATCATTTTTTTCTCCTTTATTTTTTATATCATCTTTTTTAGTAAAAGTAAAATATGTTAAAGAAAATGCTATTAACATTGTTATTACTGTTGCAAATATACTTACTAGTAATCCTTGAAAACTTCCTGTTTTAGGATTTATAAACGCTGCAAATCCTAATAGACCAAAACTAAAAGCATACATCTTTGCAGAGAATAAAGAAATAATAACAGCACCTACTGCACTAGCAATCATTGAATAAATAAATCTTTTCTTTACAGGTAAAGTAAAACCATAAATTGCTGGTTCAATTATACAAAAAATTCCTGAAAACATTGTAGGAACACTTAATGCTTTTAGTTTCTTATCTTTAGTTTTTAAAAATACTGCAAATACAACTGCTGTTTGTGCAAAGTTAGCAACAAAAGACATAGGTAAAATATAGTCGCTCCCAGTACTGATTAAATTATTTAAACCAATTGCTGATAACGGCCAATGAAGTCCAAATATAACTAAAGGCTGATATAAAAGTGCTACAATTATTGCTGTTACAATTGGTGATAATATATATAAACTATGAATACCTGCAGATAATAATAGACTTAAAAAGTTTGTAATTGGTCCTATAACTAAAATTGAAACTGGTACTGATATTAAGAGTATAAAAAAAGAATTTAAATTATGGATAATAATTTTAGGAATGATTTTATTTAAAATACGGTCTATTTTAGATGCAAAATACGTTATAAATATTATTGGAATAACTGTAGCTTGATAACCACTAGTTGGAAATAAAATAGGTATCTTAAAAAAAGTGTTATAGACTGGTGACTCAAAAATAGTGTTTTTAAATATTATATAAAGCGGATTCCCAGTTGTTAAACTAGAAAGTAAATTTGGTGAAATTAATACTCCTCCTAAAATCATTCCTATAAAAGGATTAAGTCCAAATGCTTTAGCACTAGTATAACCTAATAATATTGGTAAAAAATAAAATGCAGCTTGTGCCATTGTATTTAAAATAATATAAGTACCACTATTGGTATTTAGTATTCCAGTTGCTGTACAAATCGCTAATAATCCCATGAGCAATCCACAAGCTACTAAAACTCCCAGAACAGGAGTGATTACCTTTGTTATTACCTCTATCATTTTATTTATCAAAGTTTGATGTTTTTCATTTGTTTTTTTATTCGTTTTTTTATTTTCATTATTCAGATTAAACTCACTACAGATTACTTGATAAACCTCTTTAACCTGAGTCCCTATAACAATTTGATACATTCCAGCTGTTTTTTGGCTCTTCAATATTAATGACTCTTCTTTCAAAACATCTTCCTTTACAATAGCATCATTTTTTAAAATAAACCTTAATCTTGTCATGCAATGAGAGAGGTTGGCTATATTTTCTATTCCTCCTACACTATCAACTATTTTTATTGCTAACTGCTTATATTTAGTCATCAAATCTCATCTCCTCTTAACTAGTAGTAAATTATTTTATCTCTTATCATCTCAACATATTAAATTTTCATATAAACAAAAACTAGCCTTCTACATAATAAGTAATTTCTTTAAAATAGAAGTTATTATCTATTTATTCATCAAAAGAAACATTGTATCGTTCCCTTTCAAGAGAGATAATATTCGTGAGCTCTACTTTTCTATTCATAGCCCCAATTCTGATATATACACCATTTTTAGCGCCTTATTTTTTTATAAAATTAAAGACTAAATTAACCTTACATTTAATTTAGCCTTTTATCTATTTTATTTATTTATTTATTTATTTATTTATTTATTTATTTATTTATTTATTTATTTATTTATTAAATTCTTTTTTTAATTCAACTTCTAAAACATCTAATAATCTATCAAATTCTGTTGATATTGCTTTAAAACTTTCTTCTTTACTTAAATCTACACCAGCTTTTTTTAATTGGTTCATAGGTTGATCATTTCCACCTGATTTTAATAGCGTTAAGTACAACACAATAGCTTCATCTTTCTCTTCTTGAGAATATTTTTCATTAGTTACTCTGTCATATATATTTGCTGATGCTGCAAAACTTGTAGCATACTGATAAACATAGTATGGCGAATTAAAGAAATGTGGGATTCTTGCCCATATTATTTTTTGTAATTCATCAACTTTTATTGTTTCTCCAAAATATTCTTTAAATAAATTAGCCATTATATTACTTAAAATATCAGGTGTTACAGGTTTTCCTTCTTCTACTAATTTATGAACTTGATATTCATAATCAGCAAAAAGAGTTTGAATATAGTAAGTTCCCATTATATTTCCTAAAGCTTGCTCTAAAAGAACTATTTTATCTTTTGAATCAGTTGTTTTCTTTAACATATTATCAAGAAGAAGTCTTTCATTAAATGTGGACGCCACCTCAGCTACAAATATTGTATAACTACTTGTTGAGTAAGGTTGATTTTTACTTGAGTACATACTATGTAAAGTATGCCCAAGTTCATGTGCTAAAGTGTACACTGAATCTAAAGTTCCATTATAGTTCAGTAGCATATATGGATGTACATCATAAATATTTATAGAGTATGCACCACTTCTTTTATTTTCTGTTTCATAAACATCTAACCAACCATCTCCTAATGCTTTAGAAAGATTAAGTGTATAATCTTCTCCTAAAGGTTTTACAGAATCTAAAACCATTTTTTTAGCAGTCTCATAATCAAATTCTTTATCATAGTTAACGATATTAATTGAATTATCATAGTAGTGATATTCCTCTAAATTTAGATATTTTTTTCTAAGTTCAATATATCTTCTAAGAGGAGCTACATTTTCCTTAGTTGATTTAAGTAAAGCTGTATAAATTTCAGTACTTATATTTTTAGGTTCTAAAGCTCTTTCTAGTGATGAACCAAAGTTTTTAGCTTGAGCTGAAGCTACCCCTCTTTGCACAATACCACGATAAATAGCTCCATATGTATTTTTATTAACTTCAAAAGATTTATACAATGCCTCAAAGGCATTTTTTCTATTTTCTTGTATTCTATCTGTCGAAACTATTTTAGAATAAGCACCATTAGTAACAATTACCTCTTCTTTATCTTTCCCTTCCGAATCTTTTAACATTATTTTGTTAAAATTTATATCTGAAGTTGAAAGTTCTTGGTATACATCATTTATTGAACCGTTAAATTGAGAAAAATATGATAATAACTTTTCACTATTTTCATCTAAAACATGAGATTGAAGTCTATATGTTTCCATTAAAGAAAATCTCTGCGATTCTAATTTCTCTTTATTTTCATCTATCCATTTTATCATTGTCGTTTTTGGAATTGTTAATACTTCTGGAGTTATCCACGCTGTTACTACTCCAAATTGTGTATATAGTGCTTCAATTTCTTGAAGTTTTTCTGATGCCACACTGTCTTTTGAATTTAAGTCTTTCATTAAATAAGGATATAAATATATTTTATCCACTAGTCTTGAAAGTTTTTCATCTAACTCTATAAGTTCTATAAATTTTTCAGAACTTTTTGATATTTCACCTTTATATTTTGGAATTTCTGCCATAATAACTTTCATTTTTTCAACATCTTTTGTCCATTCAATCCAATTAGGATAAATATCTTCTAAACTCCATTTATATTTTTTTTCTATATTTTCTCTTTTTTTCATTTTTCCTCCTTTTGTTTTAATTTCTTTTTTTAATATTTTCTTTTCTTTAGTGTCTTTATTTGTATTTGTATTTATATTTTCTACTTTTAAAATTGAATCATCTGCTTTATTTTCTTCTTTGCTATTTTTTATATAAACAACTAAATTAAGACCTACAACCGCTAATATTAATATTATAATTTTTTTTTTCATAGAGACCTCCTCAAGTTTAATATTACAATTTCACTTTTACTACTTATTCTATATGGTATTACCCAAGTTCCTAATCCTGAGGTTACAACACTATGAAAACCATTATTTTTTTTATAACCATAGGCATTTTCATACATATATTTAACTAAAATATTAAAGGGAAAAAGTTGTCCATTATGAGTATGCCCTGATAAATAAAGAATTTCTTTTTTATCTTTTTTATCTTTCATCTCTTTCACACCAATAGGATTATGATCTAAAATTATAGTATTTTTATTTTCATCTACTTTTTTTAGAAGTTCGTAAAGAGATTTTCGTCTTTTATTATGATTATCATCTCTTCCAATAAAATTTATTCCATTTATTTCAATCCTTTCGTCTCTTAATATACTTATTCCTAAATCTCTAATATATTTTTCATTTCCTTCTATTCCACCATAATATTCATGATTCCCCAATACAGCATATATTCCATATTTAAATTTAAAATCTTTTATTTTATCTTTAATATCATCTTTTATTGTTTTATATGAAAAATCTATTATATCTCCAGTTATAACAATTATTTCAACTTTCTCCTCTTCCATTAATTTAAAAGATTTTTTTAATACATCACCGTTAAATTTATCACTTAAATGAATATCTGATATAAATCCTATTTTCATACTCTCTACACTATTACTTTTTAATATTGGTACTTCATATTTTTTTATATTTAGTTTTTTAAAGTTTATACTTCCTCTAATACCTAATATACTTAAATATAACAAAAATATAATATTAAAATAGAATTTATTATTTTTTAGCAAATTTATTAAATTAATTCTAAATAAACTTAATATAATACTTATCAGTCCAATAAAAATTATTCCTACAATAATATAATTAAGGTAAAAGAGGTAATGACCTAAAATTTTATCTAAAATTCCTTTCCGCTTCCCCCTTGTTACAATTATCATTATTATTGGTAGTAGTACTAAAATTGGGACAGAGTATAAAATTATAGAAGATTCATATATTTTACAAATAAAATAAGTTATAAAACTTATTAGTAATATCATTAAGCTAAAAAGTTTTAACCTTACAGACATCTGACCTCCATTATTTTGAATAGTTAGGTGCTTCTTTAGTTATTATTACGTCATGAGGATGGCTCTCTTTTAGCCCTGCACCTGTAATTTTTATAAATCTTGCGTCTTCTTTTAGTGAATCTATTGTTTCCGTTCCACAATATCCCATTCCTGCTCTTATTCCACCACATAACTGAAACACTACATCTTTTAAATCCCCTTTTACAGAAACTCTTCCTTCTATTCCTTCTGGTACTAATTTTTTCACATCATTTTGAAAATATCTATCCTTTGAGCCTCTTTTCATTGCAACCATAGAACCCATTCCAACATAAACTTTATAACGTCTACCTTCATAGATAAGTTCCTCTCCTGGTGCTTCTGTTGTTCCTGCTAAAAGTCCACCTAACATAACACAACTTGCTCCTGCTGCGATTGCTTTTACTATATCTCCAGAAAATTTTATTCCTCCATCTGCAATAACTCCAATATCTCTACTTTTACAAACTTCATATACATCATTTACAGCAGTTAACTGTGGAACTCCCACTCCTGCAACTATTCTTGTCGTACATATAGAACCTGGTCCTACTCCTACTTTTACTGCGTCTACTCCTGCTTCTATTAAATCAAGTGCAGCTTCAGCAGTTACAATATTTCCACCAATTATATTTAATTTAGGATATTCTAATCTAATTTTTTTTATAATTTCTATAACTCCTCTAGAATGACCATGAGCTGAGTCTACAGTTATAATGTCAACTCCAGCTTCTACTAAAGCTTTTACTCTGTCTAAAGTATCTGGACCTATTCCAACGGCTCCACCTACTCTTAATCTCCCGTGTGAATCTTTACAAGCATTAGGATACTCTACTAAATTATCTATATCTTTAATTGTAATAAGTCCTTTTAAGCTTTTATTTTCATCAACAATAGGTAATTTTTCTATTCTGTTTTCTAAAAGAATATCCTTAGCTTCCTCTAAAGTTATTCCAACACCTGCTGTTATTAATTTTTCTTTAGTCATAATATCCCTTACTAATTGAGCCATATCTTTACGATATTTTAAATCTCTATTAGTTATTATACCTACAAGAGTTCCATCTTTTTCTATAACAGGAAGTCCAGATATTTTATACCTTTTCATTATTTCTTCTGCTTGTCCTATTGTAGAATCCTTTGTTAGTGTTATTGGATTTCTAATCATACCGCTTTCATTTCTTTTTACTCTATCTACTTCAGAAGCTTGATCTATTATCGCTAAATTTTTATGAATAAATCCTATCCCTCCTTGTCTTGCAATGGCAATTGCTAAATCACTTTCTGTAACAGTATCCATAGCTGCACTTAAAAGTGGAATATTTAGAGTTATATTTTTAGTTAATTTTGTTTTTAAACTTACTTCATGAGGCAAAACTTCTGATTTTGCTGGAACTAATAGTACATCATCAAATGTTATTGCTTCTTTTATAATTTTTCCATTCATCATTTTTTCGCTCCCATTTCTTTAATTAAATTAATATTTTTAATATTATAACATGTTTTTATAAATTTTATTTTATTAAAATAAAAAAATATAATTATTAATTATAAAAACTAATTATCTCTTTAGCTTTATTACAAATATCAATTTCATCACTTAATTTTTCTATTTTAAATGGATTATACTTCTTTCATAGCATCAACAACATTCATATTTGCAGCTTTTTTAGCGGGTATTACTCCAAATACTATCCCCATAATTATTGAAACGATTAATACAACTAATATTTTTTCTATACTATAAATAGCTGGTATTTTTATAATATTGGAAACAATGATTGATACTATAATTCCTATTATAACTCCTAAAAACCCTCCAATAATAGATAAAAGTCCTGACTCCACTAAAAATAATAAAAATATTCTCTTACTGTTAGCACCCATGGACATTAATATCCCTATATAACCAGTTCTTTCTTTTACTATATTTGTCATTAAATTACTAATTGAAATTCCTCCTATAATTAAGGAAATTCCACCGATAGAAGATAAAAATAAAGAAAGGTTTTTTTTTATATTTCTAATTATTCCAGCTTGATTCCCCTCTTCTATTAACTCATATTTTCCATTTGGATTTATTCTTTTTAATTGTGACATTATTAAAGGAGTTAGTTCTTTTAAGTTTTCATCTTTATTTAAAGTTATCACAATTCCATTTTTTATTATTGAAGTGGAATATAATTTTAAAGTATTAAAATTAACTATCGCATAATTTTTATTTTTTTCTTTACGTAAAGGATTTTTGTCAGTATAAATACCTCTAATATTTAACCATTTTTTCCTACCATTTATATTGATCTCAAACTTTTCTCCAATTTTTTTATGTTTTTTTTCAGCTAAAGATTTTTCTAAATAAATATCATTTTTTTCCAATCTATTGCCTATTTTTTTATAAAAAAACATTTTATTTGTAATTCCATAAATAATTATTTTATTTTTAGTATCTTCATATCCCATTCCTTGAATAGCCGAATATTTTATAAAGGGCATTTTTTCAATATTATCTAAATCTTCTAATTTTGCTCCTACTCCTCTCACAACTATTCTATTCTCACCTATACTCAATAGATCATTTTCAATTATTAATTTTCCACCACTAGAAATTGATAAAATTGCTACTGTCGTCGCTACACATAGCGTTATTCCTAAGATTGAAAAAAAACTCTTCTCTTTATTTCTAACAATAGTTTTAATTACTAAATATATCTCTACCGTCATTTTTCACCTTTAATTTTTGACCTTGTTTTACTTTAAAAGGATTAACTATTATTTCTGTTCCCACTTCTAAATTTAATATTTCATATTTGGAAATTGTTTTCATTCCAATTTTAACAGGAATTTTTTCAGCAATATTGTTTATCACTACAAAAACAAAATATTCTCTATTTTCTTCTACTACAGAAAAAGAATCTACTAATTTAGCACTTGCACTTCCACCTACCTTTAATTCTACCTGAGTTAAAAATCCAGGATTTAGCCCCATACCATTTTTTAATTTTACGTCTACATCTATAATTCTTTCTTGTTTTTCATCCAATCTAGCTACTGAAGATACTCCTCTAATCTCCCCTTCGTACTCTTTTGAATTTTCATTGGAAATATCTTTAACAATAGCAATATCTCCGACTTTTAATATATTAACCATATGTAGAGGTGCTTCTATTTTTATTCTATAATTACCTTCTTCTGAAATTGTAAATAATTTAGCTCCTTTGTTTATCATATTCCCATCTTTTACCGCTATTTCTGTTATTATTCCATCTATTGGCGCTATAAATGTGTTGCCCACTATTGTTAATTTATTTTTTAATTCTTTTTGTTTTTCTAATAAAATTTTAAATTTTTGCTTTTCTATTTTTTTCTTAGATTTTATATCACTATAATTTGATTCTACCCGATTTACCATTGTTTGTGATTTGAAAACTTCAATAGAAGATATTGCATCTTGACTTAATAGTTCTTTATTTACTTTGACCTGCTGCTGTAAAAGTTTTAACTCATATCCCAAATTTTTCTCTTCTCTTGCTAAGGTTAATATCATGGCTTCTGAAGTATTTACTTCAACTTTCATATTTTCTAATTGTTTCTCCATTTCTACTCTTGTTTCTCCAGTAACATTAAAAATTGGAGTTGCCACTTTCACTATCATTCCTGGAGTTACTAATACTTTATCTACTCCAATAGGTACTGCTGCAAATATAGAAGTTTGTTTTTCTGGAACTACAATTCCTTCTAAAATTATTTTTTGATTTAAAGTTCCAATTTTTATTCTTTCTGTTTTTACAATTATTTTCAAATTTTCATTTTTTTTATACATTAAAAAACCTATCATACATATTATTATAAAGACAATTGTAATTATAATTATTTTATTTTTTTTAATCATTTTAAATTTTTCTCCTTTAAATATAAAATTCAAAAATTATATAATACTATTGTATTAAATTATTATATTCTCTAAAAGCTAGTATTTGCTCTTTTTTTAATCCATAGGACTTTTCTTCTGCTTTTCTTAAAAGTTTTACACTCTCTAAGTAGTCTAAAGAACTTAACATCCCATTTCTAAATCTTATATTTTGAATCTTTTGATTTTCTTCTAATAATTTTAATCTTTCTTTTGATATTTTAAGTTCCATAAATAACAAATTAATTTCTCTATGCTTTGATTTTATTTCTGTTGATAAATTTTTTAAAGTATTATTCTTTTCCATTTCTCTTCTTTCAACAGCTTTTTTAGAACTATTAATACTATTTAAAGTCGCTCCCCACTGAAAAATATTAACAGAAGCCTCTACTTCTATCCCCCAGTCATTATGATTTTTATTTCCATATTTAATATCACTATCTAATATATATCTAGGTGTTACTGTTAACGTTGGCATAAATTCTGCTTTAGATATTTTATAATCTAATTTTGCATTATCTATTTCTAAATCTTTTTTCTTAGCTTGAATACCTGTTTCATTAGCTTTTCTTAAATCAGACTTCAAATCTATATCTGATATATTTGTTATTTTTTCTTTGAATTCTATTAATTTTATATTAGAGTCTAAATCCATATCCAATAAAACAAATAACTTTTCATTAGCAGCCCTTTTATCATTTTCATATCTTAAAATTTCTGAATTTATACTCATAATATCTGCAGTCACTTCTAATAGCTCATTTTTAGATACCATTTTATTATTTTTAAAAAGTATGTTCAATCTTGATTTTTGTTTTTCTAAGGTTTCTTTTGCTAATTTTGTTATCTCAATTTGTTTACTTAAATTCAGAACTTCAAAATAAAGAGATATTGCTTTTATTTCTTCTTTTAACTCTATTAATTTTAAATTTTGTTGTTCTATTCCATATATGTTTTTAATTTTTTTATAATTATTTATAACTCGACCACCAGAATATAGAAGTATTGGTGCTTTTATACTTTGAGGTCCTAAATTTTTACTATATTTATATTTTCTATTTTGCAAAATCTCTGTATCTATTTCTAAATTTAAACCTGGAAAAATTTTTTTGAAATTTTTATTAATATCCAATTCTTTTATTTCTATCAATTTTTCTTGAGATTTTATTTCATAATTAGAACTCTTTAATCGAGTTAACATTTCTTGAAAAGTCATTTCATCTGAAAATATTAATGAACTTATCAATAAATTTAACACAAATATTTTTTTTTTCATATTTTTTCTCCCATCTTTTAAAATTTTCACCGTTTATTATTTTTGTAGGATTTATTATAATTAATTCATTAAATTTTTTCTCTCCTAATATTTTTTTTAATGATTTAATAGCTTCTTTTAATTCATAATTTCGTCCTATAGCTCTATGTGTATCAGTTGCAATAATATCAATTAAATTATATTTTAAATATTTTTTCGCTATTTTTTTATATCGATTCTTTATCGAGTTCATATTTAATTGAAATATAACTCCCATTTCTTTCAATTTAATTAATTCTTTCATAGTTAACATCCCATACCTCTCTATATGAGCTAAAACTACTATATAACCTAATTCTTGAATAATTTTTATCCTTTCATTAATATATTTAAAAATTGAACTTAATTTTAATTCTATCAATATATAATTTGTATTATTGTAAGTGTTAATTTTTTTTTTTTTTAATTCTTCTATATTCTCATCAATAAGCATGATTTCATTTGCACGATATAGTTTTATTTTAATTTTTTTTTTTTTTAACTCTTTATTTAATTTTATAAATTTTTTTTCATAATTTTTATTAGTATATTTTCCATAGATAAAATGGGAACTACAAGCAATTCCTGTAATTCCCATTTTTTCTGCACTTATTGCTAATTTTATACTTTCTTCCAAACTTTTAGCTCCATCATCTATAAAAGGAAGAATATGGGAGTGTAAATCTATCATAACTATCATTCTCTCCTTTTATTATTATTTTTCGTTTAGATAATCGTCATAATATTTATGTGTGTAATCGTACATTCCATGATTTCCACAAGAATACCCTGATTTATCAATTTTATTCATTACGACGCCATAAAGATTTGCCTTAGATCTTTTTATTAAAGAGTTAGAATACTCTAACTCTTTCTTTGTAACTAAACCATATCCTACTACTAATATTATTCCATCAGCGTGCTCAGCTAGCAAAACTGCATCTGTTACTACTGTTAATGGTGAAGTATCCAATATTATAATATCATACACAGGTTTTAATTTTTCTAGTGTCTCTTCCATTTTTTTACTTAAAAATATTTCTGTGATATTGTGCTTTAAATGCTTAGTTGGTAGCAAATCAAGATTCTTTTCTATATTTTTTAAGATAACATCTTCAACCTCTTTTTTTCCTGTTAATACATCTGAAAGTCCAAATTCTATTTTTGTTCCGAAAGTTGTATGAACTCTTGGTCTTCTAATATCACAATCTATTATTAAAACTTTTTTTCCTGTGATAGCTTCAGACATTGCGTAATTTGAAGCTATTGAACTTTTTCCTTCTTTAGGTATTGTAGAGGTTACAACCACTACTCTATTGGGTTTATTATCTATAAAATGTAAATTAGTTCTAAGTAATCTAAAATTTTCTGCAATTTGTTCATCTAAAGTATCTTTAAAAAATAAATTTCTAATGCTAACTTTTTCTTTTTTACTCATTTTTTTTTTTCACCAACTTTTTTTATTATTCCTTCAATTTTTTTTATTTTTTCAATTATCTTATTTATCAAATTTTTTTTATGAAGTTCTCTAATTTCTCCTATTTGTTCGTATAAGGGTATACAAGCTAAAATATCCACACCAAAAATTTTTTTTATGTCTTTTGGATTTTTTATTTTTGAATATAATAGTTCTATTAATATTACCAATCCTAAACTTAAAGATATTCCTAAAATACCTGAAATAAATATTATCAAAGCTCTTTTTCTAGATTCTGGGACCTTAGGAACTTCAGCTTCTTCTATTACTCTTATGTTAAGAAAAGTCATTACCTCTTTCCCCTTTAGCATAAACTCAATAGCTGCTTCATTAGCTATTTTCATAGCCACATTGGGATTTTTATCTGTAGAAAAAATTTCAATTATCTCTGTTGAGGGTACTGCCTTAAAATTTATTTTTTTTTCTAATTCTACTGCTGATATATCTAAGTCAAGTTTCTTAATTATTTTATTTAAAACTGTAGAACTTTTTGCTATAGTAATGTAAGTTGCCACTAATTGTTGATTTTTTGTAATCTCGGCAACCTCTAAATTTTTTTCAGAATAATAGTTCCCTGAGGATACTATTAATTTAGTACTAGATTTATAAACTAATTGTCTAGTTAGAGCAAAAATTCCTCCTGCTAGCATAGATACAAAAACAATGCTTATTATTAGTACAATGTACCTTCTAACGATCATTACAAGTTCTATAATATCAATTTCTTCGTCTTGATTCTCTTCATTATCTTCAATATACCGTTTATTATACATAAAATTCAATCTCCTTTTAAACAAATAAAAATACTTATGTTTTTTTATGATATTATAGAATAACAATTCAACAAGGATGTGTCAAGCTATTTATAGCCATTATGTTTGTTTTTTTATAACTGATATTTCGTTTATTAGCAGATATGTTTTTCAATTCCAACAAATAACTATCAATTTTTTGAATATTTAAATATACTTTTTTTTCTTCTTCTTTTATAAATTCTTCATTTTTTATTATTTTATATAATTTATAGAATTGAGTCTTTCCTAAATAAAAAAAATCTGGTCTTATATTTTTTTTATTTATTATTCCATCATTACTTGCATACCTTTTTAACATTGCTAAAATGCTTCCTTTTGGGGTATATAATTGTTCCTCTACCTCTAGTGCATTTTTATTCATCAACTGAATTAACATTGTTTTATATATTTCTTTATCGCTATTTTTTTTTAATGTTATTTCTTCTAGTACTGTATTTTCTAGGGCTATAACTTTTATTTTTATATTCATATTTTCATTTTTTTCAAAATAATTAAAACAATCAAATATTATTTCCCCCTCTTCTAAAAACATATTATTATTTATTACTTTACCATTAAGTTTTATACTTCTTACTACTACTTTTCCTTTTCTTAATATAAATTTTTTCTCTTTTGATAAATAAAACTCTTCATAAGATTCTAACTCTATTTTTCTCATCATATTTTATATTCCTCCTAATCTCTAAACTATTAAATATACTTATTTTTTTAAATTTAATTTACAATAAAGCTCTATACCTAAATTAGGATAGAGCTTCTTGATTTTTTATTTTTATTTTCTTATCACTCTTAATCCTACATTATATATTTTTGTTTTATACGTATTTTTTTATTTATTATCATTTTATTTGCTCGTTGTTTTGATAAATTCCTTTCTGAAAAAACTAAATAATAACTATTTTCACCTTTCTTTCCTTCTCCTTTTATCTCTAGTTTTATTCGCTTTTCACTAGCTGGCTTAACTGTAAATTTTGATGGGGTTATTTTTATATTCGGATGTTTTCCTTCTACTGAAACTTCATACTGTTTTATATCTTTACTGCTATTATATATAGTATATTCTTTTGACTTTGTTTTGCCTTTCTCTATCTTTTCATCAAAGTCTACCTTATCCAGTTCAAATGAATAACTTATTATACTTAACATAAAGATTAATATATAAAATATTTTTTTTATCATATTTTTTTTATTAAGAAGAACCAAACATCACTTTCGGCTAATGCTTACAGTATTTTGGTTCT
>JBOFUX010000082.1:0-1527 GCA_051652785.1 Fusobacteriaceae bacterium | reverse complement strand
AAATGAAAAAAACAACAAAACTATTGGGAATATTAGGGATAATTTTAGCATTCCAAGCTTGTACAACATTAGTAGGAACAAAAGAAAAGTCAAAGGATTTTGAGTTGGTTGTAGTTCACTTAAATGATGGACATGGAAGAGCAGAAGAAGGAGAGCATGCAGGAGTTGGTTATGCAAAAATAGCTACGATAATAGAAAATCTAAAAAAAGATTCATCTAATAAAAATATTATATTCTTAGATGCAGGGGACACATTTCATGGTACAACATTTGCTAATTTAGAAAGAGGAGCTTCAATTGTTAAAGTTTTAGATAAAATGAACTTAGAAGCAATGGCACTAGGAAATCATGATTTTAATTTTGGTCAAAATAGAGTTTTAGAATTAAATAAAATGTCTAAATTTGAAATGTTATCAGCAAATACAATAAAAGAAGATGGAAGTAATTTCATAACTCCTTATATAATAAAAGAAGTGGAAGGAATTAAAGTTGGGATATTTGGCTTAACAACTCCTGAAACACATTATAAAACTAATCCTAAAAATGTGGAAGGGCTAATCTTTGAAAACCCTGTACCTAGAGCAAAAAAAGTAGTTGAAGAGCTAAAAAATCAAGGTGCTAAATTTATAATAGCCATAACTCATTTAGGAATTGATGAATCAACAAAACCGGAATTTAGAAGTACAGCTTTAGCGGAAGAAATACCAGAGATAAATCTTATTGTGGATGGTCACAGTCATACGTCTTTAGAAGAAAAAATGGTTGTTAATGGAGTTACAATAATTCAAACAGGTGAATACAGTAAAAATTTAGGAATAGCTAAAATTGATTTTGATGAATTATCAAAAGGAACAGAGGCAATTAGCTATAACTTAATGTTAAAAGAAGAAATACTAGATAAAGGAATAGAGCCAAATAAAGAGATTGAAGATTTTATAGATGAGATAAAAAAAGAACAAAATAAAATAACAGAAATAAAAATAGGTAAAACTGATGTAAAATTAGTTGGAGACAGAGAATTTGTAAGATCAGAAGAAACAAATTTAGCTAATTTAATAACAGATGCAATGATATGGAAAAGTAATGCAGACATGTCCCTTACAGAAGGGGGAGGGATTAGAGCTTCAATTAATCAAGGAGATATAACAGTTGGAGATATAATAAATGTTTTACCCTTTGGCAATTATGTTATAACTAAAGAATTAACAGGGAAAGATATTAAGGATGTTTTAGAACATGGTTTTAAAGATCTTCCAAATGTAGCAGGCTCACTAGCACAAGTTGGTGGAATAACAGTAGAAGTAGATATAACAAAACCTATGGGCGAAAGAGTTTCAAATATCAAATTTAAAAATGGAAAAGTATTTAATTTAAGCTCTAAATATATAGTAGCAACCAATGATTTTGTAGCAGTAGGTGGAGATGAATATATAATGTTTAAAGGTAAAAAAGAAGTTGCAAATTATCCTGGATTAGATGAAATTTTAATCGATTATATAAAAGTTAAAGGAATAACTGCTAAAAAAG
>JBOFUX010000081.1:0-9978 GCA_051652785.1 Fusobacteriaceae bacterium | reverse complement strand
ATTTATTTTAACAACTCTTTTTAGTAATTTTTTTAATCATAATTAATAAAAAAATATAATCTTGTTAAATATAATAATAGCTAGTTATTTTATTTTTTTCACTCATTGGTTTTATTTAATTCTATAATATTTAATATTGGTGTTGAAAAATTTTAACATCTTTTTTTTTGCATAAAAAAAGAGACAAATAAACATATTCACTTTGCTAATTAAGATACAACGCAAAATAAAAAAAATATGGTTTATTTGTCTCAAAATAATTTTATTAATATTTTATTAAAAATAACTTTTTTTCTAAGTGAAAATCTATATTTTATAATTATTAATGGTTTAAGCATTAATAAAGACTTAATAAGTATTTTTCTTTCTATAAATTCAGATCATCAACTGAATTTAAATATTCAGAAATAGGCTTAACAACCTCCGCTACTGTATTACTCTCAAAAGGAGACTTTAAATTTGCTTCTTTTAATAATCCCAAGAAAGATTTTGTTCCCCCTAGGTCACATAAATGTAAATAATCTGACCACGCTTCTTTTTTATTTTCTCTCATTTTTTTCCAGAATTGTAAAGCACAAATTTGAGCTAATGTATAATCTATATAATAAAAAGGCATCTGGAATATATGGGCTTGTTGAAACCACCAGCCCCCTCTTTCAAGTAAAGTATTTTCTTTGTAATCTTTATGGGGTAAATATTTTTTTTCTAACTCTCTCCACATAAATTTTCTTTCTGTTGGAGTTGCACAGGGATTTTCATATACATAATGTTGAAATTCATCAACAAGAACCCCATAAGGGATAAATTTAATTGCACCACCTAAATGAGAATAAAAATACTTATTTGTATCTTCTTTAAAGAAATTTTTCATCCAATCCCAAGCAAAAAATTCCATACTCATAGAGTGAATTTCTGCACTTTCATATGTTGGCCACAAAAGTTCTGGGAGTTTTTTCTCTGTCCCTGAATTATGACTTCTAAAAACTTGAAAAGCGTGTCCTGCTTCGTGAGTTAAAACATCTATATCACCACTAGTTCCATTAAAATTAGAAAAAATAAAAGGGGAACTGTAGTCTGGAATAAATGTGCAGTATCCACCTCCTGCCTTTCCTTTTTTAGTAGTTAAATCCATTAGTTCTTTATTCATCATAAACTCAATAAACTCTTTTGTTTCAGGTGACATTTCTTGATACATTTTTTTTCCTTCATTAATTATCCATTGAGAATTTCCTTTAGGTGTTGGATTCCCACTTTCAAATTCATATTTTTCATCATAATATTTTAACGTATCTAATCCTAATCGTGTCTTTTGTCTTTCATACAATGAAGAAGCTAGAGGAACTAACTGCTCCACAACTTGTGTTCTAAAATTTTTAACCATTTCTGAGTTATAATCTAATCTTTTCATTCTAATATAACCAAGTTCTACAAAATTATTATATCCTAATTTTTTAGCAATTTTATCTCTTATCTTTACCAAATTATCAAATATTTCATCAAATTTATCTTCATTTTGTAAATAAAAAGAGTATTTAGCTTCTTGTGCCCTTTGTCTTGTAATCCTGTCTTTTGAAGTTATAAAAGGAGTCATTCCTGAAAGATTTCTTTCTTCCCCATCAAACAATATTTTAGCAGATGCTATCAGTTTCATATGCTTTGTTGATTCTTTATTTTCTTCTTGCAAGTCTAATATTATTTCTTTTGAAAAAGATTTAAGAGTAAATTCAATAAATTTGAAAAAATGTTCTCCTAAAACTTCTTTTATTTCATATATATTTTTAAGTTTTAATATCGTATTATAATACTCTGAATCTAGTTCCTGATAAAAAGGTGAATGTTCGTCCCAATAACTTGCCTCTATATCATAAAATTTATCCTCAGTATCTATACTATTTCTTATTTGAGAAATAGTAGACATAGTTTCTATATTGTTTCTAATATTATTGATTTTTTCAATAATTTCTAATTGCTCATTTAAAATTTGATTTTTTGAAAGAGCTTTAATTAACATTGTCATATTTGATTTAACTTCTAAATAATTTGGTCTTTCATAAGAATAATCTGCAAATTTCATAATTTCTCCTCCTATAATAAAAAACTTTGTTTGTTTTAATTTTTTCTTTTTTTAATTTTTTCTTTTTTTAACGCTATTGCCAAAGTTAAAAATAATCCCGCCCAAACAATGGTACAACCTATAATCATCATTATTAATGCTCCTGTATTCATCTCATTCTCACTTCCTATATTTTTTTACTTTAGATTTTCCATTTTATTTTATCTTTTACTTTATTTTATCTTTTACTTTATTTTTCCATTTCCTTTTAAATAAAATTGTGGCAAAAAGAGCCATAAGTAAAACTGTTCCCCAGCCAAAAATCAATTCTGCCATTAATTTAATAAAGCTATAATCTTTAAATTTATTTATTACTTTTATAAAATTACTAATAACAGTTAGACCAAGTATAAAAGGTGTTATATATTTTAGTAAAAAATTAAACCATTTACCTACTTTGAAATCTGAAAACTCATTAGCCTCATTTCTAATATTTTCAATACCATACACATAGCAAACAAGAAGAGTTTCTATTAGCCCCAAAGTAACAATAACGTAGTTTGCAACATATGAATCAACTATATCTAATATATAATTAAATCCTGCATAAGTAGCAAAGCAAGTACTTCCTAAAAATCCTATTATAGATATTATTGTTATTAATTTTTTTCTTTCTATTTTAAATTTATCCAGTGCTGCTGTAGCAAACGATTCTAACATTGAGATACTAGATGATAAACCTGCTATAAATAAGCAAAAAAAGAATAAAAAACCTATAAGTCCTTGTAAAAATATATTAGAAGTAATTGTGGAAATAGCTATGGGAAAAGCTATAAATGCTATTCCTGCACCATCTCCAAAGGAATTAAAATCTACTCCTGTTGTATTCACCAGATATCCTAAAGTTGAAAAAACTGTTATTCCTGAAATAATATCAAATGACGAATTGGACAAAACAGTAATAAAAGAACTGTTTACAATGTCCCAATCATCACGAATGTAAGACCCATAAGCTATCATAACCCCAACTGCAAGTGTTGTCGAAAAAAATACTTGAGCATATGCTGCAATCCATATACTTGGATTTAATATCTTACTAAAATTTGGTGTAAAAAGAGCATTTAAACCTATTTTTGCTCCTGTTAAACTAAGAGAATTAAACATAAAAACTATCATTAAAAACATCAAAAGTGGAGTAAAAATATTTGAACACTTTTCTATTCCATGAGATATTCCTTTTCTAACTATAGCCCAGTTTGAAAGCCAAACTAAAACTACAAATCCCAATAAATATTTACTAATCCCAGCATTGAAATCAAAGGGACCACTACCACCCCCTACTATCATCTCCATTAGTTTTTCTGGACTGGACATCCAGTTTATAATTCCAAAGGCATGAGCAAGAGACCAAAACATAAAAATAACTGCTATGGAAATAATAGTGGAATAAAACATCATAACCACCACTGGAATCATAACTTGCATCCACCCTATCCATTCATATTTTTTTCCAAAATTCTTAAATACTTTTGTAGAACCACCTTTTATTTTTCTTCCTAGGGTATACTCTAATATCATCAACGGAATAGCACACGTAAATAGAGCTATAATATAAGGTAAAAAAAATGCTCCACCCCCGTTTTTATAAGCTTGAAATGGGAATCTCCAAAGATTACCTAACCCTACTGCTGCCCCGATAGATGCAAGTATAAATCCTTTTCGGCTCTTCCAAATTTCTCTTTTTTTTTCCATTTTTTCTCCCTAATCATATATAAAATGATTTGTTTTCTTAGAATGAGTATACTCTATTAATGGTATATGTCAAGTTTATTTTTAAATATTATTACAAAAATATTTAAATTGACACGTTAAACAAAAGCTTTTATTTGAACAAAAATAAAAAAATTCTTTATTTAAAATTTTAGAAACAACAATATCAAATTCATTTAAAACTTTATTTTTAAAATTTTCAGATAATTGAACAGAAACAATTGGATTTTCTTCACAGGAAGTATAATAGATTTTTAAATTTTTTACATTATAATTATTTGAAAGTGCCAGATATTCGTAAACAATTAGTTGTTTTTTATAATTTTCAGGAATTTTATCTCTTATCTCCTTAGAAGTTTTAAAATCAACAATATCATAGATACCATTATTTTTCATAAGTAAATCTATATTTCCATAAAGAACATAATTTTCTCTTATAGTACTTAAAGAAAGTTCACTTTGATTTATATAAATCAAAGTATCTTTACTATTTTCAAGGTATCTAAAAATATCTTTTAAAATTTTTTCTTTTTCATCTTTATTAAGATTAATTCCATGTTTTATATTCATAAAATTATAATTTTGCTTTAGCTGTAATATGACTTCCTTTTTTGTAATAGGAATCTTATTTAAAATATTTTTATGTATTGAGTCAATAGTATTATGAACAAGTGTACCTATAAATTCATCTCCAGTATAAAAAATTGGAAAAAAACTGTATTTCAAAAATCTATATTTAGTAGGACAGTGAGTATATAGAGCTATATCTCCAGTAAAAGAAAATCTTTTTTTAGATGGTAAATATGGAGATGACTCAATCATATTATGTGAAAACTCAGACAAATGTTTATGATATTCAGGTAAGGAATTAAAAAGTTCACTAAAAAAATTAGAAGGAGCAGGCTTACTAACATTACTTAAACGATTATCCAGTGAACTTAAAAAAAGAAAATTTTTAGCTCTGGAAAATCCTGTATAGTATAGTCTATAAAAATCTTCTTCTGAGTTTTCTTGAAAAACATGAGAATTAATTCCATAAATTTCTTCCTCTACTAATCTTTTGAAATTATTACTTTCAATGATTTTAGGTTTATCTATTAAATTAGTTAAAAAAACAATAGGAAATTCTAATCCCTTAGATTGGTGTAAAGTTAAAAAAGAAATATGTCCTTGTAAAATTTTTTCCTCTTCATCTTCATATTCAAAAACTCCACATTCAATTAAAAAAGGGAGATATTCATCAAAAAACTCCTCTGTAAATATAGTTTTATTTTTCTCTTCATATTCAAAAATTTTCCTTGCTAATAGCGAAAGATTTTTCTCTTTTAACTCATACTCTTTTTCATTAATATTACTCTCACTAAATATTTCTTTAAAGTAATCAAATTTAAAAGACTCATAAAAAAGAGATAAAAAATTTTTATAATTTCTCTCTTCTAACTTTATTTTTAACCATTTAGAGATAGAATTATTGTTCGAATTACTACAATAGTTTTTTAAATAATTGATACATTCACGATAATAGGCATGATAATCTTCATATTCAAGATTATTTTTATCTTTATATATTTTATTAAAATATTCTTTATAAAAAACTAAAGCTAAACCTATAGTAAATTTTATCTCATCTCTTTGAAAAAAATTTCCAGTTCTAGGGGAATAAGTTTTTATATTATTTTTATTCAGTTCATGTATTATTCTATTAAAATCAGAATATTTAGCTGAAGAAGATAAAAAAACAATTTCACTATAATCTTTAATTATATTATTTTCTTTGAGATATTTTATAAAACTAGTAATATTGGCAGCATATTCTGAATTTGATTTTCCACTAATTTTCATTACTTTAGGTATCGTAAAAATTTCTTTTTTTGATGAAAATAAAAATTTTTCAACTCTTTTTTCTTTCCAATTTTTTTCTTTTATAAAACTGGAATAAAAATTTATAATTTCAGGTTGAGAGCGATAATTTTCTTTAAGATTTATAATTTTACAATTATCTTTTTCAAAATGTTTAGAAAAATTTAAAATATTTTCAACTGATGCACCCCTAAATCTATAAATAGATTGATCGTCATCTCCCACCGCACATATATTCTTCTTTTCTCCTGCTAAAAGAAAAAGAATTTTGTTTTGTAATGAGTTCGTATCCTGATATTCATCTACAATAATATGGGTTATTTCTTTCTTTAATTTAAATAGAAGTTCTTTATCATTAACCAGTATATCATAACACAAAGTTTGTATTTTAGAGAAATCTATAACTTGATTATCTTCTAGTATTTTTTGATAAATAGAATAAAAAATTCCTAAAAGTTGAATCTCTCTGTGTGAAGAATAATATAATTTTGTAATATCTATTTGATATTCCGATAATTTAGAGAAATAAGAAAGTAAAGTAGAAATAGGTAACCTAGAACTAGAATTTAATTTACTAATAAAATCTTTATAACCAATAATAGATTCAAAAAGATGAATATTTTTATGAAGAAGATACTTTTGTTGAAACTCATCTAATAAAAGTTGTTTATTTGTTTTTATAATCCCTTGTAAGATAGAATGTATCGTTCCTATTTTCATCTGTTCAATATCTATATTAATATTACTTTCTTTAAGTTCTAGTGCTATTTTAAATTTAAGTTCTTTAGCAGCTTTTTTGGTAAAAGTAGTAACTAAAATACTTTTTGGATTAACTTTTTCATGTATAATAAGATTTGCAACTCTCTTAACTATAGTAAAGGTTTTTCCTGTACCTGGACCCGCTAGAATAAGAAGAGGTCCAGAAATAGTTTTAACTGCCTCTAACTGTTCCTTATTCAAAGTTGAAAAATCCATTATAAACACCTCTTTATTTTTTATTAGTTTGATAACTTATAATACCTGACACAACAATAAAACCCGCACCTAAAAAAGAATAGAAATCAGGCATTTCTTTCCAAAATAATATTCCAAACAAACCAGCAAATACAATATTTAAATACTGAAAAATAGAAACACTATTTGCCATGGCAATAGTATAAGCATGAGTTAAAAACAATTGTCCCAATCCTGAAGTTATCCCCACAAAGAATAATATTACAAGCTGAGATAGAGTTGGAACAACAAAACCATGTATAAGTAAATCTGGAATCATATAAACAGCAGAATATAAAGAAAACCAAAATACTATATTGGAAGGTTTTTGCTCCTTTGATATATGTCTCACAAAAGTATATGCAGCACCAGCAAAAATTGAAGAAGAAAACCCTATTAAAGCTGGAAGAATTGAAAAATTAAATTGAGGCTTAATTATAAACACTGCTCCAATTAACATTGTTATAAGTAAAATAATCTGTATTTTCTTAGGTTTTTCTTTTAAAAACCACCAAGCAAAACAAGTAACCCAAATAGGTGATAAATTATTTAATAAAACTGCATCTGCTAAAATCATATTTTTTATAGCATAAAAATAGCAAATTGCACCTAGTGTTCCTAATAATGAGCGATAAAAAAGAAGCTTTTTATTTTCAAAATTTCCACCTAAAAAATTGAAATCTGATTTGGTTGCTGTAATATAAATAAAAAGAGCACTTACTATACCTCTAAAAAATAGTATTTGTGAACCAGAAAATTCTGAACTTGAAGTTTTTGCAAGAGCTCCCATTGTAGCAAAAGATAGTGCCGATAGACACATATACAAAGCACCTTTAACATTATTTTTTGAAGATGAACTCATTCTTTATCACACCCTTTTTTATATTTTTCGTTTATTATAACATAAATAAAGGTATAAAGATAAAGATAAAGCTATTATAATTATAAATTTTTTAATTATAATTTTTTTTCTTCTTTCCTATTCCTACTAAAAATTCATATTTTATTATAATATCTTGTATTTTTTTTTCACTTTTTATTGTTTTTATTTTTTCTAAAAAATCATGTTCTTTCACTAAATCAATAAAAGTAGTTAGAGCATCTAGGTGTTCACTGTTATCCAAAGAGGAAAATGTAAGCATGGTATTAATTTTTTCCTGACCTGGAAATATAATAGGTTCTGAAAAAGTAAAAAGTACCATGGAAGTTTTAAATACTGAGTCTCCTCCTTTTCCGTGAGGAAGTGCTAAATTTCCTGCACCTACCATATAAGAACCATATTTTTTTATTTTTTCAATTATTTCATGTATATATTCATTTGAAACTGCCCCTTCTCCCTCTAATATATTTCCAGCTAATAAAATAGCATCTTCCCAATTATTTGATGATATATTAAGTTTAATATTTTCTATTTTTAAAAGCTCAGAAAGAGCTGGAGCTCTATTCTCAAAATCTAAAATTAGTTTGTTCCTCATTAGACTTTTTAAATCTCGCACTAAAGTTTTTTTATCTTTAATTAGTGAACTTTTACTGATTATCTCTACAAGAGAATTTAAAGATACCTTTTTTGAATATCTAGGAAGATTATATTTATTTAAAACACTAATATTCTCTTCTGTTAAAATTGTTTTAATACTAACAACAGGGATAGTAGTATCAAGCTTCTCTTGATAAAGCGTCGTAATAATTAAATCTACATTTTCTAAAATTTGTGAATTAAACTGATTATAAGGGATAGTATCCACAATATTTACATTATATCTATCTTGAATTTGTTGAGCCAAAAGCTTAGATGTTCCATATCCTGAGCCACAAACAATCAAAATATTTTTACTTTCTTTTCTATCTGTTTTATTTCTATCTAACGAAGCTTTAAAGTGAAGAGAAATAAATGAAATTTCTTCTTCACTTATTTCCTCGCCAATAAATTTAGTTAAGGGTAATAATGCTAATTTTGTAGTTTCATAAATAGTTGAATAATTCAGATAAAACTCCTGATATACTGAGTTCTGGAGCTCAATTTTATTTTTAACTCTATAAATAGCAGGCTTTATATGATTTACCAAACCATCTAAAAGTAATTTATCATTATGTAGTTTTTGACCATAAATTTTCTCGAAATTATTAATAATTTTTTTTATTAATATCTCTATTTCTATCCAATTACTATAAAAAGATTGATCTATAACGTAACTATGACTACCTAGAAAATAATCTGTAAGTTTATATAGTTCAAAATCATTAAGTTTTATTTCAAAGTCTGCCTCTAAAAAAGGTAAAGCTTTCTTTAAAACTTCATATTCCTTTGTTTCTGAAAAAAAATTCTGATTTTGAGAAAAAATTACCATTTGTTTTTTTTCAATTCTTTTTATCATAATTAATATATAATTACTTAATGTAATCAAAGCTTCATCCGAAATAATTTTGTTTATTTCTTTTGTTACATGAAATATAAATTTCTTAATTTTTTTTATATCTATATCTTTATAATAAGCACATATTTCTTCATAAAAAAAGTTTTTTATATAATCTTGAGTTTCCGTAACCATATATTGATTTAGTGTTTTAAGTTGAAGCCTTCTAATATCCTCTTCTTCTCCTATTAATTTTAATCCTTGTTTTGGGACTATTTCTAGTTTTAAATTATACACTTCTAAGATTTTTTTTAACTCTTTAAGAGTCTCTTTTATCGTTGTTCTACTTAAATCTAATTCCTCACAAAACTGATTTATATTTATTAAATCTTGAAAGAGAATTTTTATTAAAATAATAGCTTCTCTATATTCATTTACAAAATTAACATTGGATAATTTTTTTAAAAAAACTAAAACTTTTTCTGGTTCTTTCAAATATAAGTTTCCTTTTCCTATATTTTCAATAATAGGTATATTTTTTTCTAAAAAAGTTTTATTTATAATATCTATATCATATCTAATTGTTCTTTCATTAACTTTTAATATTTTTGAAAGAGATTTGAAATTTTTTTCTTTTGAATTATCTAAAAGAATTTCTAGAATACTAATAATTCTTGTATTAATCACCATTACCTCCTAGTGAAAATTAAATTTATTTTCAAATTAATAATACTATAAATAATCTAATAATACTATAAATAATCTAATGTTACTACAAATTCACATTTTTTCAAAAAAAAATGAATAAACTAGTCTCTAATATATTATTAAAAAAAATGTTAGACTTTTTATATCTAAATAATTTAACTTTTTATATTTAACAAAGTTAAACTTTTAATATTTTAACCTTTAACAAAATAAAAGTTTAATTTATATTATCATACTTAG
>JBOFUX010000080.1:0-5131 GCA_051652785.1 Fusobacteriaceae bacterium | reverse complement strand
TTTTTCTAACAACTAAAACTTTTGATATTTTGATAAAAGAATATAATATTAAAAATATCAATTCTTTTAAATACTCTTTAAATACTTTTTATAAAATTAATTTAAAATCTCTAGAACAAATTAAAAAGATGTAGTTTATTTCACATAAGAAATAAATTATTATCAATATTCTTTCAAAAAATTTATTTCGCAATCTGAAATAGTAAATTTTCTATTAAAAATTATATAGACTCCTAAAGAACTATTTATTCTCTAAGAGTCTATATTTAAATTTCATATTTTATTTGTTATCAACACCAGTTGATGAAATTCTATTCTTTTTAAGAAATACGACAGTCTATTTTCTCTACTTTTTTCTTTGTCATAACTATTTGCCAAAGAGATAAATCTCTAGCTCTAAAAGCTCCTGCACAAACTAAAAGATAATATTCCCACATTCTTTTGAATCTCTCATCATATTCTTCTTTTATTAGATCCCAATTTTTTATAAACATTTTATGCCACTCCATAAGTGTTTTATCATAATCTGGACCAAAATCATGCCAATCCTCCATATAGAAATTGTCATCCATAGCTTCGCCTATTCCTTTTATTTTTGGTATAGCTCCATTTGGAAATATATATTTAACTATCCATGGATCTGTTCCTTTTCCAGAATCAGAACTCCCTATCGTATGTAATAAAAATACTCCATTATCTTTCAATAACTCATTCATCTTTTTCATATAGATTTTATAGTTTTCTGGTCCTACATGCTCAAACATTCCAATAGAAACTATTCTATCAAATTGTTCTCCCTTTACCTCTCTATAATCTTGATATAAAAACTTTACAGGTAAATCTTTACAAAGCTCTTCTCCAAGTTTTATCTGTTCTTTAGATAAAGTTACTCCTGTACAGATAGCACCATATTTTTCAGCTGCATATTTCATAAAAGAACCCCATCCACATCCTACATCTAAAAGTGTCATTCCAGGTTTTAATCCTATTTTTCTACAAATTAAATCTAATTTATGTTCTTGTGCTTCTTTTAAATTCTTTGCATTTTTCCAGTACCCACAACTATATACCATTCTTTCATCTAACATATTTTGAAAAAGATCATTTCCTATATCATAATGGTGATGTATATCTTTTTTACAATTATTTATTGTATGTGATGAGAATACACCTTTTAACTTTTCTTTTGCTGCTGCTAATACAATCCCTTTGTCATATTTATTTTTTAAATCACCTCTTAAAACATTAAACATAAACTGATCTAGTTGTTTACAATCCCAAAGATTATTCATATAAGACTCACCTAAGCCAAGAGAACCATCTTTTAAAATTTGACCATAAAATTGATCATCATTTACTAATATATCCCAATCTCTATCTCCGTTAATTTTTATATCTGCATAACTTAGTAAACTTTCAACTGCTTTTTTAGAATCCATTCTTAATCCTCCAAATTTTTACTTTTTTAGTAATTCACTAACCACAATAATTTCTTCTTTTCTATTTTGATACATAAGAAAAATACTTTATGTACACTAAAAAACTATCAAAAATACTATTACTCTATATAAATAAAGTATACCTAAAAATAGAAAAAGTCAACTTTTTTTTGAATGTTAGTTCATTTTTTTAAAAATAAATAATAGGTTCTGTTGTAACAAAACCTATTATCTTCATACACTATCTATGTTTTCTGAATTTATAGCTTTCTTAAAAACTATAAACAATTTAGAAAATTAAAAACACTCAGTGATAAGATTTGTCTTGATAATAATTTAAGTGTAATTGACAAAACTAATAAGTCTAAAAATATTTCTACTTATGATATTAGTACATTTAAATTATTAGAAGATGTTAAATCAAATAAAAAAAATTCTGATATAGTTAATCTTGCCTTTAAGATAAAAGATATTGCTTCTAAATCAGCTAGTAAAGAAGAGTTTATCTCTAATTTAGAAAAAGATAAATACTCTATTGATTGGAGCCCAACTAGAAAGCATGTAACATTTACAAAGATAATGTAACTTCTATTTTGAATAAAGTCATATCTTTACAAAATCTTAATGATACTTTTAAAGATTTAAGTGATTTAAAGTATTTAAAATCTAGTATTGATTCTTATAATCAACGTTTCAATTCTTATGTTAAACTAACAAGAGCAGCTACAATTATATGTTTAATTTTTTCTATATTGTTAATATTTTTTACTTTATGGCTATTTCATATTCAGGAGAATATGTATAAAATAGAAGAAAATAACAAGATTCTTTCTAAAAGTCAGATTATTATTAATGAAGTTTTTAAAGGAGATAAAAAATGAAAAATAGGCTCGACTTATATGTCTTATATGACATATAATAAAAAGGAGGCGTTCCTACATGTTTGAAATAAATTTTTATGAGAAAGAAAATGGAAAAATTCCTGTAAGAGAATTTTTAGAAGAATTAGAAAAAGCTATTGAATACAGTAAAAGTTATGGAAGGAGGTTTCAAAATGAAATTTGAAAACTATTTAGAAGAACAATTAAAAAAACCTGAATTGAAAGCTGAATATGATAAAATAACACCTGAATATGAACTTATATCAGCAGTAATAAAATCACGAATGGAAAAGGGAATAAGTCAAATAGAATTAGCTAAAAGAGTTGGAACTGACCAATCTCGTATAAGTAGATTAGAAAAAGGAACTTTAAATCCTAGTTTAGATTTTATTAAAAGAATTGCTGATGGATTAGGATTGGAATTACATTTATCTTTTAAACCTAAATTAAAAACGGATTAGTGATAAAAAAAATAATCATGCATAAAAAAGAGGGGAAATCTTTTTTAGAAATCCCCTCTTTTTTTATATAATTTTTTATTTTTTTGAGTACAGAAGGGCTTTCCATTTGAGTAGTTATGAAATGTGAAGGTTAAGAATAAAATTCAAGGTGCATTTAGAAGTGAATTGGAAACTAATATTCTTGTAGAATTATAACCTATATTACTAATAATTGAATAAGAAAGGAGAGCTCTATACAGTATTGTATATAAATCTTCTATTATTTGGCTCTTTTTTGTAGTATTTATAGCTGAGTAGTTACTCTTATTTTTAATTTATTCTATTTTTGCTTTATAGCACTTCACTTGGTGTCTTTATCTGCCCTTGTTTTAAAAATTCTTGTATCACTTTTTTTCTTCTTCACTAATAATTTTTCTCGCCATAAAAAAAATTTATAATGTGTTTTCATCTATTCCATCTAATTTTTTAGGAAATTTCTCTTCAATATATTCAATTACTGTTTTAGAAGCTTCAATTAAATTTTTATCAATTGTACTTACTAAAGATAATTCTCCACCTATATTTCCATGAGATAAGTCATTAACTAGACCATATATCACTCCATTTTTTGATAAAATACTATCTTCAGCTATAAACTTTCCTAAGTTTTCAAGTTTTGGAGCACAGAACCTCATTAGCGACTCTAATACATATCTTATTGAATTTCCTGTTGTGTGTATTGGTGATTCTGTGCCTCTTGAAATTCTATAAATACTAAGTAAATGATCCTTATAAGGATAAATAAATTGTTTTTCAATTTTTTTTAAAATATGATTACAATCGAAATTCATACTTAAATGATATAAATTATCGAATATATTATTTCTAGCTAATAAACTTGCAAACTCAAAATTATGAGTCAATAAAATTATTTTATGCCGTTTTTCAATTTTTTCAAAATATATCTCTATATTTTTTAAAATTTGTGCCAAAGTATATGTGTAGGTATAATCCATACTAGAAATAGGATCATCAATAATAAAGAAAACTTTTTTATAATCAGATTCTATATTAATGAAATTATGAGTTGAAGCAAAATAGTAACAAAATGCGATTACACTTTTCAAAGGCTTTTTATTTTTTTTCTTTGTGTTTCCTCAACTTTCTGATAAAATTTAGTTATCATCAAAACAAAATCACTAGTAAAGGTAATACATGTAGATGCCTCTGTTCTATAATCTTGTAAATAGAACTGAACCAGCTGTAAGTGGAAAATAAGCCTAAATTCTTAAATTTAATTTGCTTTTGCTACTCCTTCACTACTAACTATAGTTAGTATCCCTCCACATTTACACGTACATTTGCAGTTGCTTAACAATACTGTGTTTCCATTTAAGGTGATTCCTTTACTTCCCTGTTCCCATTCATTTGTTGAGATATATCCACTGCACATTTGAGGAACTCCATTTATTAGATTTTTGTTGCATAGTGTTCCTTTAGGGATTATTGATTTATTTCCTTCGTAATCTAATACTGTTGCATCTAATAAATTATTTGTTTTCTTAAATTTTTGAGAGAATACTTTTAATTCTAACGGGCAACTTCCTTCGCTACATTTTAATATTGCTTTATCTAGTACTGCTATTGGTAACTCTTCTTCCTCAGCTGTCGTAAAAGTAGGATAAAATACTTTTCTTTCAATTAATTTTGGTTTTATTTTATCGCTTAAATTATAACTATACGCTATTTTATTTTTATCAAATAATTTATCTGAATCTGATAAACCAATTTTTATTAAAGAGGATTTTATCCATAATTTTTTACTTTTTACTTCTATATGGTAATAATCCTCTAATATCTCTGGAGTTTTCTCTATTTGTTTTAGTACATTTTTGTAGTGAGGTAAATCTTTCCCCTCTTCTTCCATTCTTGAATATAAAAGTTTATTTATTTCTTCTCCTTTTTTCGTTGTTCCAAACCAGTGAAGATCTGATGCTTTTTCAATTTCTAAACCTAAGTCATAATACTCAGTATTAGTTTTATATGTACTTCTTAAAAAGCTTCCTATATATTCTTTCCTTACATTAGCTCCTATTTCTCCTCCTTCTGAAACATAAGGGAAATAGTAATACTCTGTTTTTTTGTTCACAAAACCTAAATATTCTGCAATTCCTTCTACAAATGTTTCTCTAGATTGTTCTTTTATTTCTAAACTCAATTTATTTAAATTTTTGATTTCATCATTTTCTATATAAAAATCTTTTTGATTTATTTTTGTGTAATTTTCTTGTATTTCACTAAAAATATTTAATAGTTCACACATATGTTTACCTATAAAATCTTCAGTGTCTTCAGCTTTTGTTGTATTTAT
>JBOFUX010000079.1:0-79852 GCA_051652785.1 Fusobacteriaceae bacterium | reverse complement strand
TTACAGAGTAATTTTATATTTATTTATAGTATTTTTATTATATTATTAATAGAATTATTTTTAGAAAGATTAAAATTATTATTTTAATAAAACTTTTTAAGATAAATTTCTTATGTTAAATAATTTTTTTATATAAACTAAAAATAGTTCTTTAATGATAAAGATAAAAAGTTTTTTAAACTTGATTTTTATTAGTTTTTCAGTTATACTTTACTGTGGTAAAATAATTAATTTAGAAGTACAATAGGAGAAAATATGAATATTATCGAGTTAAGAGATGTTTCAAAATCATTTTTCACACAAAAATTATATAAAAATGTGAATTTAAGTATAGATTCAAAGGATAAAATTGCATTAATAGGTAATAATGGAGCAGGAAAATCTACATTAATAAAATTAATAATGGATGAAGAAAATCCAGATTCAGGAAATATAATTATAAATGAGGAATCTGAAATCGGTTGTTTTAATCAGTTTGGAGAGATAAATCTAGAAAAAAAAATCATTGATTTACTTAATATGGCTTTTGAAAAAGTAATATCAGTTCAAAAGGAAATGGAATTTTTAGGTAGTCAATTTACAGAAAATAATGAAGAAAATGAGTTATTGCTAAAAAAATATTCAAACTTGTCAGATGAATTTGAAAGTTTAGGAGGGTATTCTTACCTTCATATTCAATCAGAATTTATAGAAGTTTTTGAGTTAACTGATAAATTAGAAAAGAAATTTAATGAGTTAAGTGGTGGAGAGAAGCAATATATAAGATTAGCAATAATATTATTTAGTCAAGCTAATTTAATTATACTAGATGAACCATTATCTTTTTTTGATAAGAAAAAAACTACATGGTTATCAAATTATATAGCAGAAAGTCCAAAATCTTTTGTAGTAATATCTCATAACATTGATTTTATAAAATCCTTTGCAAATAAAATTTTTGATATTAATAACTATGCTGTAACATCATATGACTGTAACTATAATCAATTTTTAAAAGAAAAAAAAATAAAATTAGCAGAAGAGAAAAAAAATATACAAGCGTCTAATTTAGTGATAGATAAAACTTCAAAAGCAGTTGATAGAAAGTATATTTTATTGGAAAAAAGTGAAAACAAACATGCTCAAGCTGTAATCTTAAGAAGAATGCAAAGAGAGTTATATAAGTTAGATAAAGAAAAAATAGAACGTTCTCCTGAATATAAATATGAATATACAGAACCACCAAAAGAAGTTTTTATATCGTCAAGAGAAATAGATGAAAAAATAGTGACTTTAACGAAAGTTTCCAAGGAATATTCAGGGGTAATGCTATATAAAGATGTTAATCTTGAAATACTAAAAAACAAAAAAATTTGTATTGTAGGGGAAAACGGAAGTGGAAAATCAACTTTATTAAAAATATTAACAGGAAAAGAAAAAGTTTCTTCAGGAAAAATATTATTAAATGAAAAAGCTAAAATATCTTATATTCAACAAGAAACAGTATTTACAGATGAAAAAATGTCTATTATAGATTATTTAAAAAAAGAAACAGGCTTATCAGAAGATTTTGTAGAAGTTGCTGTAGATACCCTTTATAATAATGAAATAGAGTTTAGAGATAAAAGAATTTTTATGCTATCAGGTGGAGAAAAGAAAAGATTAGAGATATTTGCAAGTATTTTATCAGAAACAGATTTACTTATTATAGATGAGCCCTCAACATATATGGATGACTATTCTAGAACAACAATAGTAGAAATGCTTTTAAATTATAAAGGGGCAATTATTTTAGTAAGCCATGATAAAATATTATTAAAAAAATTAGATTTTGAAACCTATGATATAAGAGATAAAAGAATTAGGATTAAAGAAAAAGCAAATTGTTAAAGAAAGGTAAGCTGTACAATGACTCTTTATTAAAAAAAAAAATTATTGACAGTTATAGATCTGTGTGATACTATCATAATAATAAAATATTTAGGGAGGAAAATTAGTGATTAAGATAATTTTTTTAAGGATAAAATAGCATAAAACAGCTGTTGTAGAGTCGATAGATCCCTACATTCCTTTTTAATATTCTAATTACTATTTTTTAGACCTTTTTATTTAAGATAAAATAAAATTAAAAATATTTATTTATAAAAAAAAATCTTTTTTTTATTTAGATTATTTTGTATAAATATTTATAATGTTTTATTTTTGATTATAGAAATTTTTAGTCTATAGTAATTTAGCATATTACTATAGACTTTTTTTATTACTATAACTTTAGATAGGAGGAGAAAATAATGCAAAACAATTTTGAAGATCAACTTGAAGAGCTTAAAAATAAATATGTATTTTATGAAAATGATTTAAAAATATTAAATAATTTTTTATATAACAATCCTGAATTAGGAAACAAGGAGTTTTTAGCTAAAGAGAAACATTTAGACCTTTTATTAAAAAATGGTTTTTTAGAAGAAAAACTTAATAGAAATAAAAAAACAGCTTATTTAGCAAAATATATTTCTAAAAATAAAGGTCCAGTAATTTGTTATATGAGTGAATATGATGCACTACCTGATATTGGACATGGATGTGGGCACAATATATTAGGTGTAGTTAGTATTGCCGCTGGATTAATTTTAAAAGATTATGTCGATATATATGGAGGAACGGTTATTGTACTTGGAACACCTGCTGAAGAAACAAATGGAGCAAAAGTTGATATGGCAAAAGCAGGAGTATTTGATACTATAGATATTGCAATGATCTCACATCCAACTTCAAAGGGACATTATAGCAGTGGTTCTTCTCAATGTATGGAAGCTTTAGAAATAAAATTTAAAGGGCAAACTGCTCATGCTGCTGGAAATCCTTCAGCTGGAATAAATGCATTAGATGCCGCTGTAAATTTTTATGTAGCAATGAATAGTATAAAAACACAAATTACTTCAGATGGTTCAATTTGTGGGATCATATCAAATGGAGGTGTTGCTGCTAATATTATTCCAGATGTAGCAATTTTGAAATATTATGTGAGAGCAAAAAATATTGAATATTTAAATGTATTAGTGAAAAAATTTAAAAATTGTGCGAAAGGTATAGCTTTAGCAACAGGAACATGCTTTGAAATTAATAATTACGAATATAGTTTTAAAAATTTAGTTACTAATGAATCTCTTTCAGAGATTTATAAAAAATATTTAAGATTACAAGGTATTAAAGAAATATTTATTCCTAACTCAAAAGGCTCAACAGATACAGGAGATGTAAGTCATATTTGTCCAACTATACATCCTTATTTCCCTTTAACATCAAAAGATGTAAGTGGACATACTGTTGAGTTTGCAAAGGCAACAATAAATGAGGAAGCATATAAAGGGATGAAAGAGTCAGTATTTTCATTAGTTTTAACAGGAATTGAAATTTTAAAAGATAAAGAAGTTTTATTAAAAATAAAAGAAGAGTTTATTAAAACTAACGAACTAACTAAAATAAAAAAATAAGGAGAGAAAAATGAAGAAAATAATATTATTTATAATGATGATAATAGGGAGTATAAGTTTTGCAGCTAAAGAATTATATGTTGGAACAAATGCTGAATTTAAGCCTTATGAATACTTGGAAGATGGGAAAATAGTAGGTTTTGATATTGAATTAATGGAGGAGATTGGAAAAGAAATTGGTTATAAAATAGTTTGGAAAAATATGCGTTTTGAAGGTTTAATTTCTGCCCTTCAAACAAAAAAAATAGATGCGGTAATAGCAGGAATGGCAGCAACAGAGGAGAGAAAAAAAGCGGTAAGCTTTTCTAATCCTTACTTAGCAAAAAAAATAGGATATCATGATGTTATAGTAAGTGAAAACTCTACATTAATTTCAAAAGAAGAATTAAAAGGAAAAACAGTAGGAACTCAAGTTGGAACAATACAAGAGGGGTTTGCAAAGGATTTAGGTGGGATACTGAAACCATATGATAGCTTTGTTGGAGCTTTAATGGCGGTTCAACAAGAAAAAATAGATGCAGTTATTCTAGCAGATGTATCAGCAGTTAACTATTTGAAAACTATGAAAGGGTTGAAAACAATTGGACAAGTTATAGATGAGTCACCAGGTGCTTCAATAGGTTTTATCAAAGGAGAAACTATATTAGTAGAAAAAGTTAATCAGGCACTAGAAAATATTCAAAATAGTGGAAAATATGATATTATATATAAAAAATATTTCCCTGAAGGTCATAATTAAATTATAGTGTAGTTAAAAATATATAAGATTGAATTATCCAGCGATAATGAGCAGATAAGGTAATATAAATAAGTAAAAATAACAATATTATATCAATTATTGTTCCAAAAATAAAATAATTTGAGATAATTTCTCTACTGTATTATCATTTAAAATATTTTGATAACTTTTATTTAGTAAATGAATATTGTTATTAATTTCCAAAGCTATAGTTTCTCCTAATTTGGTTAGAGAAACTGAATAACTTCTTTTATCTTTAGAAGAAATGTTTTTTTGAATATAGTTCATTTCTTCTAATTTTTTTAAAATTTTAGCAATAGCAGCTTTTTCTATAATTCCAAGTTCAGTTATTTCTTTTGGAGTCATTTTTGTACGGCCGTAAAGTTTAAATACAATTAAATATTGTGCACCTATTAAACCTGTGTGTTTCATTTTTTCATCAAGAAATTTTTTTTGAAGTCTATTTATTCTTGAGAATAATATTGGAAGTTTTATTGTTTTCAATATTTTCATCTCCTTGAAATAAGATTAATAATTTAGTAATAAATAGAGAAACTATAAGCATAAGAGATATTTGAAGGGCTCTTGCTGAAGCTTTTTCTACTATATCAGATTCGGGCGTTAGATATAGAGAAAGAGGTAAAACAATTGCTCCTATAAGAGTCAGATAAAAAGCACGTTTTTCTTTTTTTTCTGAATAATAAGCTAAATAAATTATAGGATAAAATAAAACTAAAAGTGAAAGAAAAAATAAAGGAGGAAAAAGACTCATTCCATCCATAATAAAACTAAAAATAATAGCTAAAAAACAACCTAAAATATGACATAATATATTCATAATAGATAATTTATGAATTTTATCAAGATGTATATTTCCATATATACCTGTTAGTGTTGCGTAAGCAAAAAAAGTATCTCTAATATCTAAAAACATATAAGAAATCCAAATACTAAAAACAATAAATGAAAGAATAAAAATATGTTTAATATTTTTATGAATATTTTCTCTATTGATTTTTGGAACAGGATGATTTTTTTCTTTTGTTGGAATTAATGTTAAAAGAATAAATCCAATGAGCCCACCAATAATAAGATCAAGGGATAAATCTCTAACCATAGATTCAACATTTTTATCACTATAGCTAGCATAAATCGAAGCGAAACTATATCCAAGTATTCCACTTCTTACTGTAGAAGCATAATTATGTGAAAAATAAAATCCTGTAAAAATTATTGTGAAAGTTGCAATTGCAAAAGCACCTTGGTTGTATCTAAAAATTTCGCTAAAAAAAAGACCTAAACTAGCAAAAAGATATATCCAAATTTGTGTTTTAAAAAACAATTTTAATGAAAATTGTTTAAGGGAAGTAACTAAAACCATAGCAGTTATAGGAATTTGAAAATTAAATGCAAGATTTGAATATTTAGCACACAAAAGCCCTGTGGAAATAGCTAAAGTTACTCTTATTATATTTCTATTTATACTTTTCTCTTTCTCCATATGTCACCTATTAATATACGTAATTAAATAATTTTATTATACTCATCCAACATCTAGCAATAAAATTCATAAAACTATTATTAGATAAAAGAATAACAGAGGCTTTAGAGCCACTAACTAAGTTTTCAATACGAGACATTTCGTCTATTTTTATTGAAAGTCTTATTTTTCCAGCATCTCTTACCCAACGATTGTCAGGGGCAATACTTACAAGAGAACTAGGCTCAGAGTATCCTTCTGAAAGAATAGGATTAACTGCAAACATTTTACCTGTGAATATTTTATTAGGAATTGCATCAAAAAGAATTAATGCTTTTCTGTCAGCGGTCATAGATTGAAGATTTTTTTCTTTAATGTTAACCTTTAACATCATAGAAGAGTCATCTCTAATATAAAACAATGATTTTCCAGCTGTTATGTATGTTTCGTTATGAAATTGATCAATTACAAGAGTTCCACTTATTTGAGAATAAATATTAGAATATTTTAAATTTAAACGAGCTTTTTCTAAAAGAGATTTAGCCTGTATCAAATTAGGATTTTCAATAGTGATATCTCCTCTTTTTATAAGAAGTGAATTCAATTGTTTTTTTGTTTCTTCAACTACTTTTTTTGATTGTAAAAATTTAATTTCAATATTTTCATATTCATTTTCTGAAATATATAATTTATCATATAGTAGTTTATATTTTTTTTGATCATTAAAATCTCTTTGATAAATATTTGTATTATTTTCTAATATGTTATATGTTTTAGAAATATCAGAATCTAATATTTTTAATTCATCAATTGTTTTATTATAATTACTTAAAGCACTATCATACTCTGTATTTAAAATATCTTTATTTAATTTAAAAAGAAGTTGTCCTTTTTTTATTTTTTCATTATTTTTTACATAGATAGTTTCTACATTTCCAGATAACTTACTGTAAACTGGAAAAATATCATATTCTAAAAATGCTCTAGAAGAATATGGTATTTTTAATTGCATTGAAATTGTTAAAATAAAAATAAAAATAAATAAGAGTAGAATTCCTAAATAAACTAATTTTGCTTTTTTTTTATACACAATAAAAACCTCCAACATCTAAAAATACTAATACAAAGATATAATAGCATAAATTAGTTTGTTAGTAAACTAATTTATGCTATTAAGTTGTCGGCAAATTTTTATAAACCTCACTATTCATATAAAATTCTCCAAATTTTTGCATGTCAATAAGTAAAGGTAACAATTTTTTACCTAAATCAGTTAAAGTATATTCTGTATGTTTAGGGAATATATCATATGTTTTTTTTTCTATAAGTTCGTATTTTATAAGAAGTTTTAAATGATCTATTAACATTTTTTCATTACAATTAACTATGACTTCTTTCAGTTCAGTTAACCTTTGCGGTCCAAGTCTCATTCTCCATAAAAGAATAGGACTCCATTTACCTTTTATTAATTCACAAGTTATCTCAAGTGGACAAGTTATTTTTCTCATAATTTTCCTTCCTTTTATAAATGATTATAAAATAATATTAAATTTAAAAAAAGATACCACCTATTAATCCAGCAATGATTAAAGGAATATTAAAATATAAAAAAGTAGGAACACAGGTGTCTAAAATATGATTATGCTGACCATCAGCGTTAAGTCCTGAGGTTGGTCCAAGAGTAGAATCTGAAGCAGGAGACCCTGCATCTCCAAGAGCACCAGCAGCAGCTATGAGAACAATTGTTCCAGCAGGAGATATTCCTAAGTTAACGCAAAGTGGTACGAAAATAGCTGCTAAAATAGGAATTGTTCCGAAAGATGTACCAATTCCTAAAGTAACAAAAAGTCCAACTAAAAGCATAAATAAAGCGCCCAAAAATTTGCTACCACCTACAATAACAATTACACTAGAAACAAGAGTATCAATAGCTCCAGTTTCCCTAATAACATTTCCATAACCTGCAGCAATTAGCATAATAAAAGCAATAAACCCCATAATACTTATTCCACCATTAATAGTAGAATCAATATTACTCCATTTAATTATTTTAAATGCAATCATTATTCCAAGAGCTGTAATAGCACCTAGAGGAAGAGAACCAGTGAATAATTGGATAGAAAAAGCAGCTATTGCAGCTATTAAAGTTATCCAGTGTTTAGGCTCCATAGCAGTACTTTCAACAGATGTAGCACCAATAAGAGGTAAATTTTTATATTCTCGATCTTTACTAAAGGTAATAAAATTAGCGATAATAAGCCCTATCGCCATGGCAAGTCCTAAAATCCAAGTAGATTTCCAAACTTGAGAAAGGTCTATATTTACTCCATTATCTATTATTTGGTCTTTAATAATAGTATGAAAAATCAGTCCAAAACCGACTGGAAGAACAATATAAGGCATTTTTAATCCAAATGTAAGTGAGCACGCCATAGCTCTTCTGTCTAATTTAAGGGTATTCATAAGTTTTAATAAAGGTGGAATTAATATTGGAATAAAAGCAATATGAACTGGTATTAAATTTTGTGAAAAACATGTTAAAAAGACAATTAAAAATAATAAAACTTTTTTTCTTCCACTAACAAAAAGTGAAATTTTTTTTGAAATAATGGAAGTTATACCAGTATTGTTAATAGCAACAGCAAGAGCACCTAAAAGAATATAGCTAAGGGCAGTTTCTGAATTTCCTCCCATTCCTTTTATAAGAGTAGACATTGTTTCAGACAAAGTCATTCCTGAAGTAAGACCAGCAACAAGAGTAGCAATAAGAATTGATAAAATTACATTGAGTCTAAAAAGACAAAGAATAATCATTGTAGAAACAGAAAGAATAACTGGATTAAAAAACATAGAATCCCCCTTAAAATTAATAAAATAATAAAAGATACAATTAATTTTTATTTTTAAATATAGTAAATAAATTTAATGCATAGATATTATTAAAATATTATACGGTTTATTTTAAATATTTCCTTTAAAACGTAATGAAATAAAAAAGATGTTGGTTCCCCAACACCCTTATTGTTTAATATTATACTCTTAGAGAAATACTTTGTCAATAAATAAGTAACTATTTTTATTAATTTTTTCTATATTAGAATAACCATATTTAACGAGGCTTAATCTCTCATAGCCAATGGCATAAGTATGTATCGATAGTTGTCATTGCCTAATTCATTAAATTCAAACATGGAATTTGAATCATTCCCTTTCACTATAATATTTTGAGAGGTTAGAGAGATAAACTCTAAGATGAACTTAGCATTTAAAGAACTTTTAAAGTCACTTCCCTCTTTTAACATATTAACTTTTTCAGTTATTTTAGCTTTTCCAGAATTAGTTTTCATTTCAAGTTTTTTATTTTTAAAATCAAAAAGAGCACCAAATTTAAGCTCTTGACTCATTTTTGAAATTGAAAGAACTTTTTTTAATGAAGATTTAAATTCAGTATTATTAAATTCCATAACTTTTGAAAAAGATGTATTTGAAAAAATAGTTTCATAGTTTGGGTAACTTAGTTCAATTATTTTAGTGGAAAAATATGTATCTTTCCAAGAAAAAATTGCATAATTTTCATAAAAAGATATAGTTATAAGAGTATCTTCATCATCTTTCAGTAGTTTTTGAAGAGAGACGATACTGTCCAAAGGAATTGAAAGTTCTTTTTCAATATTTGAAGTAAGATCATTTTTTAAATATATAAGTCTATAAGAATCAGTTCCAACAAAATCGGTATATGTTTTTTTAAAATTTATTCGAATAACGCTAATAGCTAAATTATCGCTACTTGTAGAAATAGAAAATTTAATTTTTTCAATAATATTTTTAAGTATCAAGGGTTTTATCTCCGTTATTTCAGTCCCATTTAATTGAGAAATATTAGGGTATAGTTCAGTATCTAAAACGGAAAACTCAGCTTGATGAATGTAAAGAGTGCTTTCAATTAAATTAAACTCAATTTGATCTACATCTAAAAGTTTAATATATTCTAAAATCAAATTAGGTTTATAAACTACCTCACCTTCCTCAATAATTTTAGTTTGAATAGTTTTTATAAAATCCACTTCTAAGTTAGTACCTCTAAAAGTTAAAATTCCATTTTTAGCTGTTATATGTATTCCTGATAAAATTGGTCTTACAGAATTATCCTTTAAAATTGCAGAAAAATCATTTAAAATACCTACAATATCTTTTTTATCAATAAAAAAATTCAACGTATTACCTCCGATAATATTCTTTATATTAAATTATACTATATTTATAAAGGAGTTGCAAATTAAAATAACTTGACATTTTTTTTCATAAAATGTACCATTAGTAAAGATAAATTTTAATTAAAATTTAAAAAGGGGTGAAAATGAAAAATATAATAAAAAAAAGAAAGTTTTTTTTAATAATCCTATTAATTTTAAGTAATACTATTATATTTGGAAAATATGAACCATGGAATTACTCAAGTGTAGAAATGGGTATTGTTAAAAGTAATAGTTTAGCAAATGCCTATGGATCTTCAGGAAAAGATACTACATTAAGTATTCAAAGTAATTTAAGATATAATCTTTTGGAACTATATTTATTTGTGGATAGATCTAATATATTTAATGCTGAAAAATTAAGTGATAAGTATAATAGTGATAGTAACTATATTTATAGTGAAATTCAACCACGATTATCCCTTGATGGATTATTTAATAAAGATTTTTCAATCGGTCCTATAAAGGAGTGGTTTTTAGCATATAGTCTGGATTTTGACAATGATAGAAGTTATAATATTTGGAGTGGAAAGCAAAACGGTGTAGAAAAACATAATATAGGAATAGGAAATCTAATAAGTATTCCAGGTTTTGATTATTTTAAAACAAATTTATATGGTAGATATATAGCAAAAAATTATGGAAGAAATGAAAATCAATGGGATGGCTATCAGTTTAGTATGTCTTATGGTACCACTATAATAAAATTTAAAAATAAAATGAAAATTGGTGTTGGTGGTTGGTTAGATTATACATTTAAAGCAAAAGCAGAGGAGTTTCAAACTTCTAATTCATTTCAGTGGTTTAATGAAATGAGATTATATTTAACAGATAATATTTCTTTAAGTGTTGGATATAAAAAAAATGAAAATTTTACAGAGGTTTCACAAAAATCATCTGATAAAAATCATACAGAATTTGGTGCTCATTATACTTATAATTTTTAAAAATATTTAGAATAAAAAAAATAACTTAATGAGGAGATTTAATGAAAATAAAATATGAAAATATTCATGATATTTTACCACACATACCAATTTTTGGTGCCTTAACTAAAAGAGAAATAGAGCATTTACTGTCTTTTTTTTCATTATGTGAATATAGAGCTGGAGATACTATAATAGAAGAAAATGGATCTCCAAATAACCTTTATTTAATAAGGAAAGGAACGATAAGTGTCGAAAAACAAAAGACGGAATTATTAAAATTAGGAATAGGAGATATTTTTGGAGAGGTTGAACTAATAGGAATTATACCTTATATAGCTTCATGTATAGCTGTAACACACTGTACACTATATGTTCTTCCTAAAAAATCTTTATATACAATAAAAAAAGATCATCCTGAATTTTTTATAAAACTTATATTAAATATATCTCGTGAATGTTGTAGAAGATTGGTTAAAGCAGATAATTTTTTAATGGATGTGATAGAATCCCCATCTGGTAAAGATGGTGACTACTATTAATCTCTTTTATTTTTCTTATGTTTATTGTATAATTAAAATATGTTTAAGCGTACAAGGAGGGATTTTAAAATGATAGCAGCATTTTTTGATATTGACGGAACAATTTATAGAAACTCATTACTAACAGAACATTTTAAAAAACTTGTAAAATATGAACTTATAGATATTAATGAATATGAAAGCAATATAAAAAATTCTTTCACTCTTTGGGATGAAAGAAAAGGAGATTACGATAACTATCTTCAAGACTTAACTAGTGTATATGTAGAAGCAATAAAAGGTTTATCACTTCAATATAATAATTTTATTGCTGATCAAGTTGTAGACTTGAAAGGAAATAGAGTTTATAAGTATTCACGTGATAGAGTTCAGTGGCACAAAAGTCAAGGACATAAAGTCATATTTATTTCCGGAAGCCCAGACTTTTTAGTAAAAAGAATGGCTGAAAAAATGGGAGCTGACGATTATTGTGGTTCATGTTATTTAACTGCAGAAAATAAGTTAACTGGAGAAGTAAAGCCAATGTGGGATACTCCTAATAAAATTAAAGCAATAGGAATTTTTTGTGAAAAATATAATATCACATTAGAAGATAGTTATGCTTATGGAGATACAAATGGGGACTATGGTATGTTATCTCTTGTAGGACATCCTAAGGCGGTAAATCCTTCAAAAGAGCTAATAAATAAAATCAAAAGTAATAGTGATTTATCTAGGAAATGTGAAATTATTGTAGAAAGAAAAGATGTAATTTATCATACCTCTATTTCTTCGATAGATATAGAGGTATAAAAAAACTATAGAGAAAATTTCTCTATAGTTTTTTTATAAAAATTTAGGAATTTCAATAGTAAAAGAACTCCCTTTGTTAAGTTCAGAATTAATAGATATTTTACCTTTAAATTTTTCTACTGCTTCCTTAACAATAGAAAGCCCTAGTCCAGAACCAGAGAGATTAGTAGTTCTCGACTCATCTACTCTATAAAATCTTTCAAAAATTTTATCAACTTTATTCTTAGGTATCCCTAATCCATTGTCTTCAATTATAAAAATATAGTTTTCATAGTTTTCAGTTAAAGATATGGATATTACAGGAAGAGTAGAGTTATTATAAATAATAGCATTTTCAATTATATTTTTTAAAATTAAAGTTAATTTATCAAAATCAGTTTTTAAAATATTTTCCTGATTATTTAATTTAATACTAAAGGTTAAAGTGGCATTTTTTTTCTTTATAATATAATTTAAACTTTCAAATAAAAATTTTTTTATTTCTTTTATATTTATATCTTCATAGTTTAAAATATTACTATTTTCTAATTTTGATACATTTAAAAAATCACTAATAATATTTTCAAATTTTTCAACATTATTATTTATTGTTGTAAGAAAATTATTTCTTAGTTTTAAAGGTGCATCTTCTAAAGCGATTAAATAACCTTTGATATTAGTAAGTGGAGTTTTCAATTCGTGGCTTACATTATTTATAAATTTTTTTTGAATATCTGTTAATTCTTGAGCAAGAGAAATATCTTTAATAGTAAGTAAATAATAGTTATCCTCTTTAAGATATTTAATTGTTACTAAAAAATGTTTTTTTAAACTATTTAAAAAAATTTTTTCTTGTACAAAGGTATCTTTTTTATTTATTTTTTTTATAATATTTAAAATCTCTACATTTTTTATTAAATCTAAACAATTATTTGAGTTAGAATTTTGGAAAAGTAAATTTAATACATTATTCTTTAAAATTATATTATATTCATTATCCATAAGAAGAATTGACATATTAACAGAGTTAATAATAGTATTTAAAATTCTTTTTTCCACTGATAATTTTTTCATATTTTTTATATTTTCAAATTGCCAAAGCTTAACTATTTTCCAAAGTTGACTTAACCACTGATTTTCATTGTTACTAATATCTTCAAGTTGAATATTTGATTCTAAAAAGACACGCACTTCATCAATTTTATTAAAAAGTTCTCTTTTTAATATATTTTTATAGAGTCTATATATACTAAAATTTAAAGTTAGAAAAAATATAATTTGAAATAACAATAGTAAGAATAAGTCTTTGCTAATTGTTTTATAGTTTTGAGATACACGAAGAATATAAGTACGATTTGTATTATTTTTAATTTTAGTGGCGTAATAAGCTCTTTTTTCATTTTGAGTTGTACTTTTTCTAATACTAAATGAAGAGTTAAAAGCAAGGGCTTCTTGGACTTCTTCTCGTTGTAAATGATTTTCTAAAATTTTGCTCTCACTATATAAGTCAGAATCATAGAGAACAACACCTTCTAAACTAATAATAGTAAATCTTGTTGTAAGTTGGCTAAAAGTGTTTTGAAAATTATTTTCATTATAATTTTTAGCAATTTCTTCTGATAATATTGATTCGGTTCTTAGTGTATTTTTTAATCTTTCTTCATAGAGATGTTTTAAAGTATTAAAATTTATAAAAATAAAAATTAATTCTAATAAAACTAAAACTAAAAAAGAAATTATTTCTTTTCTTCTAATCTGTAACCAACTCCTTTAACAGTTTTTATGTGCTTAGATAAGAAAGGGATTTTCTCTCTTAATTTAGAGATATACACATCTACACTTCTATCACCTAAAAAATAATCTACTCCCCAAACATAATCTAAAAGTTTTTCCCGTGTGAGAATAAGCCCTATATTTTTTAATAAAATTAAAAGTAAATCATACTCTTTTTTAGAAAGGTCTATTTCTGATTTATCATATTTTACAATCCGTGTGTTTTCATTTAATACAAGGTCATTTAATATATAAATATGATCTTCTTTTTTTTGAACATTAGTATTTTTAATTTCAAGTAAAATTTTAGCTCTTAAAATCAATTCTCGAGGGTCAAATGGTTTTTTCATATAATCAGCAGCTCCTAAACTTAGCCCTTCTAAAACATCTTCAATTTCGGTTTTAGCTGTGAGCATAATAATTTTAGGTTCACCATATTCTTCAGGCATTGCTGTTACTATTTTAGCAAAATTCTTACCATCTAAATGTGGGAGCATGAGATCAAGGATAACTAAATTATGTTTTTCTTTCTTTAGTAATTTAATACCTTCTAAGCCATCTTTTGCAGTATCGACCGAATATCCTTCTCTAGTAAAAAAATATTCAATTAAAGTTAGTATTTCATTGTCATCTTCTACTATTAAAACTTTCATAAAACTCCTTTTTAAATTTAGTTATAAGTAATATTATATAGTATATAATAAAATTATTAAGATAGCAAAAAAAAATCTGACTTAGATTAAAGTCAGATTTTAAATAAACTAATTTATTGGAACAAAACCTTCTTCTTTTACATATTTTTGACCTTCAGAAGAAGTTGCATAATTAATTAATTCTTTTATTTCAGAAGAAGCATTTTCACTAACATACCAATATACAGCCCTAGCTATGGGATATTTTTTGGAAAATACATTTTCTACACTAGGCTGAATATTATCAACACTAATATTCTTTACACTTTTATCCATATATCCCATTCCAATATAGCCAATCGCCTTTTCGTTACTTGATATTTCTTGCTTTATAGATTCATTAGAGGGCATATAAAGAATATTTTTTCCATATTCTTCTTTTCCTTTACTGTTACCATTTCTTACAATGTGCTCTTTGAAAAATTCATGGGTACCAGAAGAGGAATCACGAGATAACACAACGATATCTGCATCAGGACCACCGACATCTTTCCAATTATTAATATCACCTCTAAAAATTTTACCTAACTCTTCAGAGGTGATATTAGCTAAATTATTTTTTAAATTAGTTATAATAGTGATTCCATCATAGCCTATTATTTCTTCTTTAATATTAATATTTTTATTTTTTGCTAATTCAATTTCACTTTGCTTAATATCTCTAGAAGACATGGCGATATCTGTAGTTCCATTAATTAATGAAGAGATTCCTACTCCAGATCCGCCACCAGTAACAGCAATTCTAGCTTTAGATCTATTCATATATTGTTCAGCAATGACTTGAGAAGCATTTAAAATAGTGTCTGAGCCTTTAATTTGTATAACTTTCGCACTTAAATTTACTGAAATTAAACTATTAAAAATAATAAGTCCTAATAAAAAATTTTTTTTCAATATTTCCCTCCTAAAGTTAAATTGATATAAATTATAGTATAACTTTTATGTAAAGTAAAAATAAAAATAATGTAAAAATAATGTAAATTTACTTTTACATTATTTTTACATTGAATTTATGGTTTCTTAACATAACAAAGTTATAATTTAATCAAATAAATATTATAGATTAAAAATATTTTTTTATAGAGGAGATTGTCAAATGAATAAAACTAGAAAATATATTGATACGATTTTTAAATATCTTCATTCTTTTGTTGGTGTTTTCAATATAATAATTGTAATACTTATATTTGCATTTATATTTTTAAATAGTATAAACTTTTTTAGAGCCTATCCAATAAGAAAATTTATTTTTGGTAATGAATGGATTTCTCTTTCAGGAAAATTTGGAGTACTTCCATTATTAGTTGGAACATTTTGGATAACTTTTATAGCTTTAATTATAGCAGTTCCCTTTGGAATTGTGACTTCACTTTTTATAAATGAATATGCAACTAAAAAAGTTAGAAAATATTTAAAAATATGTGTTGAGACAATGGCAGCTATTCCATCAGTAGTATTAGGATTTATTGGACTTTCTATTTTTTCTATACCTATAAAAAAAATATTTGAATTAAACACAGGATTAACAGCATTAACAGGTGGAATAATGTTAGCTTTTATGGCAATTCCAACTATTGTTAGTTTCTCAGATGATGCGTTAGAATCTTTAGATAAATCTTATAAAGAAGCTTCATTTGCATTAGGAGCTAATAGATTAGAAACACTAATAAAAATACTTATACCAGCAGCGTTTCCTGGTATTTTTGCTGGAATAATGCTAGGTTTTGGAAGAATAGTAGGGGAAACAATGGCAGTGCTAATGATAACAGGAAATTCTCCTGTTATGGCTAAAAGTCCACTTTCTCCAGTGAGAGCTTTAACTGCTACAATTGCATCTGAAATGGGTGAAGTAGTTCAAGGAAGTACACATTATTATGCACTCTTTGCTATAGGATTAGTACTTTTCATAATTAGTTTTGCAACAACAAGTATTGCAGATATTTATGTGAGAAAATCTAGAAAATTAATGGGGAAATAAAAAATATGGAGGAGTTATGAATTTATTAAAAGGTAGAAGTGGAAAAAATATAGAATTATTTATAAAAATTATAGGAATACTCTCAATTGTACCAATTTTTATTATATTAATTTATATTGGAATAAAGGGAATACCTGGAATAAATTGGGAATTTTTAACAGCGGTTCCTAAAAATGGTATGCGAGGAGGAGGGATTGGACCTGCAATATTAGGAACATTTTACTTAACGTTAGGAACAATTTGTGTTTCAGTTCCCTTTGGAGTATTGACAGGAATTTATTTAGTAGAGTATGCCAAGGATAATTTATTATCTAGAATGATAAATTTAACAATAATAAATTTATCAGGAATTCCAAGTATAATTTATGGATTATTTGGTATGGCACTTTTTGTTCTTTTTTTTAAATTAGGCGTCTCCATAGTTTCAGGTTCTTTAACACTTGGAATAATGTGTCTTCCTGTAATAATAACCTCAACAAGAGAAGCACTTTTAGCTATTTCTAAAGATTTAAGAGAAGCGTCCTTAGCATTAGGTGCTACAAAAATGGAAACTATTTATAAGATAGTAGTACCAGCAGCATCTCCAGGAATATTAACTGGAATAATACTGAGCATATCAAGAGCAGCAGGAGAAACTGCACCTATTATGTTTACAGCAGTGGCATTTTATCTTCCATTTCTTCCAGAAAGTCCTTGGGATCAAGTAATGGCATTACCCTATCATCTCTATGTAATAGCAACTCAAGTTCCAAATATGCCTTCAAAAAATATTTATGGAACACTTTTTGTACTAGTGTTTATAAGTGTAGGATTCAATCTTATAGGTGCAATTATTAGAGATAAATTTAATAATAAAAATTAGAATAGATGGAGGAAAATATGAATATAAGAATAAAAGTTAAGAATTTTAGTTTCTCATATGGAGAATCAAAGGCGTTAGAAAATATTAATATAGATATTTATAAAAATAAAGTAACTGCTTTTATAGGTCCATCAGGATGTGGAAAGTCTACATTTTTAAGATCTTTTAATAGAATGAATGATCTTATTTCAGATATAAAATATGAGGGCGAAATTCTTTTAGATGGGGAACAAATTTTTGAGAATAATTATGATTTAGTGGAACTTAGAAAAAAAATAGGAATGGTATTTCAAAAACCTAATCCGTTTCCAAAGTCTATTTATGAAAATTTAGTTTATGCTCCTAAATTACATGGGGAAAAGAATAAAGAAAAATTAAATGAAATAGTAGAAAATTCACTTAAAGCAGTTGCTTTGTGGGATGAAGTGAAAGATAAATTACATAAATCTGCATTAAGTTTATCCGGTGGACAGCAGCAAAGACTGTGTATAGCTAGAGCTATATCTGTAAATCCAGAAGTTTTACTTATGGATGAACCAACTTCAGCATTAGACCCTATTTCAACTTCTAAAATAGAAGAATTAATAACTACATTAGCAGAAAAATATACTATTATAATTGTGACACATAATATGCAACAAGCTTCAAGAATATCTGATTATACTGGATTTTTTTATAAAGGAATATTAGAAGAGTTTGACAAGACAGAGCTTATTTTTACTAATCCTAAGAATAAAAAAACAGAAGATTATATAACTGGAAAATTTGGATAAAATTATATTATTTTATATAGATGAGGTGGTAAAAATGAAAAATTTGAAAGAATGTTTAATTATGATGGATAAAAATTATTTAGAAATGTTAAAATATCTTAACCGTGCTATTGATTTAAATATAGAGGCACTAGAAAATAAAGAAGCAAAAGCTAGTATCATAGGAGAAAGTATAATAACAGAAAATTATCTCAACAATATGGAAGTGAATATAAAAGAAGAAGCTATAATCATAATTGCTAGATTTCAGCCTGCAGCAAAAGATTTAAGAAAATTAGTTATGTATATTGATAGTGTAAGAGTTATAGAGAGAATGGGTGATTTATTAAAAGGTTGCTTAGCTGTAATAAAAAAAATTGAAGGAAATAAAGCATTAGTAATAATAAGTTTAAATGAGAGAATTCTACCTGTACTTGAAAAAATAAAAATAATTTATGATTTGTACATAGCAGCTTTTACTCAAGGAGATGTAAATTTATTATATCCTTTACTTTTAAGTGATGAAGAGATAGACAAAATTATATCTTATAATAACGACTATATAATTGAGCTTATGAAAAAAGATAAAGAAGTTATAGAGGCTGGGACACTATTATTGTTATTGGATAAAAAATATGAAAGAATTTCTGACCATATTAATCATTTAGTAAAAAATTTAATATATATATTAAAAGGTGATAATATAAGAAAAAATGAACTCACTGAAAATTTAAATTAAAAACTTATATATAATAAAGAAATGACATTTATTTTATAATGTCATTTTTCTATTATAAATTTGCAAGCACTTATAAAATATGTTACAATTATCAAAGAAACAAAATAAGAATTTAAGTATAAATTTAAAGAAAGACTATAAAAATTGGATAGGTGGAAAGAAGAAATGAAAAAAAAATGGAGCTTATTATTAGGAATCATGATGTTAGTAAATATAAGTTGTACTAATAATAATATTATAAAAGAGGAAAAAGTGGTTGTTACTAATGAAAATGAAATAAATATTTTAAAAACATATACGAATGAAATACCGAAAAATATCTCTTTTTTAGAAAAATATAAAGGAGGACATCCAGAATTATTAGAGTATATTTTCATCAGGACTTTAACAGCAAATTTAAGAGAGAAACCTAATACAAATAGTGAAATTTTAGAAGTAATTAACTTTAATATAAAAGTTAAACTTATAGAAAAAGTAGAAAATAAAGGAATTGAATGGTATAAAGTAGAAAGTGAAAATAAAAAAATAGGGTATATATATAGCAAAGTAGCTTTAACTAGAATATTTAGATTTGAAGATTCTTTAAATAAAATAAAAGAGGCAGAAAATTTTATTAAGGATTCTCGAGAGAAAGGTTACGAATTAGCCGTAGTTAACTCGTATTCTCCAAATCCAAATAATGTAGAAAGACCTAGAGCAAAAGAAAGAGATAAATATGGAACATCATTTGATCAAAACATTTCAGGATTTAGTGGTGAAGAAGAAATATTTATACCTGATAGATCTATATTAGCAATAAAAGAAATAAAAAAAGATGATAAATTAACAGTTGCTGTAGCTTCAATAAAAGAAGAATTAATTGTTAAAAAAAATAGAATTAAAAAAATGGAGAATTTATCAAAACAACCAATTAATAAAGCTATTGCAATTGACGTAAAAAATCAAAATATGATAATATATGAAAAAATATTAGGAGAATGGAATATAATATCCTATGTTTGGAGTAAGACAGGAATGGAAAGTCAAGTTGGATTTGAAACACCGAAAGGAATATTTTTAGCGGCAGTTTCTAAGTATGAAATGCTATATAATAGTGAGGTAGGAGATAGACAAGGACTAGCTAAATACGCAACAAGATTTTCAGGTGGTGGTTATATCCATGGAACACCGCTAAATTATGATGAAGAAATAAATAAAGAATATTTTTTAGAGCAGAAAGAAATGACGCTGGGAACTTTAACAGGAACAAGAAAATGTGTGAGAACGTCAGAACCACACGCAAAATTTTTATTTGATTGGGGTTTAAATGGAAAACCAAATCAAAATAAAAATGATCAACATATAGAAGATAATATTTTAGTAGTATCCATTTAATGAAACTAAAAGGAGAGTGAAAATGAAAAAATTATTTATGGTAATTTTAATAATTATAGTTGTAGTAGGGTGTTCTTCTAGAAAAATTAGAGATTTAAATATTAATTCAAAAGATAACTTAGTAATAGAAAATGTAAATTCTGAAAGAAGGGACTTAGAAGATATAATTGTATTTAATCAAGATGGTGTTAATATAAGAAGAGAAGGCAATAATTTAATTTTATCAATGGAAGAAAATGTTCTTTTTGACTTTAATAAATATCAAGTTAAAAATAGAGTAAAGAATAGTTTAAATACTCTTTCTAGAGCTCTAGTAGAGAATATAGATATTAGAATAAAAATTGACGGTTATACAGATAATATAGGCTCTGAAAATACAAATTTAGTTTTGTCTTTAGAGAGAGCAAAAGCAATAAAAGAATATTTAATAATTAGAGGAGTTCTAGGGAATAATATAACTGTTGAGGGATATGGTGAGAGCGATCCAAAATCTTCAAACGAAACAGAAGATGAAAGATCTCAAAATAGAAGAGTTGAGTTTATAATTTCAAGAGCATATTAAAATATAGAAAAAACAATTTTGATAAGTAATATCTAATTAGCCCTAATTATTAGGGCTAATTTTAATTTATTTTTAAAGTTGTATTAGATATATTACACATTAAATGCTAAAAGTGGAATATTATTATTTAGAAATGTGTTATATATATATAATATTTGTTGAACTCAATAAATATATATGATATACTAGATAATATAATTTTTTATTATAAATATTTATAATCTACTGGGAGGACTAAAATGGAAGAGAAAAAAAGAGATAACTGGGGCTCCAGTGTAGGTTTTATACTTGCAGCAGCAGGTTCAGCAATAGGGTTAGGTAATTTATGGAAATTCCCATATTTGGTTGGAAAAAATGGTGGTGGAGCCTTCGTTTTAATATATCTAGTATTACTATTAGTTGTAGGTTTTTCTCTAACTTTAGCTGAAATAGCAGTTGGAAGAAAAGGGAAATCAGATGCTTATGGTTCCTATGAAAATATAAAAAAAGGATGGGGAGGAGCAGGATTTTTAGGTATACTTACTTCATTTTTGATCTCTTCATACTATTTTGTAATTGTAGGTTGGGTATTAAAATATTTAGTTGAGTTTGCATTAGTAGGGATTCCAACTGATTCTGGAAAATTCTTTGATGGTTTTATATCTTCAGGAGGAGAATCCATAGCTTATAGTATAGTTGGTCTTGTAGTAGCAGGGGTTATAGTTATTAAAGGAGTATCTTCTGGAATAGAAAAAGCAAGTAAGATTATGATGCCATTATTATTTATACTTATGATTGTTGTAGCTATAAGAGCAGTGACTCTTCCTGGGGCTATGCAAGGAATAGAGTTTTTTTTAAAACCAGATTTCACGAAAATAACAGGTTCAGTTGTTTTAGCTGCTTTAGGACAAGTCTTTTTCTCACTTAGTTTGGGAATGGGAATTATGATAACTTATGGAAGTTATCTACCAAAAAGTTCAAACTTAATAAAAAGTTCATGTATGATTCCTCTTTTAGATACATTTATTGCATTATTAGCAGGATTTATAGTATTACCTGCAGTTTTTGCTTTTGGATTTGAACCAACAGCAGGACCAGGTTTAATTTTTATAACATTACCTAAAGTATTTGAAGCAATGGTATTTGGAAGATTTTTTGGTTTTATTTTCTTCTTACTTGTATTCTTCGCTGCAACAACAACAACAATATCTTTATTAGAAGTTTCAATATCATTTGTAATTGATCAATTTAAAGTAAAAAGAAAATACGCAACAATGGGTGTAATGGCGGCTCTTATAGTTGTATTTATTCCCAATGCATTATCATTTAGTGTTTTAGAGAATGTAAAAATATTATTTGGTTTAAATTTCTTCGATTTTTTAGGATATTTAACAGACAATTTATTTTTACCAATAGGTGGATTACTATTATGTATTTTTGTTGGTTATATATGGAAAAAAGAGGAAGTTATAAAGGAATTAACTAGTGAAGGAAAGATAAAATTCTCATTATTAAAAGCTTGGTTCTTTGGAATAAGATATGTTGCTCCAGTTATATTAATTATAATTTTATTACAAGCTACTGGAATTTTAAAAATATAAATAAATAAATAAATAAATAAATAAATAAATAAATAAATAAATAAATAAATAAATAAATAAATAAATAAATAAATAAATAAATAAATAAATAAATTCATAAAATACATTCTTTGAAAATAGGAATTATTTTATGAATTTTTATTTTATTATTATACTTATTACAAAAAAATAGACATTTCAAAATAAAAGTTATATAATTTTAAAAGAGAAGTAAAATTATATAGATAAAAAAAGTAATTAATTACATCAAAGGATGACTGGAGGAATTATGAAAACTTTAGAATTAAAAAAAGATATTTATTGGTTAGGTAGTCTAGATCCCAATTTAAAAGTATTTGATATTATTATGGAAACTGAATTTGGAACAACTTACAATTCATACTTAGTGAAAGGGAATGAAAAAACTGCAGTATTCGAAACAGTTAAAGAAAAATGTTTTGATGAATATTTAGAAAAATTAAGTAGTATAACAGACGTAAGTAAACTTGATTATATAGTGGTAAGTCATACTGAACCTGATCATGCAGGTTCTATCTCAAAATTATTAAAATATGCTCCACAAGCTAAAATAGTAGCCTCTGAGAGAGCGGTTGAGTTTTTGAAAGATATTATGAATGAAGAATTTGAATATATAATAGTGGATACGAATAGCGAACTATCATTAGGAGATAAAACATTACAGTTTTATTCTGTTCCTTTTTTACACTGGCCAGATACAATTTATACATATATAAAAGAAGAAAAACTTTTAATAACTTGTGATTCATTTGGTTCACATTATAGTTTTGATGAAATTCTTTATTCTAAAATTTCAGAGGAAAAAAAGATAGATTATAATAAAGCTTTAAGATATTATTACATGGCAATTTTTAGTCCTTTTAAACCTTATTTAATAGAAGCATTAGAGAAGATAAAAAGTATTTACAATGAAATAGAAATGGTTCTCCCTGGACATGGACCTGTTCTTGATAAAAATCCTCAAAAGATTATGGAAATTTATAGAGAATGGTCAAAGCCTGTGGAGCATAAAAATCAACATCTAGTTGTAATACCTTATGTAGCAGCTTATGGATATACTGAAGAGCTGGCTTTTGAAATAGAGAAAGGAATAAAGCAATATTCAAAAGATATTGAAGTTATTAAATTTAATATAAATATCTCTAATTTTGGAGCATTAAAATTTGAAATATTAAGATATATGAGTAAAGCCACAGGAATTTTATTTGGAACATCTACTATAAATGGAGATGCAATTTCTCTAATATCAGAGCTGGCTATGAGTATGGACCCTATTAGTTACGGTGGAAGATATGCTTCTTCATTTGGTTCGTATGGTTGGAGTGGCGAAGGTGTAGACAATATAATAGATAGACTAGATCAACTTAGAATGAATGTTTTAGATGGATATAAAATAAAATTTAAACCCAATGAGGAGAAATTAAATGGTGCTTTTGAGTTTGGTTACACTTTTGCTAAACAAATGGTAGAAAAATTACCTCCAGAGAGAGTTAACCACAAATATGATGAATTTGAAAATGAAGAAGGCTTTAAATATTGGAAATGTACAGTTTGTGGTGAAGTATATGAAGGAGCACTACCACCTAATATTTGTTTAGCTTGTGGTGTAGGAAGGGAATATTTTGTAGGCGAAGAAAAAGAAAGCTATAATTTATCTCACTCTAGTGAAAAAATAATAATAATTGGTGGAGGGGTAGCAGGGTTAACTGCTGCAGAATCAGCAAGAAAAAGATCAAAAACTGCAAAAATTTCAATAATAGAAAGTGAAAAATCTCTTCCTTATTACAGAACAATGTTATCTGATTATTTGTATAAATCTTTAACAGATAAAGAGTTATATTTAAAACCGTTATCGTGGTTTGAGGAAAATAATATAAATTTATATATAGGAACAGGAGTTCAGTTTATAAACTTCGAAAAAAAAATAGTCCAGATGTTAGATGGGGAAGAACTACTTTATGATAAATTGATATTAGCAAATGGAGCTAGATGTAATAATCCTAAAGTAAAAAATTCAGATTTAAATGGAATTTTTACTCTGAGAAGTAAAAAAGATGCTGAAGAGATAAAAAAATATGCTAAAAAATCTAAAAGCGTAGTTATTGTAGGAGGAGGAGTTTTAGGATTAGAATCAGCTTGTGCAATGAAAGAATTAGGGTTAGAAGTTACAATAGTAGAAATGATGCAAAGATTCTTACCTAGACAATTAGATAAGAGTGCTTCAGAAATGTTAGAGAATAATATGTTAACACAAGGTTATAAACTTTATAAAAATACGATTGTTGTGTCTTACGAAGGGGTAACTAGTGTAAATAAAGTTATATTGGATAAAGAAAGAGAACTTGAGTGTGATTTTGTAATTATAAGTGCAGGAATAACACCTAATAAAACTCTTTTTGAAAATAAAGGAATAAATATAAATAGAGGTGTAGTTGTAAATAGTAATATGGAAACTTCAATTTCTGGAGTTTATGCTTGTGGAGATATTGCTGAATATAATGGAAAAGTTATGGGACTTTGGGACGTTGCTATAGAGCAGGGGAAAGTTGCAGGAGCAAATGTTGTAGGAGATATAATTCATTATAAAGAGAAAGTTCAACCACTGATATTTGAAGGAATGAAAACAAATATTGTATCTCTTGGAAATGTAAATGATGAGATTTTAGAAGGTGATATTTTAGAAGAAATAAATGTTTTAACTTGTGATTATAAAAAATTATACTTTAAATCAGGGTTATTAGATGGTGGAATATTGATGGGAGATACCTCTAAAGGAGGAATCTTAATAAAAGGAATAAGAAATGGAATGCAAAAAAAAGATATATTAAAAAAAATATATAATTAAAAAAATTAAAAAATAAAAAATGGATAAATTTTAATAAAATTTATCCATTTTAATTTTAATTAAAAAATAATTATAATGCTAGTCATTTTTTTTATATATAATATATAAAAGAGTGAATAATCCTAAGATCATTTGATACCATAGCAAAGGAATAATTTGAAATGGAGAAATTTTCCCATGGGTAAAGCTAAGTAGAATTAACATTTGTGCTCCATATGGTATAGTTCCTTGAGCAATGCAAGAAAAAATATCTAAAATAGCAGCACTACGTTTAGGGGATACATCATATTTTTTAGCAATTTTTTTAGCAATGGGTCCATTTATAATAATTGCAACAGTATTGTTAGCAACAGCAATATCTGTTAAAGCAACTAAAGCTCCAATTCCAACTTCTGCACTTCTTTTTCCTTTTATTTTTTTTTCGATAACTCTTATAATCCACTCAACACCCCCTGCTTTAGTAACTAGAGCTGCAAGTCCGCCAGTTAAAAGAGATAGAAGAAAAATTTCAGTCATACCAGTAAAACCGTTGTAGACTTCTTTAGCATATCCAAGTACAGAAAAACTACCATAATAAAGTCCAATAATTCCAGAAATTGCAATTCCACTAGTTAGAACAACAAAGACATTAACTCCAACTAAGGCTAAAATTAATACAAAAATATATGGTAAAACTTTTATTATATTATAACTATATTCAGTTATTATAGGGACTGAATTAGGATTTCCAAAAATAATTAAAAGTATCAGCGTTAAAATAGCAGCTGGAGCAGCTATTTTAAAATTTTCTTTAAATTTATCTTTCATTTCTATACCTTGGGTTTTTGTTGCAGCAATAGTAGTATCAGAAACAATTGATAAATTATCACCAAACATAGCTCCTCCCATTAGAGCGGCTAATACAAGTGGCATAGAAATTCCACTTTTTTCGGAAAGTCCAACAGCAATTGGAGCGAGGGAAACAATAGAGCCTACTGATGTTCCAGTTGCAGTAGAGATAAAACCTGCAATAATGAAAAGCCCAGGTGCAATGAAGTTTGGAGGAATGAAAGCAAGACCTAAATTAACAGTTGAGTCTACCCCACCCATAGTTTTTGATACAGTAGCAAAAGCTCCTGCTAAAAGATAGATAATACACATGGTTATTATATCTTGATGACCACAACCTTCTAAAAATGTTTCAAATTTTTCTTTAATATTTCCTTTAAAAATAAGGAAGGCTATAATAATTGCAGGAAATATAGCCACTGGTGCCGGAAGTTGATAAAAAGCTAATTCTACGCCAAGTGAATCCAAAACAATTCCACTTCCTAAATAAATTCCAATGAAAATTAAAAAAGGAACTAATCCTAAAAAACTGCTTTTTTTAGTATTCATAAATGATATTCTCCTATGCCTAATATTTTTTATTCAATATAAAGTATAGCTTATTTTCTTTATTAAATCAAATTATTTTGAAAATTAATAAAGAAAGTCAAAGAAATATTTGTTATTTATTTGTTTATTTATTTAAAATTTTGATGTACAATAAATTTAGAAAATTAAATTTATATAGGAGAATATTAAAGATGAAAAAATTCGAACTGCCAGTGGGAATATATGGAATAACTGATTCAAAATCAGGAAAAAATAAAAATATTATAGAATATTCAGAAGAATTATTAAAAGGTGGAGTTAAAATTATTCAGTATAGAGAAAAAAATAAAAAAATAAAAGAAATATTAGAAGAAGCCAAACTTTTAAGAAAATTAACTTTAAAATACAAAGCTATTTTCATTATTAATGATTATTTAGATATAGCTTTAATAACTGATGCTGATGGAATTCATATAGGACAAGGAGACCTTCCCATTGAAGATGTTAGAAAAATTTTAGGAAATAATAAAATAATAGGAATATCCACGCATAATCCAGCGGAAGCAAAGCAAGCACTTTTAGACGGAGCAGATTATATTGGTGTGGGTCCCATATACTATACTGAAACAAAAGAAGATATAGGAGATCTTGTAACTCTTGAATGTTTAGAATATATTGAAAAAAATATTGATTTACCTTGTGTAGCAATAGGTGGGATAAAGGAAAATAATATTGATGAGATATTAAAAAAAGGGGTAAAATCTATATGTTTAGTCTCAGAGTTAATTGGTAGTGAAAATACTTATGAAACAACTAAGCATATAAATGAAAAAATAATAAAGTATAAAAAAACAAAATAAAAAAAGGCAGGGAACTAGTAAGTTCTCCTGCCTTTTTAGTTTTACTTCTTAATTGCTTTTTCTATTTTTGCTACAAATTCAGCATTATTTTTTAATAATTCACTAGCGTCTCCAGTTATTTCTATTGTGTTAATAATATCTCCTTGTTTAATACTATTTACAACTTTTTGATCTTCAGGAGAAAGAACTTCACCAAATATTGTATGTTTATTATTTAACCATGAAGTCTCTACATGAGTTATAAAAAATTGAGAACCATTAGTTCTAGGTCCTGCGTTAGCCATAGCTAAAATTCCTGGTTTAGAGAATGAATGTCCATTATTAAATTCATCTTGGAAATTGTAACCTGGGCCACCTGATCCAGTTCCAGTAGGATCTCCACCTTGAATCATAAAATCAGCTATAACTCTATGAAATTTAATCCCATCATAATAACCATTTTTAGCTAAAGTAACCATATTAGTAACTGTTATTGGTGCAGCTTCAGGAAAGAAATTTATATGAATATCTCCACTTGTTGTTTTTATTACTGCACCTATTTTTGAATTTGTCATTGTTGCTACCTCCTTATTTTCTGTTGTTGCTTCTAATTTTTTAGTTTTAAGTATTGAGTAAGGGTCTTGTCCTTTTACTTTTGAAGTAATTATATGGACAATTAATATTATCACAATTAATATTAAAATGTTAGTTAATTTTTTCATTTTTAAGCACCTCTCTAGTTTTATTTTTTAATTCATCTTCATGAATAGTTCCGTATATTTCATATTTCCATTCTGAATCTATATTTTTTTGAACTTCAACCTCTTTTTTTTTTAGTTTAACAATTTCATCATTGATTTTTCTAAATTTTTCTCTTAAAGGATGAAGTTTATAGATTAATTTTGTTTGTTCTTTTTCTTGAATTACTTTACTTAATTCATCATTTAGTTTATATTCTTCTTTTAATACTTTATCAGCTTCTTTTAAATATCTGTTAATTTTTTGTTTTACTTCATTTAATTCAAACTCATAAAATTTTTTTACTACTTTAGAACTAGAAGTATTGTTTGCTTCCAAATTTTTTCTAATTTTCAATTTTTCTAATATATAATTTTCTGAAAATCCATTTTTTTTCATTATATCTTTTAGTATATCGCTAAATTGTGTTATTGCTTCTGGAAATTCTTCATAATTTTTTTGAAAATTAGGAAGAGTAATTGCAAAATATAGTTTTTCATATTTAGGAATAAACTCTTTTTCTAAAAGCTCGTAACCAGATAAATCACCTATAGTTTTTAATTTTAATATTTGCTCATTTCCCAAAGAGAGTGATTGAAGAATTACTTCTCTTGAAAACTCTTTAAATTTTTCAAACTCCATAGAACACTCCTATCTTTCACCGTGATACTGATAGAAATAACATTTTATTCCACCATTGTACAATTTTCTATTTTTAGTAGCTCTCTTACTATAATATTCTTGAAATTCTTCATAAGAAGTAATAACATAAACAGACCATTTTGGAAATCTCATTCTCATTAAATCTCCCATTAAAGTATATAATCTTTGGACTCCTTCTACATCTGAAAGTCTGTCTCCATAAGGTGGATTTGTAATTACAGCTCCTTTTTTATCCATAGCTTCTAGTGTTATAAAATTAGCACAATCAAATTGAATATCTTCTTCTACTCCTGCTTTTTCTGCATTAATTTTAGCAATTTCTAAAGTCTCTGAATCAATATCTGAAGCGTATATTTTAACTTCTTTTTCGTAATCTTCCCCTGACATAGCTTCATCTCTAGCGTTTAACCAGTCTTCACGAGTAATAATATCCCAATCTTCAGAAGCAAAGTTTCTATTTATACCTGGTGCAATTTTTCTAGCAATCATTGCTGCCTCAATTGCAATAGTTCCAGTTCCACACATGGGATCAAGCATGGGTAATGCTCCACCTCTCCAGTTAGCAAGATAAACCATAGCAGCAGCCATTGTTTCTTTTATTGGCGCTTCATTATGAAGGTATCGGTAGCCTCTTTTGTGAAGAGCTTCTCCGCTTGTATCGATACTAACGACAAAATTATCTTTTAAACCCTGAATTTTGATTGCATATTTAGCTCCTCTTTCAGAAAATATAACATTTCCAGGATAGGCAGTTTTAAGTCTTTCTACCATAGCTTTTTTAGCTATTTTTTGAATATCAGATTTAGAAAATAATTTACACTCCACTGCACTAACCCAACTTATAGGAAAACAACCGTTTTCTGGAATAATATCTTCCCATGAAATAGACATAATATTTTGAAACATCTCTTCAAAAGTTCTAGCTTTAAATTCTTTCATTTTCACATAAACTCTATCTGCACATCTTAAATTTATATTAGCTTTAGGGATATCTAGATAAGTTCCTTCAAATTCAACTCTTCCATTGAAAGTTTGAACATTTTCAAAACCTAAATTCTTACACTCATCTTTAACTATTCCCTCAATCCCCATAGATGCTGACGCTATTAATTTGATTTTTTTCATAATTAAAGTTTTCCTCCACGTAGTTGCATAATTCATTAATTTTAAAAATATATTCTTTATATTATACTAAAAATATCTTTAGTAAGCAATTAAAATTTTCTATTTATAATATTCTCCATACCATACTTTAGTTGCAGGTCCTGTCATAAAAATAGATTCTTTTAACTCTATTTTTAAATCACCAAGTTTATGTGAAACAAGAACTTCACTATCCAAAAATTCTAATCTTTTTCCTACAACAACAGCAGCACATGACCCAGTACCACAAGCTAAAGTTAATCCAACTCCACGTTCATAAGTTAAGATTTTTATATTTTTTCTATCTATAATTTCAACAAAATTAATACTAGCTTCTTCTGGAAAAAGAACAGGGTCATTAAACAAAGGTCCAAGTTTTATTGCTAACTCCTCACTGACTTTTTCAACAAAAATAACTACATGAGGTGTTCCAGTATTTAGTGCTGAAAAATGATATTCTTTATTCTCAATAATTTTAACTTGATTATATATTTCTTTCTTTGTAGTTGTAGGAACATCTTTAGGAAGAAAACTAGCTTCTCCCATATTCACAATACTAAAAAAAATACCATTACTTTCATAAACAAAAATATCTTTTATTCCTGCATCAGTATAAATTAAAAAATTATCTTTTTTTACTATTTTATGATTTTTTAAAAAATATGAAAAACATCTAATACCATTACCACACATGGAATCTTTACTACCGTCAGAATTATAAAATTTCATCCATGGTATACCATCTTTTTCGCTTGAAATAATAAGTCCATCTGCTCCTATTCCAGTTTTTCTATCACAAATTTTTATGGCTAATTGACTATAGTTTTCCTTTAAAATTTCCTCTTCTTTAATTATTAAAAAGTCATTTCCCAGACCATGATATTTTTCAAATTTCATAAACTGTCTACCTCCATTATATTTTTAGTATAAAAGAAGCTATTTCTCTAATAGTTTCTTCAATAAATTCTCCTTTTAAATATTGTATTTTAATATCTTTAAAGTTTTTTTCTTTTACTATTTTATTTCTTTCAATAAATACTCCTAATATATTAAATTTTTCATTTAAAATAAGTATCGTTGGAACTTTAAAATTATAGATACCTAATATGGAACTTAGATATTTTTCCCCTCTTCCTTTTGTAATTATTTTCATATTAAAATTAGTGTTCATATCTATTATTTTTTTAACAGTAGTGACATTTAATTGAACATCAGGACACCACATTTCCCCTACAACTAGAAAATTTATTTTATTAGTTGTATTGGAAATTTCTTCTATTAAATCCTTAGGAATAGAGGTTCTAGAGTAGTTTTTTACAATTCTATCTCTCTCACTTCTAAGTCCTGTTCCTACAAATGTTTCGAAATTAATACCTACATGAAATAATTCTTCAAGAGTTACATTGGATAAATTTTTTTCATAACAGACAAAGGAATCTTTGATTCCAGAAAAATAGACTTCTCCTACAATATTATATCCACATTTTTTAAATAAAATACTCATATTAATATTATTTATACCAGTGTCAGATTTAAGGGAAAAAATACCTTTTTCTATTGCAAATTTATCTGCGAAAAAGACAAGTTCAGAACCAATCCCTTTTTTCCTAGCATTTAACTTTATAGCTAGCCTGTGAATAATGATACTTTTATCTTCCTTTGTACTCCATTCTAACTCTTTATATTCTTTAGCTTCCACAGTATTTATGCATATGAAACCTAAAATTTCATTTTGAACTTCTTTTACGTATAAAGTTTCTTCTTTTATGTCTCTAATAAAATCCTTCTCAAGAGGATACTCTTCGTTCCATTGAAGATTATTATTATTTTTCATTTCTATAACAGTTTCTTGAACTATGGACATTATTGCATCTAAATCATTAATTTTAGCTTTTCTTATCATAGAGGTCCTCCTTAAACACACCTATATTTACTAGAAAAATATAGGTATATATTTTTCTTATTTTATAACAAATAGATTATTCTGTCTATAAAAATTTCAGTAAAATAGTTTTTTCAAAACTTGACATAACTAAGTTATATAGTATAATTAGATGTGGTTAAAACATAAGAAAATATAGATGTAAATTATTCTTCACCTAAAAATAGACTTAAAATATATGTATTTTTAAGGAGTAAGGAGGAGGCTATAAATGACTGAATATGACGTAATTGTAATTGGAGGGGGAGCTACCGGACTAACTGTTTCAATAGGTTGTGCTAAGGTTGGTAAAAAAGTTTTGTTAATAGAGAAAAAAAAGCTTGGTGGAGAGTGTACTTGGAGTGGTTGTGTGCCTTCTAAAAGTTTTATTAATTTGTCTAAAAAAATGGGAAAAACTTTAGACAATAAAAATGAGATTTTTTCCATGGTAAATCAAAAAGTATTAGAAGTTTCAGGTCATGAAAATATAGCAGAAATGAATAAATTAGGAATTGATGTTTTAATTGGAGAAGTAAAATTTTCTGGATTAAAGAAAATAATTTATAATGATATTGAATATTTTGCTGAAAATATAGTTATTTGTACTGGAAGTTCACCTTCTATCCCAAATATTAAAGGACTAGACAATATTAAATATCTTACTAATGAAAATTTTTTTATTCAAAAAAACCTACCAAATTCATTAGTATTTATAGGTGGAGGAGTGATTTCAGTTGAATTATCCTTACCCCTGGCAATATTAGGGGTAAAAGTGTCTATTTTAGAACAATCACCTATTTTTTTATCTTCAGAAGATTCTATTAATAGTGATAGTATATTAAAATCTCTCACCGATAATAATATTGATGTTTTTTTAGGATGTGAAATTTTAGAAATTGAGAATATAAAAAATATTTCTAGAATAAATTTTAACCATAATAAAATAAAAAAGTATATAGATACAGAGAAAGTTTTTTTATCCACAGGCAGAAAATCAAATTTAGAAGGACTAAATTTAGAAAAAACATCTCTTTCTCCAGTAAAAGGGAGATTAGAAATCAATAAATTTTTAGAAACTCCTATAAAAAAAATTTTTGCTGGTGGTGATATTTTACCCTCTTATAGATTTTCTCATATAGCAGGATACCATGGAGAAATTATAGTTAGAAATATTTTATTTCCATACCTAAAAAAAGCAATTAATTATAAATCTGTCCCGTTTGTTATTTTTTCAGATCCAGAATATTCAAGATTAGGGATGAGTGAAAAAGAAGCTAAATCAAAATATGGAAATAAATTGAAAATATATGAATTAACAACCAACGAAAGAACAATAATTCAACTAGAAAATAGTTTTATTATAAAAGTTTTCTGTTATAATAATAATATAGTTGGTGCAACTTGTTTAGGGCAACGTGCAGGGGAGATAATAAATATTCTTCAAACCTTAAGTTGTTTAAAAATACCTTTTTATAAATATTTTTATACTTTACAAGCGTATCCAACTTATGGTGATATGTTAAGAAAACTGTCCAAAAAAGCTTATTTAGATTATATTAATTCTTTTTTGATAATTAAATTTATTTATGCTATTAAAAAAAGATTAAAAAATAGTTTACTTTAATTTACTTTTTTAAAGAATTAAGAGGAGAAAAATGAATAAAAATGAAAAATGGAATGAATTCTCTTTGGGAAAATGGAGAGAGACTGTAGATGTGAGACAATTTATACAAGAAAATTATACTGAGTATAAAGATAATGACAAATTTTTAACTGCCTCTACTGAAAAAACTATGTTAGTTTGGAAAAAGTTAACAGAACTTTTTGTAATTGAAAAAGAAAAAGGGATACTAGAAGGAGAAACAAAATTACCTCAAAGTATAACTACCTATGGACCAGGTTATATAGATCAGGAAAATGAAGTGATAGTAGGGCTTCAAACAGACAAACCATTAAAAAGAGGAATATATCCAAAAGGTGGTCTGAGAACTGTTGAAAATGCTCTTCATGCTTATGGGTATAAGATAGATCCTTTAACTAAAGAAATTTTTTCAAAATATAGAAAAACACATAATGATGGTGTTTTCGCAGTTTATACTGATGAAATGAGAGCTGCAAGAAGTTCTGGAATAATTACAGGACTTCCAGATTCATACGGTAGAGGAAGAATTATAGGTGATTATAGAAGAGTTGCTCTTTACGGAACAAGTTTTTTAATTGCAGATAAAAAAGAACAAATTTCAATAAAAGATTTTTGTGAAATAACAGATGAGGTAATAAGAGTTAGAGAAGAACTTTCTGAACAATTAAATTCTCTATATGAATTTGAAAAAATGTGTTTGTCTTATGGATTTAATGTTAAAGAACCAGCAGCTACAGCAAAAGAAGCAGTTCAATTCCTATATTTTGCTTACCTTGCTGCTACGAAGGACCAAGATGGAGCCGCTATGTCAATTGGTAGAGTTTCAACCTTTTTAGATATATATATAGAAAGAGACTTGAAAAAAGGAATCATAAAAGAAAGTGAAGCACAAGAATTAATCGATCAATTGGTTATAAAACTTAGAATAATTAGATTTTTAAGAACCCCTGATTATAATACACTTTTTTCAGGAGATCCTACTTGGGTAACAGAATCTATTGGAGGAATGGGAACAGATGGAAGATCTTTAGTTACAAAAACTTCATATAGAATATTGCATACACTGTATAATTTAGGTCCAGCTCCTGAACCTAATTTAACTGTCTTATGGTCTAAAAAATTACCAATAGACTTTAAAAAATTCTGCTCTAAAGTCTCAATTGATACTTCATCTATTCAGTATGAAAATGATGATTTAATGAGACCAGAATATGGCGATGACTATGGAATTGCTTGTTGTGTATCTCCTATGAAAATAGGAAAAGGAATGCAGTTTTTTGGTGCTAGAGTAAATTTACCTAAAGCACTTTTATATGCTATAAATGGTGGAAAAGATGAAAAGTCTGGAAAACAAGTTGCTCCAGAATATGGTGCTATAACAACCGATATTTTAAATTATGAAGAAGTTTATGAAAAATTTGATACTATTATGAAATGGTTATCTGGTGTTTATGTAAACTCATTAAAAATGATTCATTATATGCACGATAAGTATTCCTATGAAAGTTTTGAGATGGCTCTTCATGATTTAGAAATAGATAGAACTCAAGCAACTGGAATTGCAGGAATTGCAATTGTTGTAGATTCATTAATAGCTATAAAAAATGCTAAAGTAAAAGTAATCAGAGATGAAAATGGTCTAGGAGTTGACTATGAAATTATCGGAAATTATGTGCCTTTTGGAAATAATAATGAAGAGACTGACGAACTTGCAGTAAAATTAGTTAAAAGATTTATGCAACATATAAGAAGTCATACAACATATAGAGAATCAAGAGCTACTCAATCATTACTTACCATAACATCAAATGTAGTATATGGAAAAAAAACTGGAAATACACCTTGTGGAAGAAGAGCAGGAACTCCTTTTTCTCCAGGGGCAAACCCTATGAACGGAAGAGACACAAAAGGAGCATTAGCCTCTCTTTTATCAGTAGCAAAACTACCTTTTGAAGATTCAAATGATGGAATTTCATATACTTTTGCTATAGCTCCAACTGCTCTTGGTAAAACTCCAGAAGAGAGAGTAATTAATTTAATCACTTTATTAGATGGATATTTTACTCCTAATGGAGGACAACATCTAAATGTTAATGTATTTGATAGAGAATTATTAGAGGATGCTATGAAAAATCCAGGAAATTATCCACAACTAACAATTAGAGTTTCAGGTTATGCAGTTAACTTTACTAAGTTGACTGCAGAGCAACAATTAGATGTTCTTTCTAGAACTATTAGTAGCCGAATATAAGATATTACTAAATAAGGAGTTAAAATGTCTAAAACTATAAAAGGATTTATTCAAAGTATTGAAACTTTTGGAACGGTAGATGGTCCTGGAATTAGATATGTACTTTTTCTTCAAGGATGCCCTTTAAGATGTGAATATTGTCATAATCCTGAAACGTGGAAAATAAATAATCATAAATTAATCTTAACACCTTCAGAAGTATTTGAAGATTTTAAAAAATATATAAATTTTTATGGAGTAGATGGAGGAATAACAGTATCAGGTGGGGAACCACTCGGACAGTGGGAATTTCTTAGGGAGCTCTTTAAAATTTGTAAAGAAAATAATATTCATACTGCTTTGGATACTTCGGGATTTTTTCTAAATGATGATATAAAATCCTTATTAGAATATACTGATCTTATTTTGATGGATATAAAATCTTTAAATAGAGATATTTATAAAAAAATAACTACCAAAGATATAGATAATTCTTTAATTTTTCTTAATTATTTAAAGGATTTAAAAAAAGATATTTGGATTAGACAAGTGATAATTCCAGGAGTTACTGATAATATTGAGGAGATGAAAAAACTTGTTCACTTCTGTTCTAAGATAAAAAATATAAAAAAAATTGAATTATTACCTTTTCATATACTTGCTAGAGAAAAATATGAAACTTTAAAAATATATAATCCAATGAAAAATGTTGAGCCTCCATCAAAAGAGGTTATGAATAGACTTAAAGCTATTGTTTCAGAAGTTTATAAATAATTGTTTAAATGAGGTGGAAAAATTATTATCCAAATTTTTGGTAAAAAAAATTGTAATATTACTAAAAAAGCTGAAAGGTTTTTTAAAGAAAGAAATATAAAAATTCAGATTATAAATATATTAGAAAAGTTCCCTTCAAAGGGTGAATTATCAGTTATCACGAAAACAATTCCTTTGAAAGAACTTTTAGATATAGATGGAAATGAGTATAAAAAAAGAAATTTAAAGTATATAGTTTATGATATTGAAGAACTTCTTTTTGAAAATCCTGTACTTATGAAAACTCCCATTGTAAGAAAGAATAATGAAATTACATTGGGTTATTGTCCTAAAATTTGGGAAATGTTTATAAAATTATAAAAAATATTATATGAGAATAAAATATAATAATAAAAAAATTTAATATAAAACTAAAATACACTAAAATACACTAAAATATTAAATTACTAGAGGAGTTAACTGTGAAAAAATTACTAATTACATGTTTGATTACTATCCTAGGACCTTTATCTTTTTCTTCACAACATAGAGATGGTACATATAGAGGTAATTTTTTTGACTCAGGAGAAAATCAAGTAACAGTTCAATTTGAGTTAAAAAATGATGTTATTACCTCTGCAAGATATAGACATCTTTCATATAAGGGAAAAAATTTTTTAAAAGATGAATCTTTAACGCTGATTAAAGAACAATATAATGAAGTTTTAAAATATATTATAGGTAAAAATATAAAAGAGGTTACTGACGAAATGTATGATGGTTCTAAAATTGAAAAAGCTGGAGCAACTGTAAGAGTTACTAAAGTTCGTTCTGCTGTAAAAGATGGAATTTTACATGATGTTTACTCTCCAGCTAAAATAAAAAAATAAAACTGTTGACTTCTATCTCTCTTAAAGTTAGAATTTAAAAAAGTCTTAGTATTAAGGAGTAAATAAAATGAAAATTACACTTTGTGAAAAAAAGCAATATGGAAAAGATGTTTTTAAATTTAAATTTAGTTCTAAAGAGTTTGAAAAAATTAATGTACATGGATGTGCTGCTATTCTCTCTACTAATGAAAAAGATAAAAGAGCATATTCTATCAGTATAAAAACTAAAGAAAATGATCTTGTTTTCTTTATAAAAAAAGTGGGTTTAGTATCATCTCAATTGCATGAATTGGAAATAGGAGCTATTATTAATTGTGATTTAATTTATTCGCACATTTTTGGTAGAAATATTCATCATGATGAAATTTGTTGTATTGGAGGTGGGGTAGGAGTTGCTCCTTTAGTTAATTTAATGTCTTTTAATAACAATCCAGGCAGTCTTCTTGTTTCGTCTTTTAAATATGAGAATGAAGTTTTTCTTATAGATGAAGATATTAATTTTAAAGTAAGTAAAACAGACACTTACATTACAAGAGAATATAGTTCTGTATACGCAAATGGAAGAATAACAAAGGAAGCTCTTCCTTTATCATTCAAAGCATATTATATTTGTGGAACTTTAGAATTTTGTAAACAAATAGAAACTGATTTAGTTTCAAAAAAAGTAAATCCTTACAATATTTTTATTGAAGCATGGTAAAATTTTACCTTTTAAATTTAGAGAGAAGAAAACTCTTTTGAAATAAAGATTTTCTTCTCTCTTTTTTTTATATATTAATTTTTTTATAGCATTTTTTACTCCTAATTAGTATAATAATATTATTATAATTAAAATTGGAGAATAACTATGAAAAAAGAAATAGATAGAGATTATAAAAAAAATGTTTTAGTCACTAGAGATTGTAAAAATAACCATGATTTTTCTAAAGCACTTGCTGAATCAGGGGTTAACGTTATTGAGCTTCCTTTTATTGAAATAGTAGGAAATAAGATAAAAATAGAAAATCTAAAAGATTATTCTGTATTACTTTTTAACTCTCCAAATGGAATTAAATTTTTTATGGAAAGTTTAATTGATAAAAAAATTCTTAATTTATTTAAAATTGGAGTGGTAGGGATAAAAACAGAAGAAAAACTTTTAGAATATGGTTTTAAACCTGATTTTATGCCTAAAAAATATATGATTAGCGAACTAGTAAAAGAATCATTAAATTTTACTAAAAATAACGATAAAATATTGATTATAACTTCTAATTTAAGTCCTTGTGATACAGATTTATGGTCATTTTCATATAACAGGAAATTTGAAAAAATTATTGCTTACAATACGCAAAAAATAATAAGAGAACCAGAAGAAGTAAAAAAGTATTTAGAAAATATTGAATATATAACTTTTTTAAGCTCTTCAACTGTAGAATCTTTTTATGAGAGTATACAAGGTAATCTTAGTTTTACCAAAGGAAAAAAAATAGTCTCTATAGGAGAAATCACGTCAAAAACACTTTCTAAGCTTGGTTTTACAGTAGATTTAGAAGCTACTGAATTTCACGGTGATGGAGTTGTTAAAATTATAAAAGGAGATAAAAATGTTTAATAGAACAAGAAGAATGAGAAGTTCTTCTTTAATTAGAGAACTAGTAAAAAATGTAAGTTTTTCCATAGAGGAGCTAGTATATCCTATCTTTATTGAAGAGGGAGAAAATATTCGTGAAGAAATTAAATCTATGCCTAATCAGTTTAGATTTTCTTTAGATACCTTAGAAAAGGAATTAATAGAACTTACTAATTTAGGAATAAAATCTCTTCTTTTATTTGGCATTCCAAAAATAAAAGATGAGTTTGGAACTCAGGCCTATGCTGAAAATGGTATTATTCAAGTAGCGACTAGATATATAAAAAGAAACTTTCCTAATTTTTTAATAATTACAGATGTCTGTATGTGTGAATATACTTCACATGGTCATTGTGGTATTTTAGATAACGAGGAAGTTTCTAATGATAAAACAATTGAGTATATAGCTAAAATAGCTCTTTCTCATGTAGAAGCTGGAGCAGATATTGTAGCACCTTCTGATATGATGGATGGAAGAATTTTAAAAATAAGAGAACTTTTAGATAGAAATAACTATTTGAATACACCTATTATGTCATACTCAATAAAATATTCTTCTAGTTATTATGGACCATTTAGAGATGCAGCTGACTCTGCACCTTCTTTTGGAGATAGAAAAACCTATCAAATGGATTTTAGAAATAATAAGGATTATATGATTGAAGCGATTAATGATATTGACGAAGGTGCAGATATTATAATTGTAAAACCTGGTCTTGCGTATTTAGATGTAGTTAAAGATGTTTCTAGTTCCCTTAAAATTCCAGTGGCTGTTTACAGTGTAAGTGGAGAATATTCTATGGTTAAAGCTGCGGCTATAAATGGGTGGATAGATGAGCGAAATATTGTTATGGAAAATATGTATGCTATGAAGCGTGCAGGGGCGAATATAATTATTACTTATCATGCTAAAGATATTGCAAAATGGTTAGGAGGAAAATAATGAAATTTACAAATTCAGAAAATATCTATAAAAAAGCTACAAAAGTTATTCCAGGAGGAGTGAACAGTCCTGTAAGAGCTTTTAAATCTGTAAATAAAGAATTTCCTATTTTTATAAAAAGTGGGAAAGGTTCTAAAATCTATGATGAAGACGGAAATGAATACTTAGATTATATTTGCTCTTGGGGACCTATGATTTTAGGACATAATCATGAAAAAGTAATGATTGGAATTAGAGAAGCTATCGAACAGGGAAGTACATTTGGTTTACCCACTAAGGGAGAGGTTGAGCTAGCAGAGCTTGTAATTAATTGTTTTCCTTCTATGGATTTGGTAAGGTTTACAACTTCAGGAACTGAAGCCACTATGACTGCTGTCAGATTAGCAAGAGCTTATACAAATAGAAATAAAATTTTAAAATTTGATGGTTGCTATCATGGACATTCTGATTCTCTTCTTGTAAGTTCAGGATCTGGTCTTTTAACAGATGGTTATCAAGATAGTAATGGAATCACTGAAGGGACTTTAAAAGACACTCTTACAGCAAATTTTGGAGATATTGAATCAGTTAAAAAAATATTATCACACAATGATGTTTCTTGTGTAATAATAGAACCTATTCCTGCAAATATGGGACTTATTAATACTGAAAAGAAATTTTTAGAAGAGCTTAGAGAAATTTGTACAAAAACTGAAACTCTTCTTATTTTTGATGAAGTTATTTCAGGTTTTAGACTTGCTCTAGGTGGAGTACAAGAATTATACAATATTAAACCTGATATAACTACTTTAGGAAAAATTATAGGTGGTGGTTATCCTGTGGGTGCATTAGGTGGGAGAAAAGATATTATGAATATGCTAGCTCCTGTAGGACGAGTTTATCATGCTGGAACGTTATCAGGAAATCCTATTTCTGTTAGAGCTGGTTTTGAAACAATTTCTTATCTTATTGAAAATAAAGATATAATATACAAACAATTAGAGGAAAATGTTAACTATTTAACTGAAAACATAAAGAACATAGCTAATAAATATTCTGTGAATATTTGTATAAATAAAATTGGTTCTCTTTTTACAATATTTTTTACAGATATGGAAAAAGTATCGACTCTTGAAGACTCTAAAAATAGTTCAGATTTAAATTATTCGATTTATTTTAATACTATGCTAGAAGGAGGAATTATTACACCTCCTTCTAAATATGAAGCTCATTTTATTTCTTATGCTCACACTAAAGAGGATTTGGATAAAACTCTTAAAATTATAGAGTTAGCCTTTAAAAATATTTCAAATAGAGTTTAGTATATGAATAATGAACAATTAAATAATGAAAATTTTTATCCTTTTTTTATAAATATGACAGATAAAAAATGTTTAGTAATAGGTGCAGGGAACATAGCCCTTAGAAAAACTAATACTCTTTTAGAGCTTGGGGCTAAAGTTACAGTTATAGCTGAAGAAGTTTTAATTGATAAATTTTTCTCTCTTCCGATTATTTTAAAAATAAGAAAATTTTCTCCTGAGATTATCACAAAAGAATATTTTTTAGTGATTGCAGGAACTAATAACACTATAATTAATGATGAAATTGTTAGTATCTGCTTCAAACAGAATATTTTAGTTAATAATATAAGCTCTAAAACAGATATGGATATTCGTTTTTCTTCTATTATTAATAATAAAGATTATCAAATAGGAATTTCAGGAAAAGGAAATCCGAAGAAATCTATATTCATTAAAGAAATAATAAAAAAAGCTCTTAAAAATATAAATTTCAATAATTTTTTATAAAAAACTAAAAAAATAAAAAAAATTTTAATTTGTTGTAATATAGGTAATAAAATATAGACTCATAAAGATCAACTTGCTCTTTATGAGTCTATATTTTAATTTTATATTTTCTTTGTTATTAACACCAAATATTATAGAACTTTTTTATGTAATTAATATGATAACTAGTAATTATATTAATCTTCTTTAATATTTCTAAATCCTTCTCCTAATACTTCTGTAATGTCATTAACAATAACAAAAGCTCTAGGATCTAATTCTCTTATTGTTTTTTTTAATCTAAATATTTCATATTTACTCATAACACAGTATAAAATAGGTTTGTTTTTTCCACTATAGGCACCAGTGGCATTTAAAAATGTTGCACTTCTTTCCATTTCTTCTATTATAAATTTTTTAATCTCATTATTTTTTTCTGAAATAACCATAACACCTTTTGCCACATGTTTTCCTTCTTCAACATAATCTATTATTTGTGTAGCAACATAAACAGCTACAACTGTATACATAAACATAATTTTACCAAATAAAAATCCAGCAATACAAAGAACAATAAAATCTATTATTAAAAGAGCTTTTCCAACTGAGATACCTTTATACTTTGTCATTATTCTAGCAATAATATCCACTCCACCAGTAGAACCACCTGCTAAAAATACAGTTCCTAATCCTAAACCTGAAAGTAAGCCACCAAAAAGAGAACCTAATAAAATATCTTCCATTTGACTTCCCATTCCAGATGTAAGTTTTATAAAAAAAGCAACAACTGCTATACCGTAAATTGTTTTCACAATAAATTCTCTGCCTAACATTTTCCAACCTAAAATAACAAGTGGAATATTTATAATAATATATGTTGCACTTATAGGAAATTTAAAGAGATAGTGTAATATTAATGAAATTCCAGTAACTCCTCCTTCTGCAAGCTCATTGGACACATAAAAATAGTTTATTCCAAAAGCATAAATTGCTGATCCTAGAGTTATCATAGAAAACTCTTTAAAATATTTTGTTTTTGTCACTTTTATTCCTCCGAATATATAAATATATTTTAAATATATTTTTTTATTAAAATTTTTATTTTACCTTTTTTTGTTTTTTCTAATTCTTTTTCAAATATAAATTTACCTTTTTTTCTAATAGTGATAACTGATTTTTCTTTAATCATTTTACTTGCTTTTTTTTCAATTAAATAGTTATGCATAACCTCTCCTGATTCAATGAGTTGTGAGGTTTCATTACGAGATGAATTTATTAAAGTTGATACTAGAGCATCTAATCTTAAAGAGGATAAAATTTCTATGGAGTCCTGAAATTTTATTTTTGGTAACTCTTTTTCTTCAATTTTTTTTATTTTTACAGGTATTTTTCCTATATTATTTATTTTTTCACTTATCATTTCATATATAAAATCTAGAGATATACCATAACACTTTCCATCTTCTACAATTAAATCTCCTAATAATTCTCTTTTTATTCCTAAACTCATAATAGTCCCTAAAAAATCTTTGTGTTCTAATATTTTGAATTTATTGTAACCATCTATTTCAAATAAAATAACAGGAAAAATCAAATCATCAATATTATATCCTTTAGGATAAATACAGGAGATTTTTTTTTCTGAATTTTCAGATAAACCTAAAAATTTGATCTCCACGTTAAAAAAAATTTTTATCTCTTCAATTTTAGAAACAAAACTTGGAGAATAAAATTCTTTTCCATAAATTGGATATTCTATATTTTGACAAAGTTCAATATCATCTAAAAAGTTAGCTATAATAAATTCTTCATTTTTTTGAAAGCTATTAATAATTTTTTTTCTGTCCATAAATACATTATCCCTCACTTTGTTTTCTACTCTTAAATCTATAATAACATATTTCCAATAAAATTAATAGTAGAGGACACATATAGTTTTTAGTAATTATTTATAGTTAAATAAAGTGACAAATTCATCATAAAACGGTATAATTATAAAAGTAAAATAAATTTATTCGAGGTGACCAATGTTTTTATTGTTTTTAAAAGGAATAGGGATAGGAGTAGCTAATATCATGCCAGGAGTTTCTGGCGGAACTTTAGCTGTAGTTTTTGGAGTGTATGATAAACTTCTTGAAGCTATTGGAAATTTTTATTCAGCAAATAAAGAAAAAAAAATAAAATTTTTAAAATTTCTTTCTCCTATAATAGTAGGAGCCTGTTTTGGAATTATTATTTTTGCTAAAATCTTACAATATTTATATATTAATTTTCCTACATTAACGGGAATAGCTTTTTTATTGTTAATTTTACCTTCAATTCCACTTATTATAAAAAATGAAAAGTTTAATTTAAAGAATTGTTTTTCACTTTTAAGTGGTATTATCATAACTTTTATCTTTATTCTCCTAGGGGTAAAATATGGAAGTAAAATCAATGAAATTGGAATGGTAAAATCTTTTACAACTATCTATGGTTTAAAGCTATTTTTTTCTGGAACAATAGCAGCAGGCGCAATGATTATTCCCGGTATTTCTGGTTCTTTATTACTTCTTATGCTAGGAGAATATTATAATATAATTTTTTCTATAAATAAGTGTATTATAAATATTCTCTTATTTTTAAAAGGTGATTCTAATATGAGTTTTTGGGGAACTATAACAAGTGGACCATTTTTAAATTTATCTGTTTTTTTATTAGGAATTATTATAGGTATAATTACTGTTTCTAAATTTATAACTTTTATGTTGAACAACTATCGTTCTATAACACTTTATTTTATAAATGGGATTATAATTACTTCACTTTTACAAATTTTAATGAATATTTTTCCAGCAATAGACAATATGATTAAAACTTTAATATTTTAAAACATTAAAAATTTTATTTATATTAGATATAGATTATATTTATAGCAATTAAAATTGAAAAATTATATTACAATAATAAAAAATAAATTTTGGAGGAAAGTAGTATGAATATAGTTTTAATCTCTCCTGAAACACCTTATAATATAGGGAATATAGGAAGAACGTGTGTTTTAACAAATTCGACTTTACATCTTGTGAGACCTTTTGTTATTTCTCTTGATGAAAAAGCAGTAAAAAGATCTGGATTAGATTATTGGCCCTTGGTAAAACTAAAAATATGGGAAAGTTATGAAGAATTGCTAAGGGCATATCCAAAATGTAATTTTTACTACGCAACAACAAAAACAGAAAGAAAGTATACAGATGTAGAATATAAAATGAATGATTTTATTGTATTTGGTCCTGAATCAGTAGGAATATCAGCTGAAATTAGAGAGAAAAATGAAAAAACATGTATAACAATACCAATGATAAAAATGGGACGTTCTCTTAATCTTTCTAATTCTTCTGTGATAATTTTATATGAAGCATTAAGACAAAATAATTATAATTTTGAAAAGTAACGTTTAAGAAGATTAAAATTTTCTTAAATGATTTCTTTTTAACGTACGTTTTTTTAGATTGTTTAAATAAATATAGAGAATAGAACTTGAGATTATCCCTTTAAAAATACTAGTCAGTGTGATACTAACCCAAATAGCATTTATTTTCAAAGTTTTTTCTAAAAAATATGCTAATGGAATTCGAAGACCAGTAAAAACAATACCGATATAGGAAGGTGCTTTAGGTTTTCCAATACCGGTAAAGGCTCCTCCAGTTACTATTTCTACACACATAAAAATTTGTGAAACTCCTAAAATTCTAAGATAGTTTTCTCCTAGTAGAATAGTTTTTTCATCTTTTACAAAAAATTCTATTAAAAATCTAGGGAAAATCATAAATAATATCATAGAGATAAAACCTATAAATATAGCAAGTATAATTGAAATATTATACCCTTTTATAATTCTTGAATTTTTAAAAGCACCATAATTTTGTCCAATAAAACTTGCAATAGCACCATAAAGACCATTGGCAGTCATATAAGAAAGAGATTCTATTTGAATTCCTATCTTTTGAGCAGCAATTGCTTGAGGTCCATATTGTGAAACCATTTTACCCATAATAATAGCAAATACTGTAAATAATATTCTTTGAATTCCACTTGGGAATCCAAGAACAAGGATTTCTTTGATTTTATTGTAGTTAAATTTAAAGATTGAATTTAAAGAAAAATATCTTTTTGAAACTCTGATAAATAGGTAACAACTAATACCTTGTGATAAAATTGTTGCAAAAGCTGCACCTATAACGCCTAAATTAAATGTGAAAATAAATAGTGGATCGAGAATAATATTTAAAATAACACCTATAGCATTTATTTTAAATGGAATTTTACTTTCACCAAAGCTGTTTAAAATTCTTACAAATAAAAAATTATTAAATTGGAAAATCAAGCCAATTCCTGCAATAATAAGATACTTTTTTGCATTTTCTTCAACTAAAATATCTCTAATACCAAATAAATTTATAAGTTGGTTTTTAAATATAAAAATAAAAAGTATATATAAAATAGAAAGAATAAAATTAAGAAAAAAAGCATTAGAAATATAAATTTCACTTGTTAAATAATCTTTCTTACCTATATTATGAGAAATTTTAATTCCACTTCCTGTAACAAGTATAGAATTAAAAGCTTCACCAAGATATAGAAAAAATGTAGCTGTCCCTATTGCAGCAACTGCAGGACTACCTATTCTTCCAATCCACATCATGTCCACTAATCCATATGTCATTTGTAAAAAAGAAGATCCAATTATAGGAAGAGCAAGAGATATTAATATTTTAGTAATATTCCCTTTAGTTAAATCATTTAAAAGCATTATATCCGCCCCTTAATAAATATTTTATTTATAATACCACAATTTAACATTAATTGTCTATTTGAATAGAGACATTAGTGAAAAAAATAAAAAGAGCTAGAATTCAACTTCTAAGCTCTTTTAGATACGAGTAGATTTTATTAAACAAGAGATAATGCAATTTTAAGTGCTTTATCATAATCAGGTTCAGTTTTAATTTCACTTACATACTCTACATGTTTAACAATCCCATCTTTTCCTATAACTACAATTCCTCTAGACATTAAAGAAAGTTCTTTAATTAAAAAACCATATTTATTTGAGAATTCTCTTTCTTTATAATCAGAAACAGTAGTAGCATTTTCCACTCCTTTTGAAGCACAAAATCTTCCAAGAGCAAATGGTAGATCTAAAGAGATAGTAATGATATGTAAATCTAAATGTTTTTTAGCCTCTTGATTGAATCTAATAGTTTGAAGTTCACAAATACCCGTGTCAATAGAAGGCATTATTGATATAATAACTACTTTATCTTTTAAGTCAGAAAGAGATAAAGTAGATAAATCGTTTTTTGTTGCTGTAAAATTAGGTGCAGTATCTCCCACTTTGATTTCATTACCAACTAAAGTAATTGAATTTCCGGCAAAAGTGACAACGTTTGTTCTTTCCATAATTATTTCATCTCCTAAAATTTTTATTTTATACCCTTCTTATACTATACTACATCTAGCGTATAAAAGTAAATAAAATTATAAAGACAATAAAATTATAATCATTTTAAATAAATTTGATTGAATTTATAAATCTAATTTAATCTAAATAATATCCAATATTAAATTGTGTTAAAATTTCATTATCATCATTATTATTAGTAGAAATAGCAAGAGACATAGGACCTATTATTGAATCATAAGAAAAAGAAAACTCTACTCCTTTAATATAACTTTTCCAAAGTCTACTATCAGAGTTACCTAAAATATTTCTATTTGAAATTTCTTTAAATGTTCCTAAATTATATTTTCCAATAAAATAAAAGTTTTTAATAAATTCATAACTAAATCCGATATTAGTTATGAATGCTTGTTCGACTAGTTTGCTTTGAAAATGATAACCAGCAAAGGAGAGTTCTCTTCTATCTAAATTATTCCTAGAACCCCCTATTTTTAAAAATTTATCTAAAAGAGTATCATTTCCAGAGATAAAGCCACCTGAAATTCCAGAAAAAATAGATAATTTTTTAATTAAAGGATAATAAAAGTCAGCAGAATAAACTGGACCATGAAAATTTATATTATTATCAGCATCTAAAAAAGTTCCACCCCACGTATAGATAAGATCTGATTTTATTCCTGAATTGGGAAATGTTAAACTATCAAGAGTATCATATTTAAGGTTAAAAAAAGCATTTCCATACTCTTTAGAGTATTCTAAAAGGTTTGCTGAACGAGAATTTAAAGTATCCCCTGTGTCAAGAATAAGTTCTGAAGAATTTAAACTGACACCATAGCTCATAAGAAGACTATTTTTAAGTTGACTAGAGATACCTATTTTTACAAAAAGTTCTCGACTAATGTATTTCGCTTTTTTATCATTATCGTTATATAAAATAAACGGTGATTCATCATAACCAAGGGAAGAAAAAATTCCTACTTTATTGGAAAGACCATAATAAGTAAAATTACTGAGATTGAAACCATTATAATCACCAAATTTCAAATCAGCTTTAGAGATAGAACCACGTTTTCCAAGTGTTAATATATTAGTGGAAAATTTAAAAGTACTTCCATAATCAGAACGGTAACTTGCACCAACGCCAAGTGTGTTATGAGGATTTTCATCTATATCAATAGATGAAAATCCTGTTTCTTTGTTTAATGTATAATAAATTTTATCTATAAAATCTAATGCATGCAATCGGTTAAAAATATTTTCAAACTCACTTTTACTAATAGTTTTATCTTTATAATTTTTAAAGGAGTCTTGGATAATCTCTTTTAATCGAGGATTGAGATTTTCTTTTTGAAAAACTATCTCTTTAAATATAAAATTATTTTCAGATTCAAGAGATAAATTATTTTCAAGATTTTTATGTGTCTCTGAAGTTATTTTTTCAACTATTGAGGATTTAGGAATAATTTTTAAAATTTTATTCATTTTATCTTTTGTAGCTTTTTCTCCAGCTTTTATAATGGGTTCTATTACTGTGAACTCATTAGGAGAAAATTCATGAACTTCAGGAGAAATTACAATTGAAGCTAATTTAACTTGTTTTGGAGTGCTACTAGCACTTTGAATAGCTAATAATTGATTAAATATACTAATAATGTCATATTCTTCATGAGGATTAACTTTTCCACCAACATCACTACCGATTATTATATCTGCTCCTATATCTATTAAATCTTGAACTGGAAAATTTCGTGCAACCATTCCGTCTACATAAAATTTATCTTCAATCCTGATAGGATCCATAATAGTAGGTATAGCAATACTTGCTGTTAAAGCTCTAGCTAAATCTCCACTTTTAAAAGCTACCCCTTGACCTGTATTTAAATCTGTGGCTATAATTCTTAATGGAATAGGAAATTTATCAAAATCATTTATCCCCTCAACTTTCCAAAGTAAAGATTTGAATTTTAAATAGCTAATATTACTATCATTTAGTCCTTTAGGTAAAGAAAAAGATAAGTTATTATCATATTTTATTGATGTAATAGAGGGAGAGTTACTTAATTTCATCTCTAAAGGAACATATTTTCTATCAGGAATACCACTAATAGTATCTTCAATATTAAGAGTATATAAAAAAGTTTCAATCTCATCTGGAGAATATCCAATAGAGTAAAGAGTGGCAATAACTGCCCCCATACTGGTTCCTGAGATATAGTCTATTTTAATGTGATTTTTTTCTAATTCTCTCAGTACTCCTACATGAGCAAAACCTTTAGAACCACCACCACTGAGAACCAAACCTACTTTTTTTATTTTTTTATTGCCAATTGTTTCTATTTCTTTTTTTTCTTTAAGTTCTTTTAATCTATTTTCTAAAATAATAATTTGTTCTCCTATTGAGAAAATTTCTCTATCTATAGATAAATCATCAGGATTAGAAAATGAAACATTAGCAAATAAAACTAAGAAAAAAAAAGATAGAAATTTAAATTTCATTTATTTTCCTCCTTGAATATTATTAGAGAGATATATGATTAAAAATATCAAAATAATTAGGGAATGTTTTAGAAACACAAGATATATTTTGAATCTCAATATTAGGGATAATAAGTCCTGCTAAAGCAAAACTCATAGCCATACGATGATCCTCATAAGTATTTATTTTTGCAGCGTTATAAGTTTTATTAGGTATAATTTTAAAACTATCTTCAAACTCAATAAAAATACCACCTAATTTTGTGATTTCTTTGTTAAGTGCTGCAATTCTGTCAGTTTCTTTTATTCTTAGATTGGCTACATTTCTAATTGTTGTAGGTGTTTTTGCAAAAAGAGCAACAATTGCAAGTGTTTGAGCAATGTCTGGAGAATCGTTTAAATCTATATCAATTCCGTTATATTTTTTACATCCTTCAATTGTAATAGAAGTTTCAGATTGTGAGAGTATTTCTCCACCCATTTTAACAAATATTTCTAGGAACTTTTTGTCACCTTGAATACTATCTTTAAAATAGTTTTTTATAGTAATTATAGAATTAGTAATAAGTGCCATGGCTAAAAAATATGAAGCTGAAGACATATCACCCTCTATAAGATAAGAATCTATATTGTATGTGGATTTTTTTATCTGAAATGTATTAGTATTTTTATTTTCTGATATTTCCCCCCCAAAATCCTTCATCATTTTTAAAGTCATATCTATGTAAGGTCTTGAAACTATTTTATTTTCAACTTTAATATCTAAATCTTCAGAAAAATATGGAGCTGAAAGTAGTAATGAAGACAAATATTGACTACTTTTGTCGCAACTTATAGAGATTTCTTTGTTTTTAATTCCACGAGAAACGATTTTAATAGGAGGATAACCATTTTCCATTAAATATTTAACTTCAAGACCTAATCCTTCTAATGAATCTATTAAATCCTTTATAGGTCTCTCGTTCATTCTTTTATCTCCAGTTAAAATAACTTCTCCTGAACCTGTTGCTATGTAAGAAGAAATAAATCTCATAACAGTTCCAGCATTTCCGGTATAGATCTCTCCAGAAAAAATTTTTTCAGAATTACCTTCAATGATAAGTTCGGGATTTTCTGTAAAAAAAGTTATTTTATTTCCTAATTTTCTAAGGGCAGAAATCATATAACCAGTATCGTCGCTTGAGAGAAAATTTTTCAAAAGTACTCTCTTTCCAGAGAGAGCAGCTAATAATAAAGCTCTATTACTTATAGATTTAGAACCAGGTAGAGATAATTCTAGAATAAAATTTTTTTTATTTTTTACTAAATAATGTTTAGAACTTGTTTTCAAAAAAAAGCCTCCGTTAAAATTTAAAATTAATTCACAGTATACTTATACATTATACGACGTTATTATAAAATAGTCATTAAAAAATTAAGATAGTTATTTTTTTTATTAAAAATCATACAATAGTCAGAAAATTTTGATTTTTTTTGTAAAAAATGATATAATATTAAAAGATATAGAGAATTAGATTTAGTTAAAGTAGTAAGAGAAAAGGAAAAAAAAATTTTTTTTCTTATCCCTTATTATTTTCTAAATAATTCTTTAGAAAAAATTATTTAATTATAATAGGAGGTTTACATGTTCAATGAATCAAAATTATCAATAGAATTAGGTGGAAGAACGCTTACTGTAGCAACAGGAAAAGTAGCTAGACAATCAAATGGGGCAGTTATGTCTCAATATGGAGATACTGTAATTTTAACAACAGTAAATAGAAGTAAAGCACCAAAAGCAGGATTAGATTTCTTCCCGCTTACAGTGGAGTATGTAGAAAAGTTTTATGCTGCTGGAAAATTTCCAGGTGGATTTAATAAAAGAGAAAGTAGACCTGGAAACGACGCAATTTTAACATCAAGATTAATAGATCGACCAATAAGACCTATGTTTCCTGAAGGATTCAGATATGATACACAAATAGTAAATACTGCAATGTCATTTGATGGAAAAAATAGTGCTAATCATATAGGAGTAACAATGTCTTCACTGGCATTAATGATATCTGATTTACCATTTTCAGTTCCAGTTGCAGGTGTAGTTGTAGGATATATTAATGGCGAATTTATACTGAACCCAACTCCAGAGCAATTAGAAACTAGTGAATTAGATTTAATTGTAGCTGGGAGTGAAGATGCAATAAATATGGTTGAAGCTGGAGCTTCAGAATTGTCAGAGGAATTAATGCTAAAAGCAATGATGTTTGCTCATGAAAATATAAAAAAACTTTGTGTTTTTCAAAGAGAATTTACAAAACTTGTAGGGAAAGAAAAAATGGAATTTATTTCTCCAGTGCCATTAGCTTTAGTAAAAGAGTTTATAGATACTAACTGTACAGAAGGATTAAAATTAGCTGTAGTAACAGTTGGAAAACATAGTAGAGATGAGGCTATTGATGCATTAGAGGAAAAATCATTTGAATCTTTTAAAGAGATAAACTTTCCAGGAGAAGAAGAAGTTCCTTCTGATATAGTAAAAGAATTTAAAAATTATTATCATGATTTAATGAAAAAAGTTGTAAGAGATGCTATTCTTTATAAAAAACATAGAGCTGATGGAAGAAAAACAACTGAAATTAGAGCCTTAAATGCAGAAGTAGGAGTTTTACCTATTCCACATGGTTCAGCTATGTTTACAAGAGGAGAGACTCAAGCAATAGTTGTAGCAACATTAGGAACTAAATCTGATGAACAATTAGTTGATTCTTTAGAAAAAGATTATTATAAAAAATTCTATTTCCACTATAATTTTCCACCATACTCAGTTGGAGAAACAGGAAGAATGGGAGCACCAGGAAGAAGAGAATTAGGACATGGATCACTTGCGGAAAGAGCACTTAGCTACGTACTTCCTACTCAAGAAGATTTTCCTTATACAATAAGATTAGTTTCAGAAATAACTGAATCTAATGGTTCATCATCTCAAGCTTCTGTATGTGGAGGTTCACTTGCTCTTATGAATGCAGGAGTACCGATTAAGGAACATGTAGCAGGTATTGCTATGGGCTTAATAAAAGAAGGGGATGACTATGTTGTTTTAACTGATATTCAAGGATTGGAAGATCATTTAGGAGATATGGATTTTAAAGTAGCTGGAACTAAAAAAGGAATAACAGCACTTCAAATGGATATGAAAATAACTGGAATAAATGAGTCTGTTTTAAAAGAAGCTATGGCTCAAGCTTTAAATGCAAGACTTGAAATTTTAGATGTTATGAACGGTGCAGTTTCGACTAAACAAGAACTAAAATCTACAGTACCGAGAATACATCAAATGACAATACCTAAGGATAAAATATCAGTATTAATAGGACCTGGTGGAAAAAATATAAGAGGTATAATTGAAACTACTGGAGCTACTGTTGATATAGATGATACAGGAAAAGTATCAATATTTGCTGTGGGACTAGAAGTTTTAGAAAAAACTATTCAGTTGGTTAATGGCTATGTGAAGGATGTTGAAATTGGAGAGGTTTATAGCGGAAAGGTTGTAAATATTCAGAAATTTGGAGCGTTTATGGAAATAATGCCAGGAAAGGAAGGGTTACTTCACATATCTGAAATCTCAGCTGAAAGAGTTGCGAATGTAGAAGATGTACTTAAAGTTGGAGATGTCTTTGATGTTAAAGTTAAAGGTGTAGAAGGTGGAAAAGTAAGTTTAACTAAAAAAGGTCTATAATAAAAAAATATAACTAAAATAATAAAACTTCCTCGAGGATAAAATATCTTGAGGAAGTTAATATTATATATTTGAGAAAATTACATAAGGGGAAGAATGAAATTAGCTATTATAAGTTTAGGTTGTAGTAAAAATTTAGTGGACAGTGAAAATTTAATTGGTATTTTAGTAAATAAAAAAGGTTTTGAAATGACAAATGACCTAAAAGAAGCAGAATTTATAATTATAAATACTTGTGGATTTATAGGAGATGCCAAGGAAGAGTCAATTCAAAATATTCTTGAAGTATCTGAATATAAAAAAACAGCTAAGTTAAAAAAACTTATAGTTGCAGGTTGTCTAGCCCAGAGATATGCAGAGGAAATTATAACTGAAATGCCTGAAGTGGATGCAGTTATAGGAACAGGAGAGATAAACAAAATAGAAGAAATTATTGATGAAGTAATGAAAGATAAAAAAGTTACAAGAACAGAATCAATGGAGTTCTTAAATAGTTCATCAACAGAGAGAATTTTAACGACAAATCCTCATACAGCCTATGTGAAAATAGCTGAAGGTTGTGATAGAAGATGTACCTATTGCATAATTCCAACGTTAAGAGGGAGATTAAGAAGTAGAGCAATTGAAGATGTTGTAATTGAAGTAGAAAGATTAGCAAAATTAGGAGTTAAGGAAATAAATTTATTAGCACAAGAGACTACAGAATATGGTCTTGATATATATAATAAAAAAGCTTTACCAGAACTACTAAAAGCTCTTGTAAAAATAGAAGGAATTCAGTGGATAAGAACTTATTATATGTTTCCAAATTCTCTAACAGAAGAAATGATAGAAGTTATAGAAACTGAGAAAAAAATATGTAATTATTTTGATGTTCCTATTCAACATATTTCAGGAAATGTTTTAAGAGCTATGGGAAGAGCTAAATCAGGAGAACAAATAAGAGAAATTTTAAATAAAATAAGAACCAAGATTCCAGACGCAACTATTAGAACAACAGTTATAGTAGGATTCCCTGGAGAAACAGAAGAGAACTTTATAGAGCTTAAAGAGTTTATAAAAGAATTTAAGTTTGATTATGTTGGGGTATTTAAATATTCTAGAGAAGAGGGAACGGTAGCCTATGATTTAGATAATCAAGTGGATGAAAAAATAAAAGAAAAAAGATGGGCAGAACTAATAAATCTTCAAACAACTATAGCGGAAGAAAAAAACAGAGCGTTATTAGGGAGTATAGTTGAAGTAATGATAGATAGTGTTTCTAGTGAAAGTGAGTTTATGTTAGAAGGGAGAACTCAAGGGCAAGCGTTGGAAATAGACGGAAAAGTTCTTATGACTGACGGAACAGGAAAAGCTGGTGAAATAGTGAAGGTTCTTATTGAACAGAATTATGACTATGATTATGTAGGACCTATTGTAGAATAATGTATTAATATATAAATTAAATTTTATTTCAGGAGGAAAACAAGTGAATTTACCAAATAAGTTAACCACAGCAAGAATGTTATTGGCAATTCCTTTTATATATTTTTTAGAAGGAACACCAGAAAATGGGACAGTATATAGATACATAGCCTTTTTATTATTTGTTGTGGCATCATTAACAGATTGGTTAGATGGATATTTAGCTAGAAAAAACAATCTTGTAACTGATTTTGGAAAACTTATGGACCCTTTAGCTGATAAAATATTAGTTATATCTGCTATGGTAATTTTTGTTTCTCTTGGCTGGTTACCTTCTTGGATGTCTATAGTTGTTATAGCGAGAGAATTTTTAATTAGCGGAATAAGAACGCTAGCAGCAACTCAAGGTGAGGTTATTCCAGCAGGAAATTTAGGTAAATACAAAACAACTACACAAATGATAGTAATAATAATAATGTTATTTTTTGGTGAAAAATATTGGATTTATAACTATTATGATTATCTGATGTTAGTCCCAGTTATATTAACAATATGGTCAGGATGGGAATATACAGTAAAGGCTAAACATTATTTTTTAAATCAAAGTTAATAAGGTAAGGTGAATTATGTTTATAATAATATTTAATAAACTTGTGGATATATTTCTGATTATATTATTTATAAGAGTGGTTCTTTCCTGGATTGCACCAAATTCAAGAAATGATTTTACAGAAATAATAAAGTCTATAATAGATCCTATTTTTGATAAGTGTAGAGTGGTACTTCCAATAGGTAGAGCTGGGTATCTAAATCTAGCTCCTATTATAGTATATTTTGGCGTTAAGATAATTCGTAATTTAGTTAATTATTTATATTTTAGAATATTTTAATAAAGATTAAAAGTGAAATAGAGAGGCAAATCAGCTTCTCTATTTTAGTATATGATATTTTGAGAGTGGAGGAAAAATGCAAGGAGATACAAAAGCAAAAAAAGAATTGAATTTAGAGAAAAATGAAAATAATTTTCAAGATTACCACATTCCAGTTCTCTATAACGAAACGTTGGATAACTTAGTAATTAATCCAGATGGAGTTTATGTAGACTGTACATTAGGGGGAGGCGGTCATTCTGAAGGGATATTAAAAAGATTATCTTCTAAGGGTGTATTAATATCAATTGATCAAGATGACAAAGCAATTGAGTATGCAAAAAAAAGATTAGGTGGGTATAAAAATTGGAAAGTTTTTAAAAATAATTTTGAAAACATAGATACAGTTATTTACACTGCAGGTTATGATAAAGTTGATGGTATTCTTATGGATATTGGAGTTTCTTCAACTCAATTAGACGACCCAGAAAGAGGTTTTTCTTATAGATACGACACAAGATTAGATATGAGAATGAACAATTCAGCTGAAATTTCTGCCTATGAAGTTGTGAATAACTATGAAGAGGGAGATTTGTCAAAAATATTTTTTGAGTACGGAGAAGAGAGACACGCTAGAAGAATAGCAAGACTTATCTGTGAATCAAGAAAAGAAAAACCAATTGAAAATACAGGAGATTTAGTAACTTTAATAAAAAGAGCTTATCCTGAACGTGCTACTAAACATCCAGCGAAAAAAACTTTTCAAGCTATTAGAATAGAAGTTAATAAAGAACTTGAAGTATTAGAAAAAGCAATAAATAAATCTATTTCTTGTTTAAATAAAAAAGGACGAATGGGAATAATAACTTTTCATTCATTAGAAGATAGAATAGTAAAAACAATGTTTAAAGAATATGCAACAGGGTGTATTTGTCCTCCTAAACTTCCAATGTGTATGTGTAACCACGTAGAAACAATAAAACTTGTAACTAAAAAACCAATAGTACCTGGAAATGAAGAGGTTGGAAATAATAAAAGAGCTAGATCTTCTAAATTAAGAGTAGTAGAGAGGTTATAATATTATGAAATATAAAATAGTAATAATAGTAGTAATAGTAGTGATTGGAATATTATGGGGAACCAATAATATTCAATTAAATAATGTTATTGAAAAAGGAAAGATATTAAAAGAAAAAGAAAAAGAATTTGAAAATATATTGAGAATACATGATGCAAAAATTATGGAATACGATTCTATGATGGACTTTGAAAAAATTAAATTAGAACTTGAAAAAAAAGGGTTAAAATCCACTAGAAATATAGAATATTTTGAGGTGGAGTAATAAATAATAGTAAAAAAAGATTTGGGAGGAAATTTTGGAATTAAAAAAAGGTGAGTTAATTGAATTAACAATAGATAAAATAGTTTATGGTGGAGAGGGGTTAGGGTACTATAATGGCTTTGCAGTTTTTGTCCCAATGTCTGTTCCAGGAGATAAAATTCAATGTGAAATAATATCTTTAAAAAAATCATATGGAAGAGCAATAATAAAAAAAATAATAGTTTTTGGAGAAGAGAGAGTTCAAAGGAATAAATTAACCTTTGAGGAGTTCCATGGCTGCGATTTTGGAATGTTAACCTATGAAGCCCAGCTAAGATATAAGCAAGAAATGGTTATAGATGTAATGAAAAAAATAGGTAAATTAGAAAACTTAAATATACTGGATATATTAGGAGCTGAAAAACCTAAACATTATAGAAATAAAGTAATAGAGCCCTTTGCTCTTTATAATAATAAGATAATAACAGGATTATTTAAGAGAAAATCCCATGATGTTTTTGAGGTGGAAGAGAATTTCTTAAATTCAATTATAGGGAATAAAATAATAAAAGAATTAAAGGATTTATTAAATAATTTACCTAAGAAACTCTCTGTTTATGATGAAAAACTTCATAAAGGAGTTCTTAGACACGTTATGATTAGAACCAATAGTAAGGATGAAGCTATGGTGGTTTTAATTGTTAATGCTAAAGAAGATAATCCTATTATACTTGATGTTTTAAATAAATTAAAAAATAAAATGGTTAATATAAAATCGGTGTATATTTCTATCAATAAAGAGAAAACTAATTTTGCTCTAGGAAGAGAAAATCATCATATTTTAGGAGAGAAAACAATAAAGGAAAACCTTTTTGACATAGAATTTAATATATCTCCAACTTCATTTTTTCAAATAAATATAGAGCAAACAAAAAAACTCTATAAAACAGTGATTGATTTTGCAGAAAATATTAAAAATAAAACTGTTGTAGATGCATATTCTGGAACAGGAACAATTGGAATGATTGTAGCTAAAGAAGCTAAAAAAGTATATTCCATTGAAATAGTTAAATCTGCTGTGGAAGATGGAATAAAAACAGCAAAGGAAAACAACATAAAAAATATAGAGTTTCTTAATGGTGCTTTTGAAAAGAAAATAACAGAACTTCTAAAAAATAAAGAAGTAATTGATACAATAATATTAGACCCACCTAGAAAAGGGGTAGAAGAAGATGCACTGCTAAAAATAGCTGAAACTAAAATAGCAGAAATAATTTATATTTCATGTAATCCTTCAACTTTAGCAAGAGATGCTGAAATACTTTGTAGGGCAGGGTATGAAATGATAAAGTTACAACCTGTGGACATGTTTCCAGAAACTAGCCATATAGAGTGTGTGGCGAGGTTTGTACTGTAAAAATAGGGTGCTCTTAAACTTATTTTTATGAAAATTGTAATTTTCCTACCAAATGATAAAATAAAAGTAAATTATAATAAATTATAAAAAGTTTGAAAATAAGTAGAGATTAAGTTTCTACTTATTTTTTTAATAAAAACTCAAGATTGGGATCAAAAATATCACCAGTAGCAATTGCACCTTTTTTAGTAACATGGAGATATATTTGTAGTGTGGTGCTTATATTACTATGTCCTAACCTATTTTGAATCTCAAAATTTTTATAGTGAAAATCACCATATTTCTCTTTATTAACTCTTTGAGATTTTTTATGTTTCTTTAGAATATATGTAACTACTCAGCCATTAAAAAACTATTGGTAGATATAGTTTCTTTAACTGTAATAAATATAATTTTATCGTTTATATTATCAATAACTGCAGTTTTTTAATTTTTTTTAGCATAACTTGTTTTAATAAAGTAAGTATTTCCTTGATGAATAAAGAAAAAATATAGCTTTTAATATCGCGGAGTAGTTACGAATATATAATGGAATATCCCTAATGGAGATTATTCTATTAGAACTAAGGGGTTTAGTAGTTTCAAAAAAACATTGAGTTCTTTTTTTAGAGTTGTTTATTGAATGTAAGAGTCTTTTCTTGAAAATTAATATCTTCCCATGTAAGAACACAAACCTCAGAAATTCGGGATCCTGTGCAGTTTCAAATAAGTAATAGGAGATAAAAGGACATTTTTTCATTAAATCTCTCAACTGAAACACTAATATTTGATTCTGCAATAAAACAACCATCAGTTTCATATTCTTTTAAAGCTTCTCTAAGTGCTATTTTAGCACCATTTTTAGTAACTCCACCAACCCTTTCAACACGTTTTCTTTTTCCGTCAATTTTTGTAACTTCCAAACTATAGTACCACCTATTATTATTTTTTCCTAACACATCCAGTCAATTTTATCACCTCTTTTTAATTTTATAATTTTAGCCTTCATTTTCAACATTAAAATTATTTTAAAGCCTTAATATCGAATGGATCAGATAAATCTTTTCCAATAGAATGCTCTAAAAATTTGTCCAGTGAAGATTTTGTAATTTTAATACTACCTAATTTAAGGACATCAATTAAATCAGCTTTAATTAGCTTGTAAACATATGTGGGGTTAGTTCTGAGCATTTTAGAAACTTCCTTAACTGTGTATAATTCTTCCATAATAATACCTCCTTTGTAATATGATAATTAAAATTCAGTAAAGTATCAAAAAAATATAAATAAAATGATACTTTGACTTAGAAAACTAAATACGGTATAATAAATATAAAGAAGACATCGAATAACGTAAACGGTAAAATTAACGTTTGAAAAATAAATTTACGTACATAAAGTGATTATACATTCTAATAATTTAAAAGTCAACGTTTATTATTTTTTTTATTATTTAGTATAAAAAGGTTAAAAGATATGGAGGGAAAAGTGTCAGATTACTATGGAGGTTTATATATAAGATCAGGAGAATATTTAGCTGAACTAAGAAAATTAAGAAAATATACTTTAAGACAACTATCTGAAAAATCAGGGGTATCTCAAGGACAAATATCAGATATAGAGCATGGTAGAAATTATGGTTCGGAAGAAAGTTTAGTTAAAATATTAGATGCACTCGGTGTAGCTAAATGGGCAAAAAGATGGTATTTTGATAGAAGAAATTACGATAAAAATAATTCTAAGATTAAAAAACCATTACCAACAATAGGTGTAATAAGCGAGTTAGATCCATTTGAAGAGATAGATGAAAAATTTGCAGATAAACTACTAGCAATAGAATTAAAACAAGGTGGTGGTGGATATGAAACAGCTCATTTTGAAAACGATCCTTATGGAGAGAAACAAGAGGAACTACTAAGAATACTAAAAGAATATGAAGTATTAAAAAAATCAATTTGGAATGAAGAAGAGTTGAGACTTTCAGATATATCAAAAGATGGGATAGAAGAAATAAAAAAATATATTAAATACATTAAGACAAGGTACCCTAGATTATAAAAATAAGAAAAGGTATATAATCACAAGTATTTATTTTTCAGAAAATATAGGAGGATTGGTAATGGAAAAAATAGTTATAATTTTAATAATATTGTCACTTCTTTTATTATATTTAGTAAGAAAAAAAGCGACAATCAAAATATTAAGCGCCTCAGAAAAAGGAGATTTAGACAAAGTTAAGAAGTTATTGAAAAAAAATATAGATGTAAATATAGTAGATGACAAAGGGTGGTCACCACTAATGAAAGCCTCTTATAATGGTCATTTATTAGTAGTAAAAGAGTTACTTTCTTCAGGAGGGAATATAGAGCAAAACAATATAATAGGAGAGACTCCATTAATTCTAGCCTCAGAAAAAGGACATTTACACGTTGTAATAGAATTATTAAATAATGGAGCTGAGATAGAATCAGAAACTAATGATGGGATTCAACCTATAATGAGAGCCTCAGAAAAAGGTCATTTAGATGTTATAAAGGAACTTATATCAAGAAATATTGATATAAATTACCAAAGTAGCTTAGGAATAACCCCTTTAATATTTGCGATTATAGGCGGTAATATTGAAATAATAAAAGAATTGTTATTTTATGGTGCTAATGTAAATTTAAAGGAAAATCATGGTATAACTCCTTTAATGATAGCGTCTTCTCAAGGTAATTTAAATATTGTAAAGAAATTAATATCTCATGGAGCTATATTAAAAAACAAAAGCAACGATGGTTGGGATTCATTGTTACTTGCATCTTTAAATGGTCATCTAGAAGTAGTAAAAGAGTTGATATCTCATGGAGCAGATGTAAATAGTATAACACTAGACGAGGATACCCCTCTGATATCAGCGACAAAGAGTGGCAATTTGATGGTTGTAAAAGAGTTATTACTAAATAAAGTTATTCATACATGCAATAATTTTGGAACTACAGCTTTAATGATAGCGGTAGAAAAAGGAGAATTAGAAATAGTAAAAGAGTTATTAATTCATGGAGCACCAGTCAATGATAAGAATTTTTTTAAAGTAACAGCTCTAATGATAGCAAAAGAAAATGGGTATTTAGAGATAGTGAAAGAGTTGGAAAGGGTAGGTGCTAAATAGATTTTTTATAAATAAAAGCAAAAAATATTATATATAAAAAATACAATATTGGCAAATATGAATAATATATTTCTAAAACAATTACAATTTTAATGTATTTCATATAAAAAAACTACATAAAATTTTAAGACCTTATATAAATTATAAAACTAAAAAATGGTCGAGAACTAAAAGATAAAAACTATAAAGTTTGCTGAGGAGAGATATGAAGTCTGAAAAAAATGGTATAACCAATGAAATAATAGAGAAAATGAATGAAGTTTTAAGAAATAAAAAAAAAGCTATTGTAAATATAGTTAATGACAAATTAACAATATCTGTGTTTACACTTTTAGAAAAAAATTTAAAAAATGTAAAAGAGATAAATTTTGTTATCAGAGATGCTAAATTTATTCCAACCTCTAATGAAATATCCCATGAATTCGAAATTACTCCTAACGATATATTATATAGTTCATATGATATAACAGAAAAGAATAAATTAAAGCACTTTGCTCAATCTAAAGCTATGCATGATTTTATAAAAAACTATGTAAACATACGGAAAATTTCGTCAAAAGTAAAAGTAGGTGGCAACATCCTACTTATAGATGATGACTTTATGATTCAAGGTTCTTCTTCATTGGAAATATTAGATAGTAAAAAAGGAGTAGCACATAATATAAATTTTGATACTTATTCCACTGATAAGGCACAAATAAACAGGAATAATGAAGTTTTTAGGAAAATGTGGTATAACAATGATGTTACAACTGATTATAAAAATAATTTGTTAGAGAGCCTTGAATATGTGTATAAAGAACACTCCCCTGAATTTATATATTATTTTACATTAAATGAGTTGTTTGGTTATCAGTTAGATAATGGTTTAGAGAGATTTGAACGAGACAGTGAAAAATTAAAAAAAACAGATATTTGGAATTCATTATTCGACTTCCAAAAAGATTGTGTAGTCTCAGCTATTCAAAAATTGCAAAAGTATAATGGTTGTATAATTGCTGATTCGGTAGGATTAGGAAAAACCTTCGAAGCATTAGCTATTATTAAATATTTTGAAATAAAAATGGATAATGTCCTAGTTCTTACACCAGCAAAGCTTTATGATAATTGGAACTCTTTTAGAGGGAATTATAAAGATAGTCTAATAAAGGAAGTTTTTAATTATAAGATAATGTATCATACCGATCTATCAAGATACAAAGGTATCTCAAAATCAGGTCAAGATCTAAAAAGATTTGATTGGGGTAATTATGATTTAGTTGTAATAGATGAGTCTCATAATTTTAGAAATAGAAAAGATAGATATGGTGAGGATGACAGACTCATTATGAATAGGTATGCAAGGCTATTAGAGGATGTAGTTAAAAGAGGGAAAAATAATACAAAAGTTCTTCTTTTATCAGCAACCCCTGTAAATAATAGTTTAGTGGATTTAAAAAATCAATTGAGCTTAATAACAGCCGATAAAGATTCTGCATTTAGTGAGTATGGAATACCTAGCATAGAATATATCCTAAGAAAATCTTCAACAATCATAAATAACTGGGAAAAAGAGCTTAATCACGAAAAAAATAGTCTTCTAGATAGCCTTCCATCTGATTTTTATAAGTTATTAGAAATGATGACAATTTCAAGAAGTAGAAAGCACATTACAGGGTATTATGGAAATAGTAAAGTAGGAAACTTTCCTCAAAAAAACAAACCAGAAACATACTATCCTGAAATAGATACAAAGGAAGTACTTTTGAAGTTTAAAGATGCCAATAATTGGCTAGAAGAATTAAATTTATCAGTTTATACCCCTACTAAGTATATAAAGGGAAGTTTCCTTTTATACTATGCAGAAAAATATAACTTAGTAGGAAAACATGGAGGTAAACTGGATTTTCAAACGCAATCTAAGGGTATGATTGTACTGCATAGATTTAATTTATTCAAACGACTAGAAAGTTCAGTTTTTTCATTTTCAGAAACACTAAAAAGAATGCTAGACAGAGTAGATAGAACACTAGAAATCTTATATAAAGGTGGTGAAATTGACGAGGAACTTGATATTTATGATGAAGAAGAACCAACGTATATTGAAGGAAAGTATCAAATTGATGTGAAACATCTAAGAGTAGGAGCATATATAGAAGATTTAGAAAATGATAAACTTATTTTAAAAGAACTTTATATGAATTCAAAAGTAATTTTAGATGAAGAGCGAGACAAAAAAATAAAGGAGTTAGAACAATTAATAATTAATAAAATTGAAAAGACTCCTTATAACAAAGAAAATAAAAAGATAATTATATTCACTGCATTTGCTGATACAGCTGAATATATTTATTCTAAATTATCACAAAAAATATTAAAAAAAGGTGTATATACAGCTAGTGTAACAGGGAAAGGAATAAATACAACTAATAAAAATATTGATAAAGATTTCAACTCCATACTTTGTGCTTTTTCTCCGAAGTCTAAAATGAAGAAAACAATTAATGAAAGTGAAGGAATTGATATATTGATAGGTACTGACTGTATATCAGAGGGGCAAAATTTACAAGACTGTGATACGGTAATAAATTTTGATATTCAGTGGAATCCTGTTTCACTTATTCAAAGATTTGGGAGAATAGACCGTATAGGAAGTGAAAACACTAATATTCAAATGATAAATTTTTTCCCGAATATAGAATTAAATGAATATTTAGGACTAGAACAGCGTGTAAAAGGAAAAATGACTACTTTAAATCTAGTATCCACTGGAGACGAAGATGTATTAAGCCCTGAACTAAATGATTTCAATTTTAGAAAAAGACAATTAGAAAGATTAAAAGATGAGGTTATAGAAATAGAGGATACAAATGACAACATATCTCTAACTGATTTAAATATGAATGAATACCTCTATGAATTGTCACAGTATACTCAGAATAATCAAGTCCTAAAAGAGATGCCTAAAGGAATTTATTCAGTGACAGATGGAGGTAAAAAAGGTGTTTTATTCTGCTTTAAGCACAGAAATATGGACGAAAAGCCTAAATCTGATAGTTCTCTTTATCCTTATTATTTAATCTACTTAGGAAGGGACGGTGATATTTTATACAGTAATAGCCAAGCTAGAGAAGTCGTTAAATTATTTAGAAAATTATGTTATGGTAAAAAAAATCCGATTTTAAATTTATTACAAGATTTTTTTGAAAAAACAAAAAATGCAAATGATATGGTATTCTACTCTAAACTTTTAAATAAAGCTATAAGTTCAATTAAAGGAGAAGAAGAAGAAAAAGCAGTGGAAACAGTATTTGATTTTGGTGGATTTTCTAATAATTTTTTAGAAGAGAGTGATGATGATTTTGAACTAATTTCTTTCTTGGTGGTGGGGTAGTATGATAGAGATACCTAAAAAATATGAAGTAGGAAAAAAAATCCCTATAAAAGACTTTATTCCACCAAGTTTAAGTCCAGACATTAGAAAAAAAGTAAAAGAAATAATACTTAAGGTAGTACTTACTCATCAAATAGTTGGGGAAGAAATTCCTAGTGTAAGAAATGAATATTATGACTTTAGACTCATACAGTTCTATGAATTTGAAGTGACCGATATAAAAAAAGCTAATGATATAGCTGATATTTACCAAAGTCTAATAAAATCACCTTGCATTATAAAAATATTTGATAGAAATAAAGTTGCATATTCTTTTGGTCTTAAGAGATTAAATCAAAATGATAGAACAGAAATAGTATTAGAAGAAAGATTTTTAAGTGCTATCTTTGATAAAGTATTACCTAGCTTAGAAAGAAAAAATTTAGAGCGAATAATCTCTTTTGAAAGTATAGTAAATAAGGCAAATAAAGTAAATTTTTACTTTGAAATTTATGCAAAAGCCTTCATATTAAAAAATCAGAAACTATATCTAAAAGCCAGAGAAATTATAGAAAAGCCTTTATGGTATGATGAAAAGAGTTCTATCGAGACATATGTTTTATTAAGAGATATGGTAAAATTACGTGATAAACTAGAACAATCAAAACTATCATCAGATAGGTTACAATATACTAAAGAATTAAGAAAAATAATGGAGAATATAAAAAAATAAAGGGGTAAATAATGGAGTTAGAGGATAGAGTACCTGTAGAAATAAACAATATTAAAAATGAAAATTTAGAGCTTTTAAAAAGTTTATTCCCATCAGTTATAAAAGATGGACAAGTTGATTTTAAAGCTTTGAAAGAGGAATTAGGTGAGTTTGAAGAGGTAAAAGAAGAAAGATATGAATTTAATTGGGCAGGAAAACAAAATGCTAAAAAGATAGTTCAAGAGAATGTAGGAGCAAGAACACTAAAATATATAGAAGAGGATAGTAAAAATCCAGATACAACAGAAAATCTCTATATTGAAGGTGATAATCTTGAAGTGCTAAAACTATTACGTCAAAATTATTTTGGCAGTATAAAGATGATTTATATAGATCCTCCATATAATACAGATAAAGACTTTATTTATAATGATTCATTTAAAATGAAAACAGAAGAAAGCAATAAAAGTCAAGGTTATATAGATGAGGATAACATTAGATTAGAAAAGACCAAGATAGATGGAAATAAATACCATGCTAATTGGTTAAATATGATGTATCCTCGCCTAAAAATAGCAAAAGATTTATTAACCGATGATGGAGTAATTTTTATAAGTATAGCAAATGAAGAGATTGGAAATTTAAAAAAAATTTGCGATGATATATTTGATGAAAATAACTTAGTAGAGAATTTTATATGGGAAAAAACAAGTACTCCACCATCTTTATCAAATAAAAGTAGAAAAACAATAGAGTATATCTTGTGTTATGAAAAAAATAAAAATAATACAAAATATTATGGAGAATTATTAGAAAATGGAGATGCTCCGCTAATGAATACAGGAAATATGTTGAAAGTATTAACCTTCCCAAAAGGAAGTATAGAATTTAAAATTCCAGATGGAATTTACCCTAAGGGAAAATATCATAGGATAGAACTTTTAAGTGATATTAATGTTGTTAATGGAGTCAACGATTCTTCCGTTATTTCAAAAGGTGAGTTTAAATGGAAACAAGAAACATTGGAAGAAGAAATAAGTAATGGAACATATTTTTTAATAAAAACACTAAAATTTTCAATTCGTTTTCAAAGACCAAATACAGAAGGATTTAAAACTCCTTTAAATTATTTAGGAAATATAAAATTTGACAGAGATAATCAAATCGGAACAAATGAAAGTGCAACAAAAGAATTAAATGAGCTAAACTTAAACTCTATTTTTGATTATCCAAAACCTGTATCTTTAATAAAAAAAATAATAAAAATGATTACACACAATGAAAAAGAAAGTATAATTTTAGACTTCTTCTCTGGCTCATCAACAACAGCACATGCAGTTATGCAACTTAATGCTGAAGATGATGGGAATAGAAAATACATAATGGTACAATTAAATGAACTTACATATGATGGAAAAAAGAAAAAATACAAAGATGAAAATGGAGAAGAGAAAGAACAATATATTATAGATCCAATAACAAAATATCCTATTGTAAATAAGGATAGTGAAGCTAGAAAAGAAGGATTCTATACAATTGCGCAAATCGGGAAAGAGAGAATAAGAAGGGCAGGAGAACTAATAAAAAATGAAATAGAAGAAAGTAATAAAAAATTAAAATTTGATGAAACGTTAAGAGCTCTTCCTGATATAGGATTTAAAGCATTTAGAACGGCAGATACTAATATAAATTGGAAAAAAATAAGCAAAAAATTGGAAGATAATATCTTAAAAATAGGAGATCTAGAGAGACTAGACTTTACTCCAAATTCTAATGATAAAGATGTTATGTATGAAGTTCTTTTGCGTCAAAGAGATTTGCATTTATCAAAAAAAAATGAAGTGTTATCAGGAATAGGAGCTCGAACATATTTATATGATAGTTCATATTTAGTATGCTTAGAAACAACAATAACAAGAGAAATAGTTGAAAAGCTAGCTGAACTCAATCCTTTACCTCTAAAGTTCTTCTTCAGAGATTCTGCTTTTGGTAGCAAAATAAGTTTAAAAGAAGAGACTTTTAGACGTCTAAAAACATTAGTTGAAAAAAACTCTGGATTTACTAAGAAAGCATACACAGTAGAATTTATATAGGGGAGCTATTATGTTAGAAATTCAAAAAATATCATCTTTGAAAAGATAAAAGAAATATTAAAAGTAGCTAGAAAAGGAGTTAGATGATGGCGAATAAGATTATATTTCAATTTGAGGAATTAGATTATCAAGAAAAAGCTATTAATTCAGTAGTTGAGCTATTCCAAGGATTGAGTAAGGAAGGAAGCACCTTATATTCAAATATTATAGGACCCCCCAAAATAGGAAAACAAGATCCAATTAGAAATAAAAATATTCTTAGCGAAAATAAATTATTGGAAAATTTAAAAAGGATTCAATTAGAAAATGGACTTTTTTCTGATGATAAATTAGAAAATAATAATTTCACAATAGAAATGGAAACTGGAACTGGAAAGACTTATGTTTATTTAAGAACAGCCATTAGATTATATAAGGAATATGGATTAAAAAAGTTTATTATAATTGTTCCATCTCTTGCTATTCGTAAGGGAGTAGAAAAATCAATTGAGCAATTAAGAGAGCATTTTAAAAGACTAGAAGGAATAAATTTAGAAAAATATAGTTTTACATATGAAAGTAAAAATCTTGGAAATATTAGTACTAAGCTTGTTGAAAGTAATGATTTAAGTATTTGTATAATGAATATTCAAGCCTTTAATAGTGATAATAATAAAATACGTAAAGGTGATGAATATGGGAGAGTTCTGTGGAATGATATAAAGTTTATAAAACCGATTATTATTATTGATGAACCACAAAAAATTGAAGGTGGAAAAGGTAAAAAATCACAATCACTGAAAGCGTTAGATGAGTTAGAATCTCTATTTACTTTAAGATATTCTGCAACTCATAAAAAATTATACAATCAAATTTATAAACTAGACTCATACCAAGCCTATAATCAAAATTTAGTAAAAAAGATAAAAGTAAAAACAGTAAATAGTATTATTCCTAAAGATTTTCCATATATAAGATATACACGATTTACATCTGATTTAAAAGCTCGAATAGAAATATTTTCTCAAGAACAAGGCGGTCTTATTAAATTTAAAAGTTTTGATGTTCTAGGAAACACTTCATTAGAGGAACTATCAGGTGGATTAAAACAGTATATAGGAATCTATGTTGCTGAAAATCCTAATAAAGAGAAACCTTTAAAAATTTCTACCTCAGAAGTTGATCTCTACTTAGAAGAAGGGGAAAGTAATAAAAAAATAGATTCAGAAATAGCAATTAGAACCCAAATATATTTAGCTATAAAAAATCATTTTGAAAAACAGCTTAGTATTTTGAAAAAAAATAAAAAAATTAAAATTATAACTCTTTTCTTCATAGATGAAGTTAATAAAGTTAGAGATGACCTATCAAAAGATGGTAGAGGAGAATATTTAAGAATATTTGACGAAGAATATAATAAACTGGTAAAAAAATATCAAGATAGTATAGATGAATACAGCGAGTTTTTCCCTAATTACAAAGATACACTTCAAGTACGTGAAGGATATTTTGCAAGAGACAAAAAAAATAATATTGTTGAGATCGCTGGTTGGGACGCTTCTGATGATAAGGTTGCTCTAGAAGAGAAATCACAAGAGGACATCGCTAGGGGAATAAGTTTAATACTAGAGAAGAAGGATGAATTGATATCTTTTAATGAGCCACTATCATTCATATTTTCACACTCTGCACTGCGAGAAGGTTGGGATAACCCTAATGTATTTACATTGTGTACATTGAAACAAGGAAGCAGTGATATAGCAAAAAAACAGGAAATAGGAAGAGGACTTCGACTACCGGTTGATATATTAGGTAATAGGTCTTTTGACACTGAGATAAACGAGTTGACTGTTATTGCTAATGATAGTTATGAAAATTTTTCAAGAGCCTTACAGGCTGATTTTAATAATGATATAAATGTACATGAGGTAACACTTAATATTATAGTTAAAACATTGGAAAATGCAGGTGTTCCTAAAACAAAAATTACTTCTTTATTGGCTGAAGAATTAAAAAATGAATTGGTTGCAAACAAAATTATAGATTCAAATAACATTCTTAATAAAGATTCTAAATTCATTGAAAAAACTTTAAACAACATTGAGTTCAGTAATGAAATACTGAATGATCATTTAGAGAAAATAAAAGAGGAATTCAAAACTCTAATGAATGAGAGAGGATCTAAGCGTATTGGAATCAAAAATGGAGATAACCCTGAGTATGAAAATAAATATACTTCCCTTGTTGATGAAGAATTATTTGAAGAACTTTATGAAGGTTTATGTAGTAATTTAACTAAGAAAACATTTTATAAATGTGAAATAAATGATGATGAGTACATAGATGAAAGTATAATAGCAATTAACGAAACTTTAAAAGGATATGAACAGTCTAACATTACTCAAATTACAGATTCAAATGCTGTTTATGAGGATATTCAAAAATTTGTTTTAGAAAAGAAACAGGATTTAGATATCGAAATAGAGGTGGAAATAGAGGCAAAAAGCGATTTTGAAATAGTTGAATATATTATGTATCATACAATGCTACCACGTATGGCTATTTTTAAAATATTAGAAGGAATTGAAAAAAGATTTGCTCTTAATAGTCAAGATGTACTAGAAAGTATATCACAGCTTTTATTTGATAAATTAAATGATACCAAAGCTAAAACTATTGTATCTTATGAGGTAGTAGAAGGTTATGAGTTAGACCAAAACCAAATTTTCTTATTTGATAATAATATTTCAGATGAAGATTTTATGCATGAATGGAAAGTCTTTCAAGCTAAAGCAGAAAAAACTAATTCAATGAATGTATATTATAAACTAGATAGTAAAGGTGAAAAAGAATTTGCTAAAAGCCTAGAACAGAATGAAAATATCATATTATTTACAAAAATTTCTAAGGGAGGTTTTGTAATAGATACTCCGTATGGAAATTATTCTCCAGACTGGGCTGTTGTTTATAGAAATCCTGATGAAGATGTTGATAAAAAAATAGGGGTTTATTTTATTGTTGAAACTAAATGTGATAAAGATTTAAAAGATTTAAGCTTTGTTGAGCAGATTAAAATAAAATGTGGTGAACTTCACTTTAATGCTGTATCAGAACTAGTTAAATTCAACTGGGTTAAAAATTATCGAGATTTCAAAGTTAAATTTGAAGTAAAAGACACTATATAGATTTAAGAGGCTACTTTGGAAGAAGTAGCCTTTTGAGAAGAGTTGGAGTATTTTTTATACTAATTAATAATATATTAGAAAATTACAGAATAAAGGGGGAAATAATGAAAATTGATGAATTTATCTCACAATATAAGAACCATCCTATCCTCTTTATAGGAACAGGATTTAGTTTAAGGTATTTAATAAACTCATTTACTTGGAATAATTTGTTAGAGAATTTAGCTATTGAAATGCATGGTAATAATGAAAAATATCTAGATATAAAATATAATGTATAAAGGTAAATTTTCTGATACAATTCTTGAAAGAACAAAATATATAATTGAGGAATATGATGGAAATTATGAGGTGACTCTACTAATTAATTGTACTCTATCACTGATATGTTTGCCTATTGAGGATTCTCAAAACGACCCTCGTAATATTAAAAGTTGGTGATAGCATAATTTCTACATTAAATGATAGTTATAACGATGATTTAGGAAATGTTATGGATGAACAATCATATTGTAGATGTTTGAGAAATGCATAGCTCATATGAATCTAGATGTGAATGGAACTGAAATTATAGAGAATATAGTAATTCAAGGAACTACGATAAAAAAAATATTAAGCATACAAAAACATTTAGTCTAACTCAAGAACAATTAAAAAAAAAATGTTTTGATATTATTGAAGTTTATAGAAAATCTTACTCAACAAAGCTTAATAGTTAATATACTCAAATTTAACGTGAATTTGAGATTAAATAAATAGATAACAACTAAAGGAGGAATAACTATGGCAGAATTAAAATTTGAAATAGTAAAAGAACTAGGTTCAATAGGAGAAAGTATTAAAGGGTGGAGAAAAGAGTTAAATCTTATTTCTTGGAATGATAGAAATCCTAAAGCAGACCTTCGAGACTGGGATTCAGGTCATGAAAAAATGGGGAAAGGCTTAACTTTGACTAAAGAGGAGTTAATAGCGTTAAAAAATATTCTAAATGATTTAGATCTAGAAAAATTAGATATCTAATTCAAATAAAAAAATATTAAAAGTTAAAGGTGATCCCAATTATGATAAAAAAAAGTCTAGACAACCATTTAAATATATTTTGGAGTTATAACAATAATAATAATCAATATTTATAAGATAATTTAACAAGAGCTTTTATAACAACATTATCTATCTTACCAAAGAAACAAAAAATAGAATTTATCAATTTTTTTATAAATGAATCACTGAATCTTTCTGATAATTTAGAAATAAATATGGATTTACAAAATCCATACTTAGATATAAACAACGAAATTAAAACAGCTAAAAAGAGAGTGATGGTTGGTTTTAATCCTACAGGTAAGACTTGGGGAAATGAAGAATCTAAAATATTAGATAATATTGATAAATATAACTTTAAAAAAGAGGATTTAGAATCAACGAATTATCAGCATTATCTAAACAAATCTCTTAACCTTTCAGAAAAAAAGCTAAAAGATGTAGATTTTCTTGGAAGAACATATTCTGAGAAAATAAGGGATATTATACTAACACATTTAAATAAGGGAAACGCAAGACCTGATGCTTGGATTTCTATTCATAAAAACAATAAGTTAGAAATTGCAATTGCAATTGAAACAAAATTATGGGATCTAGACCCACATCAATTGGCAAATCACTGTGAAAAATGTCTATCTATTCCTAAAGAAGAAACGTTGTATAGAACATTCAAAGAAACTTTTGATATTTTTAGTGAGTTAAAAAATAAAGATAAAAACCCTATAATCACTCATTTTTTGGACTATACTGAAATGATTGGTCATTACATAAATACTCCTAAAATTATAAGAAAAGATTTTAATAGAGTTTTTACACTTAATGAAGATGATTCTAAAATAGGTAAAAATATATTAAATAAAAAACTTAACAACTTTTTTAAAAATTATTTTAATTCTAAAAATTATCTTAAATTGTCTGAAAAATATAACTTAAAAAGATCTAGCTCAAAACCAAGACATGTCTATATTAAAGGCATAGTAAATGATGAAAATAAAGGATTTGGAAATATATATTTTGATATTGAGGTTAACAAAAAAAAATAAAACCGTTTTTTTTATAGGTACAGAAATAGGAGTGTCTAGGTCATGGGAGAATAGAGAGTTTAGTAAAAGACTAAAAGATAAAGACTTTTTATCACAATGTTGTAAACTATACCCCAAAACAATTTTAAACTCAGATTTATATGAAATTGATTTTCAAGTATTCTTAAGAGTAAATCAAATTAACTTTAGTGACTATATTGGTTTGTATTCTTCTAATGATTTGAATAAAATTCTAACACTAAAAAGCAATATAGAATATGAGTCAAAATTAACTAAATTTCAGTGTATGGATCAATTAAAAAAATTTATAAATGTTGATAATGCTTCATATGTAAACGATAAAATTTCCAAGTTAGAACCAAGAGGGACTCTTGAATCACTTTATAATACTATGTCATACCTTAGATTTGTTGATTACATTAAACAAGAATATATCTTAGATATTAGTAGTGAAGAGTTTAATGTTAGATTTTCATTGATTTTAGAAAAACATTTGAAAGGACTATCTACATTACATGATATGACGTTTAAAAATAAGCGACTAACATAGCTATTGTTTTATTTATAGTTTACTCGGGCTAAATATATTTTGCCTAAATGAGAAAAACAATTTTTACTTCAAAATATAAATTAATGCTTGTCTAGTGGAGAGAATTATTAATCGAGATAAAGAAAAAATATTTCAGGAGGTTCCCATGGAAATAGAAGAATCAAAAATAAAGTCTTTAATTTTAAAAGGCGAAACAAAGTCTATAGAATTTAAAAAAGCTAAAAATAATATTCCAAAAGACCTGTGGGAAACCTATTCATCTTTTGCTAACACAGATGGTGGAGTAATAGTATTAGGTGTTAGTGAAAATAACGGAGCATTTGAAATAACAGGAATTAATAATCCTGAAAACTTAATGAAAATATTTTGGGATATTATAAATAATCCTTCTAAAATAAATAAAAATATTCTTAAAAATAAAGATGTTTCAATTGTTGAAATAAATGGAAAATCACTATTAAAAATAGATGTTCCAAGAGCCGATTTCAATGATAGACCTATTTCATGTAATGAGAATCCATATATAGGAACATATAAAAGAAATCATTCAGGAGACTATAGATGCCAAAAAGAAGAAGTTAATTCACTGATAAGAAATTCATCAAAAATATTAGATAATTACATATTAGAGTATTATACATTTGAAGAAGATATAGATAAATCTGCTTTCAAAGGATACAGAAATATCTATAATGTAGTAAAAAGAGACCACCCTTGGTCGGAATTAAGTGATGACGAATTTCTAAAAAGAATAGGTGGAATGGATAAAGATATAGCAACAGGAAAAATATGGTTAACAGTAGCAGGGTTACTAATGTTTGGTAATTTCAACAGTGTTAGAAGAGTGTTTCCAAACTATCATCTTGATTATTTTGATAAAACCTCAGGAGAAAATGAAAGATGGGACGATAGGATAATGTATGATGGTACTTGGGGTGAGGGAAACATTTTTAATTTCTACTTTATAGTAATAAATAAATTAAAGAAAAATTTAAAAGTACCATTTAAAATAGCAGAAGACGGATATACAAGAATAGATGAAACACTAGCACATGTGGCAATAAGAGAGGCACTTATAAATTCTATTGTACATGCAGACTATAAGGAAGAATCACCTCTAAAAATAGTGATGTACGAAGACAGATATGAATTTTATAATCCGGGACTTCTAAGAATATCAAGAGATAGAATCTTTCATGGAGGATATTCAAATCCAAGAAATTCAACTATTATGCAGATGTTAAATCAGATTAATCTGTGTGAACGAGCAGGCTCAGGGTTCCCTAAAATACTATCAGCAGTACAAGAGTATAAATGGAAAGAGCCAGAAATAGAGGAAGACCAATCTTATAACTATGTAAAAGTTACTATCTGGATAGAAAGTACCGGAGAGTACCGGAGAGTACCGGAGAGTACCGGAGAGTACTGGAGAGTACCGGTGCCAAGCAAAGCTGAGAAAGAATATTTATCTCAAAAAGAGCTGATTTTAAAGTACTTAGAAGGAAATAAAATAATAACTAGAAAAGAAGTAGAAAAAATTCTTGAAGTAGAAGAGTCAAGAGCTAGAAAGATACTTCAACAGATTGTAAAATCAGGGTGTATAAAGAAAGAAGGGGTAGCTTCTAAAACGTTCTATATATTAGACAAAATAAATACTTATAAAACGGGGGATTAAATAAAATGACAAGTGCTAGTCAACGTGCAGAATTACAAAATCAAATTTGGAAAATAGCTAATGATGTTAGAGGTTCAATAGATGGATGGGATTTCAAACAATATGTATTAGGAACTCTTTTTTATCGTTTTATAAGTGAAAATTTTTCTAATTACATTGAAGCAGGAGATGAAAGTTTTAAATATTCAGAGTTATCAGATGAACTTATAACTAAAGAAATTAGAAATGATGCAATTAAAACAAAAGGTTATTTAATCTATCCTAGTCAGTTGTTTGTTAATATTGCCAAAAATGCCAATACAAATGAAAGTTTAAATACAGATTTAGCAACAATATTTTCTGCTATTGAAAGTTCTGCAAATGGGTACCCATCTGAACCAGATATTAAAGGATTATTTGCAGATTTTGACACAACAAGTAATAGATTAGGAAATACTGTAACAGATAAAAATCGTCATTTAGCTGCTGTTATTAAAGGTGTTGATAGTCTTAACTTTGGAGACTTTGAGGATAATCATATTGATTTATTTGGTGATGCATATGAATTTTTAATTTCTAACTATGCTGCAAATGCTGGGAAATCTGGAGGAGAGTTTTTTACTCCTCAAAGTGTATCTAAACTTATTGCAAAATTAGCAACACATAACCAAAAAAAAATTAATAAAATTTATGACCCTGCGGCAGGGTCAGGTTCTTTATTATTACAAGCAAAAAAGCAATTTGATGCTCACATTATTGAAGAAGGTTTTTATGGACAGGAAATTAATCATACAACATACAATCTAGCTCGAATGAATATGTTTTTACATAATATAAATTATGATAAATTTAATATTGCACTGGGAAATACACTTTTATCCCCACAATTTGGAGATGAAAAACCTTTTGATGCTATTGTATCTAATCCACCATATTCAGTTAATTGGATTGGTAGTGATGACCCAACTCTTATTAATGACGACCGTTTTGCTCCAGCTGGAGTATTAGCACCAAAATCAAAGGCAGATTTTGCATTTGTGCTTCATTGTCTAGATTATCTTTCATCTAAAGGACGTGCTGCTATAGTTTGTTTCCCAGGTATTTTCTACCGTGGAGGAGCGGAACAAAAAATTAGAAAGTATTTGATTGATAGTAATTTTGTAGAAACGGTTATTTCATTAGCTCCTAATCTTTTTTTTGGAACATCTATTGCAGTTAATATTTTAATTCTTTCTAAACATAAAAGTGAGAATAAAACACAATTTATTGATGCAAGTGGAGAAAATTTCTTTAAAAAGGAAACAAATAATAATATTTTAACAGAGGAACATATTGAAGAAATTCTAAGAATATTCGATACAAAAGAAGATATTGAGTATATTTCAAAATCAGTTCATAATGACAAAATAGCTGAAGAAAATTATTCTCTTTCTGTAAATACTTATGTAGAGGCAGAAGACACAAGAGAGATTATTAATATAAAAGAATTAAATGCTAAGATAAATACAACAGTTTCAAATATTGATAAACTTCGTATTGAGATAGATAAGATAGTTTCTGAAATTGAGGTGAATGAGTCATAATATAAATTATTGTTATGAGGGATATAGTGAATTTAATACAGAGGGAGTGTAAATATGAAGACTGAATTACAATTCTTAATATATAGTACAGCAGAAAAAAATATTAATGTTAATGCACTTATTAAAGATGAAAATATTTGGCTAACTCAAAGAGCAATGGCAGAACTATTTGATGTTGAAGTACCAGCTATCTCAAAACATATTTCTAATATTTTTTCTGAGGGTGAGTTACAATCAGAAGCAACTGTTTCCAAAATGGAAATAGTTCAAACTGAGGGGGCTAGAAATGTAAAAAGAATATTAGATATTTATAATCTTGATGCTATAATATCTGTTGGTTATCGTGTAAATTCTAAAAAAGCTACTAATTTCAGAATATGGGCAACAAGTATTTTAAAAGAATATATGACAAAGGGTTTTGTTATGGATGATGACCGTTTAAAGCAAGGGAATGCGGTTTTTGGTAAAGATTATTTTAAAGAACTTTTAGAGCGTGTTCGTTCTATTCGAACAAGTGAACGAAGAATATGGCAACAAATTACTGATATATTTGCAGAATGTAGTATTGATTATGATAGAAATTCAGAAGTGACAAACGAGTTTTATGCCATGGTACAGAATAAATTTCATTATGCAATTACGGGAAAAACAGCAGCTGAAATTATTAATGTAAGTTCAGATAGTACAAAAGAAAATATGGGATTGAAAACTTGGAAAAATGCTCCTAATGGTAGAATTTTAAAAAGTGATGTAATGGTTGGCAAGAATTATTTAGAAGAAAAACAAATAAAGCAACTAGAAAGAGCTGTTACTGGTTATTTTGATTATATAGAAGATTTAATTGAAAGAGAAAATACTTTTACAACAGAAGAATTTGCAGAAAGTATTAATGAATTTCTAACTTTTAGAAAATATAATATTCTAAAAGGAAAAGGAAAAATCACTAGAAAGACAGCAGAAACAAAAGCAAAAGTAGAATATGACGAGTTTAATAAAATACAGAAAATAAATTCTGATTTTGACAAAGAAATACAAAAACTTTTAAAAAATTCTGGTAAAAATAATAAGTAAGCTAGATAAGTTAATAATAAAATTTCAAAAATTTGAGGTGGAGTAAAAAATGATTTTAGCTAATAAACTAAATATTACCAGTCAAATAGAACTTTCAGAAATAGAAGAAAAAATCAGTAAGCAAAAAGTAAAGAAACTTTTTGACTCTGGAGATATTAATAAAGTTCAAATAGGGACATTTGAAGGACTTTCATATATTCATAACTACTTATTCCAAGATATATACCATTTTGCAGGGAAAATTAGAGATGTAAATATATCTAAAGGTAGTTTTAGTTTTGCACCTGTAATGTATCTCGAACAGTCATTAAAATATATAGATAAAATGCCCCATACAACATTTGACGAGATTATCGAAAAATATATTGATATGAATGTTGTACATCCTTTTAGAGATGGAAATGGAAGAGCAACTCGTATATGGCTAGACCTTATATTAAAAGAAAATATAAGACAAGTAATTGATTGGAGTCTTATAGGTAAGGACGAGTATCTATTTTCTATGGAAAGAAGTGCTATAAAAGATATAGAGATTAAACATCTACTAGAACAAGCTCTTACTAGTGAGATTAATGACCGTACTTTATTTATGAAAGGTATTGATGCTAGTTATTACTATGAAGGGCTCAGTGAATTTAATATAGAGGAGATATAGGATGAAAAGTAAATTAGAACAGTTAATAGAGGAGCTTTGTCCTGATGGGGTTATTTTTAGTTATTTAGAAACTGTTTTAGACTATGAGCAACCTACAAAATATATTGTAGAAGAAACAAATTACAATAATAGTTTTAAAACACCTGTTTTAACAGCTGGACAATCGTTTATATTAGGATATACCGATGAAAGAGTTGGGGTATATAATGCTACTAAAGAAAATCCAACTATAATCTTTGATGATTTTACAACATCTTTTCATTGGGTAGAGTTTAATTTTAAAATTAAATCTTCAGCTATGAAAATTTTAAGAATAAATTTAAAAAAACTTGAAGATGTATCCTTTAGATACGTGTATCATTGTATGAAAAATATTTCATACAAAACAGTTGATCATTCAAGGCAGTGGATAGCAAAATATTCAAAATTTCAAATCCCTCTCCCCCCTTTAGCAGTACAAGAGGAGATAGTACGTATTTTAGATACATTTACAGAGCTTACAGCCGAGCTTACAGCCGAGCTTACAGCCGAGCTTACAGCGAGAAAACAGCAATATGAATATTACCATAATTCACTTCTAAATTTCAAAGGTAAAGTTATTAAATTTTTGCCAGTTGGAGAACTTTTTGAAATGAAAAATGGATTAAATAAAGAAAAAAGTGCTTTTGGGCATGGACAACCCATTATTAATTTTACTGATGTCTATAAAAATAGATGGTTGACAAGAGAAAAATTTTTTGGATTAGTAGATGTAAACTCTGATGAAATTCAAAGATATAGTGCAAAAAAAGGGGATATTTTCTTTACTCGAACTTCAGAAACAAAAGAAGATATAGGAATGTCTTGTACTTTAATTGAAGATATTCCAAATTGTGTATTTAGTGGATTTGTATTGAGAGCAAGACCAATAACTAATTTACTATTACCTAAATTTTTGGCATATTATTTTTCAACAAATGAAGTTAGAAAAAAAATTGTTAGGTATGCAGCATTTACTACAAGAGCAACAACAACAGGTCCAAAGTTATCAAAAATATTAATCCCTCTACCACCCCTTAAAGAACAACAACGTATTGTAGATATTCTAGACCGCTTCGATACTCTTACAAATGACATTAAAAAAGGACTACCTGCAGAAATAAAATTACGTAAGCAACAATACGAATATTACCGTGATAAATTACTTACTTTTAAAAAATTGGAGGTATAGTATGAAAAAAACTGAAATAAAAGATTTTGAAATGGTGGAAAATCTATATTTTAGGGTAAAAAGTATTCTGGAAAATGGTCGTGCA
>JBOFUX010000078.1:0-3404 GCA_051652785.1 Fusobacteriaceae bacterium | reverse complement strand
GCTGAAGGTACTTGGTGGGAAGCTGCCTGGGAGAATAGGAATTTGCCAAGCTTTAAAATACGCTTCTTTAGCTCAGTTGGTAGAGCGCACGACTGTTAATCGTGTTGTCGCTGGTTCGAGTCCAGCAAGAAGCGCCATTTATAAAATTTATTCACTGTTTATTTTTATTCAGTGATTTTTTTTATTTTTTTGAAATATATGATATAATTATAATATATAATAAAATAAATAAAAATAATAGATTAAAAATGCTAGGAGGTATGGAAATAGATAAAAAAAATAAACTAATAATACAGCTACTTATTATGATTTTTATAGGAACTTTTGGAGTATTAGTGTATCTTTCTAACGAAAACATTTGGAAAGGTTTTATAAATATAATAACGTCACAAGCAGTTCTTATAACTGATTTTCTTGTTGTAGGGGGGCTTGGAGGAACATTTTTAAATGCTTTTGCTATTTTTACTTTTAATTTTGTTTTGATGAAATTACTTGACATTCCTATAAAAGGTTTAGCTATTGCTTCATTTTTTACAGTTTTTGGATTTTCATTTTTTGGAAAAAATATTTTTAATATTTTACCTATATATTTAGGTGGAATTATGTATTCAAAATATGAAAATATAGATTTTAAGGATATTTTAATAACTATATCTTTTACAAGTGCATTAGCACCATTCATTAGTGAAGTTGCTTTTAAGATTAACGCTGATCAGAGCTCCTACTTGAGTGCAGTAGCTTTAGGTACTATTATAGGCTTTATAGTAACCCCGATAGCTAAAAAAATGGGAGAATTTCATGAAGGATTTAATTTATATAATTTAGGATTTACAGGTGGAATATTAGGTGCTGTAATAAGTTCTGTAATGAAAATATATAATTTTGAAGTAGAACCTAGAAGAATAATTTCACTTTCACATGATTTAGAATTAAAAATTTTATTATTTTTAGCCTTTTCAATATTAATTATAGTAGGTTTTTGTTTAAATGGAAAGAGTATTACAGGATACAAAAATTTATTAAAAGATACTGGTTTAAAATCAGATTTTGTTGAAAAATATGGATATGGAATTACTTTTTTTAATATGGGAATAATGGGATTTATAGGGATTGGATATGTTAAATTATTAGGGCAGGGATTAAGTGGTCCTTTATTAGCAGGGATATTAACAATGGTTGGTTTTGCTGCTTATGGAAAACATGCTTTTAATACAGCACCAATTCTTATAGGTGTTACTTTAGCTAGTATTGGTACAACAAATGATCATTTTATAGTTGTTCTTTCTGCTTTGTTTGGAACCTCTTTAGCGCCGATAGCAGGAGTTTATGGTCCTGTTTGGGGAATAATAGCAGGTTGGTTGCATTTTGCTGTGGTGCAAAGCATAGGAGTTGTACACGGAGGATTAAATTTATATAATAATGGTTTTTCTGCAGGAATAGTAGCAGGTTTTTTATTACCTATAATGAATACAGTGAATGCAAACAAAGACAATAAAAAAATAAAATATTTAACAAGAAAAAAAGAATTTTATAACTCAATGAAAAAATTTAAAACTTATTTAAAAGAAGAAGAGGAGATAAAAAGTGAATAATTTAAATTTTTTAAAAATTAAAATTGAAAAGCATCCAACTAAAAATTTCAATTTAGAATTTATAGAAAAAGAACATGCTATAGCTGCTTTGATCCTTAATGAAAATATGACTAAAGGCTTTTTTGTTAAACAATATAGACCTGGAATAAAAAATAATTTTATTGAAATACCTGCTGGAATAATAGAGAAAGAAGAAAATGAAATTTCAACTCTTTATAGAGAATTAGAAGAAGAAACAGGATATGTAAAAGAAAATTATACTATTTTATATAAATCTCCTTACCCGTTAATGGTTTCACCAGGATATACAAGTGAAGGTGTATATATCTATATCGTTAGAATAAAGGATGATAAGATTGTTCCGCAAGAATTAAAATTAGATGTAGGAGAGGATTTAATAGGGGAATGGCATGCACTAGAATCTATGCCAGAATTAACATCAGATCTAAAAACTTTATATGCTTTGGAAATTTTAAAAAATATGAGAGAATATTAATATATGTGGTATATTTATGTTTTGAGATGTGAAGATAATTCCCTCTATACTGGTATAGCTAAAAACTTTATAAAAAGATATAATGAGCATTTAAATGGAAAAGGAGCTAAATATACCAAAAGTCATAAAATAAAAAAAATGGAGATTGTTTGGTCTGTTTTTACACGTTCAGAAGCTCTTAAAATAGAATATTTATTTAAATCTTTTAGAAAGTTAAAAAAAGAAAATGTAATTTTAAAAAAAGAAGATTTTATTAATATTTCGTTGGAAAAATTAGGTTTAAAGATTAAAGTATTGGATAAATATATAATAAAAGAAAAAAACTATTGACCTTTATTATTATATATGGTATTATTATAAATGTCCGTGAGGGAAAGTATTATAAATGCTAGAACTCGTAAACATGCCTGGGTGGCGGAATAGGTAGACGCACAGGACTTAAAATCCTGAGGTATCTGATACCGTGCCGGTTCGATTCCGGCCCCAGGCACCATTTATTGGACAAATTTAATAAGGTATCGCGGGATAGAGCAGTTGGCAGCTCGTCGGGCTCATAATCCGAAGGTCGTAAGTTCGAGTCTTACTCCCGCCACCAAAAAAAGAATAACATATATGCGGGAATAGCTCAGTTGGTAGAGCGTCAGCCTTCCAAGCTGAATGTCGCGAGTTCGACCCTCGTTTCCCGCTCCAAATTTGCGTTATTAGCTCAGCTGGTAGAGCACACGACTTTTAATCGTGTTGCCACAGGTTCAAGTCCTGTATGACGCACCATTAATAACCGGATCCATAGCTCAGTTGGTTAGAGCACTCGGCTCATAACCGAGTGGTGGTAAGTTCGATTCTTACTGGATCCACCATTTAATTTGCCCCGTTCGTCCAGTGGTGAGGACAACAGATTTTCACTCTGTAAACAGGGGTTCAATTCCCCTACGGGGTACCATAATAAATAAATTAGTATTATATATGCATATGGAGAGTTATCCTAATTGGTAAGGAATCGGTCTTGAAAACCGACGCGGTAACGCTTCAGAGTTCGAGTCTCTGGCTCTCCGCCATATGCCCAGATAGCTCAGTCGGTAGAGCAGGAGACTGAAAATCTCCGTGTCCGTGGTTCGATTCCGCGTCTGGGCACCACTATTTATTTTATGGTATCTTAGCAAATTAAAAACATAAAAATATGGTCGCATAGCTCAGTTGGGAGAGCACCTGCCTTACAAGCAGGGGGTCACAGGTTCAAGTCCTGTTGTGACCACCATTTAAATTTTGGGGGTGTAGCTCAGTTGGTTAGAGCGCATGCCTGTCACGCATGAGGTCGC
>JBOFUX010000077.1:0-10600 GCA_051652785.1 Fusobacteriaceae bacterium | reverse complement strand
AGAAAAAGAAAGAAAAAGATTGAAATAAAAAAATAGTTATGCTAAAATAAAAAAAGGTGGTAAAAATGTTAAATATTGAAAGAGAAAAACATATTATGGGAAAATTAAAGGAAAAACAGAGTATTAAATTAAAAGAGATTGTAGAGACTCTTAATATTTCTGAAGCGACAGTTAGACGTGATTTAAATAATTTAGAAATTAAAGGAAAAATTAAGAGGATTCATGGAGGTGCTGTTTTAATTGAGAAGTATGAGGGAGACATAGTATCTAAGGAAAAAATAAACATAGAGGGAAAAGAATTAATAGGAAAAAAAGCAATAGAATATATTAGAGAAGGAGACGTTATTTATTTAGATGCAGGAACAACAGTTGGAAAAATGATAAAATATCTTAAAGAAAAAAAAGTAAAGGTTTTAACTAATGGAATTAGTCATATTCCTAAACTTATAAAATATGGAATTGAAACATATCTTATAGGGGGAAAAATAAAAGAAAAAACCAGTGCAATAGTAGGTTTTTCAGCTGTGGAATCACTTAAAAAATATAGTATTGATAAAGCTTTCATTGGAGCCAATACTGTGAGTAAAAAAGGGTATGGAACACCCGATAGTGAAGAGGCAATAGTAAAACAATGTGCAATAGAAAATAGCAGAGAAATATTTTTTTTATGTGACAGTTCTAAGTTTACAGAAGAAAGTTTTATAATTTTTGCTTCATTAGAATCTGGAAAACTAATATCAGATAAAAAATAAAAATCAAAGGGAGAGAATACAAAAAAATGTTGAAAGAGATGATTACAGAAAATCTTATTAATCTTAATTTAAAAGCAAAAAATAAAGAAGAAGCAATTGAAGAGTTAGTAACTATACTATTCAATGAAAAAAAAATAACAAATAAAGAAGAATTTAAAAAAGAAATACTAAAAAGAGAAATGAAGTCATCAACAGGTTTGGAAGAAGGAATAGCAGTTCCCCATGCTAAAAGTAAAACAGTAATAACTCCTAGTGTAGCTTTTGGAAGAATTAAAAATGGAATTGATTATGAATCTTTAGATGGTGAACCAACAAAAATGATATTTATGATAGCAGCTCCTGAAGGGGCAACTGACTCTCATATAGAGACACTGTCAAAACTTACAACAATTTTATTAGAAGAAGATGTTATAGAAAAAATACTAAATTCAGAGACAAAAAAAGAAGTATTAAATATTTTATTAAATTATAAAAGTAAAGAAAAAGAACTGAGTAACCAAGAAGAAAAATATGATATTTTAGCAGTTACAGGTTGTCCTACTGGAATAGCTCATACTTATATGGCAGCCAGTGCTTTAGAAAAAAAAGCTAAAAGTTTAGGAATAAAAATAAAAGTAGAAACAAATGGATCTACTGGGGTAAAAAATAGATTATCTGATGAAGAAATAAGATTAGCAAAAGGTATTATTGTTGCTGCTGACACTGCTGTAGAAATGAATAGATTTAAGAATAAAAATGTAGATATAGTTCCTGTTAAAGATGGTATTAAGCGTCCAGAAGAATTAATACTTAGAGCTATGAAACAAGAAGCTAATATATATCAAGGAACATCAACAAAAAATAATAGCTCTACTTCTACTGAGAGAAAAGGTTTCTACAAGCACCTTATGAACGGAGTATCAAATATGCTACCTTTTGTTGTAGGTGGAGGAATACTAATAGCTCTTTCCTTTATTTTTGGTATAAAATCAGCTGATCCAACTCATGAGAGTTTTCATCCCTTAGCAAAAATACTGATGGATATAGGTGGAGGAAATGCTTTCTTCTTATTGATACCTGTATTAGCAGGATTTATAGGAATGAGTATAGCAGATAGACCAGGATTTGCTCCAGCAATGGTTGCAGGGCTTATTGCTGCAAATAATGGTGGAGGATTTCTAGGCGGATTAATTGGAGGATTTTTAGGTGGTTACATTGTTCTTATCTTAAAAAAAGTTTTTGCAAAGTTACCATCTTCTTTAGAAGGATTAAAACCTGTTTTATTATATCCTTTATTAGGAATTTTTTTCACAGGTCTTATAATGTACGGAATAATAGTTGAACCAGTAGCTTTTTTGAATAATGGAATGACAGAATTTTTAAAGAATTTAGGAACTGGAAATTTAGTTCTTTTAGGAGTTGTATTAGGTGGAATGATGGCAATAGATATGGGGGGACCAATAAATAAAGCAGCCTTCACTTTTGGGATAGCAACAATTGCATCTGGAAATTATGCACCTCATGCGGCAGTTATGGCGGGTGGTATGGTTCCACCTCTAGGAATAGCACTAGCAACAACGATATTTAAAAATAAGTTTACATCTGAAGAGAGAGAGGCAGGTATAGTATGTTATATAATGGGTGCTTCTTTTATAACAGAAGGAGCGATTCCATTTGCAGCTTCTGATCCTATGAGAGTTATCCCAGCTTGTATAGTTGGTTCAGCTTTTGCAGGAGGAATGGCACTTTTCTTTGGTTGTTTATTACCTGCACCGCATGGAGGGCTTTTCGTTCTTCCAATTATAACAAATCCTATAATGTATCTATTTTCAGTGGTAGCTGGATCAATAATTACTGCGATATTAATAGGAATTTTAAAACCATCAGTAAAAAAATAAAAAAATATATGAATAGTAAAATATATTTAAAATAAAAAAATACATTAGATAAAGTTAGAAATGTTTTATCTATAAAAATAGGTTGTGAGATTATGAAAAAAAATGATAATAAAATTTATACAGTTACTTTAAATCCAGCAGTTGATTATTATTTAGGATTTGAAAATTTTAAAGAAGGGGAATTAAACTTTCCAAATATGGCCTATACCTTACCAGGTGGAAAAGGGATAAATGTTTCAAAAGTTTTAGCGAACTTTAAAACGAACTCAGTAGCCTTAGGTTTTGTTGGAGGCTTTACAGGTCACTATATGAAAAACTCTTTAAAGGGAGCAAATATAGAATATAAATTTATAGAATTAGAAGAAAATACTAGAATAAATATAAAAATAAATAATCATGGGTTAGAAACTGAAATAGCAGGAAAATCTCCAACTATTTCTACGGAGAAAAAAGAAGAGTTTTTAAAAGAGTTAATAGGGATAAAAAAAGATGATATTTTAATTCTATCAGGTAGTGTTCCTAACAGTTTAGATGAAAATATATATAGTGAAATAATTTCTACTCTTCCAAAAGGAGTAAAAATAGTATTAGATTCTAGAGGAAAAGCTTTTGATTTAGCTTTAAAAAAAGGTGTTTATTTAGTTAAACCTAATCAGACAGAGTTAGAAGAGTACTTTAATAGAAAGATTACAAATGAGAAAGAACTTATAAGTGCAGGAAAAAAAATGCAAGAATTAGGTGCAGAAAATGTATTAATATCTTTGGGAAGTAAAGGTTCTATCTTAATAACAAAAGAATCTATTTTTCAAGGAAATGTCCCTAAGGGAAAAATGATTAGTACAGTAGGTGCAGGAGATTCTATGGTAGCAGGAGTAGTCTACGGATTACAAAAACAAAATACTTTAGAAAATGCATATAAATATGGAATAGCTTCAGGAAGTGCAACTGCTTTTTCAGAGGGACTAGGAAGTTTTGAAACTATGGAACAGCTACTAAAAATTGTAAATGTCGAAAAGTTAAAATAATAATTATCTTTAAATAGAAAATCCATCTTTGAATTAAAGGAAAATATCCTTAATTCAAAGATGGATTTTTTTAATCTTAAATTTAATGAAAAAGTTTCAAATTTGGTATTGAAGAATAAAATCTATATGGGATTAAAATTTTTTTTATTAAAATTAAATTTAAAATTATTCATTTTTTAGCTAGAAGAATTTTAACCAGTATCCGTCAGGGGCTTTTATGAAATATATTAACTTTTAATATAGGCTTCTTTAATTAAATTAACCGTATCATAAACATTAGAATTAAGATCTATTTTTAAGATATAATCACTGGATATTCTATAAAGCCAATCTCTTTTTTCATGTAAGTCTTTAATTGTGGCAAATAAATCTACAACATCATTTAACAAAGGTCTATTTTTTCCATTTTTAACTCTTTCGTGAATACACTCTAAACTACTATCTAAATATACTACAAAAGAAGTTTTTTTTAAGTTTTTAATATTCTCATTATCAACAATAGCCCCACCACCTGTTGATATAATTATATTATTTTCTCTAGATTCTTCCGCTATAATTTTTCTTTCTAAATCCCGAAAATATCTCTCACCATATTTTTGAAATATTTCAGTGATAGTTTTTTTTTCATATAAAGATATCATTTTATCAGTATCAATAAATCTCATTTCTAATAATTTAGCAAGTTGTCTTCCAATTGTTGTTTTTCCACTACCCATAAGTCCAATTAGAGCAATATTTTCTTTCATTATCAAATTCACCTCTTAGTAAAATTATATCATAAAATATTAATTTTGTGTTTCTAAAATATAATTTTCATATCTTAATATTAAGTTGAATATTTAAGTTTTTAAGTTTATAATTAAAACATACATAAAATTTAAAGGAGAGTTTAATCTCATGCTAGATAAAGTACTCGTAATTAATACTGGTGGAACTATTGCAATGATATATTCTGAAAAAAATAATTCTTTTTCCCCATTAAGACCTGCCAAAAATTGGAGTGAGATAACAGATGAACACCCAATTTTAAAATATTTTGATACTGATTATTGTCAAGTTTCTGAACTTATAGACTCTTCAGATATGAACCCCAAAATTTGGATAGAATTAAGTGAAATAATAAAAAAAAATTACTATAATTATTTAGGTTTTGTTATTTTGCACGGAACGGATACTATGGCTTTTTCAGCATCTGCTCTTTCTTTTATTTGTAAAAACTTATCTAAACCTATTATTTTTACAGGGTCCCAAGTTCCATTACAAACTCCAAGAAGTGATGCTTTACAAAATCTTATAACCTCTATAAAAATAGCCGGAAATGAATTTTATGGGGTATCCTTAGTGCCTGAAGTTTCAATTTTTTTTCGTGATACTTTAATTAGAGGAAATAGAGCTAGAAAACTTGATGCATCAAATTATTTTGGATTTTCATCACCAAACTATTCTCCTCTTGCAGAAGTAGGTGGTGATATTAGAATTATAAAAGATAGAGTTTTAAAAATATCTCATGAAGAATTTGCTACAGATCCATTTTTTAATGAAAATATTTTTGTGATAGATATTTTTCCAGGGCTACAGCCAAAATTTATAAAGAATATGATAGATTCCAATCCAAATATAAAAGGTATTATTTTAAAAACTTTTGGAAACGGTAATGCACCTACTAACAAAGAATTTCTAGAGGTGATAAATTATGTTTCTAATAAAAAAATTATTATTGTAGCAATAACCCAGTGCACAAAAGGATTTGTAAAAATGGGACTCTATGAGGCAAGTGCTAAATTAGCTGATTTAGGAGTTATAAGTGGCTCAGATTTAACGCCAGAGGCGGCCATTGTAAAAGTTATGTATTTACTAGGAAAAAATTATTCCTATGAGCAGATAAAAACTAAAATGCAGCTAGATATTGCTGGAGAGCAAACAATAAATCAATATGACTGGGTTATACACGAAAATAAAGAATTTAAAAAAAATTTTTCTCTATCTATCTTAGTTCCTGAAAATTTAGATAAAGAAGACATTGTAAAATCAATAGTGAGAATAGGAAATATTCGCACTTGCACTTCAAGAAAAGAGGGCATAGAAATAACAGTTAAATTATCTGGTGATACTCCAACTAAAGGATTTTTTAGAAGTAACTATCTAAAAAAAGTTGTTATAAATAATGATACTGAGAACAACGATATTCATTTTAGTTTTAGCAGCACTGTAAAAGCTCTTATACAAGAATCTAGTAATATAAATATCTCTTTAGATTCTTCTCATCAAATATATTTTGATAAAATTAATTTCTCTATTTTTAGTGAAAAAATTTAAAAATAAAAAATAAACATAGATTAATTTAAATTATATGGAGGAAATGGTTTTGACAAATTAAGCAATAAAAGGTATAATTAACAAAGTTTATAAAGGAATGGGGAGTGAAAATTATGAAAATGGAAGATATAATTGCTAAAGTTAACTTTTATTCTCAAGAAGCTAAAAAAAGAGAATTAAATGAAGAAGAAAAAAAAGAACGAGAAAAATATAGAAAATTGTATTTAGAGCAATTTAAAATGCAAGTAAGAGGTCATTTGGATAGAGTAAAAATAGTTGATGATCTAGATGAAAATCCGAATAAAATAAATTAAAAAATAACTAATTATAGAAAAATTAATAATAAATTTTAAAATAAGAGGAGCTAAAAAATGGAAAAAATAGCAGTTAAAGAATTATTTAGAGACTGGAAATATTTTGTAGAAAAAGAGGTTGAAATTTCAGGCTGGGTAAAAAAATTAAGAGATCAAAAAAAATTCGGTTTTATAGAATTAAATGATGGTTCATTTTTTAATGGAGTACAGGTTGTATTTAATGAGACTTTAGAAAACTTTCAAGAAATAGCACATTTATCTATATCTTCTTCAATTAAAGTAATTGGTCAAGTTGTGGAATCCACAGGTGCAGGTCAAAAATTTGAAATTATTGCTAAAAAAATTGAAGTTTATCAAAAAGCTAATTTAGATTATCCGTTACAAAATAAGAGACATTCTTTTGAATATTTAAGAACAATTACTCATTTGAGACCTAGAACAAATACTTTTTCAGCTGTATTTAGAGTTAGATCAGTTTTAGCTTATGCTATTCATAAGTTTTTTCAAGAAAATGAATTTGTATATGTTCATACTCCAATTATAACAGGAGCAGATGCTGAAGGTGCTGGAGAAATGTTTAGAGTAACTACACTTGATTTAGAAAAAATGCCAAGAACAGAAGAAGGAAAAATAGACACATCTAAAGATTTCTTTGGAAAAGAAACTAATTTAACTGTTAGTGGACAGTTAAATGTTGAAACTTTTTGTGCTGCTTTTAAAAATGTTTATACTTTTGGTCCAACTTTTAGAGCTGAATATTCAAATACAACAAGACACGCTTCGGAATTTTGGATGATTGAGCCTGAGATAGCGTTTGGAGACTTAGAAGCAAATATGGAATTAGCAGAACAAATGGTTAAATATGTAATAAAATATGTACTGGAAAAATGTCCAGAAGAAATGGAATTTTTTGATAAATTTGTAGAAAAAGGACTTTTAGATAAATTGAACAATATTTTAATTAACGATTTCGCTAAATTATCATATACTGATGCAGTAGAATTATTACTAAAATCAGGAAAGAAGTTTGACTATAAAGTTGAATGGGGAATTGATTTACAAAGTGAACATGAGAGATACTTAGCAGAAGAGCATTTTGGTAAGCCAGTGTTTTTAATTAACTATCCTAAGGATATAAAAGCTTTTTATATGAAAATGAATGAAGATGGAAAAACAGTAAAAGCAATGGATCTTCTTGTTCCAGGAATTGGAGAACTTATTGGTGGATCTCAAAGAGAGGATAATTTAACTCTTTTAGAAAAGAGAATGAAAGAAATGAAGTTAAATAAAGAAGATTATGGTTTTTATTTAGATCTTAGAAAATATGGAAGTTTCCCTCATTCAGGATATGGCTTAGGTTTTGAAAGAATGATTATGTACTTAACAGGGATGACAAATATACGTGACGTAATTCCTTTTCCAAGAACACCTAAAAATGCAGAATTATAGTATATGGAGGATTAAAATATGTTCATATTTCTTTTAATTTTTTTAGTTATTTGTTTTATTTTTTATATTTTGTGTTCAGATCGTTCAAGATTAAATTTAAAGTTTAATAGAGTTAAAAAATATAAAGAGGTCACGTATGTATTAGGAACTTTAAATGCACTGGATTATATACCAACAAAACGTGAAATAGAAGAAAATATTGTTATAAAAACTAAAAAAATTAAAAGTAAATACACAAAAGAAGAGATGGAATATGATCTCATATACCCCGAAGGATTAATTCCTGGAGAAGCTACAAGATGTTTAATTTTACTTCATGGAATTAGAGATAAAAAAGAAGATTGGTGTGAAAAAGCTAAACTTTTAGAGAATTATTTATATTTATTAAAAAATAATGAGATTGAAAAAATGGTATTTATTATACCTAACTCAGGTTTTAGTGGTGAAAGTTGGTATACAAATTTTCACCATTTAAAAGATTTTAGATATGAAGAATATTTTTCTAAAGAATTACTTGTAAAGATGCAAAATAAATATAAAAATGCAAAATTTGGAATAGCAGGATTTTCCATGGGTGGATATGGAGCTTATAAAATTGGAATTAAAAACTTAGATAAATTTGAAGTTATTGGAAGTATATCAGGGGCAGTAAGTTTAGTGAGAATGATCTTAAATAAGAGAGTATTTAGAATTTTTAAGTATCTTTATGTTCCTAAATTTATTTTTAAAAAATATGATCAACAGCATTTTATGAGAGTTTTTGGTTCCCAAGGTAGGAGTATATTAAAAGAAGACCCTTATAGTATTCTAAAAAGAATAAGCACCTCTAAAATCAAAGGAAAAAAATTCTATGCAAGTGTTGGTTTAGAAGATAAAGAACCTTATTTAATGCTACAACAGTGGTTAGATGTTGTGGGAAGATTAAAAAAATATGGATATGAGTTTAAAGGATATGTTTATAAAAATGAAGTTCATACATGGGAATATGTTTCTAAAGATCTAAGAAATTTTTTAAGATATTTTTATAAAAATACTATGTAAGTAAATACACACTAAAAATACAATAAATTATGTTGAATAATTTTATTGGAGGAAAATATAAAAATGAAAAAAATGATAATAAAAGAAGTAATCGTGGTAGAAGGAAAAGATGACATATCTGCTATAAAAAATGCAGTTGATGCGGAACTGATAGCTGTACACGGTTTTTCTGTAAGAAAAGGTAGTAATTTAGACAAACTTGAAATGGCTTATAAAAATAAAGGTTTAATTGTTTTTACTGATCCAGATTATGCAGGAGAGCAAATTAGAAGAACAATAAATAAAAGATATCCAAATTCTAAAAATGCTTATATAACAGAGGAAGAGGGAAGAAAAATTGATAATATAGGAGTTGAAAATGCCTCTCCTGAAGCAATTATAAGAGCTTTGAAAGTTGCTAGAGTAGAAATAGTAGACATCATAGTTGAAGAGTTTCAAATAGGGGATTTAATAGAAGCAGGGTTAATTGGAAAAGAAGATTCTGCAAATAAAAGAGAACAGTTAGGAAAAGAGCTGTCTCTTGGATACTCAAATGGAAAACAACTACTTTCTAAACTTAATAGATATGGAATAAGAAAAGAAGAATTTAATGAAGCTTTAATAAAAATAAATAAAAACTAAAGTCACATCTTAAAAATAAAAAATATTTAAAAATTAGTGTTAATAAAATAAGCTAATAGAAAAATAATTTTATTAATAAAAATGGGTAAATTTACGTTAAGTTAAATTTACCCATTTTAATATAATTTTTTCTAACTACTCAGGGATAAAATATTTTATAAAAAAGATGCTGCTGAATATTTAAGTTTAAAATTAAAGACTGAATATCAGGTCTGTAAGATGTAGGTTGAATCACATTATTTAGAAATTTTGAAACATTTTTTCTTATATAATGGAGAGATATTTTATATATTACTTTTATTTATTTCATCATTAAATTTTTTAGTAATAAGCTGTGGTCTAGTTATAGCTCCACCAACAACTACAGCATATGCTCCTAACTCCATACCTAATCTAGCTTTTTCAGGGGTATCAAAATTTCCTTCCGCAATTATAGGGATTTTACATTTACTGATTAATTCTTTTAAAACATCAAAATTATTCATTTTTTTAGAATGTGTAGTGTACCCAACAAGAGTAGTTCCAATAAAATCAAATCCTAATTTTTCTGCACGAAGACCTTCTTCTACAGTGGAAATATCTGCCATAAATTTTTGTTTTGGATATTTAATTTTTAAAGATTTCAAAAGATTTATATTAGCGTTTATAGTTGCATCAAGTGCGATAACATCAATTTCTAGTGAAATTAGCTCTTTTAATTCTTTTTCTGTTGGCGTAATATACGGAACCATATCTTCATAATCTTTTTTTATAATGCCTATAATAGGTAATTTTACATTTTTTTTAATTTCAATAATATCTTTTACTCCATTAGCTCTAATACCAATAGCTCCCCCTATTTCAGCAGCGATTGCCATTCTACCCATAATAAAAGAACTATGAAGCGGTTCATTTTCTAAAGCTTGACATGAGACAATAAGTCCTTTGTTCATAAAATATCCTCCTAATCTATTTCAATAATATCATTTATTTTTTGTTTTATAGGATCTGCCATAGCTCCAAAAATTGCTTGAATTCCTCCTTGAACTTCTAGGACACCAGTTGCTCCTAAATTTTTAATTTTAACTTTATCAACTTTAGAAATATCATAAACAGAAACTCTAAGTCTAGTTATACAGGCATCTAAATCCTCAATGTTCTCTTTACCTCCAAGAGCAGCTAAAATATTTTTTGCAGTTTCAAAAAGAGAGTCTTTTGTGATTATT
>JBOFUX010000076.1:0-24842 GCA_051652785.1 Fusobacteriaceae bacterium | reverse complement strand
TGAGAGAAAAGTTTTAATGAAAAATAGCCAAAATAATACTTGAATTGTGATGAAATTGTGCTATAATTAAATACATCTCCCAGAAAAAGAAATTCTATGGGATTGAGACTACCCCAATATTGAAGGGGACTAAAACTTTGAGCTAGCTCTTCTTGTGTTATTTTGTTTGATTGAGACTACCCCAATATTGAAGGGGACTAAAACTTAATGTGATAGTTAAATCTATTTTATCTTTCGATTGAGACTACCCCAACATTGAAGAGGAGTAAAACTTAATTATTAATGTCCAATTTTAAAGATATTGATTGAAATTACCAAATAAAAAAAAGAGACTCTAATTAAATAATCTCTTTTTTTATATAATTTAATAAAATTTAAAACTTTTACAATTTATCAAAAATATGTTATACTTCAGTATTAAAACATTCGATTTTAGTAAATGAAATAATAGGTTTTGGCAACAGTGCTTCATCTCCACCAGCAATCCTACGCACTAATCTTTGATTGAAGATGAAGTTGTGTTGAAATAGAGAAGACAATACTTTTGTGAGTATTGTCTTTTTTTTATTTTATATCAGAAAAATAAAGATTTTATTAGATTGAAACTAGAATTTTATTAGATTGAAACTAACATTTTAAAACTTTCACAATTGACATCAAATTAATAATATAGTACTATTAATAATATTATAATTTTTTAATGGACACATTTTACTTTAACAAATACTATTAAATATAGAAAATAAATCAAGATAGGTGTCCTATATGTTTAGACATAAATATGATTTTGCACTTGTTATTATAATAAAAATAAAGAAAAAAAATAGAATATTTAGATAAGGAAAATAAATACATTACTAAAATAGAAAAACGAAAAACTAGAAAGTCTAATAGAAAAAATATATGGGGAGATAAGGATGATTAAAAATCAATCGAAAACAGAAGAGGATTATATTAACTGAACTAATCATATAATTTCAGCAAAAGAATTTTGTAACAAAGAAATAAAAATAGAAAAAACTTTAGAATATTATGAAGAGTTTGCTGGGCAAATAGATGAAGAAATACAAGAATTAAAAAAAATTAACAACAATGAAAATATAGATATTTTAGAAGAGATTTTTATGGAAAATTTAGGTTTTTTTACTATTAATTCTTCAGTTAAAGATGTTGATGGGGGCTCTGTTCAAACTAAACATAATATAGAAAATGAAGTTTATGCTAGTGAAGATATGAAGTATGATAGAGATACCTATGTAGATCAAGAAAAAATGAATTCTTATAAAAAAAGTAAAAAAAATCAAGATGGAACGATTACATCTGAGATAACAGGGAATACTATTGATGGAGCAGTTCATACAGATCATATTATTTCAGGAAAAGAATATCATACAAAAATGGGGTTTGCTCAAAGTGAAAAAGAAAGAAAAGAATCTATAAATTGTGAAGAAAATTTTTCTGTAATTGAAGGAAGTGCGAATCAATCAAAATCCGATCAAAGTTTAAATGAATGGAAAGATAATACTCAAGGTGGAAGAAATGTTAAAAATGAGGAACACTTTAATTATAATAAGGAAGCTGCTAAGGAAACGGAAAAAAAAGATGAAAAAATGCGTGAAAATATAGCTAAAGAACAAAAAAAAATTTTGGGAAAATATTACTCTAAAGAATCTATAAAAAGTGGATTTTCAAAAGGAGCTAATATGGCTTTAAAAATAGCAATAACAGAATCTATAGCAATTACAACAAAAGAAACTATTTCTTACTCTAAAATTAATACTGATACAAATACTTCATTTAAAGATTTTTTATTTGTTGTAATAGATGGATTTAAGTTAGGAGCTAAGAGATTATTTAAGGAAATTGTTCTTATTTTAAAAAAAATGTTTATGACATTAGCAAATGGATTATTAGAAACAATAATAACTACAATTATAAATATATTTTTTACTACAGTTACATCAATTATAAAATTAATACGTTCTATTATAAATATTATTACAGATATAAAGTCAAAACTTTCTAATTTAAAAGACAAATCTAAAGCCGAAAAGAAAAAGATTTTTCTATCATTATTAGTGAATGGAATATTAACTTTGCCTATTTTATCAGGAGTGGGAATCATTCAAGCAATCGAAAAAGTTCTTTTAAGTCTCGGAATTCCAAATATATTATCTGATATTTTAGCGATAGGACTTTCTAATTTCATAGGTGGGCTGCTATTAATAGTTGTATCTAGATATCTTAATGAATTCGGAAAAACTTATAACCAAAAAATCGCTAATAATATTGATTTGTTAAATAATCGATTAAAAACTAAAGTTTCTTCAATTAAAGCTATTTCAGCACAAATAGAATTAGAAAATTCTTTACAAATTGGATTGATATTTTTGGAGAATATAAAAAAAGAAGAGGAAATTTTTATAAATAGTATTAAAAATAATTTTAATAGTTTTAATGAAACTTTTGATAGTTTATCCAGTATTACTATATCTGATAGCTTAAATTTATCAACAGAAAGAATATTTATTAAAGATAATTCTAATGAAACAAAAGAAATGTTAATAAGTTTAAGAAATATAAAATTTTAAAGGGAGATTATAGAAATATGGAAGTGACTTCAAAGTCAATAATTAAAAGTAATAAAGTATCAACAACAGAAGAAATATCCAATCAAATCAAAAATATATTAGATTTAGAGAAAGAGATTAGAGAGATAACAGGTTCTTTAAATGATAAAGCTAATGATGTATCAAATTATAGCAATAGAGGATTTTTTTTAAAAATAATTAATTCTAAAGAAATAAAGTGGGAAAATCATGCTGTTGATGTTTATAAAGGTATTGATTTAAATCTTAAATTAAATAAAAATAATACTGTTGTTATAATTGCTATATTTAAACTTTTAGTTGAACAAGAAAAAAAAATTAAGGAAAATCTAAATTCAATCAATCAAATAACAAAAAATACAGATAAACATCTAAAAGATTATAAAATAAGACTTGAAAAATTAAATGATTTTCAAAAAGAAATAAAAAAAGAAAAAGAAGCTTCAATTGAGCATGTTAATCAAATAATAGAAAAACTTGATCAGGGTGATCAAGTAAGTAGAGAATTGGCAGATATTTTAATTAATAGATTTAATCCAGCTATAAATGAAAATATCAAAATGAATAAATCTAATTCAAATGAAATTCAAAATGCTCAAGAAAAGCTTAAAGGAATAGATGAATATATTTTAGAATTAAAAAAAGAAAATTTAGAGTTACATTATGAAATTGATAATCTAAAGGAAAATAATTATTCTTTACAAGGAAGCATAACTTTAATAAAAGAAACTCAAAATAAATTTGAAGATAAACATAATTTTTTAAAAAAATTATGTTTATCTAATATAATTTTATTGCCTATAGCTCTTTTGGGAATGTCTTATTTTTTTTAAAATTAGTTTAACGATAACTCAGAAAGAGGTTATGGTTCTTTAGGATATTCATCTCCAAATAAAGCCTTTGAACTCAATAATTTTATTAAATTCAATCTTTTAGAATTTAGTAAAATTTTACAAAATCTCTTTATGCATTCTGGTTTGTTAGAAAAAAATGTATAAATAAATCAATAAAAATAGAGAGGTATTTACTTTTGCATATCGAATTTATCATAAGTACTTTTTGCAAAATCATTGATTGAAACCTTGTATTTCAAAATTATGGACTATTTTTGCGAATTCAATCAGAGGTTGAGCTTCTGTAAATTGAGACTGTAAGAATTCAATTTTCTTCCTTAGGTCAGCTCTATCAGAGGTAGATTGCTCAATAGTATTTGCTTTCAAATCATTACTTGCTAGTTCTTCTAACTCTAACAGGTACTTTACAATAGCTTTGGTTATGTCTGAGGTATTTATCAAAAGATAAGCTAGAAATAGAATATGCTTTTTATTTAACAAAGCTATATTTCTAGATTTTTTACTTAAATTGCCACCGATAAATTTCTCGGTCACAAATTGTTTGCTGGAATATACCGTTTTTCCGTAATTCCGTAAATCTTCATTATTTTCTTTCATATATTTTTCTGTTGTTCTTGTATTAACTCCAAAATAGCTAGCTATGTTATCTTTGGTTACTCCTATATCTTTGATAAAAGATAAGGTACCTACTTTCAGTAATTAGACAGTGTATTGGTTAAATTCATAGCGAAGCCTCCTTAAATGCAGAAGCTATAAGAGCTTCAACTATATAACTCATAGTCAATCTGTTTTTCTTGGAATATCTTTTAAGGTAATCAGCCATTGTTTCATCTAAATGTAGTGTGACCTTAACCAATTTTTTTTTACGTTCTATCTCGGGATGGATATTTACAAGCATTAAATCGCTTCCTTTTATTTTATCAACAACCCGGAAATCCGGAAATAATGTTTAGAAAAAAACAGTCTCAATGTGATTTGCAACAATGGAATTAAAGAATGCATTGGATAGCTATAACTTACAAAACAAGAACTACAGTCAGGTATGATAAATTTTACTTTAAATGAGAAGTTAGAGAAGATAGTAAGTGTAGAAGAAATTAAGATTCACTTGAAAAATATAAAGTCTTTTATATTAGAGAGAAATCATCCAGAAATAAAAAAATTCATCAAGATTTTGTGAAGGAAATAGTAGTGACAAAAAAGGGGATAGAAGTAACATTCTGTCCTCTTTTTCATTTTGTTAAATATTCTTCAGAATTTCAGATATACAGTAAAGTAGCAAGACTAGATTTGTATGAACCTCTCAAGAGAAGTATGAGCTTAAAACTACATAAAAAAAAAGGAGGTGATATAGATGTTATTTCTACCAATATTAGCATTAGCAACAGTAGCAACAACAAAGTTATTCATAACAGAAGTTACACTTGGTACAACTACTTACATAGCATTAAAAGGTAACAAGAAGAAGTAACTTAAATTTAATATAGAAAAAAGGAGGGATTATATGTGATTTGTAGCAGGTTTAGCAACAGGAATAGGAATCTGTATCATTGTAGATAGATAAATAAATACAATGTAGAAATAAAAATTATCTATAAAAAAGGTTAGATGGTGGAGCCCAGGTAGTGTGATTCCTTTCCACAAAATGCTTAATTTAAAAGAAATTTAAAATTTTATAAAATAGTATAAAAAAGAGAATTGTTAATTAATTCTCTTTTTTATGTTAATTAATTTTTGATTTTATAGGACTTATCACTAAATAAAAAGATGAATAAATCTAAAGAAGTTGATGTATACACTAGAAAAGATGTTGGAAGTTACTCAAAAGAGGTGAAACTTAGTATTAGAACTTCGTTTTAATGCCTTTAATGAGACTGCAAAAGGAATGAGAATATTATATTACTATAAGAATTTAGAGTCTTTTTTTTATTTGTTTTTTATATTTAATTTTATGAAAACGATATGATAAAAAAAAATTAATAAAAAAATACAAGTTTAATAAAAAATAATGTTGTAATTATGATGTTATTGTGCTAAAATAAAGAATATCTCATAGAAAAGGAAATTCTATGGGATTGAGACTACCCCAATATTGAAGGGGACTAAAACTGGAATTTGCTTATAACATCAGATATATCTTGATTGAGACTACCCCAATATTGAAGGGGACTAAAACTTCAGTCGCGTTCTTTCCCTTCCCACAATCACGATTGAGACTACCCCAATATTGAAGGGACTAAAACTTAAATAGTTTACTCTGCAATAAATTGTATATGGATTGAGACTAAAACCGACGAGCTCGCCGTCATGAAAGATAGAATTTGATTGAGACTACCACAATATAAATAAAACAACATAAAAAAGAGGCACTGTCTAAAGAACCTCTTTTTGTTTTATAAAAAGTTATGTGCCAACATTAAAATCTAAAACTTTGATGACTTATAAAAATATGCTATATTTCGGCATTAAAGTATTGAATTTTGTGAATTAGATAATGTTTCATCTTCACTAACTTTACCATTTATAGTGAAAAGCAAAGTTGTAATTAAAAAACCTTCTCAAATATTTTTTCTAAAATGTGACTAATTTATATAAATGAAAAAAGACTCCTACCACAGGAGTCTTTTTTCATTTATTTTATATCTTTTAAAGCTGCATTTGGAATAAATACTTCCTTGCCATTAAAGACAACAATTCCATTAAACTTAACTTTTTTATTTCCTAGTTCATAATAGTTTTTGTTCTCTTCAAATACATATTTTTTTCCATTTTTAGAAAGAGTAAATACTGGTTGAAATTTATTTTTTGTATCTATATTTAGCTCTATTCCCATTTCTTTTATTTTTTTTCCAGAAACAAAAAGCTCATCTGTTGCAACATCTAAATTTAAATTCATCGCCTTAGCTATATAAAGAGCTATATCAGAGTTATTAACTGTTCCAGTTAATTGGTTAGCATAATTGGAGGTATATACATAAAGAGGTACATCCTCAGCTGTATGCCCATTTGTTGTCCAACCTAAGTGAGCTCTTTCACTCATTGATTTTCCTAAAACTACTTCTATTTCAGAAGTTTTGTTAGATTTATTTATAGCCTCTAACTCATCATTTGTCAATTCAAGCCCTAACATATCTTTGGCTAGAGTTTTAGCTGAATTTTTTTCTTTTAAAATTCTTTCTGCTGTTAATACTTCTGTAAACTTAGCTTTTTTCATATCTTTTGTAAATACATCTACTGGTAACTGTGGATAGTTGAGTGATGTAGCTAAATTTCCTATGGACATTCCACCAGTACCATGGTCTGTAACAACAACAACTAAAGTATCACTATTTTTTTTAGCATATTCTAAAGCTACTCCAACTGCTTTATCAAATGCTATAAATTCAGAAGTTATAGCCACTGGATTGTTTGCATGTCCTGCCCAATCCACTTTTGACCCTTCTACCATTAGGAAAAATCCATCTTTATCTTTTGCCAATAACTCTATTGCTTTTTCTGTCATTTGAGCTAAAGAGGGAACTGTTTTTTTATCACGGTCTAAGTCGTAAGGCATATCTTTTTCTGCAAATAGTCCCCATACAAAATCTTTATTTAAAGCTTTCATTTCACTTAAAGTTTCAACTATTTTATATCCGTTACCTTTTAAAGAATCGAGCATATCTTCTCCATCAGTACGGTTTTTAGAGTTTGCTTCCAGTGCTGTATCTTTTTTTAAATAACTTTTTCCACCGCCAAAAACTACATTTAAATTTTGATGAACTTGCTGTTCTCCTATAATAGAATAATTATTTCTATGAATTGAATGAGTTGTAAAATCTGCTGGTGTAGCATGTAAAACTTCTGATGTTGCGACAATTCCTACAGCTTTTCCACTTAACTTCGCTGCTTCTAGTACAGATGCTACTGGTGCTAGCTCATCTCCTGATTTTGGAACTCTAGCTCCTTTTAAAGTTGCAGATTTAGGTTTTACTCCTATTAATTTATCCTGTGTTTTCCACCCTGTTGCAAGTGCTGTTCCTGCTGGTGCGGAGTCAGCTATAAAAGTATCAGAGTTATAAGTTTTTACCATTCCTGATGCTAATTCATCAATGTTTAAACTTTCACCGTTGTTATAAACTGCCCTTGCCAATGTTGAAACAGTTGAGCTTGAACCGTCTGGTATTAAGAATATTACATTTTTAGCAAATCCTGGTTTAACTTTTTCTAAAGATACTGCTTTTGTAGTTCCCACGATTGTTAAAAAAGTAGCTATTGCTAGTAATTTGAAATTAGTTTTATTCATTTTTCCCTCCACATATATATTGAATTTAATTAATTATAAGACACTTATGTTAATTCATTATTAAAATCATGTAAACTTCTAGTAAAGCCAAAGTATAATATTTATAATTGTTACGATATCTTTTGTTTTATAGAGAAAATGTGATATTATTATAGTATAAAAAATATAAAGTTAAATGGAGAAAAAATGAAAAAAAATATTTGGGTAATAAGAATGGATTCAAATGCGGATACTCATTTTGATGGAAAAAATATCTATACTTTATTTGGAAGTTGTTGTGAATGCCTTGAAGATGAGCTGTATAAAAAATTAAAAAAAAATATAATTGATAACTCTCTATCTTCAGAAGAAATTAAAGAAAAAATTATGGTTTTAAAAAATAATCATGGAATTGAAAAAGATAATAATTGTGTTGTAGTTTTAATCCATTGGTCGAAGAATATGAAAATAGGAGATTATATTTTTATCTACCATAATGAAGACGGTATCAAAAAAATTTCTTTAGCTCAAATATCAGGTAAAGTTGAATTTTTTACTAAAATTATAGGGATAGATAAACCTATTGAAAAAGAGCTTATGAAAAGGAGAATAACTAATTTAAAAGATATACCTTCTGAATTAGAAGCTATAATAAGAAAAAAATATTTTAGAAGCACATTAACAAGAGTAAAATCATCTAAAGATGAATTTATGGGGTATATTGAGAAGTTATAAAGAATTCCTAACTCAGTTAGAATATAAGGGTGCAATATAAAAACTTTGTAAAAAATGGATAAATTTAAATTATTTAAATTTATCCATTTTTTTATTATAACTTATTTTTTTATGTTAAATTAAGGGGACAATAAATCCTATTTTGATTTATTTGATTTATTCTATTTTAAATTTTATCCTCATAATATATTTATTAACCAAAAATAACTTTAGAATTTACATTGAATAAAATTTGTATCAAAAATTAGCTCTCTTTTTCCTATTTATCCAAAGCTTATGCAAATCTATAAATTAAGTTTTTTTACTTTATATAAAGTTAAAATTTTTTATAATAAAAATATAAGTGAATTTTATCTTAAAAAATCTTAACTTTAAAGTGAGATATATATAAACACTTGACCCAAATATTTAGTGAGTAATACTTGACACTATCATGTTTTAATTATAGAATACATGATACAGTAAACTAAGAAAATTGTCTTCTTTATAAAATTAAACTAAATATAAAAATAGGAGAAATATGGATAAATTTAAGATACTAAAAAAATATTATGGATATAGTAATTTTAGACCTGGTCAGGAAGAAATAATAGATAGTATTCTTTCTAAAAAGGATACACTTGGAATAATGCCAACAGGGGGTGGAAAATCTCTTTGTTACCAAATACCTGCTTTATTGCTAGAAGGAATTACCCTTGTAGTATCACCACTTATCTCTCTTATGAAAGACCAAGTAGATGCTTTAAATGATTTAGGTATACCTAGTGCTTATATAAACAGTAGTTTGACATCTAAAGAATATAATAAAATTTATGAGAATTTAAAAACAGGGGTTTATAAAATAGTTTATGTAGCACCTGAGAGATTAGAAAATGAAGAGTTTATTATAGAAAGTAATAATTTAAATATATCTCAAATATCTATAGATGAAGCTCATTGTGTATCTCAATGGGGTCATGATTTTAGAAGCAGTTATTTAAATATAATAAAATTTATTTGGAAATTGAAAAAAAAACCAATAATTAGTGCCTTTACTGCAACAGCAACTCCAGAAGTAAGGGAAGATATTATTAAAATGTTAAAAATAAAACCCAATATTTATATAACAGGTTTTGATAGACCTAATTTAAAATATGTCGTAGTTAAAGGAGTCAATTCAAAGGATTATATAAAAAAATATTTAAATGAACATGAAGGGGAATCAGGTATTATTTACTGTGCAACTAGAAAAGAGGTTGATAATTTATACAGTGACCTTTCTAAAAAATATAAAATTGGAAAATATCATGCTGGAATGTCAGATAAAGAAAGAAATTTAAATCAAGAGGAGTTTATAAAGGATAATATAGAAATAATAGTAGCTACCAATGCTTTTGGAATGGGAATAGATAAATCTAATGTTAGATTTGTAATTCATAATAATTTAACTAAGGATTTAGAAAGTTATTATCAAGAAGCAGGGAGAGCGGGAAGAGATGGTTTAGCTTCAACTTGTATTCTTATATTTAACCCGAAAGATATAAAAACTCAAAGATTTTTTATAGAAAATAATCAGTTTGGAGCAAGTGAAGAAATAATTAAAGGAAAGTATGAAAAATTGAGTACAGTGATAAATTATGTTCATACATCTAAATGCATTCGATCCTATGTTTTAGAATATTTTGGAGAGTTACCTATTGAAAATTGTGAAAATTGTAGTAGTTGTTTAGATACTAGAGTGGAAGAAAATATAACAGTGGAATCTCAAAAGATAATATCTTGTATAGGAAGAACAAGGGAACGTTATGGGATAAATACTATTGTTTCTGTTCTTGCAGGATCTAAAAATGCAAGTATATTAAAATTCAACTTAAATACTCAAACAACTTACGGTATACTAAAAGAATATACGCAAAAAGAGATTAGAGCCTTTATGGATTTATTAGTGGGAGATGGATATTTAGAGATAACAACTGGAGAATATCCAATAGTTATTTTAACTCAAAAAGGTAAAGATTTTATCAGAGAAAAAAAAGAAATTTTTAGAAAAGTAGAAAAAATAGAAAAGAAGATTCTCCAAGAAAATATGCAATTATTTGAAAACCTCAAGAAATTTAGAAAAGTAATAGCAGAAGAGGAAAAATTACCTCCTTATATGATTTTTTCCGATAAAACTTTAAAGGAAATGAGCGAAAAAGAACCGCTTAATCAAGAAGATTTATTAAAAATATCGGGTGTTGGAGAGATAAAATTAAAAAAATATGGAATAAGATTTTTAGAAAAAATTGAGTCTTATTTAAAAACAAATTAAAAACAAACTAAAAACAAACTAAAAACAAATTAAAATAATTAAGTTCTAATTAAATAAAGTTAAAGTAAGTTTTTTAATCAAGGAGGAGAAGTTGAATACAATAGTTTTTATACTAGGACTTGCTATACTGGGAGTTATTACAGATATTGGAGGAAGATTATTAGAAAAGTTAAAATTGCCTTCATTAATAGGAATGATGCTTGTTGGAATGTTCTTAGGTCCATCATTTTTAAATAAAATACCGGTATCTATAATAAAAAATGCTCCAACGATAAAAGATTTAGCTTTGATTACAGTTCTTTTTATAGGAGGACTAGGAATAAGTTCTAAACAGATGAAACAAATAGGCAGACCTGCAATATTACTTAGTATAATTCCAGCAACTATGGAGGGATTTGCCATTGCCTATCTTGCAACAATCTTTTTAAATTTTACATTTGTACAAGGTGCAATATTAGGTTTTATAATAGCAGCCGTGAGCCCAGCTGTACTTATTCCTTCTATGATTTCATTAATAAAAAGGAAGAAAGGTCAAGATAAGGCTATTCCGCAGATGTTGTTAGTTGGAGCTTCAGCAGATGATACTGTGGCAATTACACTTTTTACTACATTTTTAACCTTGTATTTAAAAGAACAATCAGGAGTTGAATCTTCACTTTTTTCACAAATTATAAGTATTCCATTAACTTTATCATTAGCAATTATTATAGGTTTAATTACAGGTTTTTGGAGTAAAAAAATTCTTAAATATATAAAAAATATTTATGTAAAAACTGGATTAATTTTTAGTTTATGCGTATTTATGAGAGTAATAGAAAAACATTTTCACTGGGATCAATTTAACTCTTTACTTGCTATTATGATATTTGGATTTTATATTAGAAATACAATGAAAATAGAAGCAAAAGATATACTAAAACATATGAATTGGATTTGGCAAAAAGGTAAACTTTATCTTTTTGCATTAGTTGGAATGGCTATTAATCCTACTATAATTGGAGAGTTTTTTTTTATTGGAGTTAAAATTTTATCTATTTCTTTATCTATTAGAGCAGTAGGAGTTCTAATCTCTCTTATAGGAACTAATTTGACTAATAAGGAAAAGTTTTTTTGTGTTATAGCATATCTCCCAAAAGCAACGGTACAATCAGCAAAAGCAGGAATACCTTTACAGTATGGCGTAGCAGGTGGAGAAATAATGCAGGGAATCGCAATTTTAAGTGTATTAATAACTGCTCCTTTAGGGGCAATAGGGATAAAATTAACCAGTGATAAGTGTTTAAAAGGTGAAGAGGAAAAAAAATAAAAGAAATTTTTTTAATTTTTTTGTAAAAGCTAGAAAATTAGTATAAAATTTTATATAAAAATGGATAAAATTTAATTAGTAAAATTTATCTATTTTTATATAACTTATTTAAAAATAATAATTATTCTATTAAAAAATTAATATTAAAAAATTATTTTAATATTAATTTTTTAATAATCTACTTGTACTAAAAATAAACCTTGTGGTGGAACAACAAATCTATATTTTTCTCTGGATGTTTCCTTTAAAAGAAGAGAGACTTCTTTCACTTCACATAGGTTCAAACCGACACTTATAATTGCTCCAGTAAGCATTCTAACCATATTATAAAGAAAGCCGTCAGCTTCAAAATATATTTCTATAATATTGTTTTCCTCTTTAATCGTTATAGATTTTATATGTCTAACACAATTTTTCTTTTTTCCGTTATTTTTAGAAAAAGAAGTGAAATCGTGTACTCCTAAAAAAATATTTGCAACTTCTTGCATTTTAAGTAAATCCAATTTTTCTTCTATAAAATATGAAAATTTTCTTAAAAAAGGATTTCCATAGGGAGAGTTATCTATTCTATACATATATATTTTATTGATTGCATTGTATCTAGCGTGAAACCTATCATCTACTTTTTTAAATTTGATTATCTTAATATCTTCTGGTAAATATCTGTTTAATTCCATTATAAAATTATCTTGAATTTCATAATTTGTTTTAAAATTGCAAACCTGCATTAGAGCATGAACACCAGCATCAGTTCTCCCACTTCCTATAATTTTAATTTCCTCATTAAGTAATTTAGAGAGAACAATTTCAATCTTTCCTTGAATAGATTTTTCAATAATATCTGGAAGTCTTTGCCAACCTTTATATCTGCTCCCATCATACTGAGTAATAAACATATAATTTTTCATTTTTTTTCCTTTATTTTTTATTTTGATTTACCTTTAATTAAAAAATTACATTTCTCACTTTAATAGAGATGACTTGTGAAAATCAGCTCTAAGTAAAAAACTATATTTTATTATACTATATTTATTAAAAAAAGATAAGAGAATGAAAAAATATGATATAATTTAAAAAGAAAATTAATGGAGTGATTGAATGTTTAACCAATATAATTTTAATTAGTAAAAAACTAAGGAGAAAAAGTATGAAAAAAATATTAACTATAATATTATTTTTAGTATTAACACTTATGATTTTTTCAAAAGAGGAAATTAGAAAAGTTGGATTACAAAAAAATGATTTATTTCCAAAAATTACTTTAGTTTCTACAGATGGAAAAGAAAAAATAACTTCAAAGGACTTAGAAGGAAAAAAAACAATTTATAGTTTTGTAACTACTTGGTGCCAGTACTGCACTGAGGAAAGACCTATTTTAAATGAATTTTATATAAAAAATAAAGAAAAAATAAATGTTGTTTCTATTTTTATTGGAGAAAATGCAAAAACAATAGAGCAGTATGTAAAAAAATATCCAGTAGAATTTAAGCACTACCACGATAAAAAAGAAGAGTTAGCAAATATGTTTTTCATTAGAGGAACACCTACCTCATATGTTGTAGATGAAAAAGGTGTTATTATAGCAAGAGTTTCAGGAGTGGTAAATTGGAATTTAGTAAATATGGATATAATGGGAGAGTAAATGGGACAAAATATTAATATTCTAATAGTTTTTTTAGCAGGACTAGGAACTTTTTTAAGTCCTTGTATCATTCCTATTGTTCCTAGTTATTTGTCGTATATTTCTGGAGTAGTAGTTGGAGAAAAAATTAATTCTAAGAAAAAATGGTGGATAATAAGAAATACAATGTTTTTTATCTTAGGATTTGGATTTGCTTTTTCAATTTTACAACTTATAATTTCAAAATTCACAAATTTTGCTTCTTTATTTTTAGGGAATAAAGTTTTGAATATTATTTTTGGTATTTTTATTATAATTATGGGACTAAATATTTTAGGGGTTTTTAAAATAACTAAATTATATTCAGAAAAAAGAATGGAATTAAAGTTTATAAAAAGAAATTATATAACTTCATATATATTTGGCTTTGCTTTTGGATTTGGTTGGGCACCTTGTATGGGACCAATTTTATTTACAATTTTCTCATATTTATCTCTAAGTGCAACTTTAAATGAGGGGGTACTATATATTTGGATATTCACTCTTGGCTTGGGTTTTCCATTTTTAATTTTTGCATTTTTTATGGATAATATGATAAAATTAACTAATTATAAAATAAAATTTCTATTATCAGATAAAATAAGTGGTTTTTTATTGATTATAATGGGAACATTATTAGCATTAGATAAATTAACTATTTTCACAAATTGGAATTTTATAGATTCAATTATTGAATTTATAAAAATAAACTAAATTATATTTATAGGTAATGCTTAAAAAAAATGATATAATGAAGAGATAAAATATATTAAAGTAAATGGAGTGATAATGAGTTTTAGTGATTTTAAATTTAAAGAAGAAATAATGACACAAATAAAAAAAGTGGGATATATAAATCCAACGCCAATTCAGAAACAAGCAATACCTTATGTTCTAGAAGGGAAAGATGTTTTAGGACTTGCTAAAACAGGAACAGGAAAAACAGCAGCTTTTGTACTACCAATTTTACAAAAATTAGGACATAGAGATAAAAAAGGGGTAAGAGCTTTGATTATTGCACCTACAAGAGAGTTAGCAGAACAGATTAACAATTCTATAAAACAATTAGCTGAACTAACAAATCTAAAAAGCTGTACAGTATATGGGGGAGTTTCTGCTAAACTGCAAATAGAAAATTTGAAAAAAGGAATGGATATTGTAGTAGGGTGTCCAGGGAGACTTTTAGATCAGATAACACAAAGATATTTAATTTTAAACAAATTAGAAATACTTGTTTTAGATGAAGCGGATCGTATGTTAGATATGGGATTTTTAAAAGATATAAAAAAAATAATGAAGGAAACTCCAAAGGGAAAACAATCGTTACTTTTTTCTGCAACTATGCCACAAGAAATAAAAACATTAGTGGCTGAAGTTTTAAAAGCACCAGTAATCGTTGAAACAGAATACAAAGAACCAGTAAAAAAAATTGAGCATATTTTATTAGAAATGAAAAGTGATGAAAAAAAATCTAAATTAATAGATATCTTGTTAGAAGAAAAAATAGATTCTACAATTATTTTTACTAATAGTAAGCATAAAGCTAAAAATTTAAGTAGAATTTTAGAGGGTAAAAAATTTAAATCTGTGCATTTTCAAGGGAATTTATCTCAAGGGCAGCGAGAAAGAGCATTAGATGGATTTAGAAATGGAGAGTTTAAAATTTTAGTTGCTACTGATATTGCAGCAAGAGGACTAGATATTCCACAAGTTACTCACGTTATAAATTATGATATGCCACGAACTGCTGAGGACTTTGTTCACAGAAGTGGAAGAACAGGAAGAGCTAATAAATCAGGAACTGTTGTATCGTTCTCAACTGTAGAAGATTTTAAAGTTTTAAAAGATATAATAAAAATTAATAAAACTAAATTTATTAAAAAATAACATTAATCTTTTATATAAAAAATGAGTAGGAGAAAAGTCAATTTTTTCCTGCTCTTTTATATATAAAATATGGAGGAGAAATGAAGCAAGTTTTGTCTTTGGAACAAGAGTCTGTTGTAAAACTGTTAATTAAATACTCAATACCGGCAATTATTGGTATGTTAGTAAGTGCACTTTATAATGTTGTAGATAGAATATTTATTGGAAATATGAAAGATATAGGAGAATTAGCTATAACAGGGCTTGGAGTAACAATGCCTATAACTACTCTTATTTTGGCTTTTGGAATGTTAATTGGAGTAGGAGCAACGGCAAATATTTCAATTAAGCTAGGGCAAAAAAATAGAGAAAGTGCAGAAAAAATAATTGGAAATATAGTGACGTTATCTTTTTTGATAGGGATAATAATAACTGTAATAGGCTTTTTATTTAAAGATAAAATATTAGTTGCTTTTGGTGCCAGTGATTCAACAATAATTTATGCAGAAAAGTATATTGAAATTATTCTTTTGGGAACAGTTTTTAATATACTAGGTTATGGATTAAACACAACTATAAGGGCAGATGGAAGTCCTAAAATTTCATCCATGATTATGGTACTAAGTTGTTTTTTAAATATAATTTTAGACCCTATATTTATATTTAAATTCAATATGGGGATAAAAGGTGCAGCGTATGCAACAATATTATCTCAAATAATAACAGCTCTTTTATCTGTTATGTATTATAGAAGTAGCTATTCAAATTTAAAAATAAAAAAAATTAATCTTTTATTAGATAAAAAAATAATAAAATTAATTTTTATTATTGGAGTTTCACCTTTTGTTATGCAAGTTTCAGCAAGTTTAGTACAAGTTATAAATAATAATGCGTTAAAAACTAATGGTGGAGATTTAGCAATAGGGGCTATGGCGACAGTAAATGCAGTTGCTCTTTTATGTTTCATGCCAGTTTTAGGAATTTCCCAAGGAGCTCAACCAATAATAGGTTATAATTATGGTGCAAAAAAATACGATAGAGTGGAAAAAGCTTATAAACTTTCTTCCTATATTGGTGTTGCACTTTTTACAATTGCATTAATATTTGCAGAAATATTCACTGAAAGTATAGTAGGACTATTTAATAAAAATGTAGAAATGATGTCCATTTCAGTGAGAGGTATGAGAATTTATATATCAGCAATGCCCTTAATAGGACTTGGTATGGCAGGTAGTAACTATTTTTTAGCAATTGGAAAAGGAAAGGAAGCAATGTTTTTAAGTCTTTTAAGACAGGTAATATTATTAGTGCCTCTTATTATAATTTTATCAAATATTTATGGATTAGATGGAGTGTGGGTATCACAGCCGATATGTGATATTATTGCAGCGATAATAACAGTCCTTTCAGTTAATAAAAGTTTAAAAAAATATAGAAACTAAGGAGAAAAAATGAAAATAAAAATTATATTTGATTTTATTTGTCCGTATTGCTATGTGGCAAAAAAAGTGATGTGGAAAGCTTTAGGAGAAAGAATAGAAGACATAGAGTTTCAATGGCTGCCATATGAGTTAAATCCAGAGCCGAATAAAGAAAAATTAGTAACAGAAGAAAAAAATAATTATTTTTTAAAAAATATAGTTCCAATGCTAAAATTAGAAAATATTAAGATGAACTCTCCAAGTGTATCCCCTATACCTAGAACTGCTTTAGCCTTTGAAGGACTAGAAATTGCAAAAGAATTTAAAAAAGATAAAGAGTATATTAATCGAGTAATGGATAGTTATTGGTTAGAAAACAAAAATATAGGTGATATAGATATTTTATCAAAAATAGCAAAAGAGATAGGTATAGATAAAGATTATTTTAAAAAAGAACTTTTAGAAAATAAATATAAAGAAGTTCATAGAAAATTAAATGCAGAAGTTTCTGAATGGGATTTTGAAGTTGTTCCAACTTTTTACATTGATGATGTTCGGATAAAGAAGTTTCCTTCAACTGTTAAAGAATGGGAAAACTTAATTTAAACAAAGAAATTTAAACAAAGAAATTTAAATAAAAAATAAAATAAAAAGTAAAATAAAATAAAAAGTAAAATAAAATAAAAAGTAAAATAAAAAATAAAATAAAAATAGAATAAAAATAAAATAAAAATAGAATAAAATAAGGGGGAAAAGACGAAAGATGCTAAAAAAATTTATTAGTTATTATAAACCTTATAAAAAATTATTTACCTTGGACTTGATTGTTGCAACTATTTCTGCTGCTTGTGAACTAGTGTATCCTATGATGACAAGAAATATTGTAAATAATGTAATACCAAATAAAGATTATGACACTATTTTAATTATGGCAGTTGTATTTTTTATTATATATTTAGTTAAGATGTCTTGTACATACTTTATGCAGTATTGGGGTCATCTGGTCGGTGTTAGAATGCAAGCTGATATGCGACGGGATTTATATAAGCATTTACAAAATTTACCTATAAAATATTTTGATAATACTGGAACTGGTAGTATTATGTCAAGAATAGTAAATGATTTACAAGATATTTCAGAACTTGCTCATCATGGACCTGAGGACATTTTTATTTCTGGAATAATGTTAATAGGTTCTTTTATTATACTTATTAAAATAAATGTAATTTTAACACTTTCAATTTTCTGTGTCTTACCCATACTAATTATATTCAGTATGGGTAAGAGAAAAAAAATGTTAACTGCTTTTGTAAAGAGAAGAGAGAAAACTTCTAAAATAAATTCAAGTCTTCAAAATAGTATTTCAGGAATAAGAGTTTCTAAAGCTTTTGTAAATGAAGAAAGAGAGATGGAAAAATTTAAAATGAGTAATAGCGAATTTAAGGAATCTAGCGAAGAAGCATACAAAGTAATGGCGGAATATAGTGCTGGAGTAGGCTTTTTTATGGATATGTTAGATTATATAGTTTTAGCATTAGGTGGAGCGTTCGCATACTTAGGTAAAATAGATATAGGAGATTTTTTAGCTTATTTATTATATACAAGAATTTTTGCCCAACCGATAAAAAGACTTATTAGTTTTGTTGAGCAGTATCAAAATGGAATGAGTGGGTTTAAAAGGTTTGTAGATATAGTAGGTGAAAATATTGAAAAAGACCAAGATGATAATTTAGAACTAAATGAGGTTCAAGGGAAAATAGAATTTAAAAATGTTTCTTTCTCTCATGAAAATAAAGAAATTCTAAAAAATATATCTTTAAAAATAGAAAAAGGAAAGATGATAGCTTTAGTAGGTCCTTCTGGTGGAGGAAAAACAACTTTATGTAATTTAATTCCAAGATTTTATCCAGTATTAGAAGGTGAAATTTTAATAGATGGAAAAAATATAAATTCAATTAAATTAGATTCTTTAAGAAAAAATATTGGTATTGTTCAACAAGACGTATTTTTATTCACAGGAACAATAAGAGAAAATATAGCGATAGGAAAAATAAACGCAACAGATGAAGAAATAATAGAAGCCGCTAAAAAAGCAAATATTCATGAATTGATATTAGAAATGTCTGATGGATATAACACAGAAGTTGGAGAAAGAGGAGTAAAGCTTTCTGGGGGACAAAAGCAAAGAGTTTCTATCGCTAGAATATTTCTAAAAAATCCACCAATTTTAATACTAGACGAAGCCACTTCAGCGTTAGATAATATTACAGAATATTTAATACAAAATTCATTAAATGATCTTTGTAAAGGAAGAACAACAATAGTTGTAGCGCATAGATTATCAACTATAAAAAATGCAGATGAAATTGTTGTTTTAACTGATTGTGGAATTGAAGAGACTGGAAGTCATGATGAACTTATAAAAAAAGAAGGGCTATACAAAGAATTATATGAAAAAATAAAGTAAAAAAATAAAGTAAAAAAATAAAGTAAAAAAACAGAATAAAAAACAGAGTAAAAAAATATAAAAAAATATAAAATAAAATAAAATAAAATAAAATAAAATAAAATAAAATAATTAAAATAATTAAAATAAAATTAAATAGTTAGAAATAGAAAAAACAAAAAACTAAAAAATTATTGTATTTAAATTTTTTTAGTTTAGACAAAAATAATATTTCTTTCGTCTAAATAAAGATATGAAAAATAATAAAACAACAATAGAACAGTTGAAAATTAAAAAAATGCTTAGGAGGAAACAATGCAAAAAGAATTAATAGTAAATCTAAAAAAAGAGATTGCTAAAAAAATTATAGGTCAAGAAGAAATGGTTGATAAAATATTGATTTCTATTTTAACAGGAAACCATATTCTATTAGAAGGATTGCCTGGACTTGCGAAATCTTTAACAGTTAGTACTGTAGCAGAAACTTTAGGGCTTAAATTTTCAAGAATTCAATTTACACCCGATCTTTTACCTAGTGATATAATAGGAACAGAAATATACAATGAAAAAACAGGTGAATTTCATATAAAAAAAGGACCAATTTTTGCGAATATAATATTAGCAGATGAAATAAATAGAGCACCAGCCAAGGTTCAATCAGCTCTCTTAGAGGCTATGCAAGAGAAGCAAGTAACTATAGCTAACATAACATATAAATTAGATCAGCCTTTTATGGTTTTAGCTACACAGAATCCTGTAGAGCAAGATGGAACTTATTCTCTTCCAGAAGCTCAGCAAGATAGATTTATAATGAAAGTAAAAGTTGAATACCCAAGTAAAGAAGAGGAAAAAACTATACTTGACCTATTAACAGGAAGTGAAAATTTTGATAATATAGGTATAAATGAAATTTTAAATAAAGAGAATATAATTGAGTTAAAAAAATCAATAAGAGAAATACATATAGATGAAAAACTTAAAGATTATATACTAAATATAGTATTTAAGACTAGAGAAATATCTTCATATATAAGTTATGGTGCCTCACCTAGAGCCACTATTGCAATTGTTTTAGCTAGTAAGGCTAATGCATTTTTAAATTCTCGTGAATTTGTTATTCCAGAAGATATAAAAAAAGTTATCAATGATGTTTTAAGACATAGAATAGCACTAACATATGAGGCTGAAGCAGAAGGTAAAACAGTGGAAAATATAATAGAGGAAATTATGGAAGGGGTAGAATTACCTTAGACTAATATATAATAAAGGAGAAGACTCTATGGATAAACAAGAAATACTAAAAAAAATAAAAACAATAGAGATAAATTCTAATATTATAGCTAATAATATATTTTCTGGGAGTTATCACTCATGTTTTAAAGGAAATGGAATGGAGTTTGCAGAGATAAGAAGATATTCTCCTGGTGATGACGTAAAAAAAATAGATTGGAAAGTGACAGCACGACAGAGAAAAGCTTATATAAAAGAGTTTGTTGAAGAAAGAGAGCTTTCTATATTTTTAGTTATTGATATGTCAGAATCAAATAGCTTTTGGAAGAAAAAAGAGATGATTGGAGAGTTATTAGCTACTTTAGGTTTTAGTGCGAATAAAAATGATGATAAAGTAGGTGCTTTATTTTTTACTGATAGAGTAGAGAAATTTATTCCGTTGAAAAAGGGAAAAAAACATACATTGTCAATTTTAAATAATTTTCTTACTTTGGAAACAAAAGGAAATAGAACCAATATAGATACAGTATTAAGTTTTTTTAACAAGGTAGTTAAGAAAAAATCCATTGTTTTTTTAATATCTGATTTTTTAGATGAAAATTATGAAAAAAGTTTAAAAATAACAGAAAGTAAACATGATTTAATTCCAATTAGGATTTTAGAGCGAGGAAATGAAACTCTTCCTAAAGGAGCAATTTTTGAACTTATCGATTCGGAAACTGGAGAGGAGATAATAATTGAGAATTTAAAAGAAGATATTTCTTTAAGCTCAAATTTAAAAATGAAAAAATCTATAACTATTTTTACAGATGAAGATTATATAAAAGCTCTTCTGCAGTTTTTTAATCAAAGGAGAGGATAATGAAAAAAAAATTAGTCATGTTATTTCTTTTTATTTTAACTATTCAATCTTATACAATTGAAAAGTTTAATTTAGGGGATAAAATAAATTTAAAAATAAAAAATACTACAGAAAGAGAAATAAAAGAAAGTTTTGAAAAACTTAAAAATATTGAACTTGAAAATATAAAAAAAGAAAAAGATACATATGTAGTATCATTTAGAGCCTTTGAATTAGGAAAGAAAAAAATTGAAGTTGATAATAAGAAGATAGAGTTTGAGATAGTTACTAATTTAAATGAAAATGATAAAGACATATATATGAATTTAAGCGATTATAGTAATAAAAAGATGTTTAACTCAACTTTTCCTTTTGTCTCTCTAATATCTGTTATAACTTTTATAATAGGATTATATTTTTTAATTAAATCAAAAATTAAAAATAAAATTTTATCTCCTAAAGAAGAATTTAATAAGATGATGAAATCTTTAGATAAAGATAATTGGAGCTACGAGATAAGTTATTCTTTGAGAAAGTATATAGATGGTGTATATACAAGCAACTTTATAAGTGGAAATTATGAAGAGATTGGCGTTGTAGATAATGAGGATATAAAATTTTTAATAAGTTTAGATAATTACAAATTTTCAAATAAAAATTTTGAAAATGAAGCTTTTGAAAAAGAAAATTTAATAAAAAAAACATATGAAATATTTAAAAGAATAGAAAAAAATGAGGTGAAAACTAATGTTTAAATTTAATAATCCTTATTTTTTAATACTAATTTTAGTTTTTTTATATATTTTTCTTAAAAAGAGAACTAAACAAAAAAAAGGGATAAAAATACCAAGTATAATGCCCTTAAAAAATAAAATAAAAAAAACTAAGAAGCATTTAATCTCAAAATATATTTTGTTATTATCTTTAATTTTTATGGTAATAGCACTAGGGAGACCTCAACTTGTATCTCAAAATATAAAGATAAAAAAAAATGCTATTGATATGGTAATATCTCTAGATTTATCTAAATCAATGGAACAAAGTGATTTTAAACCTAATAGGCTAGAAAAAGCAAAAGAAATATTAAAAGAGTTTGTAGTAAAAAGAAATGGTGATAGAGTTTCTCTTGTAGTATTTGGAGGAGATGCGTACACAAAGGTACCACTAACATTTGATCATTCTGTTATTCAAAAAGTAGTAGGAGATATTACAACTAATGATATAACAAGTAACGATAGAACTGCTATTGGAATGGGATTAGGTGTAGCTATTAATAGACTTAAAAAGTCTCCTTCAAAATCTAAAGTAATTATATTATTAACTGATGGAGAAAATAATTCTGGAGAGATGAGTCCAGTTGCCGCAACTAAAATAGCTAAAGATCTAGGAATAAAAGTATATACAGTTGGGATAGGTGCAAGAGAAATAGTGGTACCAAGTTTTTTTGGAAATAGAATAGTTGCCAATAAGGAACTTGATGAAAATCTTTTGCAACATATAGCGACTGAAACTGGAGGAAAATATTTTAGAGCAAGTAACCCTGAGGAGTTTAAAGCTATTTTTACTGAAATTGATAAACTAGAAAAAACAGAAATAGAGGGTAGAGAATATTATGAAAAAGAAGAATTATTTGAAATTTTATTAAAAATTTCATTAATATTATTAGCAATTGCTTTAGGATTACAATATCTGATTTATATAAAAATACCATAGGGAGTGAGATTATTGGAATTTGGTAACATGAAATATCTAATATATATATTATTTCCTATTTGTATAGGACTAATAACTTGTTTAGGTATTATAAAAAAAAATAAAATAATAAATTCATTAAAACTTAAAGTACATAAGAAAACAGAAATTATAAAAGGTCTTCTTTTTATAACAGGAACAGTTCTTGTATTTATAGCTTTACTTTCTCCTCAAAAACTTATTGAAGAAGAAAAACAAGAGGTTAAAGGTCTTGATATATATATATTAATAGACACATCTAACTCTATGATGGTAGAAGATGTTTATCCAACAAGATTAGCTAGAGCGAAACAAGTAATAGAAGAAGTATTAAAAGATTTAAAAGGGGACCGTATAGGTATAATTCCTTTTTCAGATAGTGCCTATGTACAATTGCCTTTAACAGATGATTACACCATGGCAAATAACTATATAGAGGCAATAGATACAACTCTTATCTCAGGTGGAGGGACAGAACTATTATCTGCTATAAAATTGGCAGAGATGTCTTTTAAAGAAACTGCAACAGAAAATCCAGTAGTTCTTATTGTATCAGATGGTGGGGATTTTGATAAAACTTTATCTGATCATATAAAGGACACTAAATTAAAAATTTATAGTATGGGAATTGGAACAACAGAAGGAAATATAGTTCCTAAATATAAAAAAGGAAAAAAAATAGGATTTATAAAAGATAAAAATGGAAGCGCAGCTTTAAGTAAATTAAATTCAGAACTTTTAAAAAGTATCTCAGGAGAAAACTACTTTGAAATTAATAATACTAAAGATGAAAGCAAAAGATTTGTTAAAGCTATTTCAACTTTAGAAAGAAACAATACAAGAGAAGAGAGTTTAAAAAATTATAGAAAATATTTTCAATATCCACTTTTAATGGGGATAATTTTATTATTAATTGCATATTTAATAAAAGGTGGTATAAAAAATGAAGAAAAATAAACATTTATTTATTGTTATATTTTCCTTTATTGTTTTAATACTATCTATTAACTCACTAAGAGAGTATTATTATATAAAAAAAGGGAATATTGCTATAAAAGAGCTAAAATTTGATGAGGCTAAAAGTTTTTATGAAAAAGCATTAAGAATAAAAGAAAGAGTAGGAACAAAGAGTAATTTAGTAAAAGTTAATTATGCAAGTGAAAATTATGATAAAGTTATTGCGGAAGAACATGAAGAATATTTTATAAAAGGTAACTCTATAATAAAAAATGAAAACAAAAGTGTAAAGATAAAAGAAGAAAATTCAGAAAATAAAGAGGAAAAAAATAAAGAGATAGGAATTAAAGAAGCCCTTTTAGAATATAAAAAACAGTTAAAAACTAGTGAAGATATAAATATAAAAAAAAATTATGAAATAGTTTTAGAAAAAATTAAAAATCAAAATAAAAGCAAAGATAAGCAAGAACAGCAAGATCAAGATAAAGACAAGCAAGAGGAACAAAAACAAGATAAAGACAAGCAAGAGGAACAAAAACAAGACAAAGACAAGCAAGAGGAACAAAAACAAGACAAAGACAAGCAAGAGGAACAAAAACAAGACAAAGACAAGCAAGAGGAACAAAAACAAGACA
>JBOFUX010000075.1:0-4398 GCA_051652785.1 Fusobacteriaceae bacterium | reverse complement strand
AAAGGAAAAGGAAAAAAAGGAGAAAACAGCTATTATTTAGTTTTTTCAGAAAGGAACTTATCAAAACAACGAGCAAATAAAATGATAATAAATAAAAAAATACGTATAAAACAAAAATATATAATGTAGGATTAAGAGTTGTAAATAAAATTAGAATGTTCTGAATATTTATTATTAAAAATGAGAAAAAGAATAGAAAAGATTAAAATTATTATCAATTTTAACTTTTTTATTCTTTTTTTTATTTTATTAATTATACTTATTATTGTAGTAATGAACATAGTTAACAATAAAAAATTATTAATTATAAATAAAAAAGTTGAATTTGTTTAGGTAAACAAGTATACTAAATATAATTAATATTTATCTAAGTAATTGAGGAGCGAAAATTATGAAATTAAAGATAAAACCTCTTTTCATTTTTATCTTTTTAGGGATAGTATGGAGTTCTTTTGGAACAGTTTTAAATGAGGAGAAGAGAAAACCTACATTTATTCAAGAGTTTTTTATAAAAAATGAAGAGAAAAAAATAAAAAAAGAAATAGCTAGAAAAATATATTCAGAAAAATTCAATAAAATAATGGAAAAGTTATCTTTGAAAGAAATTAGAACAGTGAACTACTTAACTAATAGAGAGACAATCAAAAAAATATTAAATTTAAAAGATGGGGAAAAAAAATTATTAAAAATAAATAGTTTTGATGTAGGTATAGCAGATGCAGAGGAAATATTAATTGTTTCAAGAGAATTAAAAGAACTTGAAGAGGTATCAGGGGAAATAAAAAATTATTTAAAAGAAAAATATATTAATTTTGATTATAATTTTTTTGCAAAAGAGGGAGATAAAATAATAAAGTTTATTAGAAATAAAGAGACTCTTTACGAACTTCTTCCTGAAACAATGAAAAAAATATCTAAAAATTTACCGCCTAAAATAGCAGAAAATACAAAAGAAATTTTAAAGGGAAAAAAAATACCAGAGAAAATAGAAGTTACGACAAAAGATTTTACAACTTTAATTTTATCTTCTTTAGAAATGGAGGAAGTTTATGAGTTATCAATAATGTTGAAAAAATTAGGTGATTTAGTAAATAATTTTAAAGTGGAAATAGAAAAATTGTATCCAAATTTAGACTACATAGAAATATGTAAAAATGGGATTTTTTATATAAATGATAAAAAAACTTTAGAACAATTAAATGAGGAATATAAAAAAGGAAATTATACCTATGAATCGCCATATATAAAAATAAATCCATATAACAGAGTTGTAAACATGGCTTATATAAGATACCCTAATAGTATAAATGAAAAAGTAAATATAAAAATTAAGAATAAAAATAGATTAGAAAATTTTGAATATATTCAAGAAAATAAAGAATATATTGAAATATATGGTTTATACATGAATGATACTGAGAATATTATTGAGTTAGATAATGGAAAAAATAAAGTAGAATTAAAAATAATCTCTCCTTTGCTCCCAGATAAGATACCAAGTATTGTAATAAAAAATATTGATGAAAAAGAGTCGACACAAGGAATGACATATTTCACCTATTTATTTGGAAAAGAGGCAAGTGGAATTATATTTGACAAAGAAGGGGATATAAGATATATTTTTGATCCAACCTTAGAAGCAGATGAAAGAACATGGAATATAATAAAAAAAGAAAATAGCTTTTTCTATTATAATACTGAGAGGATTTTTGAGTTTTACTTATCAGGAAAAATAATTAATAGTTGGGATAGAAAAAAATATGAAAGTGAAATTAGTATTTTGAAAGAAGAGAATATAAACAGTTTAGATATTTATTCTCAATTATTAAAGTATAATAAAAAAACTTTAAATACAGTTGGGTTTATTAATAAAAAATATCCAATGGGAAAAATACTGGAGATTGACTTAGAAAATAATAAAGAAATATTTGAAGCAAATATTTTTTTAAAAAATAATGATAGAAAGAAAAATAAAATAATGAATGGCGAAAGAATAAACTTTCAGAATTAGGAGCAGAAATGGAATATAGAAGAGATTCAACTTTAAAATTTATTTATATTTTTATTTTAGGAATAGTTTATTTTTTATGTAGTTATAAGTTACCTTTAGGAAAAGAGATGATAGTTATATCAATTTTTGTATTTTTATTTATAAATATTTCTTTATATGTCGGTAGTTGTATGAAGTTTTTTATCCCAAAGTATAAAAGTAGAGAATTTTTAAGAAGTTTTCTAATGAATTTTATATTTTTTTTCTATTGGTTTCTATATTCCTGGGATTTGTGGCTAGTGCCATTTTTATTTATTTTTTTTATATTTCAAGTAATAACAAGAATTATTATGCTAAAACTAACATTTAAAAATGGTTATGTAACAGTTTTAGGCTCAGGAAAAACTAAAGTAAATGTTGAGCGTGGACTTGCTGAATTAGAAGGATATAAATATATTAAATGTAATGAAGTTTTAGAAAATCAAGAAAAATTTATGAAAAAGCATAAAATTTCCTTGGTTATATTAGGTAAAACAAATTTTACAAAGGAGGAGATAAAAAATCTTTTTGAAATAAGAATTTCAGGTGTAGAAGTAAAAAATTACTATGATTATATGCAAGAAATAGAAGGGAAAATAGATGTAGAAAGTATAAGTGAAGATTGGATACTCAATGCCTATGGATTTAAACTTTTGTATAGTAATTTTGAGATTCAAATAAAAAGAGTTTTTGATATAATATTATCAGTGATAATAGGAGTAATAACACTGCCTATTATGATGTTAGCATATATTATTGTAGGGTTAGAAAGTAAAGGTCCAATTATTTTTTCACAAAAACGAGTGGGGAAAAACAATGTTGAATTTAATGTTCATAAATTTAGAAGTATGAGAAATGATGCTGAAAAAGATGGGGCAAAATGGGCACAAGTAAATGACCCTAGAGTTACAAAGTTTGGAAATTTTATGAGAAAAACAAGAATAGATGAATTACCTCAACTTTGGAATGTATTAAAAGGGGAAATGAGTTTTATTGGTCCTAGGCCTGAAAGAATGGTTTTTATTAAAGAATTAGAAAAAACTATTCCTTATTACAATTTGAGACATTTGGTTAAACCTGGTCTTACAGGTTGGGCACAGGTTATGTATCCTTACGGTGCCAGTATAGAAGATGCAAAAAATAAGTTAGAATACGATTTATATTATGTTAAAAATCAAAATATGCATTTGGATATGGTTATTATATTTAGGACTTTAAAAACAATAATTTTCGGAAAAGGGAGATAAAGATTATGGAAATAATAACTATAATCAGGAAAAATATTTTAATTTTTATAACAATATTTTTGTTTTGTGTTTTGGGAGGAGTAATAAAAATATTAAAAAATCCGTTATTATATGAATATAGTGGTTTTTTTAGATATAGTGGTATTAATCCTAATGTTGTAATTGAAAAAAAAGATATTAATGGGACAATAACTTTAAAAAAATATGAAATAGGTGAAGATAATTTAGATATAAAAACACTTTTTAAAAGTACAGAATACAAAAAAATAGCAGAAGAAAATGAAGTTATACTAGCTTATGATAATGGAAACGGCAATTATGAAATAATAATTAAAGGTGAAAATCCAGATAAAATAAAATATTTATTAGAGGTATATTTTAAAAAAATAAGAGAAAATAATTTAGAATTTTTAGAGAAAAAAATAAAAAATGAAAAAAATATAGAAATAAAGAATAAAATTTTATATGAAATTGAAAATGATGAAAGAAGTTTTCCTTTAATGATAAAAGGGGATGAAGTAAAAAAAATAGATAGAAAAAATTTAATAACTATAATATTATCTGGAATTATAGGTCTTTTATTAGGAATCATAGGGGTTTTTATGAAAAATATTATTAAACGGGGTAAATAAAAATGATTATACTTTTATTAATATTTATTCTTTTAATTCTACAATTTATATTTTTTTCAGAAACAAAATATGAAAAAAAAATGCTTCTCATTCCTACTATTTTTTTGTTTTTATTTGGAGGTTTGAGAAAAGGAATAGGAGGATATGATTACTATGTTTATGAGTATTTTTATAATCTTCCTAAGAATCAGAACCCTTATTTTTATGAAATAGCTTTTGTAAAACTGAGGAATTTTTTCAAAATATTAAGTTTCGATTATAATCACTTTTTAATGTTTTTATCTTTTTTGTTTATATTTACTTTATATTATCTTTTTATAACATATTCTAAACATTCAACTTTGTGTTTACTAATTTATGTTTCATTATTTTATTTTTGGCAAAACTTCACTATTTTAAGAAATTTTATAGGAATAATTTTATTTTGGATAGGAATAAAATATATTTTAGAAAATAATTACATAAAATATATGATTTTATGTATAGTAGC
>JBOFUX010000074.1:0-2334 GCA_051652785.1 Fusobacteriaceae bacterium | reverse complement strand
ATGGGAACAACAAAAAAGTTTCCAGTAACAAAAGATGAAAATAAAGGTTTGAGAACAGTTACAGTTGACAAACAAGAGGAAGCTAAGGAGTATTATATAGCTTTAGTAGATAAGTCTACAGGGACTGTAAATAAGGTGTATAAGAGTGGTGGAACAAATCGTAGCGATCTAGTGACCGAAGCTGTACTAGCTAATAGTATATTATCTTATTCTACATTAATAACAACATCTCGAGCACATGAAGATAATATAACTATGTCTACTATTACAGGAGGAGTAAAAGGAATTAATGTTTGGATGGATGGAGGATCTGTAGACTTTATTACAGATGGCTATGAAAATAGAGCTACTTCACCATCAAAGACAGGTTTTTATAAGGATTCTGTTCTGGAGGCTAAAGATACTTTATTATTTACATTTTCAGTGTTAGGTGGTAGTACTAAATGGGGCTATACAGGAGGTTATACAACAAGAGAAGGTGGATATATATTTTGGAATACACAATATTTTTTTTCTGGTGGAGACCATACTGGTAAAAATGACCTGTGGCACGATATGCTTACCACTTATAAACATGTGCCAGGAAATACAGATATATTATCAGGAGTATATCATAATAGACCTGCTTGTTCTTTTAGAACTAAAGGAAGTATTAATACAGTAAATAGAAACTCAAAAATACAGATATATTACTATATTATAACACGTGATCCTATAAAAGAAACTATCGATATAAATTCAAGTGATTTAGTTTCTGGAAAAATATCTTTAGCACATCAAAAATTTGCAGAAAAATTTGGATATCAAACAGGAATAAGATCTGGAGCTTCCTTCACCTCAGTAACGTATACTCCTCGTGAAATTGAGGGAGGGATTACTATTGAAGGTCATAATTTAGTATTCCCACCAAATTTAAAAGGTGGAATTTATAGGATAAAGTTAGATTGGCAGTCAAGTATATGGACTTCATCTTCAGACGTTTATAACTCTCCTATAGCAACAGGAGATGAAATAACTATTAATTACAACATAGTAGATATAGGAGAAGTAAAGTTTATACTAGACCCAAGAATAAAATCTGACACAAGTATGAATTGGATAAATGCAAAAGGGGATACAGGAACTACAATATCAACTATTTCAAGCTCAACTAATTATGTAGGTTTAAGAAAAATAGAGGGAACTTTTAGTAATTTATCTTCTACAAATATAACTGATATTATGTCAATGGAAGGAAGACCAGCAAAAACAACAAATGGAATATATAATTCATTTAGAACATCATCAGGAGCAACTATTGATGAGGCAGGAATGAAAACTGGAGTAAATTTGAATAATTTACTAAATGAACTAATAATATCAAAGAACAATTCAGAAAATTCTCAGATGCTAGATAATAAATTTGTATTATTAGGAGCTGATGGTAAAGGATATGCGGGAAATATAAAAGAAGAATATGGTCCAGATAAATATTATGAAGGAACAGCAACTTTAAATATGAGTAATCATAGTGTTGGACAATATTCAAGTTGGTATTCCAGTGCAACAGGAAATGCTGTTTCAGCTCCTTCAACAGGACAAAATATGGTGGGGGGAGTACTAAAATTAGGGGGAACGAAATTAATAAATTCGAGAGGATTTGAAAGTAGAGGTATTGTAACAAAATTAGTTGTAACACAAAATGGAATAACAAAAGAAGCTATAGGAGCATTAACAAATGACCAGATTCAAGTTAATTTTCCTGAAAATCATATAGGGATAAATAATCAAAATGGTCAGTTCTATATAAGCAAAGAAAAAGGGAGCAGTAAAGAAAATACCTATGAAGTAATTCCATATTATAATGATGTACCTTTAGGAAAATTAACAGTAAAAGTTATCAATGATGATATAGTAGATATAGGAGAAGTAAAGTTTAGACTAGATCCCAGAATAAAATCTGACACAAGTATAAATTGGATAAATACAAAAGGGGATGTAGGAACTGCAATATCAACTATTGCAAACTCAACAAATTATTTAGGTTTTAGACAAATAGAAGGAACTTTTAGTAATTTATCTTCTACAAATATAACTGATATTATATCAATGGAAGGAAGACCAGAAAAATATCCAAATGGGATATATAATTCATTTAGAACATCACCAGGAGCAACTATTGATGAGGCAGGAATGAAAACTGGAGTAAATTTGAATAATTTACTAAATGAACTAATAATATCAAAGAACAACTCAGAAAATCCTCAGATGCTAAATAATAAATTTGAATTATTAGGAGCTGATGGTAAAGGATATGTAGGAAATATAAAAGAAGAATATGGTCCAGATAAATAT
>JBOFUX010000073.1:0-4938 GCA_051652785.1 Fusobacteriaceae bacterium | reverse complement strand
AATTAATTGTAGGTCAAAACTATTTCAATAGATTAATTCAAAGCATTAAAGAAATAATATTTTTATTAAAAATCAATAAAAAAAAAATATTTTTACATCAAAATTGCATAAATATAATATTCATATCAAGTATTTTTTCTTCTATCATACTGAAAGATATTTTGAAAATAATTATGAATATAATTGTAAAAAATAATAAAGTTATTATAGAAATTAATGATTTACAATATGAACAAGCTATTGATTTAGAGTTGTATAGTGAAAAGCATAAAAAAAATATTTTGGTAATTCAAAAAATAATATTAGGAATAAAAAATATTACTTATATATTTGCATCAGAGGAAATGAGAAAATATGCTATAAAAAAATATAGTGTGGAAGAAAAAATGTCATATACATGTATTAATGGGAGTATAGAACTAAAAGAAAAAAAAGATATAGAGTTATTGAAGAAAGAGAGGAAATTAAAATGTATATATGCTGGAACTTTAAATAAAGGAAGACAAATAGAAGAGTTAATAGAAATTTTTGAAAATAAAGTGAATACTTTTAAACTTATATTAATAGGTATAAACGGAGAATGGATTTCAGAAAAAAAATATAAAAATATAATTTATTTAGGTAGCTATTCAGAAAAAGAAGCTTTGAACGTAGTTTCAAATTGTGATATTGGTTTATTACCTTATGATAATAATAGATTTTATTATAATCTATGTTATCCAACAAAAAATTCTTTTTACATATTAGGAGGAATACCGTTGCTAACTACTCCTCTAAAAGAAACTTTAAATCAACTTTCAAAATATGATATTTTATTCGTTGAAGAATTAGATAAATGGGAAAATTTATTAAAAAATTTATCAAAAAAAGAAATTGAAATCAAAAAAATAAATATTAAAAAAATAAAAAATAAATTTTTATGGAAAAATTTAATAGAAAAAGTTTTTAAAAATATTTGATAGGAGAAAAAAATGAAAAGAATAGGAATATTAACATTTCATTATCCAAGTAATATGAATTTTGGTGCAAGTTTACAAGCGTTTGCGGTTAATAAGTTATTTGATAATTCGACATTAATAGATTATAACCCAATAAAAGAACCTTTAAATTATAGAATAAAATTTATGATTGGCGGCAGAAATTTTTTACAATATACGAGTAAATTTTTGAAATCTACAAAAAAAATTAAAAGTTTTGAAATGTTAGAATCACTGAATGAACAATTCGATATTTTTGTAGTTGGAAGTGACCAAGTTTGGAGAGCAAAATGGTTACAAAAAAAACTTCCTAACTATTATTTAAATTTTGTGGATGAAGATAAAACAAAAATAGCTTATGCAGCTAGCTTTGGGATAGACTTTTGGGAAGGGAATAAAATTTTAACAGAAGAAGTTAAATCTTTGGCTCAAAAATTTGACTATGTGTCAGTTAGAGAAGAAAGTGGAATAAAAATATGCAAGGATGTATTTGGGATAAATGCTATATGTGTTTTAGATCCAACTATGATGATAGATAAAAAACATTATCAATCTATACTAAATGATTGGAAAGATGAAAAACATAAGAAAAAAAAATATATAGCCCACATGTTATTAGACGATACCTTAGAACTTAGGGAAGAAACTAATAAAATAGGAAAGTATTTAAAAGCAGAAATAAATTATATAAAAGGTAAAGATAAAAAAATACTGGGTAAAACTATAACTTTCTATAACAAGGTATCACAATGGTTGACATATTTAAAAGATACAGAGTTAGTGATAACTGATTCATTTCATTGTACAGTATTTTCTTTGGTTTTTAATAAAAAATTTGTAGTTGTAGCTAATACTGAAAGAGGGACAGCTAGATTAGAAAATTTATTAGGAATAGTAGGGTTAAAAAATAGATTTTTTACAAATATAAAAGATGTTTTAAAAAGTGGGATTTTAGATAAAGATATTGATTATATTGAAGTTGAAAAAAAACTGGATATTCATAGAAAATATTCAATGAAATTTTTAAAAAAAGCTTTAGGAGAGAAGCATGAATAATCCAGCAATAGAAGAAATAGGCTATGACAAATGCACAGGTTGCTATGGCTGTCTTAATACTTGTCCAGTTAAAGGAGCTATTCAATTTCAAAAAACAGAAGAGGGGTTTTACAAACCCTTTATAACTGAAAAATGTATAAAATGTGGTATATGCCAAAAAGGATGTCCTGTTATTAATAAAGTAAATAAAAATAAAAAAGAAGATTTAAAGGTTTATTCTTGTTGGTCTAAAGATGAGGAAATAGTAAAAAATAGTTCATCTGGAGGAATATTTTCAGAATTAGCAAAAGAATATTTATCTAATTCAGGAGTTGTATTTGGTGCTAGATGGGAAGATGGAGAGATTGTTCATTCTGGAATAACAAAATTAGAGGGGTTAAAAGAGTTACAAAAATCTAAGTATTTACAGAGTAAAATTGAAAAATCATATTTAGAAGTAAAGAAATATTTAAATGAAGGAAAAAAAGTTTTATTTGTAGGTACACCTTGTCAAATAGCTACTTTAAATACAATAGTTAATCATGAGAATTTAGTTACAGTTGATTTAGTATGTCATGGTATTCCCTCATACGGAGTTTATGAAAAGTATATAAAGGAAAATTTTAATTTAGATATAAGGAATGTAACAGTTGATTTTAGAAATAAAGATACAGGGTGGGAAAATTATAATTTAACCTTTAAAAATAAAGGTCAAATTATAACTCAAAATAATCATAGAAAAGATTTATGGTTTAGAGGTTTTTTAACAAATGTTTATTTAAATAAGCCTTGCTATAATTGTGAGTTTAGGACATTACCAAGATTTGCAGACATAACTTTAGGTGATTTTTGGGGAGTGCCAGCAGAAGTCAAAAATTTAGCCGGCACATCTGTAGTCACTACTAATAGCAAGAAAGGGAAAATTCTTTTTAAAAAGATAACTTCTAATTTAGAAGTAAAAGAAGTTGAATGGAAAACTGCATTAAGAGGAAATCCTTGTCTAAGTAACTATAAAATGAGTGATTCAAAAAGAGAAGGATTCTATAGTGATTTTTTAAAATTAACATTTAAAGAATTACAAAGTAGGCATTTTTCTTTTCCCAATCCAATTGTAAATTTTGTTAGAAAAGGACTAGGGTTTATAAAAAGAAAAGTTGTAAAAATAATAAAAGGGGCTTAAAATGAAAAGTGAATTGAGAGTAGGCTCTTTACTATCAATATTAACTATAATATTAACATCTTTGATACAAATATTTTATACGCCACTTTATATGAAATATTTAGGAACAACAGATTTTGGAATAAATTCTTTAGTTCAATCTATAATGGGATATATGGGAATGCTTAATCTAGGATTAGGCAATGCGATGTTGAGATACACTGTACGTTACCGTGCTGAAGGAAAAATAGAGGAAGAAAAATCATTAAATGGAATGTTTTTAATAATATTTTCAATTTTAATGTTATTAAGTTTAATAATAGGAACATATGTTTATATAAATATTCCAAATTTTTTCAGTGATAAATTTACAGCAGAAGAGTTATTAAAAACAAGAAAAGTTTTTTCATTAATGATGATAAGTGTTGCAATATCATTTCCAATTGGAGTATTTTCTACCAATATAGCTTCTAGAGAGAAGTTTTTATATCAACGAGGAATAAGTTTGGTAAAAAATATTTCAATGCCAATTATAGGAGCTATTTTGATGATTAATGATTTTGGTCTTATTTCAGTGACAGTATCAATAGTATTATTAGGGATTATAGTTTCTATTTTTGATGTTTTATATGCTTGGAAATTGGGAATGAGAACAAGTTTTAGTAGATTTGATTTTAAAATATTGAAAGAAATATTTAATTATTCATTTTATATATTTTTGAATATAATAATTGATAGAATCTACTGGGGAACAGATAGAATTATAATAGGAAAATATATTGGAGTTCAAGCTGTTGGGATATATTCAATAGCTACTATTTTTAATCAATTATATATGGGATTTTCAACTGCTGTATCAGGAGTTTTATTTCCTAAAATTAATAGATTAATAATAGAAGATAAGCATGATGAAATTTCAAATTTATTTATAAGAATGGGAAGGTTACAATATATAATATTGGGGTTAATATCTTCTGGTTTTATATTGTTTGGAAAAGATTTTATATATTTATGGCTAGGGGAAGGATATTCAGAAGTCTATAGAATATCTCTTTGGATAATGATTCCATTAACAGTACCCCTTATTCAAAATACGGGAATAGCAATAATGCAAGCAAAAAATAAACATCAGTTCAGATCACTTATTTATTTTATAATAGCGGTAATGAATGTGGTATCGAGTATAATATTAGTAAGATATTATGGTATAATAGGTTGTGCTATTGCTACTGGAGCTTCTTTTATAATAGGAAATATAGTTATTATAAATATATATTATCACAAGAGTATGGAGTTGGATATACCTTTGTTTTGGAAAAATATTATAAAAATGAGTATTCCAATAGGTATTTCTATGCTTATAGGAATACTACTAAATAAAAATTTTCAAGAAATAAGCTATATGATATTTAGTTTAAAAATAATAAGTTATAGTATAATATACTTTATTTTATTATTTATGATGGGGTTAAATAAAGGAGAAAAAAATGAAATCCTTAAAGTTGTGTTCAGATACCAAAAAAGATGACTATTATGAAGGGTTAAGAGGAATAGCTATTTTGGCTGTATTAATTATTCATACTCTAGTAATTACTAAAAATTAAATTTTGATATTAATAATTAAACAATTTACTAATTATGCAGTACCTTTGTTTTTATTTTTATCTGGTTTTTTTTGTAGAAAACAGTATGAATTAGGAAAATTTAATTATAAAAAATCTTTAATTAGGATTATAGTTCCTTATGTTATATATAGTTTAATAATTT
>JBOFUX010000072.1:0-14432 GCA_051652785.1 Fusobacteriaceae bacterium | reverse complement strand
TGAAAATTTAATTATACATAATGGTAAATATTTATTTAAACAAAATAAAGTTAAGATAACTTTAGAAAAGATTAATAAATAGAAAAAAAGGAGATAATATTAAATGTTAATGAATAAGAAAGATTTTTTTACACAATTTAATATTAGTGAAGAATATTTTTTATCAACAGGGTTAAATTGGGAAGAACTAATTAAAATATATAAAGAATATTCTAAAATAATTTTTTATCTAGAAAAAGAAGCAGAACACATTGTTTCTAAACTTATAGATTTAGTAGGAGTTCACTCTGTAAGAAGAAGAGTAAAAAAACCACAACATTTAATTGAAAAAATTATCAGAAAAGGAAAAAAATATGCTGATAGAGGTATTTGTTTAGAAAATTATAAAGAAATAGTAACCGATTTAATTGGTATCAGAGTTCTTCATCTTTTTAAAGATGATTGGAAAGATATTCACCATGAAATAGAAAGATTATGGGAACTAAAGGAAACGCCTCAAATTAATATAAGAAGAGGAGATTATAATATAGATCATCTAGAAGAAAATGTAAAGGAATTAGGATGTAAAATAGTAATCAGAGACCATGGATACAGATCAGTTCATTACCTTGTTGAAATACCTGTTACAAAAACAGCACAAGTTTTAGTTGAGATTCAAGTAAGAACTGTTTTTGAAGAAGCATGGAGTGAAATTGATCATAGAATTAGATACCCTTATGATATAGATAATCCTATCCTCATAGAATATTTAGCTATTTTTAATAGAATAGTAGGAAGTGCAGATGAGATGGGGACTTTTATAAAAAAAATGCAAACTAGAGTAACTGAAAAAAAAGAATTTACATCTACTGACAGAGAACTAGATATTAAATTTAAATAATAAAAAGGTGAACTAAATATTTTTAATAGTTCACCTTTTTTACTATAATTTACAATTTTTTCTTTTATTTTTTTATGTTATATGTTACAATTTAGAGTCAAGAATATAATAAGAATTAAATAAATTATGTAGATTAATTAGAGAAAAATTAGGAGAGTGAGTATATGAAAATTGGTTTTGACCATAACAAATATCTTGAGGAACAATCCAAATACATTCTTGAAAGAGTGAATGATTATGATAAACTATATTTAGAATTTGGTGGAAAATTACTTTTTGATCTTCATGCTAAAAGAGTGCTTCCAGGTTTTGATGAAAATGCTAAAATAAAACTTTTGCATAAATTAAAAGAAAAGGTTGAAGTAGTTATTTGTGTTTATGCTGGAGATATAGAAAGAAATAAAATACGTGGTGACTTTGGAATTACCTATGATATGGATGTATTAAGATTAATTGATGATTTAAGAGAGTACGAATTAGAAGTTAATAGTGTTGTTATTACACGTTATAATAAGCAGCCAGCTACTAATGTATTTATTCAAAAATTGGAAAATAGAGGTATAAAAGTATACAAACATGAAGCTACAAAAGGTTATCCAACAGATGTAGATACTATAGTAAGTGATGAGGGATATGGAAAAAATCCTTATATTGAAACAACAAAACCCATAGTAGTTGTTACTGCACCAGGTCCTGGAAGTGGGAAATTAGGAACTTGTTTAAGCCAGCTCTACCATGAATTTAAGCAAGGTAAAATTTCTGGTTATTCCAAATTTGAAACTTTTCCAGTATGGAATGTACCTTTAAAACATCCACTAAATGTAGCTTATGAATCTGCCACAGTGGATTTGAAGGACATAAATATGATAGACCCTTTTCACTTAGAAGCTTATGGGGAGGTTTCAATTAATTATAATAGAGATGTAGAAGCTTTTCCAGTTCTCAAAAGAATAATTGAAAAAATAACAGGAAAATCATCTATTTTTAAATCTCCAACTGATATGGGTGTTAACAGAGTAGGTTTTGGAATTGTAGACAACTCAATAGTTAAAAATGCTTCAGAGCAAGAGATTATAAGACGATATTTTAAAACTGGATGTGAATATAAAAAAGGTTATGTTGATTTAGAGGCTTATAGAATTTCTAAACGAATAATGGAAGATATTAATTTAAAAGAAAGCGATAGAAAAGTTGTAGAGATTGCCAGAAAAAATTTAGAGAGAATAAAGAAAGAGTCTACTAATATAGATGAAATATATTCATCTATAGCTCTTGAACTTAAAGATGGAACAGTAGTAACAGGAAAACATAGTCATATAATGGATGCTCCTTCTGCTGCAATTCTTAATGCTATTAAATATTTAGCCAATATAGATGACAATATTCATCTAATATCTCCTTTGATTTTAGAACCAATTTTAAAATTAAAATCTGAAACCTTTAAAAATAAAGTAACTTCTCTTGATTCTGAAGAAATTTTAATAGCACTTTGTATATGTGCCGCAACAAATCCTATGGCTCAAGTTGCTATGAATAAACTGGGAGAACTCAAAGGTGGACAAGCACATTGCACTACTATTCTTGGAAAAAATGATGAGCAAACTTTTAGAAAATTGGGTATAGATGTAACTTCAGATTCAGTATTTCCAACTGAAAATTTATATTATAACGAATAAGTAAAACCAGATTATTAATAAAAATAAACAGTTAAAATCCTGTACTATAAAGGATTCCAACTGTTTATTTTTTATACAAGTAAAACTGTCAAAATTTATCTTCATTTTTTATAAAAAAAGCTATGTTTCATTATTTGCACAAAATAAAAATAAAAGGTATAATAATAAAAATATGATTTAAAATAAAAAATTTAAAAGTGAGAAAATAATGAGTGATAGATACTATACAATAAATAAATTTTTTAAAGAAAAATTTAATGAAAAAATCTATAAAGTTAGCTTAGATGCAGGAATGACTTGTCCTAATAGGGACGGAACAATTAGTACGGGGGGATGCATCTTTTGTAGTGATTTTGGAAGTGGAGAGTTTGCTGGAAATAAAAAAAACAGTATAACAAAGCAGATAGATGAACAGTTAATATTTGTTGAAAAAAAAATAAAACAAGGAAAAGTTATAGCATATTTTCAAAATTTTACTAATACTTATGGAGATATAGCATATTTGAAAAAAATTTTTCTTGAAGCTCTTTCACATGAAAAAGTTGTAGGAATTGCAATTGCTACAAGACCAGATTGTTTGGGTATAGAGATTTTAGAATTACTTTCAGAAATAAATAAAAATTATTTTTTATGGCTAGAACTTGGTTTACAAAGTGCAGATGACAATATTGCAAAATATATAAATAGAGGATATTTGTTTTCAACTTACCTTGAGGCTACTAAAAATTTAAAGTTAAGAAATATTAAATTTCTAACACATATAATAATAGGACTTCCTAAAGCTCAGGAAAAAGACTCTTTAATAACTGCGGAAGAAGCTGTAAAAGCTGGAACATGGGGAATAAAAATTCATCTATTATATGTGATTAAAAATACACACTTAGAAAAACTTTTACACAAAAATGAATTTAAATTATTAAGTATGAATAAATATATTGAAAAATGTATTGAAATAATTAGAATTCTACCAAAAGAAATTACTATTCATAGATTAACAGGAGATGGAGAAAAATCTACACTTATAGGTCCCCTTTGGAGTTTGAATAAAATAAACATTTTAAACACTATAGAAAAAGAGCTTAAAAAAAATAATTATTATCAAGGTGATCTTTTAGATAAAAACTTATAAAAAAGGAAAGTGATAAAATGAGTATTTTAATAAAATTAGCTGAAATAAAAAATACATCTTCTAAAATTGAATGTAAAATAATAGATTATATTTTAAGCAATGTAGAAAAAATTAAGGTTTTAAACACTTATGAAATAGCTGAAAATTGCGGTGTAAGTCAAGCTTCTATAGTTCGTTTTGCTAAAAATAATGGATTTATTGGTTTTCCAGAATTTAAAATATCAGTAATTGAAGCTCTAGGAAAAATATCTCACGAAAAAAAAATTTCTATTATTGATGAAGAAATAAAAACAAAGGATACTACAAAAATTACAGCTGAAAAATTATTAAATAAAAATATTATTTCTCTTAATAACAGTATTAAAATAACCAATTTTTCAGAGTTAGAGAAGGCAATAAAACTACTAGAAAAATCTAGAAAAATTTTAATATTAGGTTCTGGTCTTTCTGGAATTGTTGCAAAATATTTTCAATATAAACTTTTAGAATTAGGTTTTTTAGGAATCTATGATTTTGATCAACATATACAATTATCTCATTTGTCTGCTTTAACAGCGAAAGATGTTGTTTTTGTTATTTCTCAAAGTGGAAAATCTTTAGACACATACAATCTTTTAAAAAAAATAAAAAATAATAATATAAAAATAATATCTTTAACAAATATATCAAAAAATCCTATTAGTGAATTAGCAGATATAACTTTATGGACAGCTGGTGAATCTAATTCAGTTTCTGGGACTTTCACTCATAGAATATCTCAATTAAGTCTACTAGATTTAATTTATGTAAAATTAGTACTAAAAAACACTAATCTTGCAAAAAAATACCTTGAAAATATAGTTGAGTTAGTTGAAGATACTAAAATGAATTAAAAATTCATAGTTAGCTTGACTTTTGATTTAAAAAGTGATAACATTTAATTAAAGAATATAGGAGGTTTAAAATGAGAGTAATTATAACAGAAGAATCAATACAAAATTGGGCAGCAGTATATGTGGCAAATAAGATACTAGATTTTGCACCAACAAAGGAACGACCATTTGTACTAGGCTTACCTACTGGTGGAACTCCCCTAGGACTATACAAAAAATTAATTGAATTTAATAAAGATGGTATTATTTCATTTGAAAATGTTATTACTTTTAACATGGATGAGTATGTTGGTTTACCACCAGAAAATGAACAAAGTTATCATTATTATATGTATGAAAACTTTTTTAATTTTATAGATATAAAACCAGAAAATATAAATATATTAAATGGAATGGCATTAGATTATAAAGAAGAGTGTAGAAGATATGAAGAAAAAATTAAATCAGTAGGTGGAATTCATATATTTTTAGGAGGAATAGGTCCAGATGGGCATATTGCTTTTAATGAACCTGGCTCATCATTAAGTTCAAGAACCAGAGATAAAGAACTTACAATGGATACGATTTTAGCTAATGCGAGATTTTTTGGTGGTGATATTAACAAAGTACCAAAATTATCTTTAACCGTTGGTGTTGGAACAATTTTAGATGCTAAAGAAGTAGTAATTATGGTAAATGGTTATAACAAATCCAGAGCTTTACGTCAAGCTATTGAAGAGGGTGTAAATCATATGTGGACAATATCTGCTCTTCAACTTCACCCTAAAGGAATAATAATTTCTGATGAGGATGCATGTGCTGAATTAAAAGTAGGAACATATAGATATTTTAAAGATATTGAAAAAGAACATTTAAATGTAAGTTCTCAAATAAAAAAATTGTATGCAAGAGTAAGAAAATAAAAAAGGAGGGGATTTATAGTGTTTGCAATTATTAATGGAAAAATATTTAATGGAACAAATTTTTTAGAAAATAAAGCTGTAATAATTAAAGATAAAAAAATTCTTGATATAGTTTCTCAAGAGGAAATATTAAAAAATTATTCTGATATAAATAAAATAGATGCTAATGATGGCTATATTACTCCTGGATTTATTGATCTTCAATTAAATGGTTGTGGTGGTGTATTAGTAAATGATTCTATCACACGTGAGACTTTTGAAACAATGAGTAAAACAAATCTTAAATATGGTTGTACTCTTTGTACTCCAACACTTATAACAACAAGTGATGAAAATATAAGAAAAGCATTGGATTTAATCGACGGTATGGAAGACAAAGAAGATATTGGTATTATTGGTTTACACATTGAAGGACCTTTTATTTCAGTTGAAAAAAAAGGTATTCATAATCCCAAATTTATAAGACCTATGAATATAGAAATTTTAGAAAGAATTATCAAAACTGGAAAAAAAGGTGTTTCTATAATAACTGTTGCTCCTGAAAATGTACCGGGAGAGTATATAGCAAGTTTAGCTAATTCTGGAATAAAAGTTTCTTTAGGTCATACTAATGCTACATATAAAGAGATTCAAGAGAAAAAAATATTTGGAATAACATTAGCCACACATTTATTCAATGGAATGTCTTCATTTACTCATAGAGAGCCTGGAGCAGCTGGCGCAACTATGAATCTTGATATAAGTGCAGGAATCATTGTTGATGGTTTTCACTCAGATTATTCATCTATTCAAATAGCAAAAAAACTTATGGGAGATAGATTATATCTAGTTACTGATGCAGTGTCTCCCGTAGGGACTAATATGGAATATTTTTATTTTGAAGGAAATAAAGTATATCATAAAGACGGCAAGTGTTTTGGTGAAGATGGAACTTTAGGTGGTTCTGCTTTAACTATGATAGGTGGTGTTCAAAATTTAGTTAATCATGTAAAATTATCCATAGAAGAAGCAGTTAAAATGGCAACTATTTTACCTGCAAAAGCTATTTCAATTGATGATAGATACGGAAAGATTCAACCAGGTTATTTTGCTGATATTGTTATAATGGATAAAGAGTTAAATTTGACTAAAGTTATTGCAAAGGGAAAAATAGTATAACTTATGAGGATTTTAATAGATGCAGATGCTTGTCCTGTTACAGATTTGGCTATTTTAATTGCTAAAAATTATAATTTAAGTGTTTTAATATTTTGTGATTCTGCTCATAATATAAAAAGAGAAAATATTGAAACAATAGTAGTTCCACAAGATAATGATGCAGTTGATTTTATACTCCTTAAAGAAGTTAAAGAAAATGAAATTGTAATAACACAAGATTATGGTCTTGCTTCCCTTGTTTTATCAAAAAAAGCATATGCTTTAAATCAAAATGGACTAATTTATAATAAATTTAATATTGAAACTTTGTTGCTAACAAGACATCTATCAAAAAAAATGAGAGATAATGGTAAAAGAACTCAAGGACCTAAAAAAAGAGTAGAAGAAGATAATTTAAATTTTAAAAATTCTTTAATAAATATAATAAAAAAAATAAAAGATAAATAGAAAATATTTTCTATTTATCTTTTATTTTTTTTGTTTTTTTATGAATTTTAAATTTTTTATCGAGCTTAAAATAAAAATATATTTTCTTTTTATTCTTAAAAGAAAATATATTTTTATTTTTCTTGATTATTATTATAATATAATATATAATAATATAAATAAAATATATGAGGGGGATGCTATATGTTAGCTAAAAATTCTATAAATAAAAAAATATCAGACAAGACATTTATTGCTGCTAAAAAAGCAAGATTAGCAGTGTTAAAATATGGAAAAGAAAATGTAGTAAATACTACTCTAGGAATACTTTATAATGAATTAGAAGAAATTTATACTTTTAATGTTGTTGATAAGGAATATAGAAAATTATCCTCTCAAGATTTATATGGTTATGCTTCAAGTATCACAGGAGATGAAAATTTTAAAAATTCAGTAAGAAAAATTGTTTTAGGAAAAAATATTGAATCAAATTTTCACAATATCTATACAGATGTTATATCAACACCAGGTGGTACAGGTGCAATATACAATACTATTAAAAATTATATGAATTATAGAGATAAGATATTACTCCCTGATTATATGTGGGCTTCATATAAACTAATTGTTGGAGAAGCTGGTGGAGGTTATGAATGTTATTCTCTTTTTGATGAAGACAATAATTTTAATATGTCTTGTTTTGAAAAAAAAGTTTTTGAACTTTCTAAAACTCAAAAAAATTTAGTTATTGTTATAAACGATCCCTGCCATAACCCAACTGGTTATAGTTTAACAGAAGATGAGTGGAAAAAAATTATGCTTATACTAAAAAATGCTTGTGAAAAAACGAATATAATATTGTTAAATGATATTGCCTATAGAGATTTTGATGATAAACCAGTAGAATTTAAAAATATCTTTGTAGATATACCAGAAAATTTACTAATAATAATTGCTTTTAGTATGTCTAAATCTTTTTGTAGTTATGGATTAAGAGTTGGTGCTCAATTAGCTATGAGTAGCTCTATTAAAAGAATTGAAGAATTTTCTGTAGCAAGTGCCTACACATGTCGTGGTATTTGGTCTAATGTATCTAGGGCAGGAATGGAGATGCTGAGTAATATTGTTTTAGATGAAAAAAAATATTTAGAACTAAAATTTGAAATTTCTAAAAGTATAGATCTTTTAAAAGAAAGAAGCGAAATTTTTATAAATGAATCTAAAAAAATTGGACTAAAAATATTACCTTATAAAAATGGTTTTTTTATAACAGTACCCTTTGATAAAAAAATAATTTCTGAAGTGACTTTAAGTCTTGAAGAAAAAAATATTTTTGCATTAGTTATGGAAGAAGGGATTAGAATTGCAATTTGTAGTATTCCAAAAAATAAAATAAAAGGATTAGCTTATAAATTAAAAGAAATTTTAAAGAGAAGTTAATCCTATGTTAATAAAGAATAAAAACTACCACTTCTAATATAGAGTGGTAATTTTTAATTAGTGATGTTATTTTTCTTCATGAAAAGCTTCATTTATATATTTTTCAGCAGCAGTAGCAGCTATAGCACCATCTGCAGTGGCAGTAATAACTTGTCTTAATAATTTAGGTCTTAAATCTCCAGCAGCAAATACTCCAGAGATATTAGTGCCCATATTCTCATTTGTAAGAATATAATTCCACTCATTCATTTCAACGTGTCCTTTAAATAAATTAGTATTAGGACTATATCCAACAAACATAAATACACCAAAAGTTCCATCTTCTTCATCAGCTTCATGAACAATTGTTTCACCAGTTATATTATTTCTTAAAGAAATTCTTTCAACCATTCCATCACCTGATATTTCATCAATTTCAGTATTAAACATAACTGATATTTTAGGATTAGCTAAAACTTTCTCCTGTATAGATTGTGCAGATGCAAAATAAGGTTTTCTTACTATAAGTGTAACTTTTTTAGCAAATTTAGTAAGGTAGATTGCCTCTTCAAGAGAAGTATATCCCCCACCAACACAGAAAACTTCTAAGTCAGTAAAGAAATCAGCATCACAAGTTGCACAATAAGAAACACCTTTTCCAGAAAATTCAGCTTCACCTTTACAACCTAATTTTTTAGGAAGAGCTCCTGTTGCCAAAATAACTGCTTTTGATTGAAATATTGTCCCGTCCATAGTAATAATTTTTTTTATTTTTTCCGAAAAATCAACATCTTTAACTGTTTTCATTATTTTTTTAGCTCCAAAATGTTCAACTTGTTCCATCATTCTTTTTACTAAATTAGGACCGGAAACTTCAAAAGTTCCTTCTTCTAAAAGAGAACCTGGATAATTGGCTACTTCATTTGTTATTGCAATTTGCCCCCCACCAACTCCTCTTTCTATAATAAGAGTATTAAGTTTTGCTCTTCCAGCATAAAGCCCAGCACCTAAACCTGCAGGACCAGCACCGATAATAATTAAATCATAAATAATATTATTCATCTTTTTATCTCCTTTATCTATTTTTATTAATCTCTACATATTTGCAATTCTTTTGCAATTCTTTCTACTTCATTAGCCACAGCCTCAGCGACACGGGGGTCAAAAGCGTCAGGAATTATATAGTCTTCACTTAAATCTTCTTCTTTTATTAAATTAGCAATAGCCAGTGCAGCTGCCATTTTCATTTCTTCTGTTATTTTTTTAGATTTTGCTCTAAGAGCCCCTTTAAACAAACCTGGAAAAGCTAAAACATTATTAACTTGATTTGGATAATCTGAACGTCCTGTTCCTATTATTCTAGCACCACCAATTTTTGCATCTTCTGGTGTTATTTCAGGATTAGGATTTGCCATAGCAAAAACAATCGCATCTTTATTCATATTTTTAACCATATCTATTGTTAAACAATTTGGAATAGAGACACCTATGAAAATATCTGCATTTTTAATTGCAACACTCAAATCTCCAAAAAGATTTTTAGGATTCGAAAATTCTGAAAGTTCTTTTTGAGAAAAATTATAAAGATGATTTAAATCTTTTCTTAAAATTCCATTTTTATCAAGAATAACTATTTCTTTAACGCCTAAGTCTCTAATTAACTTAGAAACTGAACTACCAGCAGCTCCAGCTCCATTTATAACAACTTTAGCTTTTTTTAAGTCCTTTTTTAAAAATTTATATGCATTAATTATACCTGCAACAGTAACAATAGCAGTTCCATGCTGATCATCATGAAAAACAGGAATATCCAGTTCTTTTTTTAGTCTAGTTTCAATTTCAATACATCTAGGAGCAGAAATATCTTCTAAGTTAATTCCTCCAAAACCTGGTGCGATTAATTTTATTGTTTTTATAATTTCTTCAGTATCTTTAGTATCTAAACAAATAGGAAAAGCATCTATCCCAGCAAAAGCTTTAAATAATATACACTTCCCTTCCATAACAGGTAATGCAGCTTCTGGTCCAATATCACCAAGCCCTAAAACTGCTGTACCATCAGTTATAACAGCTACCATATTCCCTTTAGCTGTATATTTATATACATCATTTTTATTAGCTGCAATTTTATTGCACGGTTCTGCTACTCCAGGAGAATATGCTAAACTTAATTCTTCTCTATTGGTAACTGGTACTTTAGATATAATCTCTATTTTTCCTAAAAATTTTTCATGTAGTTTTAATGATTTTTCATATAAATTGCTCATAATTTCTCCTATTATAAATATTGATTAATCTTCTATATGCCACTTTTTTTGTCCCTCACAATATAAATCATTTCCATAAATATCATTGATAACTATAGCAGGAAAATCTTCAACATAAAGTTTACGAATAGCTTCAGCACCTAAATCTTCATAGGCTATAATTTCAGAAGCTTTTATAGTTTTAGCAATAAGAGCAGCAGTTCCACCAATAGCAGCAAAATAAATAGATTTATTTTTTAACAAGGATTTTTTTACTTCAAAGTCTCTTTTCCCTTTTCCTATCATTCCCTTTAGTCCCTTATCTAAAAGAGAGGGAGTATAAGCATCCATTCGATAGCTCGTAGTAGGTCCTGCACTTCCTATTATTTGTCCAGGTTTTTCAGGAGTTGGTCCTACATAATAAATGATTTGACCTTCTAAATCAAAAGGAAGTTTTTCTCCTTTTTCTATAAGTTTAACCAATCTAGCATGAGCTGCATCACGTGCAGTATAAATAGTTCCAGTAATTAGTACACTATCTCCAGTTTTTAATTTTGAAATAGTTTCACTGGTTAAAGGGGAAGAAATTTTTATATTCATTATAATATAACCTCCTTATGACGTATGGCATGACAATTTAGATTGATAGCGACAGGTAATGAAGCAATATGACAAGGATATGTTTCAACTTTTACTGCTAAAGCTGTAGTTCTACCTCCTAAACCTAAAGGACCTATCCCAGTTTTGTTTATCAGTATCAAAAGCTCTCTTTCCAGTTGAGCATTAATAAAATTTGAACTTTCATCATCAATTTCTCTCATAAGAGCTTCTTTGGCAATAAGAGCAGCTTTTTCAAAACTTCCTCCTATTCCAATTCCAACTACAATTGGAGGACAAGGATTTCCACCAGCATTTGTTATAGTCTCAATAACAAATTTTTTAACTCCTTCAATTCCATCAGAAGGTTTCATCATCTTTACTACACTCATGTTTTCAGAGCCTCCTCCTTTAGGAGCCACAACAATTTTTATTTTATCAGAGCCTGAAATTAATTTCGTATGGATTACTGCTGGGGTATTGTCTTTAGTATTTACTCTATCAAAGGGGTGTCTTACAATAGATTTTCTTAGATATCCTTTTTCATAACCTCTTTTGACACCTTCTTGAATAGCTTCATATATATCACCAGTGAGTTTCACTTCTGTTCCTACTTCTAAAAAAATTACAACTAACCCTGTGTCCTGACACATAGGAAGAAATTCAGTACTTGCTATTTCATCATTTTTCACTATTTGCTCTAAAACATTTTTTGCAATAGAGGATTTTTCAGATTTTTGAAACTCTTTAATTATATTAAGTACATTTGACTCTATATGATAATTAGCTTCAATACATAGTCTTTCTACTTCTTGAGTAATCTTTTGCATGGAAATTGCTCTCATATAAACCTCCATTTATAATTAAAACTAAACTGTTTAATAATTAAAATTAAACAGTTTAGTTTTTTTTAAAATATTTGATTATTTAATAAGTTTAACTCTCATTAGAAGTTCTCCAGCTTTAATATCTCCAGAGGCAACAATTTCAATTTTATCAACAAGATCCATATTGTTGATGATAATAGGTGTTTTTACTGATAATGCATTTTTTTTCAAAAAATCTAAATCATATTTAACAAGTTCATCTCCAACCTTAACATTTGTACCTGATGTAGCAATTCTAGTAAAACCTTCACTTTTAAGCTGAACAGTATTAATTCCAAAATGAACAATCATTTCTAGCCCATTTGAAACTTCAAAACTAACAGCATGGTTAGTTTCAAAAATGTCTATGTCTCCATCTACAGGAGCAAAAACTGAACCAGTAGATGGCTCTATTGCACATCCGTCTCCTATCATCTTTTGTGCAAAAGCTTCATCTGGTACCTCTGAAAGGGGTATAACTTTTCCATTTAATGGTGAATAAATATTAAACCAAACCTCTTCTTTTTTCTTTAAAAAATCAAATAATCCCATTTTGTCCTCCTATAAAATCTTTAATATACCCAAAAAATATATTGTATATATACTATTTTTTCATATTTTAACGTATAAATCAAGCTTTTTATTTTATTAAAAAAAAAATATATATAGATAAAATAAAAAAGCAATGATTTATATAATAAAATCAATGCACCATCTGAAAAAAAATAAAAAATTATATATTTAATTTTTTATTTTTACTTATATATAGTACCACTAAAAAAATAAAACTCAAATCAAATTTTATTAATTTGCATTAATTAAAACAAGAATGTATAATAAATTCAAGTAAGAAATAAAATATAATTTTAATATTTAGAAATAATTAAGTAAGATAACAACACAGGAGTATAAATGATTGAATATGATAAATTAAATAATGATATAAAAGTAATTCTTGAGTTATTAAATAAAAATGGAAAAGGAGTTCTTGTGGGAGGTGCAGTTAGAGACTTTCTATTTAAACTCGTACCAAAAGATTATGATTTTGCAACTAATATTTCTTATGATAAATTAAAGGTGATTTTTAAAGATTATTCTCCTACAGAAATAGGAAAACATTTTGGAATTATTAATATAAAATTTGGAGAAAGAAAATATGATATTGCTAAATTTAGGATTGATCTAGGGACTCCTTCTAACAGAAAAAAACAAAAAATTAAATTTACATCAAATTTAATTTTAGATCTTCAAAGAAGAGATTTTACTATTAATTCTATCGCCTATGATGGAAATAAATTAATTTATGGAAATCAATGGTGTCAACACGATATAGAGAATAGAATACTCCGTTTTATGGGAGATCCTATGACAAGAATAAAAGAAGATCCTTTACGATTGTTTAGAGGAATTAGATTTGTATGTACTAAAAATCTTAATCCAAAATATTTATTAGAACTTTCAAATGAAAATTTAGATATTATTGAAAATATTTCAATGGAAAGAGTAAAAGAGGAATTTGATAAAATTTTAGTCTCAGATTCAGTGGAAGTAGCCCTTGAACTTTTTAAAAAATTAAAATTATGGAAATATTTAAGCTTTAAAATAAATGAATTAATAAATTTAAATAAAAAAAATTCTTTAGGATTAAGTGAATATTCAGAGATTATCACTTTAGTTAAATCAGTTGAAAATAAAAAACATTTGAGATTAGCCTGTTTACTTCAAAATATTGATATAGATTCTGGAAGAGTTTTTTTAAATAAATTAAAATATTCTAAAAAATCAATTTATATAATTAGTAAATTAATTGACAATTATCATGTTGGAATTGAATTGAATTCTCATCTTTCAGTTAAAAAAGTAATAAAAAATATAGGACATGAAAACGTTAAAAATTATATAGATTTACTAAAAGCAAATATTAAAGTGGGGAAAGAAAATTTTTCAACTTTAGTTAATTTTGAAAAAAATTATATTGAAATTTTAAAAAATAAAGAACCTATTGAATTAAAAGATTTAGAAATTAATGGCTTTGATTTAATAAAATTTGGAATTGATAGAAAAGAAATTGGAAAAAAATTAGAATTTTTATTAAACTTAGTTTTTGAAAATCCTAATTTAAATACCAAAGAAAAGTTATTAGAAATTTGTAAAAAAAATTAGTTTCAAACATAAAGTCTTATAATTTTAATTATGAAAAATATTTTTTCTTTATTTTCCATAATTAATTTTTTTTAATATTTTTTTCTATAATTTTTATT
>JBOFUX010000071.1:0-1009 GCA_051652785.1 Fusobacteriaceae bacterium | reverse complement strand
TGTTTGTGGTAACTTTCCTGATTTTAAATCTAGTCTTATATTAGGGTCCTCTGCTGAGGCTATTAACCCTGCTAACGATACTGTTTTATCAAAACTATATACTTTATCTCTCCTCATTCTTGTTACGTCTATTTCACCTGTTCCTATATAGCCTTCTTCTGGAATACTTGAATCATATTCTTCTTTTATATTTCCTGTATAACGTTGAGCATCAGTACTCTCTATTACAAATTTATTATCAAGCATTTCACTATTATTAGTTTTTAATTTTATCACAGCATTGGAAAAAATGCCTTCCATACTACCGGCAGATACTATGTAGCTTTCATCTGTGCCATCATTTTTTGAAAAAACATCCCTACTCATAACGGTTCTTTTAAATAGTGGTCGTCCTTCAACACTAACAACCTTATTAATAGAGCCTTCTGTATCTTTAAAGGCACCAGTAGTTTTTAGCAGTTCTGGGTATTTTAAAGCCTCTACAGAACTTAATTCAGTAGGGTATAAATTCCCTCCATAATGGTATACTCCACCTGGATAGTGTTTTGAAAGCCTTGGATCTACTTTAAAATTTACTTCCCCTATATCGAGAGGAGCAGCATTGATTATTTTTACTGTTAATTTTCCTAATAATACATTATTATAGTATGGAAGTACTTCATAAGTGTTTTCTTTTGTATTATATGAATTTTTAGATATAAAGACATCCCCATTTACTAGGTTTATTCCTATATGATTATCTAAATTACTAACTTGAATTTTTCTATCTACTATTGATGTGGATTCTTTTGCTACTCCATTTTGTTTTACAATTAATTTTGTAATAGTAGCACCACTACCAAAACCTCTAGAATCAAATAATTTTGTCCTTCCTAGTTTTAATGTTGAGATTACCATGGTACTCTCAATTGGACTATTTGAAACAGCATCTCCTGTCACTCCTGGTGACCAACGGGAATATGTGCCTATAGGATGCTGTTTCATTTCTAAGGTCGCTGTTCCTTCATAA
>JBOFUX010000070.1:0-4537 GCA_051652785.1 Fusobacteriaceae bacterium | reverse complement strand
GGAGATGGGGTTGGTCTGGTTTCTTCTAAACTAAGTATAAAATAAATTATGGAAAATTATTGGGAATATTTGCTATTTTTAATCTTTTAGAGTATTAAGGAGGGGTTAATGATAATCCATAAAAAAATAAAAAAAATTGATAAACAATATGAAATAAAAGAAGGAGTAAGATATACTTTAAATAAAATATTCAAAAAATATGATAATGCTGCTGTAAAATATACTTATGAAGATTTTTTAAAAGATTATGGGTTACGATATAAAGAATATAAAGAACTAAAAACTCTTTTTAATATTTTGATTAAAGGTTATTCTCCTACAAGCTATTTAACATCTAATTTTTATAATTTTTTAGTAAAAGGATTTAACTATAATGCAAAAATAGTCAAAGAAGAAAATTTAGAGAAATTATTAGATGTTTTGCATATAGAATGCAGCATTAATAATTATAGCTTGATATTGGAAAAACATAGAAGACATATAGAACTTTATGGTGAAAAAGATAATCTTGAAAAATTTAAAGAAGATTATAGAATAGAAGAACCAATACTTTATGAAAAGTTTAAAGAAAAATGGCATTTAGCTTTTGATGGAATATTAGCAGAATACTTGAGAAAAATAAATTAAAAATAAAAACTATGACTTAATTGAAATATAAAAGAATTTATAAATTCAATCTTAGTAAATGAGACAATAAGTTTTGGCAAGAAAATCTAATCTCAACCACTCAAATTCATGTGCGGATAGGGCTGAACTTATATGTATGAAAATAATTGAAACCGAATAATTTAAATTTTTTAATTTTTTTTTTATTTTAGTTCAAAAAGAATATAAAAAGTGGTATACTTTAAATAATAAAAAATATAATGGAGTAGATTTTAATATGAATAGTGTTCACAAAAAAAAAGAACATCAAAAATATTTTATAATAATAAAATTTTTTAAAGCTATAAAAAGAAAAATTGTAAAAAAGAAAAAAAAAGCTTTAATAGAATATCGAAATACAGAAATAAAAACACAAGAAATTATTGCACCTAAAAATTTTTCGATTTCTGAAAATCTAATTGAAACTCTTGAGTTCTTTGAAAAAATAAAAAATCATTGTAGTGAAAGTAGGAAAAAATTAGTTGTAGATATGAAAAATATAGAAAATATAAAAATTGATGCTCTTATGTATCTTAAATATCTAGTTTATGAAACTAAAGAAATAAAACGAAAAAATATTTTATTATCATTTAAGGCTCCTAAAAATAAAGAACACAGAGATTTTATACATTCATCTGGTTTTGTAACTTATACAAAAGGAACTAAATTTGTTGATTCAGCTAAAAAAAAAATTTCTTATCTGCATCAAGCTGAAATGCCAGAATTTGACAAAAATAAAAACTTTAAAATCAAAAGAGGTTCCACTCTTGAAAAAGAAACCATAAAAAATATTATAGATTTTGTTAGAGAGAAAAAAAATAATGAAAAATTTATATTTCTCTACAAGATGATTTCAGAGCTTATGGAGAATACTATTTTTCATGCCTACTATGATAATAAAAATATAGAACATAATGATTGGTATATTTTTGCAGAACATAATCATAATATTTTCTCTTTTGTTTTTTTAGATACTGGATTAGGGATTCCTAAAACTGTAAAAAAAAAGTTTCATGATAAAATAACATTCAAATCAGATAGCGATCTGCTGTTATCTACACTTAAAGGAGAACAAAGAAGTCAAACTCAAGAAGAGTTTAGAGGAAAAGGACTTCCTTTTGTATTTAAACACTTCAATTATAAGACAATTTTAAATCTTAGGATTATTTCAAATCACTCTTGTTATAATATTAATGAAAATAGCGATATTGAAAAAGAATTACAAGGAACTTTATTTTATTGGGAGATTCATATTTAAATAGTAAGGAGCGTAAAAATGAAATATAAAATAGCTGAAGAATATACAGATTTACCTGGAGGAAGATATGTTGCTATGGGACCTCATTCTGGAGAAGATTTTAGAGATTCAGTGTTAGTTAAGTTAATCAACAACTGTATTAAAAATAATGATAAACTTATTTTAGATTTTGATGGAGCATATGGTTATCCTCCTTCTTTTAGAGAAGAGGCTTTCGGCGGACTTGTTAGAAAGCATAATTTTTCTTATGATACTTTAAAAAATATTTTAAATTTTATCTCAAAAGATGATAAAGAGCTTCCAAATGAAATTCTAAATGATATTAAAAAAGCTAACGAAATTAAAAAGTAGGTAAATTATGTCGAAAATTATTATTAATTGTATACAAGTAGTATGTATTTTTTTTATAGGTGTATTAATAACAATAGCATTTAAAAATCAGGCTGATTCTAATTTCTATAAAATAAGTTTTCAACAATTTTTAACATTACTTTTTACTATTATAAATATTATTCTTTTAGTTCATATTTATTGTATTTTTGTCCGAAAATTAAGTGAAAAACAAAAACAAAATGAATTTATTTTACATCAATTAGATAACGTTATTCTGATTTTAGATAAAAATATACTGCATACTATGCAAGATGAGTCAAGTAGAAAAGAGCTTTTAACTTATCAAAGAAAATTAAAAAAAAATATATCTTTATTAAAAAAAATAGTTCCACAAACACAAAATGCTCATATGGAAGAAATTGAAACTTACTTTGAAAGTTACTATATTTTTTCTAATGAGAATAATCAAAATTGTGTAGAATTTAATAAACATACTCAAGAATACTTAAGAAACTTAACTTTAGCTGAAGACGCTTGTCTAAATTTACAGTCAGAATTATTAGGATTTATAAAAAAAGAATAACAAAAAAATATGATTAAGGAATATTTATTATTCTTTAATCATATTTTTAAATGTAGCTGAAACCTATGAGAGTTAATAAATTCAATTTTATCTATAATTAATTTGAAAAAAATATTTAATTCTTTTGGATTTTTTTCTTCAGAAATTTTATGAAAATAATTTTTTAATAAATCAACAGTATTTTCTCTACCTAATTCACTTTGTCTAATATTTTCAAGCTTACTTATTTTTTCTTTGTATTCTTCTTTTAACTCATTTAATCTAATTAGTTGATTTTCATATAGTGAATCAGAGATAGAGCCATCAATTAATCTTGTTATTAGTTTTTCTTCTTTAGCTGGAATTTTATTCAATTCTCTTTTGTAAAAATTAGTTTGACTACTGAAATCAGATATATCAGTACTTTCTTGAATTAAGTCTAAAGAAAGTATTACATCTTTTAAAGCTATTAAAACTGATTCTAAAAGCTCATCTTCTTTTATTATTTTTGAACCACAATTACAATAATAGTAAAATTTTTTATGATAAATATCAGGTTTTTTAGGATAAAGCTTTTCACCGCAATAACACTTTAATATATCTTTAAAGCAGCACTCAACAGAAGTAGTTTCTCTTATAATAGTTTTCAATATATTTTGAACATTTCTAAAATCAATTTCTGAAATTATAGGCTGATGAATTCCCTCAACAACCTCATATACTTTATTATAAACTTTTTTTCTATTAACTGTAGTTATTTCATTTTTTTTAAGTTTTCCAATGTATATTGGATTTTTAAGAATTCTAACAACTTTTTTTAAATTAAGATTAAACATTTTTGCTATTTTACTTCTATTTTCTCCGGTTAAAAATAATTCAAATATTTCTTTAACAATAACGGCATCATCATTAACATGTAACTTCTTATCTATAAGAGAATATCCAAGAGGGGGGTCCCCACCAGTCCAACGCCCACTATTTTTAATATGAGCCATAGCATCTTTAACACGAGCTCTCAACCTCTTTACTTCTTTAGCATCTAATAAGTTAAAAAGAGCAGAAGTGAACTCATCATTTTCATCGTTGGGATCAACCCAACCTCTATTCAGAATATAAAGTTTAACTCCATATTCTTGTAAAATCCTAAAAAATATTTGATGCTCTAATGTATCTCTTGTTATTCTAGAACTTTCATACAAGATTAAAATTTTTACTTTGTTAGATTTTATATCTTTTATTAATTCAAGGTACATTTTTCTTGTATTAGAAGTTCCAGAACCAACATCTTTATATAATTCATAATTATCATAACCTAACTTATTAGCTTCAGTAACACACATTTCAACAAGTTTCTCAAGATCTTGTTTATCTGTACTTTCTCTAGCATAAATTGCAACTTTATTTTTCATTTTTTTTCACTTCATTTTTTTCTAAAGCTAGTTTTTTTATTCTAGCAACAATAGTAATTAAATTTTTATCATTTTTATCATTTTTTAATATTACCGTTCCTGTCATTTCTTCATCTCCTTTATTTTTTATTCATAAATATAATATTTTTAAAATGTTTAGTTGCTTCTAAGCTTCTAAATATTTCTATTTTTATTTCCATTTTCATCGCCTCTTTTTGCTATTTCCTTTTCCTATTTTAAAAACTTCAAATATCTCATAATAATTTCCGATATGAATACTATCTATTATTTTAGAGTTTATATTTCTAAATTCATGTGATGTATAACAAT
>JBOFUX010000069.1:0-2530 GCA_051652785.1 Fusobacteriaceae bacterium | reverse complement strand
AATTTCTGAAATCGTTTGGAGTAAAATTAGTTGTGTCTATATCAAAGTGTGTTCTTCTTTTACTAGGTATCACTGCTAATTCAATTCCCAAATTTCTTTCTATATGCTCTAATATTTCTTGCTTTTCTTTTTTAGTCATAATCTCTCCCTTTTATTTTTTCTACTTTTTTGTGGTTGTTTTCTACATTCTACTATTTTGTAGAAATAAAGTCAACCCTTAATTTACCTTTTTGTGGAAAAAGTTATATAATATAAATTATAATAATTATTAAAAGGAGAGAATCGATTATGTATAAAACAGAATTCAGTAGATATTTAAGCGAATTTTTAATGGAAACAGGGTATAAATTAGAATATGTATCCACCAAAACAAACGCCTCTTTATCAGCGGTAGGATTTTATAAAAATGGAGATAGGACTCCTAAAGATGATTTTATCGATAATTTTATAAAGGCGTTTTCTCTTGATGAAGAAATTATAAAAGAAATTATAGCAAGAGATAGGACACCTAAAAATATATTAACTAAGCTGGATAAGTTAGAAAAATTAAAAAATACAGTGGTCAATTTCAGTGGGAGAGAAGAACTCGAAATGATGAGAGTACCATTATACTCAAGTGTGTCCGCAGGCATAGGAAAATTCCCTGAAGCTGTTCCTATCGATTATATAGATATTCCTAAAATTTATGGAGAAGTTTTTTCAGTTGTTGTTGATGGTGATTCTATGGAACCAAAGATAAAAAAAGGAGATATCATTGTTGTTAAAAAGAATGAAGAAATAAAAGTAGGTGAAATTGGAATCTTTATTTTGAATAGAGAATTTGGAGATGCAGTTGTAAAAAGATTGAAATATAAAAATGGAATTCATGTTTTAGAAAGCGATAACATTAATTACGAAGATATAAAAATAAATACAAAAGATGTTGTTTTTTGTGGGAAAGTTATTTTTATAATAAAAAAAGATTTAAAAAAAGAAAATAAAAATCTTTTACAACATAAAATAGAAAACCTTAATTCAGAGCAAAGAAAAATAATTGAAGCACTAATGAATGAATTTGATATTACTAATAAAAATTAACTTGATTATTAATTTAGTCTATTTCTAAAAAAAAATGCACATCGTGCCTAAGAAAAATAGGTGATGTGCATTTTTTATTAATATATTTTTGTTCCTTTAAATGGTCCGTGTTCTCCTACTAATTTAGAACTGTTATAATCAAATAACTCTACCATCATATAATCATCTTTTTCTTTTTCTAAAGAAGCCATAATTATAAGTATCTTTTCTTTTGTTATTGCATTAGATTGAACCCAAACATCAGACAATATATAGTATTGATGCGATTGTTTGAATATTACATAACCTTCTGAAATAAACTTTTTTGCTAGAACAACATTTTCACTTAATTTGTCTTTCTCTATTTCCTTTTTTTTATTGTCGCTAAATAATTCAACTATTTTTTCATCAGTAACATCTAAATACTCACTGTTGCTGTAGAGACTTCCATCTCCGCTCCACTTTAAATAGCTTTCATATCCAGCATTAGTTCTATAAAAGTGTGCAAATCTACCATCAGCACCCATTTTTTCTAAATCGAATATAAGTAGATAATTTTTTTTATTTAATTCAGGTATTTCAGGTATTTGTTTTGAATTTTTAAAAAAATGAATATTAACAGATTTATCATTCATTAATTGCTTGGAGTAATCAATAATATTTTTTTCATTAATTTCATTTGTTACAACAGTAATTAAATTTTTATTGTTATAAGCAATTTTACTAAATACAGAATAATGTTTATCTTTATAAAAATAAGTTTCTATAGCCCCCTCATCTTTCATTTTTTTTTCAATTTAAATATTTTTTCTTTTTTTAAAATAATTTTCACTAAAATAAAAATAAACCAAAGTACACTTAATACAAAACCTAAAAATAAAATAATATCCATTTTTTTACTCCTATAAATTTATTGAAATCATAACGAGTATAACACATAAAATTTATAAATAATATTTAATTTTTATGATGTATTATACAAGACATGAAGTATGAAATAAAAGTTAAATATAACTTGACATTAATTCTACTTAATTGTAGAATGGAAATGAGAGGTGATTTTATGACTTTATATCAAAGTTACAGTCAAAAACTGAAATTAAAAAAAATAAAACAAAAAACTATATATGAGTATTTGGGTTGTAGCAAGCAAAATTACTATAAGCATATTAATAATTTGAAGAATAATAATATAACTTTTAGTGGGAATCAAATAGTGCTTATTGAAAAAATAACAGGAATAAAAATAATATAAAAAAATTTACAACGATATTCTACAAAAATGTAGCAAAATTCATGAATTATTTAATTATTTAAATAATGCCAAAAGTCCTGGACACGACTTCAAACTGTCCCTCCAAATTTATTCTTAATATATGACCTTAAAAATCCTGCCACGGGCTACCTTTTGGTAGTTTGAGGTCATTTATTAGAAATAAAAAGAGTATCGTGGTAGGTACTCCTAAAAAAAGGG
>JBOFUX010000068.1:0-2302 GCA_051652785.1 Fusobacteriaceae bacterium | reverse complement strand
CATATCTATACCTCCATTATTTTTTTCAGTGAATTATAAATTTCTAATTAACTAAATAATAATGAAGAAAAATTTCATCTATTATTACTACATTAACAACTTTATTTATAAACAACCTAAAAATATAATACCATACTAAAAATAATAAAGCAATACTTTTTTATGATTTAACAATGTTATCTTGATTATTTAAAACATATTTTTTATAAACTTTTTTATAGTATAGAATGGCTATAATAAAAGTTACAAGTTCACTAGAAGAGTAAGCTAACCAAACTCCACTAATACCAATAAATTTTGGAAGTATTTTTATAAAAAATATTACTAACAAAAAACTTCTTAAAAGATTGAGTAAAGATGAAATTCTATTAAATTCTATGGACTGAAAAAAACTACTGAATTTTAGATTTAGTCCTAATAAAACAACACCTGAAAAAAATAAAGGAAAAGCATTTTTAGTTAATTTAATTAATTCATTATTTTCATTGTTAAAAAGTGTAATAATATTTGTTCTGAAAATTACTAATATAAGATAAAAGATTATACCTGAACTTATAACAATCTTTATTCCTAATTTTAAAGTTTCTTTTACTCTTAGTAATTGATTTGCACCAAAGTTGCTACTAACTATAGGTTGAGAACTTTGAGCAATACCTGAATAGATAAGATAAAGTAAAAAATTTATATTAATAATTATTCCATAGGCAGAAACTCCTAAATTTCCTAAATATTTGTAAAATTCTGCATTAGAAATAATAACTACTGTCCCTAAAGATATTTCACTAATAAAACTAGGTAGTCCAATTTTTCCAATTCTGTAAAGAATATTAAAAGTGAAAAACTTCTTTTTTAATTTCAGCGTATTTTGAGGTAATTTAAAATGAGTTAAGAGAATTAATATCCCTAAAAACTGTGAGATTGATGTAGCAGCAGCAGCTCCTGTCATTCCCCATTTAAAAATAAAAATAAAAAGGTAATCTAAGAATACATTGGATATGCTAACACAAATAAGATAGTACATTGGTAATTTAGGGTTATAATCATTTTTTATAAAATTAGTTAAAATATGCGGTATGATATAAAAAACAATTGTTTTTGAAATTACGGATACATAGTCTTTTACTAGAGGTATTACTTCCCCTCTGGCACCTAAAAAATGGACTATTTTATCTAAATTAAAAGATGTAATTATTGAAAAAAATAAACTAATAAACAATCCTAAATAAACACATAAAGTAAATATTTTATTTTTTTCCTCTTTTTTATTTTTTCCAAAATTTAGAGCAGCAGTAGTAGCACCACCGATTCCTAAAAACATACCACAAGCAACCATAGAAAAAACAGGAATAGATATATTTAAAGCGGCTATTCCTAGAGAGCCTATTCCTCTTCCAACAAAAATAGTATCTATAAAAATCAATAAACCATAAGCTAAAGTTCCAGCAACGCTAGGAAAAAGATATTTAAAATAATGATGTCTTATTTCCCCAACAAGTAAGTTATTTTTCAAAATGAACTCCTCCAATTTTTTTAATTTTGATGCTTATATTTATCAACTATTTTACTCCAAAGATCATTTTCTTTTAATAAATATTCAATAAATTCTCTAACTGCTCCATTTCCACCATTGTTTGTAGAGACAAAATTTACCATATTAATAACATCAAAAGCTGAATCCTTAGGAGCACCCGAGAAACCAGAAAATTTTATAGCGCCACAATCATTCAAATCATCACCCATGTATGCTATCTCTTCAGGTGTGAAGGAATATTTTTGACAAAGTATTTTTAGAACTTCAACTTTGTTGTGTACTCCTTGAAAAATATCTGTTATCCCTAATTCTTCTGATCTTTTTCTAACTATTTCACTTTTTTTTCCTGTAATAATAAAAATTTTAATCCCTAAATTTATTGCACCAACAATAGCCATTCCATCTTTCACAGAAAAAGCTTTCATCTCTTCCCCATTGTTACTTAAATATAATTTCCCGTCGGTTAAAGTTCCGTCAACATCTAAAGCTATAGCTTTTATTTTCATTTATTCTCCCTGATAATATTTCATTGTCATATATTATAGCATATTTTTTATTTTTTTTCATTTTTGTTGAATTTCATTTTAAATAATGTTAGTATAAAATAAGAGTATATTACTAACTATTTTAATTTATTTTTATTATTAAGGAGGAAATTTTATGTCATTTGAAGTTATAAAAAAAATAACTAAAAGTTATTCTAAATATGTTACTATTTTTTTTCAAGATGAAATTAAATTATCTGAGAATATATCTTGTGAAAATCTAAAA
>JBOFUX010000067.1:0-8430 GCA_051652785.1 Fusobacteriaceae bacterium | reverse complement strand
AAAGTATAGATATTTAAGCTTGGTAAAAATAGCTACGGAGGTACACCTGGTCACATTTCGAACCCAGAAGTTAAGCCCGTAAACGCTGAAGGTACTTGGTGGGAAGCTGCCTGGGAGAATAGGAATTTGCCAAGCTTTTTTATTATAAAAAAATAACCTAAAGATTAATATTTCATAATCTTTAGGTTATTTTTTTTATATAAAATTTGAAATATTTATACATAAACTTAATAATAAGAGATAATAATATGGGAAAGATAATTTTATATTTTGATATTTATCAGTAACTGAAGTTAAGATTTTTTTATCTAATTTTTATTTTAATAAAGGTAGTGTTTACTTGGTGAAGAAGTGTATTTGTTCTCACTAGATAAATAAAAATATTAAATATTTTAAACTTTCTTTGCTTTAGCTATGAGGATAATCAGATATAATATGATTATAAAGTATACTCAAAAAAAAGTTGATTTCTATAAAACATAGAAATCAACTTTAAAATGTTTATAATTTATTTAGTTTTTAAAAAATATAACCAATATAAACGTTAAATAAAAAACCACCATTTTCACTATCATTACTTAAAATAAAATCCATGGGTCCTAAAAATGTGTCCCAGCCAATGCCCCCACCATATCCTGATATTAATTTTTTATTAGATTGAAACTCACTTAATTTTTGATTGTAATCAATCCAAGCATAATTATATTTAGCTATGAAATTTAAAGAACCCACTAGATTATACTTAATTTGAAAACTTGTTACATAAGCTTCTTCTAAATATCTTTGCATTTGTGATAATCCATAAAAAGAAATGGAGGAATTACTTATAACAGTTCTAAGTCCACCAAGAGTGGGACGCTCATTTAATGGAATATTATCACCACTAATAGCAGTAGTGATGCCAGTAACACCCAGTGATAACTTATTATTTAAAGGATAAAAATAGGATCCTGATAAAGTATAACCATTAAAATTACCACTACTTAATAAATCGTTATTTGAATGATATGTTTCTCCAAATAATGATAGCCCTTTTGTGGGATAAGAATCAGAGTTTAAAGTATCTAGCATTATAAAAGCTGAACTTTTTATGTATGATTTTTCTTGATTCAAAGCAGAAAAAGGAAAAGTTTCATCTCCACGTTTGTACCTGTTTTTTATGTTATTATATTTAAAATATAGACCAAAAATAGATTGATTTGTTATTGCTGTAGCAAATGAGATATTGGTAGAAATATTTTGAGAATTAAAAGTAGAAATATTATTACCTTTTTTCCAAAATAAAAGTGGCTTACTTTCGTATCCTATTTCAATAGTGCTTATAAGTTTGATCCCATTTAAATTATAACTATAGTTGTTTTTTATAAAAATATCTGGGTATTCAGACAAAGAAAAATCTAAGTAATAAGCAGAAGTAAAAAAATTAAGAGTTTTAAGTGCAATCCCAGTTTTTATTGAAGGCCCGATATCTGAGGAATAATTCAATGCAAAATTAAGATTAATATTGTCGTTCTCTTTAACATTAAAAATAATTTTATTATCTTTAATTTCATAATAAATTTTAGAAATATATTCTAATGAATAGATTTTTTCTGTCCATTTCTCCAAATCATTTGCTGTTAATTTCCTATTTCCAGTATCAGGTTTAAGAGATAAAACTGTTTTATAGGTTAAAATATTATTTCCTACAAGTTCAAATTTATTTTCAGGAATAAAATTTTCAGATTTTACTAATTTATCAAGAGAAATTTTATTAAATTTTACTTCATTAGAAAGGTTGAGAAGTATTTTACTACTTTCTAATGCAGCTTTTTCACCAGCTAAAATAAGAGGTTCTAAATTTTTAAAATCAATAGTATTATGATTTTTTATATTAGGTGTAATAATAATATTAGCCAATTTTTTATTATTTTCTGAATTTTTATTTCCAGAGTAAGTAGAGATTTTATCTATAATAGTTACTATATTTGAATTATTATCGATAAAAGATGTTTCAGCTGCGATATCAACAGCAATAATAATATCAGCTCCTAGTGAGAGAGCCACATCTATAGGAAAATTATTAACAAGACCTCCATCTACATAATATATACCATTGTCGTTTACGGGGTCTATAAAACTAGGAATTGCCATACTTTTGAAGGCAGCAAGAGCAAGATCACCACTGTCTAGGATAACCTCTTTTCCAGTTTGAAGTTCAGTTGTAACAGCTCTAAATTGTCTAGGAAAATCATCAAAGTTTTTAGTGTTATCAGCTCTTGAAAAAATATTTTTAAGTTGAAAATAAATATTTTGTCCATTGACAAGTCCCATTGGTATTGAAAGATCAAAATCTTTTTTTATATTAAATGAAAGAGGATATTTATTTGTATCAAATTTCTTTTCTACACTTTGAAGATCTCTTGTAATAGAATTATTAATAATAGTATCGAAATTTATATTCAAAACAATATTTTCAATTTCTTTTGGGGTATATCCAATAGAATACATACCACCAATAATACTTCCAACACTTGTTCCAACTACGATCTCAATAGGAATTTTGTATTTATCTAAAACTTTTAAAACACCGATATGAGAAGCTCCTTTAGCTCCACCTCCACTTAATACTAAAGCAATTTTAGGGTTTTTATTTTTAAGATTGATATCATTAATATCAAATTTTCTAGCTTTTATTAATTTTTTTAATTCTTCAATTTTTTTTTGTTTAAAAAAAAGATCTTCAATTTGTGAATCTAAAGAGTTTAAAATATCTTTTTTTGAATTTATCTCTACAGAAAATGATGTAATAAAAATAAAAATAAAAATAGCAATAAACGTGTTAATTCGATTCAATTCGTTCAAGTAATAATCTTGGGAATAAAAAGATATAATTACTTTCCACCTCCTAATTTTATAATTTTTTAATATATAAATTTAAAACTAAATAAATAATATTATATATAATACCATATAAGGCTAAATTATGCTATAATATGCAAAATAATTATGGTATAGTGGGAGAAAAAATGGCAATATTACACGTTAATAATATAAGTAAAAATTTTGCAGGAGACGAACTTTTTAAAAATATAAATTTTGCTGTAGATGAAAAAGATAAAATAGGTTTAATAGGAGTAAATGGAGCTGGAAAAACTACACTTATTAAAATAATATTAGGATTAGAAGATGATGATATAGATTTAAATACAAAAAAACGAGGAATAATCTCAAAAAAGAATGGATTAAAAATAGGTTATCTTTCTCAAAACTTTAATTTAAATGAAAGTAATAGCATTTTTGATGAACTTATGGAAGTTTATTCAGAACTTCACGAAGATTATAAAAAAATACAAAGTTTAGCAGAGGAATTAAATCTAAATTTAGATAAATATGAAGAACTGATGGAAGAACTTTCTACTTTACAATCAAAATATGAGCAGGAAGAAGGATATAATTTAGAATATAAAGTAAAGCAAATATTGAATGGACTCTCAATTTCTGAAGAAATATGGAACAATAAAATAGGAGAACTTTCAGGAGGTCAAGCTTCAAGAGTAGCTCTAGGAAAAATTTTATTAGAAGAGCCAGAACTATTAATTTTAGATGAACCAACAAATCATTTAGATTTAGTCGCGATAGAGTGGTTAGAGAATTTTTTAAAAGATTATAAAAAAGCATTTATTTTAATTTCTCATGATGTATTATTTTTAGATAATGTAACTAATAGAATTTTTGAAATGGAAGGAAAAACGCTACATTATTATAGTGGTAATTATACCGATTACAAAATTCAAAAAGAAGCTTACTTAACTGGTGCAATAAAATCTTTTGAAAAAGAACAAGACAAAATAAGAAAAACAGAGGAGTTCATAAGAAAATATAAAGCAGGAATAAAATGTAAACAGGCTAGAGGAAGAGAGAAAATATTAAATAGAATGGAAAAAATGGAGAATCCTTTAATTCCCATAAGAAAAATAAGACTTAAATTTCAAGTGGGGAATGCAAGTGCAGATAGAGTTCTTAAAATAGAAAATCTTTCAAAATCTTATGAAGAACTAAAATTATTTTCAAACTTAAATTTGGAAATATATAAAGGGGATAGAATAGGAGTAATAGGAAAAAATGGAGCTGGAAAATCTACACTTTTAAAAATCATAACAGGTTTAGAAAAGCAAAATTTAGGTTCATTAATGTTAGGAGAAAGAGTGAAAATTGGCTATTACGATCAAAATCATAACAGTTTAGACGGTAGAAATAGTGTACTTGAAGAATTGATGGAGCATCATCCATTAACATACGAGCAAGCTAGAACTTTCGCAGGAGGATTTTTATTTACAGATGAAGATGTTGATAAAAAGATATCTCTTTTAAGTGGAGGGGAAAAAGCGAGAGTTGAATTTATGAAATTAATATTAAGTCAGCCAAATTTTCTCATATTTGATGAACCCACAAATCATTTGGATATTTATTCACGAGAAATTTTAGAAGAAGCTCTTGAAGAATATGAAGGAAGTCTTATAGTTGTTTCTCATGATAGATATTTTTTAGAAAGTACAGTAAACAGTATCTATGAAATTAATAAAGAAGGAGCAACTCTGTTTAAAGGTGATTATGAAGCTTATGTTTCTCAACGAGAAAAAAAAATAAAGGATAATACTGCTTCACAAAGTTATGAAGAACAAAAGAAAATAGCAAATAGAATAAAATATTTAGAAAAAAAACTAGAAAGTTTAGAAATTGATTTAGAAAAAATAGAAAAAATTAAAAATATAAAAGAAAAAGAATATAATTACGCAGGAGAAATAAATGATTTAGAAAAAATTTTAACTATTCAAAAAGAAATAGAATTATACGATAGTCAAATATTTAAAATCCTTGAAGAATGGGAAAAACTAGAAAAAGAATTAGAAATGAAAAAATAAATAAATCATATAAAAAATTTAAAAAAAATATACCATTGAAATAAATATTGTATTTCATATTAATTATGATATAATGTAAAGTATGTAGATTGTCTTGTGTAAGATATCCATACTGTGTATTATTTTGTCAGTCATAAAAATGTTTTTTTAAAAATAAATTATTGACATTTTTAATTAAAACAATTATAATACTTCAGTTATAATAATTTATAAAATAAAAATTTAGAAAAGGAGGGTAAAATGCCTACTTTAAACCAATTAGTAAAGAACGGAAGAAAAGTTCTTAAAGAAGCAAGCAAATCACCAGCGTTACAAGGTAATCCACAAAGAAGAGGAGTTTGTGTAAGAGTTTATACATCTACACCTAAAAAACCAAACTCGGCTTTGAGAAAAGTTGCCAGAGTAAAGTTAACTAATGGAATCGAAGTTACTTGTTATATTCCAGGAGAAGGACATAACTTACAAGAACACTCAATCATTCTTGCAAGAGGTGGAAGAACAAAAGATTTACCAGGAGTTAGATATAAAGTTATTAGAGGAGCTTTAGATACTGCTGGAGTAGCAAAAAGAAAGCAATCAAGATCAAAATATGGAACTAAAAAAGCATAATAATAGGGAGGTGCAATAAAATGTCAAGAAGAAGAGCAGCAGAAAAAAGAGACGTATTACCAGATTCAAGATACTCAGATAAAGTTGTAACTAAAACATTAAATGCATTCATGGTAGACGGAAAAAAATCAATCATAGAAGGTATATTTTATTCAGCAATGGATTTAATTAAAGAAAAAACTGGGAAAGAGGGATATGATGTATTCAAACAAGCTTTAGAAAACATTAAGCCACAAGTAGAAGTTAGATCTAAAAGAATTGGAGGAGCTACTTATCAAGTTCCGATTGAAGTAAGAGTAGAAAGACAACAAACACTTGCATTAAGATGGTTAGTAAAAAATACTAGAGCAAGAAAAGAATATGGAATGATAGAAAAATTAGCAGCTGAATTAATAGCAGCGTCAAATAATGACGGTTCTACTATAAGAAAAAAAGAAGATACTTATAAAATGGCAGAGGCTAATAGAGCTTTCGCACATTACAGAGTTTAAATTATAGTAACCACTAGGAGGAATATTTAGATGGCTAGAAAAGTATCGTTAGATATGACTAGAAACGTAGGAATAATGGCTCACATTGATGCAGGAAAAACTACTACAACTGAAAGAATATTATTCTATACAGGAGTAGAGCATAAAATTGGAGAGGTACATGAAGGTGCCGCTACAATGGACTGGATGGAGCAAGAGCAGGAAAGAGGTATAACAATTACTTCTGCAGCCACTACATGTTTCTGGAGAGAACATAGAATAAATATAATAGACACACCAGGTCACGTGGACTTCACTGTAGAGGTTGAAAGATCCCTTAGAGTACTTGATGGTGCAGTTGCTGTATTCTCAGCAGTTGACGGGGTTCAGCCACAATCTGAAACGGTTTGGAGACAAGCAGATAAGTATGGAGTACCAAGATTAGCCTTCTTTAATAAGATGGATAGAGTTGGAGCAGACTTTGAAATGTGTGTTAGAGATATAAAAACAAAATTAGGTTCTAACCCTGTACCTATTCAGTTACCAATTGGTGCTGAAGATTTATTTGAAGGAATAGTAGACTTGATAGAAATGAAAGAAACTGTTTGGCCTTTAGCTTCTGATGATGGAAAGAGTTTTGAAACTAGAGAAATTAGAGAAGAATTAAGAGCCCAAGCTGAAGAAATGAGAAACTTCATGATAGAGTCAATAGTTGAAACTGATGACGCTTTAATGGAAAAATTCTTTGCGGGCGAAGAGATTTCTATTGCAGAAATAAAAAAAGCTTTAAGAATTGCAACAATAACTAACATGGTTGTTCCAGTAACTTGCGGAACTGCTTTTAAAAATAAAGGAATTCAGTCATTATTAGATTCAATAGTAGAGTTTATGCCTTCACCTTTAGATATCGGTGCTGTAAAAGGAACTGATCTTAAAAATGATGAACTAGAAATGACTAGAGAAGTAAGCGATACGGCTCCATTTTCAGCTTTAGCGTTTAAAATAATGACAGATCCATTTGTTGGAAGATTATCATTTTTTAGAGTTTATTCAGGAATATTAGAAAAAGGTTCTTATGTTCTTAACTCTACTAAAAATAAAAAAGAAAGAATGGGAAGAATTCTTCAAATGCATGCAAATAAAAGAGAAGAAATTGATATGGTTTACTGTGGAGATATAGCTGCAGCAGTAGGACTTAAAGATACAACTACTGGAGATACATTATGTGATATGGATAAGCCAATTATTCTTGAAAGAATGGTTTTTCCAGAACCGGTAATCTCAGTTGCTGTTGAACCAAAGACAAAGGCTGACCAAGAAAAAATGGGAATAGCTCTTTCTAAATTAGCAGAAGAAGATCCTACATTTAGAGTTAAAACTGATGAAGAAACTGGTCAAACAATAATATCAGGAATGGGAGAACTTCATTTAGAAATTCTAGTTGATAGAATGAAAAGAGAGTTTAAAGTTGAATCTACTGTAGGAAAGCCTCAGGTTGCTTATAGAGAAACTATTACAACTAAGGTAGATCAAGATGTTAAATATGCTAAACAATCTGGAGGAAGAGGTCAATACGGTCACGTTAAGATAACTCTTGAGCCAAATCCAGGAAAAGATTTTGAATTTGTTAATAAAATATCAGGTGGAGCAATTCCTAGAGAATATATTCCAGCTGTAGAAAAAGGAGCAAGAGAAGCTCTTGAAGGTGGAGTTGTTGCAGGATATCCACTAGTTGATGTAAAGGTAACTTTATATGACGGTTCATATCATGAGGTAGATTCATCAGAGATGGCATTTAAAATTGCGGGTTCAATGGCACTTAAACAAGCTGCTATAAAGTGTAAACCAGTTATTCTTGAGCCAGTATTTAAAGTAGAAGTTACAACTCCTGAAGAATATATGGGAGACATAATTGGAGACCTTAACTCAAGAAGAGGGATGATTAGTAATATGACAGAAAGAAATGGTGCAAGAATCGTAACTGGTAAAGTACCATTATCCGAAATGTTTGGATACTCCACTGATTTAAGATCTAAATCTCAAGGAAGAGCAACATACTCTATGGAATTTGAAGAATATACTCCAGTTCCTGCAGCTGTACAAAAAGCAATTTCTGAGCAAAGAGGAAAGTAATATAATATATAATTTAATATTATTTGAATTAGGAAACTAGTAATAGTTTCCTAGATTCTTAATAATATAAATAATAACTTAGTTAAATAAATTACACATAATATTAGGAGGAAAAAAAATGGCAAAAGAAAAATTTGAAAGAAGTAAACCCCACGTAAACGTAGGAACAATAGGACACGTAGACCATGGAAAGACAACGACAACAGCGGCGATATCAAAAGTATTATCAGATTTAGGATTAGCAAAGAAAGTAGATTTTGCAAATATAGATGCAGCGCCAGAAGAAAGAGAAAGAGGAATAACAATAAATACAG
>JBOFUX010000066.1:0-7467 GCA_051652785.1 Fusobacteriaceae bacterium | reverse complement strand
GATTGTGTAAACCTCCAAATTAGTGTAAAATAAAATATACTAATTTGGAGGTTTTTTTATGGCAAAAAAAATTATTAGTGAAGAAGAAAAAAAAGAAAAGAAGTGATACGTGATTTTCTAAAACAAGGGCAAATAAAGATGCCAGATGATTTAAACAATTTATTTAAAGACATGATGAAAGATGTTATAGAGCAATGCTATAATGCAGAAATAGAAGAAGAATTAGGTTACTCAAAATATGATTATAGAAATGAAGATTCAAAAAATTATTGTAACGGATACACCGAAAAAAAACATTAAAAACAAGTAATGGTAGCATTGATGTAAGGGTTCCGCGAGATAGAAACTCAGAATATACGCCACAACTAGTAAAAAAAAATCAAAATGCAGTAGGTCAAGACTTAGAGTCAAAGATAATATCAATGTATGCAAAAGGAATGACAACAGAAGATATAGAAAATAACATAACTGAAATGTATGGAATAGAAATGTCAGATAGCACTATTAGTAGAATCACAGATATAAATACTCCCTATAGCAAAAGAATGGCAAAATAGACCTCTTGAGCGAGTTTATCCAGTAGTATTTATGGATGTCATACAAAGTGAAGGACAAATAATAAAAAAAGCTTTATACATAGCGATTGGAATAAAAGAAGTAATAGGAATGTTGATTGAAGAAAATTAAAGTGCAAAATTTTGGCTTAGTAAGCTAAATGAATTTGAGCGACTTAAAATTTACTAAAAATGCTTTATTTCATAACTATAGATATTACAAAAAAATGGACTACAAAACAGAGATAATGGGGGCAAATAATATCTTAATTTCAAATATATTTTGAGGATAGAATTTAAAATAGAATAAATCTAGTAAAATAATAAAGAGGATTTTTGATACCCTTATTTGACAATTTAAAAAAATAAGTTATAAAAAAAATGAATAAATTTAGTTAAATTTTACCTATTTTTATATAAAATTTTTATGCTAATTTTTTAGTGTTTACACAAAACTTGAAACAATCTCCATCAAAATATCTTTCTAGTCTTTTAAGTAAATTATGTGCTTTGCTTCTTTTCTTTTGTCCACTTTTTACTTCTTTGTACTCATCAAAAGGATATTTTAAATTATCCTCTATCAATCCTATTTGAATTGTTAAAATATATTTATTTATATATTTTTGAATTTCTTCTTTCTCGAGAACGCCACCATTTTCTACTAGTTTTTTCATAGTTAATAGTTGATCTTTTATTAAAATAAAATTATGTTAAAAAAATTCAAAACTACAGTTATTGATGAAATAAACGATAAAACTATCTTTACTATACTTAAATAAACTATATCTATCTAAAACTTTATTCAAATAAATAGATTCAGAGAAGTTCTTAAATCGATTTCAAAATGGCTTGATGATTTTTGAAATTTTTTTCACATTTGAAAGCATTTTAGTGTTTTGTTTAATAATTAAAAATGCTAAAATAAAACATAAAGTGTTGACAAAAATAAAACTATAAGTTATAATGAAGATGTAGAACACTTAGTATAAGTGGAGTATATTGTTGTTTTACTGTGAATATTCATATCAATAAATTTAATTTTATTTTTATGGGGGTGAAAAAATGAAATATTCTAAACCTACTTATATTACAATTCTTTTAAAAAATGAAAGTTCTTAAAACCAAAAAGCAAGGTTTTTTACCTTGCTTTTTGGTTTTAAATTTAAAAAAATTTAAAAAAGGAGAAATATAATGAAAGAATATGTTTTAACATCAGCACCAAGTACAGTTAATTGGAATTATACATATCGTTGTAATTTAAATTGCATTCATTGTTACAGCAGGAAAAGAACAGATGTAATAGATATGAGTTTAAAAGAAAAAATAAAAGTAGCTAACAATTTGATAGAAAGCAATGTTTTCTTAGTTAATTTAGGTGGAGGAGAGCCTATTTTAATTCCTGATTGTTATGAAATAATTGATTTGTTAACTAAAAATAATATTTATGTAACATTAAGTACTAATGGTTCATCTATAACAGAAGAAACCATTCTAAAATTAAAAAAAGTGAATCTAAATGCTGTATGTATTAGTTTAGATAACATAGAACCAGATAAACATAATAAAATAAGAGGAGAAAACAGTAGTTTTTCAAATGCAGTAAAGGCTATAAAAAAAATAGTTAATAATAAAATTGAAGTTATTATTGCCACTGTAATAACTAGTGAAAATGTAGATGTAATAGATAAAATAATAGAATTTTCTGTAGAGTTGGGTTGCGTTGGTATAAGTTTAAGAAAAATGAAAATGCAAGGAAATGCTTTAGAAAATAAATTTTTAGAATTAAATGAAGAACAGGTTGAGTTTTTATACAAATTAATACCTAAATTAAAACTTAAATATCAAAATTTTATAATTGATTTTGGATATGGGACTAAAATTATAGAGAATATAGATAACGGCTGTACTTGTGGAAAAACATCTATGGGAATAATGCCTAACGGAAATATACTCCCTTGTGTATATAATGAAAATTTAGTTGTTGGCAATGCGATAACAGATTCTATAGAGGAAATTTGGAGTGAATCAGAAAAATTAAAATATTTGAGGGAAAATTTTGAATGTTTAGGTTTGTTGGTTAAGTGAAAATTTGATAAAAATAAAAAACATTCTAAATTAATTTAGCATTACGATTAAAAATATTAGGGAGAAAAGTATGGAAAAATATATGTTAAATAATAAAATACTTAAACAACGTATAGCTGTAATACCTAAAAAAATTACTATATATGATTACTTAATAACGGGAGGAAAAGAAAGTTTTTCTTCTGAAGATATTTTTATTATCATAAATTTTAAAAAAAATATCTTCAAATTTAATTTATTTGCTTCTTTGGTGTTAGAAGAAATAGAAAAAAAAAGTTGTAGTACAGATAAATTCATAGAAAAACTAAGTGAATTTTTTATGATTGAAAAAAAAGAAATAGAAAAAGACTTAACTATTTTTTTACTTGAGTTAAAAGAACTAGCTATAATTGAGTTACAATATGGAAATTAAATTAAATAACATAAAATATTATTATCTTTTTAATGGAATTAAATCATTACTTTTTTATATTCCAATTTTAGTGATATATTTAACCGGTGTACTAAATAACTCGTATCAAGTAGGAATTGTTTTAACAGTAAAATCATTTTCAGTCTTTTTATTAGAAATTCCATTAGGCTATATTGCTGATAAATTTGGAAGAAAAAAAAGTGTTATTTTAAGTATAATAGCAAATATAATTTCATTGTTTTTTTTAATTATATTCCCTAATTTTTACACTATAATAGTTTCAGAATTGTTCTTTTCAATATCAGAAACATTATGCTCTGGAGCAGATATAGCACTTTTTTATGATAATTTAAAATATGAAGATAAAGAAAAAAAATATGGAGAGTTTGAAAGAAATTCAACATTAATTAGTTCCATAATGTTGTCAATTTCTTTTGTTGTAGGGAGTTGGGTATATTCTTATAGTCCAAAAGCAGTATTTATTTTATCTATTTTTTTTTCTAGTATGTTATTATTAGTCTTAAGAAAAATAATTGAGCAGCCATATAAAAAAAATATTAATGAAAATAATAAATTTAAGTTAATACAACTAAAACAAGATTTAATTGAATTAAATAAAGAAACATTTGTTTTAAAAAATTTAATAGTTTATGGTGCTATTATAATATCAGTTTTTATGGGAATATATTTTTATATTTTTCCATTAGAATTAGATAGAATTGTTGAAAAAAAGATATTATATGGAGTAATCTATTCTTGCGGTGTTTTAGCTATTGGTTTTGGAAGTAAAATTCAAAAATATATAAGCAATAATTACAAATTTATTTATTTTGGTGGATTTATTTTAGTTCCTTTTATGTTAATATTATCATATTATAAAAACAATATCTTTTTTATTGTTTTTATAATATGTATGAGATTTTTATGGGGAACATATTCAACAAACCTAAATATTATGATAAATAAAGAATTATCTAACTCATCTTTAAGAGCTACAATATTTTCTATAAAAAATGCTATTTTAAATATTTTTTTAGGTATATTTTTTCTTATGATGGGATACTTAAAAACATTGATATCAGATAATTTTATTTATTTGAGATATTATGCTTTTTTTATAATCGTTATTTGTTTTTTTTATTATATTTTTTTAAAAAAATCAAAATCTACACAATAAAAAAGAGACAATTAAACTTGCAATTGAGACTGTTTCAAGTTTTGTGTAAACACTAAAAAATTAGCATAAAAATTTTATATAAAAATGGGTAAAATTTAACTAGTTTGAATTTATCCATTTTTTATATTATAACTTATTTTTTTTAATTGTCAAATTAAGGGGATCAAAAATCCTCTTTATTATTTTATTAGTAGCCAATTGTAAAACTAAAATAACTTAGTAAAACAAAGACTTTTTCTTAATTTTTTTCTTTGAATTTCCTCCACTTTCTGATAAAATTTAGTACCATCAAAACAAAATCATTAGTGGAGGTAACCCATGTATTTACAAACATCATTTAATGACGCTTATAACAATCTTATGAACAATTTAGAAAACAATAAATCTGATTTCATTCTTGCTCTTGAAAAACACATAAATTTCTTTGATATTATTCCTGATTCTTTCTTCTCTGATTTTTATAAACAATTTGGAAGAAAACACAAATATCAACTTGAAAGTCTTTTACGCGCTTTCCTCTTACAAAAGTTACTTAATTTTTCTGACAGGCAACTTTTAGATATCCTTAATATTTCTAATGAATTAAAGAACTTTTGTCGTTTTTCTAAAATCCCAGATGCCTCTGTTCTTAGTAGATTTAAACAAAAATTTTCGCTTAATGTTAAATCTATGTTCGATAATCTAGTAAATATAACTGAGCCTATCTGCCATGAAATTAATTCTAAAAAAGCTAGTTACCTTATTTATGATACTACTGGAATCGAGCCAGCTGTAAGTGAAAATAATCCTAAATTCTTAAATTCTTAAATTCTAAGCTTAAATCTGCTAAGCAAATAGCTAAAAATATTCCTAATTTAGAGCCGTATAGATATGTTTATTCTCTTCTTCCTGATTATGCTAGCGCTAATAAAGAAATTAAGAATCAATATATTAACGGTCATTTTTGTTATGCTATTAAAGCAGGTATTTTAACTAATGGGCTAGGTATTATTAGAGATATTTCTATTTTCGATAATGACTTTAAAAATAAACACCCTGAAACAAAAACTCCTAAATCTGATGACCCTACACAGGATAAAGAAATAGGTGATTCTATTTCTTTAAAACCTGTACTTTCTGACTTTTTTACAGCTCATCCTGAATTTAATTTTTCAACTTTTTTAGGGGATGCTGCATTTGATTCATACGATAATTATTCTATGTTAAAAAATGACTTTAACTTTTCTCGTGCTTGTATTCCTTTGAATAAACGTGGCTCTAAAAAATCTCATGAGAATTTTGATGAATTTGGTTGCCCTATTTGTCCAAAAGACAAAACTCCGTTCACATGCTTAGGAAAATCAGGTGGAAAAAACCGTTCAGTTCGAATTAAATATGTATGTCATAAATCAATACCAGTTAAGTCAACAAGAAAAAACACTTGTGAAAACTCATGTACTCCCTCTGGTTATGGAAAATGTGCATATGTTTATCCTGATAAAGATTTTAGAATGTACCCAGGAATTCAAAGAAACACAGACCATTTTAATAACTTATACAAGAACCGTGTTGTAGTAGAGCGAACTATTAATTTATTAAAGGAAAATTTTTCTTTATCAAAACCTAAATCATTTACTACAAATACTATAAAATTTGATTTAATTTTCGCTGGAATAACTCAATTGATAACAGTTGTTTTAGCAAAAGCGCTTCACAAAATAGAACTCTATAAATCTACTAAAACTTTAATAAAAAAATTAGCTTAAAATCCCTTTAAATAAAATATAAAACTTTGACTCTATTGCATTAAATAGGGCTTTTTGTCTTTCTTAAATTTTCTAAATTTATATAATCTTAAAAAAAATTTTAGAAATTTAAGTCTTCATGTTCTTACATTTAAAAATTTAAATTTTTTCATCTTAAAAAACATGACTTTTACAATTGGCTAATTTTATTAGATTTATTCTATTTTAAATTCTATCCTCAAAATATATTTGAAATTGAGATATTATTTGCCCCCATTCTCTCTGTTTTGTGGTCCATTTTTTTGTAATATCTATAGTTGCCAAATAAAGCATTTTTAGTAAGCTATCGTCTGTTGGAAAAATTGATTTACTTTTTGTAACTTTTCTTAATTGTCTATTAAATCCTTCTATTGTATTCGTTGTATAAATTAATGTTCTTACTTCCTGGGGATATTTAAAATATGTTGATAATTTTATCCAATTTGATTTCCATGAAATTGCTATTTTGGGATATTTCTTTCCCCATTTATCGTCAAAATTATCTAATTGATTAAGCGCTATTTCTTCACTAGAAGCTTTATATACTAATTTTAAGTCACTCATTAACTCTTTTATATCTTTGTAAGACACAAATTGAGTGGTGTTTCTTATTTGATGAATTATACACTGTTGTATTTCTGTTTTAGGAAAAGCACTTTCTATTGCATTAGAGAATCCTGTCAAACCATCAACACAAGCAATTAAAATGTCTTCTACACCTCTAAATTTTAATTCATTTAGCTTACTAAGCCAAAATTTTGCACTTTCATTTTCTCCAATCCACATTCCTATTACTTCTTTTATTCCACTTGAATTTATTCCAATCGCTATATATACAGCTTTTTTTATTATTTGTCCTTCACTTCTAACGTGATAGTGTATGGCATCCATAAATACTACTGGATAAACTCGCTCAAGAGGTCTATTTTGCCATTCTTTTGCTATAGGGAGTATTTTATCTGTGATTCTACTAATAGTGCTATCTGACATTTCTATTCCATACATTTCAGTTATGTGACTTTCTATATCTCCTGTTGTCATTCCTTTTGCATACATTGATATTATCTTTGACTCTAAGTCCTGTCCTACTGTATTTTGATGTTTTTTTATTAGTTGTGGCGTATATTCTGAGTTTCTATCTCGCGGAACCCTTACATCAATGCTACCATTACTTGTTTTTAATCTTTTTTCCGTGTATCCATTACGATAATTTTTTGAATCTTCATTTCTATAATCATATTTTGAGTAACCTAATTCTTCTTCTATTTCTGCATTATAGCATTGTTCTATAACATCTTTCATCATGTCTTTAAATAAATTGTTTAAATCATCTGGCGTCTTTATTTGCCCTTGTTTTAGAAAATCACGTATCACTTCTTTTCTTTTTTTTCTTCTTCACTAATAATTTTTTTTGCCATAAAAAAACCTCCAAATTAGTATATTTTATTTTACACTAATTTGGAGGTTTACACAATC
>JBOFUX010000065.1:0-49391 GCA_051652785.1 Fusobacteriaceae bacterium | reverse complement strand
TTGGAAATTTGCATATCTTCAATTTGAAGTTTCTCTAATTGTTTTTTTCTTGATGTAGCTTGAGAAGATTTAGAGGCGTTCGCACTAAATCTAGCAATAAAGTCTTTTAGTTCTTCTCTTTTTTGTTCAAGTTTTTTATTTTTGTTATTTGCAAGAGTAAGCATAAGTTGATTTGATTCATACCAGAAGTCATAATTTCCAACAGTAACTTGAATTTTTCCATAGTCTATATCTGCCATATTAGTACAAACTTTATTTAAAAAGTGTCTATCATGTGAAACTACAATAGCAGTCATTCTATCTATATTATTTATTAAAAAACTTTCTAACCAAGTTACAGCTAAAAGATCAAGACCATTTGTTGGCTCGTCTAATAAAAGAATATCAGGTTTACCAAATAGAGCTGAAGCTAAGAGAACTTTAACTTTTTGAGGTTCAGGAAGTTCTTTCATGTATTTATGATGCAGACTAGAATCAATTCCAAGTCCCATAAGTAGTGTTTCAGCTTCAGGTTCAGCGTCCCAACCATCTAATTCAGCAAATTCCCCTTCAAGTTCGGCAGCCCTCATCCCATCTTCATCTGTAAAATTTTCCTTAGCATAAATAGCATCTTTCTGCGTCATGATATTCCAAAGTACTTTATTTCCCATAAGAACAACATCTAAAACTTTATCCTCTTCATTAGCAAAGTGATCTTGTTTTAAGACTGACATTCTTTTATTTTTTGTTATAATAACTTCCCCTTCTGTAGGTTCTAAATCCCCTGAAAGAATTTTAACAAAAGTTGATTTACCGGCACCATTAGCACCAATAAGTCCATAACAGTTACCTGGTGTAAATCTAATACTAACGTCATCAAATAACTTTCTTCCAGCAAATCTCATACCTAAACTAGCAGTTGCGATCATTGTAATACCTCCTAAAAACACAAAAATTTATATATAAATTCTAATTATTAAACGTGTTTACATACAGTTTATATTATAACATATAGTTAAAAAAAATGAAAAGGTATTTTAAGGTATAACTTATTTTTTGTAAAAATAATACAAACTATTTTTTTTATTGAATAAATGGTATAATCGTTTAAAGAAAAGATAATAAAAAAAGGAGAAATAAAATGACAATTTTTGATAACTATACAATCAAAAATATAAAGATAAAAAATAGAATAATACTTCCTCCTCTAGTAAGGTTTTCAAAAGTGGGGAAAGATGGTTTAGTCACAGAAGAATTAGTTGAATGGTATAGAGATGTTGCTGCAGGGGGAGCAGGAATGATAATTGTAGAAGCAACTTGTGTGGCAGAAGATGGAAAACTTAGACATAATCAAATAGGAATTTGGAATGATACTTTTATACATGGTCTTAAAAAAATAGTAAGTCAATGTAGAAAATACAATACTCCAGTAATAATTCAAATTCATCACAGCGGATTTAAAGAAGAGATAGCTAGTGTTTCAGAGGAAAAGTTAGATGAAATATTAGAAATGTTTGTAAAAGCTTTTCACCGTGCAAAAGAAGCAGGATTTGATGGAATAGAAATACACGGTGCTCACACCTATTTAATTTCACAATTAAATTCAAGACTTTGGAATACAAGGATAGATAAATATGGAATTAAAAAAGATAATAGAGTAGCTTTTTCAAAAATTTTAATAGAAAAAACTAGAGATATATTTAATGAAAATTTTATATTGTGTTATAGAATGGGGGGGAATGAGCCTACACTTGAGGATGGAATAGAAATTGCAAAAGAATTAGAGTTTTTAGGAGTAGATTTACTTCATGTTTCTAATGGAGTCCCATTTTTAGATATAAAACAAGAAGTAAAAATAGAAATGCCTATAGCTTTTCCTTTAGATTGGGTAGTATATATGGGAGTTGAAATAAAAAAACAAGTTAAAATTCCAGTTATAGGTGTTAGAAAAATTAGAGAAGAAAAGGATGCTAGTTGGTTAATAGAGAATAATCTTTTAGATTTTGTTGCTGTAGGGCGTGGAATGATAGCAAGACCTGATTGGGTAAAATGGGCTCATAAAGAATATGAGAGGAGAACAGGAAATAAAATAAGAGTTGATTTTTGAAATGAAAAGAAAAATAGATATATTTTGTCAAGTAATAGATAATTATGGAGATATTGGTGTTGTTTATAGATTAACAAAATTACTCCGTAAAAAATATCTAGAAAATGGAATCGAGATAAAAATAAGAGTTTTTTTGAATAGAACAGAAGAATTAACAAAATTAAATTCAGAAGCTCAAAATTCTCAGTGTCAAATAATAAATAACATTGAATATTTAACTTATGATCATCTTTTAAAAAATAATTTAGAACCTTATGAAGTAATAATAGAAGCTTTTGGTTGTGAAATAAATGAATTATATTTAGAAAAAGCAAAAGAAAGTTCCTCTCTTTTAATAAATTTAGAATATCTCTCTTCAGAAGACTGGGTTTCAGAATTTCACGGTGTAGAATCTTTATTAGACACTAAAAAATTAAAAAAATATTTTTTTATTCCAGGATTCTCAGAAAAATCTGGAGGAGTTTTATTTTCACAATTAGAAAAAATAAAACTGGAAGATATTTATCCCTACTTAACCTCTGAATTTTTAGAAGGAAAAATTATAGGAACAATTTTTTCTTATGAGAAAAATTTTGAAAGTCTCTTTGAAGTACTTAACAACCAGAAAAAAGAAACTATTTTGCTAGTTATGGGGGGATTTAGTCAAAAGAGTGTAAAAAAAATTTTAGAAAAAAAAAATATAGAAAAGCTTGGAAATTTTTTTAAATATGGTAAAATATATATTGAGTTTTCACAATTCATATCTCAAGAGAAATACGATTCTCTAATAACTCTAACTGACTTTAATTTAGTTAGAGGTGAAGATTCTTTTGTTAGAGCAGTTTTATCTAAAAAACCTTTTATATGGCATGCATATTTTCAAGAAGAAGAGGTGCATTTAGAAAAAATAAAGGGATTTTTTAATAGATACACAGATTATTTTAGAAAATATCATGGTAAAAATTATTTAAAAGAAATAGATATTTTAAAAAATCTATTTATAGAGTATAATAGAAGAGAAAAAAATCATTTTGAGGAATCAAAAGAAAATTTTGAATTTTTTTTTGATAATTATGAAGTTTTAAAAAAAATGAGTGTTCTTTTTTCTGATCATATTCAAAAAAAATGTGATTTAAAAGAAAAATTATTTCAATTTATAGAAGAGAAGTTAAACTAAAGTATTATCAACAAGTATTTTAAATATATTTTCAAATATAAGTAAAATAGATAAGGGATATAAAAAATAAGGAGGCAACAAACAATGAAAATAGCTCAAGAGCTAAAATCAGGAAGTACAATTAAAGTAGGAAATGATCCATTTGTAGTATTAAAAGCTGAGTACAACAAATCAGGAAGAAGTTCTGCAGTAGTGAAATTTAAAATGAAGAATTTAATAAATGGTAATATAACAGATTCAATCTATAAAGCTGATGACAAAATGGATGATATTAGATTAGAAAAAATTAAAGCAACTTATTCTTATAATGATGGAGATTTTTATGTTTTTACAGATCCAGAGTGGAATCAAATAGAGCTGAAAGAAGAAGATTTAGGAGATGCTCTTCATTATTTACAAGAGGAGATGGAACTGGATATTGTTTACTATGAAGCTACTCCAGTTGCAGTTGAACTTCCAACTTTTATTGAAAGAGAAGTAACTTATACAGAACCAGGATTAAGAGGGGACACTTCAGGAAAAGTATTAAAACCAGCACAAATTGATACTGGTTTTGAAATACATGTTCCTATATTTGTTGAGCAGGGAGAATGGATCAAAATAGATACTAGAAATAATGAATATGTAGAAAGAATTAAAAAGTAATTATATTAAAACCTAATAAGAAAAAGGTTCTTATTAGGTTTTTTTCTAAATAAAAAAAGGGGGTAAAATTGTGGAAAATTATATGGAAAAATTAAATGAAGCAGTTAAATATATAAAATCTAAAACAAGTTATATACCAGAAATAGGGATGATATTGGGATCAGGTTTAGGTTCTGTAGCAAATGACATAGAAGAAGCTATTGTTATCCCTTATTCAGATATCCCAAATTTTCCAATATCTAATGTAGTAGGTCATGCAGGAAATTTAGTCATAGGAAAATTACAAGGAAAAATAGTTTTTGCACTCCAAGGAAGAGTTCATTTTTACGAAGGACACTCTATGTTATACATAACTTTTCCTGTAAGAGTTATGGCTCTTTTAGGAATAAAAAAACTTTTAGTAACAAATGCTTGTGGGGGAGTTAACGAAACTTATCTCCCTGGAACTCTTATGGTTATAAAAGATCACATAAATTTAATGGGGACTTCTCCACTTATAGGAAAAAATTATGATGAATTTGGAGTAAGATTTCCAGATATGACATATACTTATAGTAAAAAGTATAGAGCATTAGTATTAGAATTAGGAAAAGAACTTAAAACTCCTATAAGAGAGGGTATTTATGCAGGATTTACAGGACCAACTTATGAAACACCAGCTGAAGTTAAATTTGCAAGGATAATAGGGGCAGATGCCGTAGGAATGTCCACTGTTCCAGAAGCAATAGTAGCAAATCATGCAGGGATGGAAATTTTAGGAATAGGTTGTATAACCAATATGGCTTCAGGAGTTTTAGATCAAAAGCTAGATCATTCAGAAGTAATTGAAACGGCTGCTATGGTTCATGAGGATTTTGTAAAATTAATAAAATTAGTATTACCAAAAATGTAAAATAACTAAGAAATAAAAATTAAATAAAAAAATCCTGTCTAAGTAACTAGACAGGATTTTTTTATGAGTTAATAAATTTTTCTAACAAATTTATTAAAAAATTGTATAAAGGATGTATAAATCTACTTAATAAACTTGTCCACGCTAAAAGAAGAATAAACAAAAATCCATACTTCTCTAAAGAAAAAATTTTATAACGTAAATACTTATTAGAAAGACTCGCAATAATTTTAGAACCATCTAGTGGAGGAATTGGAATAGAATTAAAAACTCCCAACAATAAATTAATGGAAATAAAATATATGAAATAAGGAAAAATATTTTCCGTAATGTGTTGGGGAAAGAATTTAATTATAAAAGCTCCTAAAAAAGCTAATAAAAAATTTGTAGCTATTCCAGCAATAGAAACTAAAAACTCACCTAACCGTCCATTTTTAAAATTAAAATAATTAACAGGAACAGGTTTAGCCCAACCTATAACAAAATTAGAACCTGTAAAAATCAGTATAATAGGGAGAAGTGTGCCTATTGGATCTATATGTTTTAAAGGATTTAAAGAAAGACGTCCTTGAATTTTAGCTGTATTATCTCCTGAATAGTTAGCCATCATTCCATGAGCTATTTCATGAAACATAATAGAAAGAATAAAAATAGGTATTTTAAAAAAAATACCAGGATTTGTATAAAAAATAAAATAAAATTTATAAATAAAAAAAAATGAGAATAAAATTAAAAAAGATATTATTATGAATTTTTTCTCTTTATTTATTTCTAAAAAATTTTGTAAGTAATTTTTCATGAAAATTCTCCTTTATTATCTTTATCTTATGCAAGTGCAACGTCTAAAACCATCATGGTGGCAAAACCTAGCATGGCTCCTATAGTACCAGAATCATCATGATCGTTAGAAGCAGTAGGAATCAGTTCTTCAACTACAACATAAATCATAGCACCAGCAGCAAAGGCTAAAGCATAAGGAAGAAGAGAACGTATTCGTAAAACAAAGAAAGCTCCTAAAACTCCAGCAATAGGTTCTACAATACCAGATGCCTGACCATAGTTGAAAGCTTTCAATCTAGAAACTCCTTCTCGGCGAAGTGGAATTGAAACTGCAGCTCCTTCAGGAAAATTTTGAAGTCCTATTCCAATAGCTAAAGATATTGCTCCTCCTAAAGAAGCAGAGGGAATTCCAGAAGCGATAGCTCCGAAAGCAACACCAACAGCTAAGCCTTCAGGAATATTATGTAAAGTTACAGCTAAAACTAAAAGAATACTTCTTTGCCAACTGGTTTTAATTCCTTCTGTCTGCTTCATTCCAGAATGAAGATGAGGAAGAAGCTTATCGATTAGCCAAAGAAAAAGACCACCACCTAAAAAACCAACTACAGCTGGAATCCAAGATGTAAGTCCCATAGATTCGGCAAGTTCTATTGCAGGGCTTAAAAGAGACCAAAAACTAGCTGCAATCATGACACCAGAAGCAAAACCAAGCATTCCATTGAGAACTCTTTTGTTTATAGTTTTAAAGAAAAAAACCATACTAGCACCGAAAGCAGTTACGGACCAAGTAAAAAGAGTGGCTAAAAAAGCTTGTGTAATAGGGCTAAAAGTTTTAAAATGTTCAATCATAATTAACCTCCTCTATTTTGATTTTATAATGTTTTGTAAAGAAAATTAAAATATAGCTAAAAATAGAATAATATTGTATTATGTATTAAGAAAAATAAAAAAAGTAAAAAATATTATTATTTATATTATACTATATAATAATACAATATCTTTTTTTTTGAGGAGGAGTATATGAATTTTTTATATAATAGAGATAAAATAGCAGTTATTTATAACGATATTGAATACTCATACAAAGAATTAATAAATGCATCTAAATATTATGGTTCACTTTTGAATATTAGCAAAGATGACAGAGTTGTTATTTTTATTGAGAACAGACCTGAGTTTATTTATAGTATATTTGGAATTTGGGATAAAAAAGGAATTTCAGTAACTTTAGATGCAACTTCAGATGCAGAACAAATAGCTTATGTATTAAAGGATGCTACTCCAACTCATATAATTACCTCACAGTTAAATTATGACGTAGCATTAGCTGCTAAAAAATTGTCAGGTTCAAAAATAAAAATAATAAATGTTGATAATGAAACAATTCCCAAAAATTTTGTAAGTGCAAATTCTGTAATTGAAGGTTTAGAGCAAGAAAAAACAATAGCTATTTTATACACTTCAGGAACGACAGGTCTTCCTAAAGGTGTAATGATAAGTTTTAAAAATATCATGGCAAATTTATTAGCACTAAGAGAAATAAATTTAGTAAGTGAAAAAGATAGAGTTCTAGGAATGCTGCCTTTTCATCATGTACTCCCTCTTGTGGGAACAATTATGCTTCCACTGTATTTTGGAGGTACGTTAATAATTCTTAAAGAACTTTCTTCAGAAGCAATAAAATCTACATTAGCAAAGTATAAAATTACTTTTGTTATAGGGGTACCAAGAGTTTGGGAGATGTTTCATAAAGGGATAATGGGAAAAATAAATAGTTCTAAATTAGTTGAGAGATTATTTAAAATTTGTGAAAAAATAAATAATAAAAATTTAAATAAAATAGTATTTAAAAAAGTTCAAGAAGCTTTTGGAGGAAATATAAATATATTAGTTTCTGGGGGAGCAAAATTAGACAGTCAAATAACAAAAGATTTTACAACTCTTGGATTTACAATGATGGAAGGGTATGGATTAACCGAAACCTCTCCGATTGTTTCTTTTAATAGAGTTGGGAGTATAAAAGCAGGGACGGTAGGAACGCCAATACCTAGAGTAGAAATAAAAATAGCTGATGATGGCGAACTTTTAGTTCGCGGAGAAAATGTTATGCAGGGATACTACAATAATCCTAAAGCAACAAGTGATGTTATAGACAAAGAAGGATGGTTTTATACTGGAGATTTAGCAACTTATGATGGACAATATATAACTATAACAGGAAGAAAAAAAGAAATGATAGTATTATCTAATGGAAAAAATATAAATCCAGTAGATATAGAGATAGAGTTAATGAGAGGGAGCGATTTAATTAAAGAAGTTGCAGTAGTTGAACACAATAATCATTTACTAGGTCTTATTTATCCTGATTTTGATTTAGCAAAAGAAAGAGGAGTAGTTAATATAAAAGAAGAGTTAAAGTGGCAAATAATAGACAAATATAATGTAACTGCTCCTAAATATAGAAAAATACTCGAGACTAAAATTGTAAGTTTAGAACTTCCTAAAACTAAATTAGGAAAATTACAAAGATTTAAATTAGCTGAACTTATTGGAGTAATAAAACCAGAAGAAAAAAGAAAAGAAGAAAAAACTTTAAAAAGTGATTATATAGAAACAAAAGAATATATAAAACTAAGAGAATATTTGAAAAAAATTCATACAGAAGCAAATATAAATCCAGATTCACATATGGAAATAGATATTGGAATGGATTCACTTGATAATGTAGAATTATTGAGTTATATCGAAGCAACATTTAGTGTAAAGATGTCAGAAGAAGATTTGTCAAGAATTAAACGAGTTAGAGAAATAGCAGACTTCATAAAAGAAAAAGGTGGGGAATTTAAAGAAGGTGATATTGATTGGAAAAAAATATTAGACTCTCCTACAAATCATCCTATGCCTAATTCTAATTGTGTAGGAAAAATTTTAAACCTGCTATTTATAAAACCATTTTTTTCACTATATATAAAATTAAATAAAACAGGTGAAGAAAAAATTCCTAATGAAAGTGTAATATTTGTTGGAAATCATCAAAGTATGCTAGATGGATTTGCATTTTCTCAAATACTATCTTCTAAAATAAAACACAAAACATATTATTTAGGGATATCTGATCACTTTAACTCTAAAATTAAAAGTTATATAGCGAATAATTCCAATATAATATTAGTTGATATGAATAAAAGTATAAAAGAAACATTAAAAGTTATAGCTAAGGCTTTGAATTCTGGACATAATGTCGTTATATTTCCAGAAGGGGCAAGAACAAGAGATGGTGAGTTACAAGAGTTCAAAAAAACTTTTGCAATTATAGCAAAAGAACTTAATATTCCAGTAACTGTTTTTGGAATAAAAGGTGCTTATAGCTTAATGCCTTTTGGAAAAACAAAACCATCTAGAGGAGAAATGAGTGTAGAAATACTGGAAACAATATATCCACAAAAATTAACAGTGGAAGAAATTGTAAAGAGGTCTAAAAATAAAATAGTAGAATATTTAAAATAATAATGGGGGAGCTCATGAGATTTAGTAAAATGCATGGTGCAGGAAATGATTTTATTTTACTTTATGATTCAAATAATTCAATTAAAAATATTTCAAAATTAGCTATAAAAATGTGTCATAGAAAATTTGGTATTGGTGCTGACGGTCTTATGACCTATGAAAAAAGTTTAGTGGCAGACATAAAAATGAATTTTTATAATTCAGATGGTTCAAAAGCAAGTATGTGTGGAAATGGAATTAGATGCTTTGCAAAATTTGTATATGATAATAAAATTGTTAGTTCTCATATAATTAATGTGGAAACTGATGATGGAATTAAGCATATAAAAATAAATATAGATGAAAATAAAAAAGAACAAATTATAGATGTAGATATGGGCTATCCTAGTTTTAAAAGTGAAGACATTCCTGTTAAAAGTAAAAATGTAAATTTTATTTTAGAAGAATTAGAGATTAATGGAATTAAACTTAAAGTTTCAAGTGTTCATATGGGAGTTCCTCATGCTGTGATCTATTTAAAAAGTTATGAGAATATGGATTTAAATTCTATTGGAGAAAAAATAGAAAACCTTGAAATTTTTGAGAAAAAAACTAATGTAAATTTTGTAAAAATATTAGATGATAAAAATATAGAAGTGAGAACCTGGGAAAGAGGAGTAGGTAGAACATTAGCTTGTGGAACGGGATGTTGCTCTAGTGTTATAATAGGTAAATACTTAGGATATTTAAAAAATGATGTAAAAGTTTTAACAGAGGGAGGAGAACTTTTAATTACTATCGATAAAAACTTTAAGACTTTAATGTCAGGAATTGCAGTTTCTGTATTTAATGGAGAATTTTCACTTTAAAAATAAGTAAATTAAAATAAGCGATTTTAATCTAGGTATTTATACAAGATTAAAATCGCTTATTAATTAAAAAAAATACAAAGATTCTGGTATTTATTTTTATTTTGGTATAGTCACAATTTTTTTTGTTTTTCAAAATCATCTTTAAGTTTTTGTCTCTTTTCAGAAATATTATTTTTTTTAGAATCAAGTTCTATTTTATCTAAATTTTTATTCTGAACAATACCGATTACTTCCATCATTTTCTTTTGAATATGCGCATATCCAGCATCTTTAATATGAGGTAATTTACAATCAGAACAATCTTTAATTCCGTGAGGTGTGTATTTAAAATTACCACCACAATTTTCACCTAACATATAGATAGGACAGTAACAAAATAAACAGTTAAATTCCTCTTTATTTTTAAAATCATGACAAGGGAAAAATTCACAAGTGAAATTGTTAAAAAATTTATAATTATTCATAAACACTCCTAGTTAATATATTAAAATAAAATTATAAGTAAAGTTTGAAATTAGAACAAAATAAATTAACCTGTTTCCCAATTTCTAATATTTTATCTAAGTTTTGAATATTATCAATAACAGATAAAATAAATTTAGCAATCTCCTTCATTTCATTTTCTTTCATTCCACGAGTAGTAAGAGCAGGTGTTCCAATTCTAATACCACTAGTAATCATAGGAGAGAGAGAATCGTAGGGAATAGCATTTTTATTAACAGTAATATTAGCTTTACCTAAAGCAATTTCCACATTTTTTCCTGTTAATTTTTTTGGAGTTAAATCAACTAAAAACATATGATTGTCAGTTCCACCACTAACTATTCGAAGACCTCCTTTTTCAAGTTCTAATGCTAAAACTTGAGCGTTTTTTATAACTTGTTTTTGATACGTTATAAACTCAGGATTTAAAGCTTCTTTAAAAGAAACTGCTTTAGCTGCAATAATGTGCATTAAAGGCCCACCTTGAATTCCAGGAAAAATATTTTTATTAATTTTAGTAGCAATTTCTTCAGAATTTGTTAAAATCATACCACCTCTAGGACCTCTTAATGTTTTATGAGTTGTAGTTGTAACAACATCAGCATAAGGAAAAGGACTAGGGTGCAATCCAGTAGCGACAAGTCCTGCTATATGAGCCATATCAACCATAAGTAAAGCTCCAACTTCCTTAGCAATTTCACTAAATTTATTAAAATCAATAATTCTACTATATGCACTTGCCCCTGCAACAATAAGTTTTGGTTTTAATTCTAAAGCTAGCTCTCTTACATTATCATAGTCAATAGTTTCACAATCTTTTTTTACACTGTATCCATGAAATTTATACTCTTTTCCAGAGAAATTAACATTTTTTCCATGAGTTAAATGCCCACCATGATCTAATTTCATTCCTAAAACAATGTCTCCTATGGAAAGTAAAGCTTTGTATACACCCATATTAGCAGCAGAACCGCAATGAGGCTGTACATTTGCAAAATTACAATTAAAAATTTTTTTAGCTCTAGAAATAGCTAAATTTTCTGCTATATCAACAAATTCACACCCACCATAGTATCTTTTATCTGGATAACCTTCAGCATATTTATTTGTCATAACAGACCCTGCCGCTTCTAAAACAGCATTAGAAACAAAATTTTCTGAAGCAATGAGCTCTAAACCATTATTTTGTCTAAATTTTTCGTTGGTAATAGCGTCAAAAATTTCCTTATCTACTGAATAAATATTATTTAAATCCATCGTAAACCTCCTAATATATTTTTTATAGTTAATTAGAATATAGTATTATACAATTATACAACATTTATTCTGAAAATAAAAAAAATTAAAAATAAAAAATCAATATATTGATTTTTTAGAAAGTTACTGTATAATTTTATAATATATTGTTTTACATTTTAGGAGGATATAGATGAAACGAGGATGGTTAGAAATAGATTTAAATAAACTTAAAGATAATTACAATATAACAAAAAAAAAAGCTGAAGGAAAAGAAGTGATGGCAGTTGTAAAGGCTGATGCTTATGGCTTAGGAGCATGGAAAATATCAGAAACGCTATCTAATTTAGGTGTTAATATTTTTGGTGTAGCTTGTTTAGAAGAGGCACTAGAGCTAAGAAGAAATGGATTAAAAAAAGAAATTTTAATATTAGGAGTAATAAATTATATAGACTATAAATTAGCTTTTGATAATGATATTCAATTAACGATATCATCATTTGAAGAGTTGGAATATTTAAAAAAAAATAATTTTAAAAATCCTAAAATTCATATAAAAATTGATACGGGAATGGGGAGAATAGGGTTTTTAAATGATGAAATTTATTCTTGGATAAAAGAAAATAAAAATAATCAAAAGAATAAATTTGAAATAAAAGGTATATTTTCTCATTTCTCATCTTCAGATATACCTAGTGAAGATGATTATACAATGAAACAAATAAAAAAATTTAAAAAATATGAAGAGTTAGAAGGAATAAAATATATTCATATTCAAAATAGTGCAGGAATTATGAGATTTAATAATTGTTGTAATGGAAACTTAGTTAGAGCTGGAATAGTACTTTATGGCTATACAAATTTAAATGAAAAAATAACTCCAATAGTAAAATTTAAAACAATAATAAATCATATAAAAGTGCTAGAAGAAGATAGTTATATCTCTTATGAAAAAACTAAACTAGCAAAAAAAGGAACAATTATAGGAACGATACCGATAGGATACGCAGATGGATACGATAGAAGATTTTCAAATAAAGGTTATGTTTTCATTAGAGGCATAAAATGCAAAGTTATAGGAAGAGTTTGTATGGATTCAACAATGATTATAATACCCAAAAGCTTATACAAAAATATATCTATTGAAGAAGAAGTAGATATATTAGGTGATAATCCACTAAAACAATTGGAATATGTTGGAATATCACCGTATGAGTTCTTATTATTTGTATCTAAAAGAGTAAAGAGAAATTATATAGAAATTATTTAACTAGAGTTGGAAGAATAGCTAAAATAACATAAATAAGTATAATAAAAACTACATCAAGACTATTTGTATGATTATTTTTTTTGGAAAAAATAGAAAAAATAAAAGCTAAAATATATCCTACAGAAAAGGCGTAAATATCATTAATATCAAATGTTCCAATTGTTTTACCATGACCACCAAAATGAAGTTGAAAAAATTCAAATCCAATCATAAATAAAAAAATAAAAGTATAAATAATAAAGTTTTGTAGAAAATAAAAAGATGAATATAAAAGAGTTATGCCAAAAGAAAATATCCAAAGTCCATCAGGCAAAGCATAAATAACCCAATTAGGAATAAGGTTTCTAAAAACTAAAGTGAATTCTCTAAGGGGTATAATAAATTTATCCATATTTAAAAATTCAAAAAAATTAAAATAAAATAAAGATTTACTTCTAAATAAAAGATAGATAGAAAATCCTAAAATAATTGGAAAAATAATTAAGAAAAATTTTTTTTTATTCATAAATTTATCACTCCCAATACAAACATTTTAAGAAATAGTTGAAATATATTATTAAAATGAATATATTTTAAATTAAATAAAGAAAAAATGCAAGAATTATATTGACATAGAAGAAAAAATAGGTTATCATATTACAAATGACCTCATAGTCAAAAAAATAAAAAATAATAGATCTAAGGAGTTTTTAAATGACAAGAGAAGAGAAGAAAAATGATAAAAAAGAAAGTATTGTAAATTCAATCAAAACTCTTATTTTGAAAAATGGATATTTAAAAACAACTGTGGAGGACATAACTGATAATATTAAAATATCTAAAGGTAGTTTTTACACATATTTCCCATCAAAAGAAGACCTTTTAAATAGTATGTTAGAAGATATTTTAAAAGATTCAAAGAACAGAAAAAAAGAAATTTTAAGTAAAGAATGGACATTAGAAGAGGCAATTTTATATAATGTAAAATTAAGATTTGCTGTAAATGAGACCAAAATAAAAACGACATTAGTAATATTAAGCTTGTCATATAATTTTGAAAAATTATCTTTAAAAATAAGAAAAAAACTTATGGCAATAAGAAATGAAAATGTCGAAACTTGGTTAAAAATAATTAAAAATGAATTTGGGGTAGGAGAGTGTGAAAAAAAAGAAAAATATGCTATTTTAATAGAGGAAATATTATTTTTTTATTTAAAAAAAAATATTTACAATAGCGAATTAGAAGAAGAAATAGGATTGTACACTAAAGACCTTGATTTAGTATATAAAAGAGGAAATAGTAAAAACATTGAAAAAGAAATTGAATTTATTTATAAAATAATTTTGAATATTTTAAAAGGAGAAAGATAAATTATGTGGAAAAGAATTTTATTTATATTAACACTGGTTACATCAACTTTATTTGCTAGAACGGTAACTTTGGATGAGGCTATTAGTTTAGCTATGAAAAATGCTAAAAATGTTAAAGCAGCAGAAAAAGATATAGAAATTGCGAAGTTAGATTTAAGTTCAGCTTTTAAAACTGCTCTTCCTTCAGTGGTTTATAGTGGTCAGTATCAAAAAGGTGAAAATAAAAGAAATATGATAAAAAAAGAAGAAAATTTTGAATCTAAATCTGGATATACACAATCTATTGGAATAACACAACCGTTATTTCAGGGAGGATCGATAATTGGCGTAATTAAAGGAGCTAAAATTTATGAGTCAACATATAGATTACAGTATGCTGCTGAAATAAGAGATACTCGTTTAAATGCAATTAAAACATATTCTACAATAGTGAAAGACAAGAGAGATTTAGAGGCGTTTTATGCTTCAAAAAAAGAAATAGAGGCTAGATATTTAAAACAAAAAATTCAGTTAGATATGAGATTAATAACTAAAACAGATTTATTAAAAACAGAATATGCACTGCTAGATGTAGAGTCAAAAATAATTGGAAGTAGTAATAATATAAAAGTTGAAAAAGAAAATTTGAAATTACAAATTGGAATAGATTCTTTAGAAACTATTGAAGTCGTGAGTTTTGATGTTCCAGATAGTTTAAGTGCTACAATTGATTTTGATAAAGATAAAAATCAAGCTAAAGAAAAAAGTATTGAGGCTTTAATAGCAAAAAATAGTGTTGATTTAGTTGGAGTTCAAAAAGTTATAGTAAGAGCAGATATGCTACCGAAAATAGATGCTTTTGGTAAGTACGGAACATTTGTAGAGGAGAAAAAATATAGAGATTCAGTTGATGATGGGGAATGGAGAGCAGGTATCTCTGTTAATTGGAATATATTTCAATTTGGAAAAGATTATGATAGATATAGAGCAAAAGATATTGAAGAAGAGAGAGAGGTAATAAAAGAAAGTAAAGTTAAAGATGAAATAGATTTAAAAGTTACTAGTTCATATTTAGATATTTTAAAATTTGAAAAAGTTAAGGATTCAAAATATAAAGCTATGTTAGCTTCAGAGGAAAACTATAAAATGGACAAGGAAAGATATGACACAGGATTAATTTCAACTATTGACTTTTTAGCTTCAGAAAATCAATGGAGAGATTCAATAGTTGAGTATAACGGCGTTATTAATGATTATTATTATTACTATGAAAAATATAGATCTTTACTAATATAAAAAAAGGAGAATATGAATGAAAAGTTTTTTTTATGCGATATTAATGAGTACTTTAATCTTATCAGGTTGTGGGGGAAAAGTAGAAGAGGAAAAAGCTATAACAGTTAAAGAAGTTGTAACAGCAGAAATAAAAATAAAAGAGATAATAGATCAGTATGAGGGAAGTGCAGTTGCTGTGCCTAAAAACAAAATAGACCATATAATAAATACATCTGGGACAGTAGAAAAATTACATAAAAAAAATGGTGATTTAGTAAAAAAAGGTGATTTAATTATTACATTAAAGGATTCAGCAGCAGAGGCAGAATATTTTTCTGCTAAAGCAGGATTAGAATCCGCAAAGTCTACATTTTCTACAACTAAAAATAATTTTGGAAAATATCAAATATTATATGAAAAACAATTAATATCAGAAAGTGAATATTTAGATTATAAAAATAAATATACAGATTCTCAAGGTGATTATTTAGCCAAAAAAGCCCGTTTTGCAGATGCGAAAGATGATTTTGATAAACTGAAAAGAGTAGCATTAACTGAAGGTGTTGTTGGAAATTTATTTGTAAAAAAAGGAAATGATGTAAAAAAAGGTGATTTATTATTTACTATAGTAGATGAAACAGAAATTGAAGTTTCAATAGACTTTCCAGGAAAATGGTTTTCAAATATAACTTTAGGTGGAGAGGCAGTTGTTGAAGCCACTGATTTAGACGGAAAAATATTTAAAAGTTATATAAAAGAAATAAATCCCGTAGCAGATGTAGAAACAAAAAAATATAAGGTAAAAGTAGGGGTTCCAAATATTGATTCATCAATAAAAGATGGAATGTATATAAAGGCTACAGTTCCAGCAGGAAAAAGAAATGTACTAGTAGTACCAGAAAAAGCCGTTTTTCTTAGAGCATTACTTAGTTATGTATACATAGAAGAAAATGGTATAGCTAAAAGAGTAGAAGTAGTTACAGGAGCTATAAATTCACCAATGATTGAAATATCTTCAGCAGAAATTAAAGAAGGGGATAAAATTGTTGTAGAGGGAATATTTGGTTTAAATGATGGAGAGAAGATTAGCGAAAAATTAGAAAAATAAAAGAGGGTGAGAATTTAAGATGACATTAGCTGGATTAGCAATAAAAAGACCAGTAGCAACCACAATGTTTATGATATCTATGATATTTTTAGGTTTTGTTGCATTGTTTACACTAAAAACAGAATTACTACCCAATATGAATATTCCTAATATAATGATTGAAACAAAATGGGAAGGGGCGGTACCTGAAGATATAGAAAGTCAAATAACTAAAAAAATAGAAGATGTACTTCCAAATGTAGAAGGAATAACTAAAATTAGATCAAGTTCTTCTTTTGGAAGTTCAATTATAATAGCAGAATTAGATTTTAGTTCAGATATAGACACCAAGAAAGGAGAAATTCAGACAGAAATTGATGCAATAAAAGGAGATCTTCCTAGTACAATAACAGAGCCTACGATAAAAAAACTTCAAGCTGGAAGAGGGGTTTCCACAATGCAAATAATTTTATCAGGTCCTGATATAACAGAACTTTCAACTTATGTTGAAGAGTACGTAAAACCAAGATTTGAAAGAATACAAGGTGTTGGAGGATTAGACGTAATAGGAGTCGCAGCGAAACAGATTCAGATTCAATTTAATACAAATAAATTAAGTGGATATGATTTGACACCAACAGAACTCTACAGTCTAATTCAGCAAGCAAGTGTTAATCTACCTTTAGGAGTTATTAATACAGGTGGAAAAGATGTTGTAGCAAGATTTATGGGAGAATTTTCTCAAATAGATGATTTTAAAAATATGATAATTAAATCAAATGGAAAAACGTTAAGATTAAGTGATGTAGCAGAAGTAGTACTAACTACTGAAGATATTTCCTCAGTAGCAAAAATGAATGGAAACTATGCTATAAGTATAGGAGTAAACAAAACAACTTCTGGAAATACTTTAGATATTAATAAAGTTGTTATGAAAAATATGAAAGAATTAAAATTATACGCTCCTTCAGGAGTTGAATTTAATGTAATTTTTGATGCGACAGAAAATATTGAAAGTTCTATTAATGGAGTTAAAAATAATGGTCTTTCAGGACTAATATTAGCTACAATAGTATTGCTTGTTTTCTTAAAAAATGTAAGAGCTACTCTTCTTATTACTTTTGCTCTTCCTATTTCAATAATGTTTACTTTTGTTTTTCTTTATTTTCAAGGAATAACATTAAATTTAATATCTCTTATGGGACTTTCAATAGGAGTTGGGATGCTAACTGATAACTCAGTTGTAGTTATAGATAATATATATAGACATATATCTGAACTCAAAAAAACAGTTAGAGATGCAGCAGATGATGGAGCAACTGAAGTAAGTATTGCCATAATAGCTTCAGCTTCAACAACAATGGTAGTTTTTATTCCTATATTATTTATACCAGGATTTGCAAGAGAGATATTTAGAGATTTAGCTTATGCAATAATTTATTCAAACTTAGCAGCTATTATAGTGTCTTTAACACTTATGCCAATGGTAGCAAGTAGATTTCTAAATCCTAAAATAAATGTGGCAACTGAAGGAAAAATATTTAAAAAGTTAAAAGAGAAATATAATAAATTATTTGAATTGGCTTTTAATAACAAAAATAAAACAATATTAATAGCGATAGCTACATTTTTTATCGTTATAATTTTAGGTATTAAAATTGTAAAAACAGAATTTTTTCCAAATCAAGATACAGGAAAATTCTCTATAGTTGCAGAACTTCCGAAAGGAGTTTCTATTGACGCTGCAGAGGAAATTTCTGAAAAGTTAGAAAAAATAGCAAAAGAAAATGAATATACAAAAAGTTATACAACACTTATAGATAAACAAAAAGTTATAGTTAATATAGATATTGGTTCTAAATCTGATAGAAAAATTTCAGTTTTTGATCTTCAAAAAGACTTGAGACCAAAAATGGAGAAAGTTTTAGATATAAAATCAACAATAGCTAATGAATTTCAGACAGATACTCCAGGAAAAGATGTTCAATTTCTGGTTACAGGAGATAATTTAGATGAAATTGCAGATGTAGCTATAAAAATAAAAGATAAGATAATAGGAAAAGAAGGTTTTGTTGATATATCAACAACAGCTGAGGCTGGAAATAAAGAAGTTAGAGTTGTTATGGATAGAGACAAATTAAATAGCTACGGAATTAGTCCCGCTGAACTTGGAGATACTATTTCTTATTCTTTACTAGGTGGAAACAGAGGAAAAGGGAAAACTGTAACAGTAAAAACAGGGACAGAAGAAATAGATGTTTTAATAAGAATGTCAGATGAAGATAGAAGAAAAATATCTACTTTGGAGCAAATAAACATAAAAACGTCTGATGGAAATTTTGTTAAAGTTTCAGATGTTGCAAAATTAGTTATGGCAGAAGGAAAATCTGAAATAAAAAAGACTGATAAAATATATTACATTTCAATAGATTTAAATGATGGTGGAGTGGGTCTTAAAAAGATTCAAGATACATTAGTTGAAACATTTAATGAAGTGGAAAAATCTAAAACTATTGGATATGAATGGGGAAGTCAGTCAGAACTTATGGAAGATGTTACTGTACAAATGGGAATGGCACTTTTGATTTCAATCTTCCTTATATATGCAATATTAGCTTCGCAATTTGAGAATTTCACGTTACCTTTTATTATAATAGGTTCAATACCTCTTGCTATGATAGGTGTTTATATAGGGCTTATTCTTACTAATAAACCTTTTAATATGATGGTAATGATAGGAATTATAATGCTAGCAGGAACAGTTGTAAATAATGCAATAGTTTTAATTGATTATATAGAAATATTAAGAGAAAGAGGTGCAGGTAGAGAAGAGGCAGTAAAAGAGGGGTGTGCAACAAGACTTCGTCCAATTCTTATGACTACTATGACAACCGTATTAGGAATGGTACCAATGGCATTAGGTATTGGAGAAGGAGCAGAAATTTATTCTGGAATGGCTGTAACAGTTATGTTTGGATTATCTTTTTCTACACTTTTAACACTAGTTGTTATACCAATTCTCTATGTGACAGTTGAAGATTTTAATAATAAGATATTATCTCTTGTAACAAAATCAAATTCAAAATAAGTAAATAATTAATGAAAATTTTAGTGCAAAATAATTTAAAGACTAGAAAAAATAAAAAAATGATGAATTATCATCATTTTTTTATTTTTTTGATTAATAATTTTTTAAATTATGAGCTAGTTTTAGATAGTTATTGAAAGAAGTTGAAATAATAATAAAAAATATGGTATAATATCAATCATAATACTAATGTATATGAATTAAATGTTTTATTTTTTTACGTTTTAAAATAAATTAAGAGTATAATATTATATTCATAAGAAACAAAGGGGGAAGAAATGGATCTCAACACTATGAAAAATATAGTAAATGAAAATGGTGACTATAGTAAAGATTATCTTGATGAAGGTTTTAAACAAATTTCAGTTTTTGTTAATGAAAATCAAAAAAATAAATTAGTGAGCTTTTTAGATAGTATTAAATTTTATGGATATGCAATTGTAAAAGATGTTGAGACTAGTTGGGAAGGCTCTAAAAGACATAGAAAAAGTCAAGCTTGGCCAGGAGCCGATTGTATTTTTTTTATGACGGTTCATCATGAAATAGTGGAGAGTATGATAAAAGAATTAAAAAGATACAGAATGACATTACCAGAAAATATTATTTTTGCTATATCAATATCTCCCATTGATAAAATTATACCAGATTTATATAAAACGGAAGTATAAAATTGTATAAAATAGGAGAGTACTAAAATTACTTTCCTATTTTTATACAATTTTATAACTTATAAAATAATCTTTCTTGAAGATGAAATAGAGTTTTTAGGTAATAATATAAAAAATTACTCTCAATTAAGAAAGTATTTTTAATTTTTAAAGTTGCGATTCTGTATCTATGATTAAAGTAACTGGTCCGTCATTTAAAAGGTCTACCTTCATATCAGCACCAAACTCGCCACATTGAAGAGGTATATTGTGTTTTAATATTTCGTTTTTAAATTTTTCATAAAGAGGAATAGCGATATCAGGCTTAGCAGATTTAATAAAACTAGGTCTTTTACCTTTTCTACAGTCGCCGTAAAGAGTAAATTGTGAAACAAGAAGAATTTCACCGTTGATTTCTTTAAGTTCTTTATTCATTTTACCATTTTCATCTTCAAAAATTCGAAGACCGCATATTTTTTCAGCTAACCATTCTGCCTCTTTTTCATTATCAGTATCCTTTATTCCAAGAAGAACTAAAAAACCATTATTAATTTTTCCAACAATTTTATTTTCAATAGAAACAGAAGCATGAGTAACCCTTTGTATTATAACACGCATAATAAACCAACTCCCTATAAAACAATTTTTATTAATAATTTATTTTATATTATTCTGTAAAAAGTTTCAACCATTATTAATTTTAATGATATAATAAAGTTATAAAAATTAAAAGAAGGAGACAAAATGCAAAAAGAAGTTATATTAGATGAATTTGCAAAAGTTATTAATTCAGATAGATATCAATACACAGAAAGTGATGTTTTATTAGCTGAAGGATTTCAAGAAAAAGAAGCTGTTTTTGATATGTTTTTTCGTAGTACAGAAGATGGAGGTTTTGCAGTAGTTTCTGGAGTACAAGAAGTTATTTATCTAATTGAGGTATTAAACGATACTTCTAGTGAAATAAAAAGAAAATATTTTGAAAAAGTAATTAAAGAAAAAAAATTAGTGGAATATCTTGTTAATATGAAATTCACTGGAAGTATTTATGCTATGAGAGATGGGGAAATTGCTTATCCGAATGAACCGATAATAACAGTTAAAGCACCACTTATTCAAGCTAAAATATTAGAAACGCCTATATTAAATATTATGAATATGCAAATGGCAATAGCAACCAAGGCTTCTAGAATAACAAGAGCAGCCTATCCAACAGAAGTTCTAGCCTTTGGAAGCAGAAGAGCTCACGGCTTTGACAGTGCTGTTGCAGGGAATAAAGCTGCTATTATTGGTGGATGTGCTACACACTCAAATTTGGCAACGGAATATAAATATAGTTTACCCAGTGTAGGAACAATGTCTCATTCTTATATTCAGACTTTTGGTGTGGGAAAATTATCAGAAAAACTATCTTTTGATGCTTTTATTAAATGTAGAAGAGAAAGAGAATCAAACTCTTTATTTCTTTTAATTGATACATATAGTACATTAAAAATAGGAATAATAAATGCTATAGCAGCATTTAAGGATGCTGGAATAAATGACAGTTATAATGGAGATTATGGAATAAGAATAGATTCAGGTGATTTAGCGTATCTATCTAAAAAAGTCCGTCAAGAATTAGATATGGCAGGATTATTAAAAGCTAAAATAATATTAACTAATTCATTAAATGAAGATGTAATTAAAGCACTTAAAGAACAAGGGGCAGCTGTAGATATTTATGGTGTGGGAGATGCCATTGCAGTAAGTAAATCTAACCCATGCTTTGGAGGTGTTTATAAAATAGTTGAAATAGACCATGAACCTGTTATTAAACTTTCAGAAGACTTGATAAAAATATCTAATCCTGGTTTTAAAGAAGTTTATAGAATTTATGATAAAGCTGGAGAAGCCTATGCTGATTTGATAACTTTAACACTTGAAGATAAAGATACCAAAAAATTAGAATTAGGTGAAGATATATTTTTAAGAGATGAAAAATTTGAGTTTACTAATAGTACAGTTTTTCGTGGAAAATATACTTACAAAAAACTTTCAATAGAATTTGTTAAAAATGGTGAAATAACAGAGGATTATTGGAAACTTTTAGATATTAATCGTTCTAAAAACTATTATTTATCTAATCTAAAAAAAATATCACCAGAAAGAAAAAGGTTAGAAAATCCACATAAATATAAAGTTAATTTATCCCTAGATATGATTGAATTAAAGTATAATCTTATAAAAAAATTAAAAAAAGAAATTATAGATATTTAAATATGATTTCAAAAACTATCAAATAAAAAAGGAAGGACTTACAGTAATGAAATTTAAACCAATAGAATTTATAGATAGAAAAACAGGAGAAAAAAGAATCGAAAAAGTTCCAGGAGAGAGTTTTTTAAAATTTCTTTACTATAACCCCTTAGGAAAATTATCCTTAGAAACTCTTATAAAAAGAAAAATTTTAACATCTTTTTATGGCAAACAAATGGATAAAAAAAAATCTGTTGACAAAATTCAAAGTCTTATAGAAAGTGCGGGCATTAATATGATGGAATCAAAGAGAGAAAAATCAGAATTTAAAACATTTAATGAATTTTTTATTAGAGAGTTAAAAGTTGGCTCAAGACCAATAGATAACAATGAAAATCATTTAATATCTCCTGCTGACGGAAAAATTTTTGCTTATAAAAATTTAAATGAAATTTCAAGTTTTTTTATAAAAGGAGAGGAGTTTAATTTAGAAGAATTTTTTAAAGATAAGGCTTTAGCAGAAAAATATAAAGATGGGACACTTGTAATAGTTAGATTAGCTCCAATAGATTATCATAGATTTCATTTTCCTATAGATGGAATAATAGGCGAATGTAAAAAAATTGAAGGTTATTATTACTCTGTTTCTACTTACGCTATAAGAAAAAATTTTAGAATATATTGTGAAAACAAAAGAGAATATTCTACATTAAAAACAAAAAAATTTGGAGATATAATTATAAGCGAAATAGCCGCTACCATGGTTGGAGGAATTAAACAAACTTATAAAGAAAATACAGAAATAAAAAAAGGAGAAGAGAAAGGATATTTCTTTTTTGGAGGTTCTACAACTATTATGTTATTTGAAAAAAATAAGATTATTTTAGATGAGGATATTTTAAAAAATAGTAAAAATAGTATAGAAACAAAAGTATTTATGGGAGAAAAAATAGGAGTATCTGTCTAAATGGAAAAAAGATATTTTAGAATAGGAGATTTAATAATATATATTTTTTTTATATATTTTTTTATATATTTAGGTTTAAATATTGTAAAGAAAGAAAATTTTAAGGCGACTAAAATAGAGATATATGTAAATAGTGAATTAAAATTTGTTCAAAAACTACAAAAAGAAGAGAAATATATGTTTATAGATACTGATATTGGTGGTATTGAAGTTGAATTTTTAGATAATAAAGTTAGAGTGATAAGCTCTAATTCTCCTAGAAAGCTTATTATAAAACAAGGATGGATTAAAAATCCTGGAGATCTGTTAATAGGAATACCAGACAAAACAGTCATTAAAATAGTAGGAGAAGGAGAGGATGAATTAGATTATGTGGCAAGATAAAAGTAAAAAAGGATTGTTTTTTAAGATATTTGTTGTATTGGTTTTAATTGTTTTAGTACAGAGTTTTTTACAAAATGGAGAAGAATTAAAAAAAATATTAACGACTATAGCGGGGTATATAACTCCTTTTATATATGCAATTTTTTTGGCTATAATTCTTCACCCTTTATCTGTTCTATTTGAAAAAAAATTAAAAATAAAAAGAATAACATCAATAATAATAGCAATAATAATTGTTATAATAAGTATAGTTGCATTATTTGGTGCTATTATACCTGGTGTAGTAGCTAGTGTGAAAGACATTTCTAATAGAACACCAGAAATAGAGGACAAATTCCAAGAGTGGGCTATAAAATTAATTGATTTTTTAAAAATTAAAGGAATTATAGTATTAGAACCAGGAAAATTAAAAGAATTATTTGACAAATATGTTCAAGGGAACGCAGCAATGTTAACTGGTTTATTTAAATCTTTAAGTCTTAATATTTTAAGTGTTATAATTGTATTGGGACAAATATTTATAGGTCTTATAATAGCAGTATTTTTTATTTTGGATAGAGAGTATTTTGAAAAATTAATTTATAATACAGTTTATATATTTTCAGATGAAACTAAAGCTGAAGAAACCATTGATTTTTTAGATCAAGTTAGGAAAATATTTTTAAACTATCTTTGGGGAAAAACATTAGTATCAATTATTGTAGGAGTACTTGTTTTTATAATGTTAATAATAACAAAAGTTCCTTATGCAGGATTAATTGCTATTATGGTAGGAGTAGGAAATATGGTACCCTACGTAGGAGCGATAATAGCTATGCTTATAGGGGGACTTTTAGTTTTAATAGCAGATCCTACAAAAATCTGGTTTTTAATTCTTGCAAATTTTATTGCAAATCAAATTGAAGGAATGTATTTAAGTCCTAAGATTATAGGCAAAACAGTTGGGCTAACAAGTTTTTGGGTAATATCAGGAGTGTTAATAGGAGGAGCTATAATGGGTCCTTTAGGGATGGTTTTTGGTGTTCCAGCTATAGGTGTTGTTAAATTGATATATAACATAAGACTTAGAAAAAAAAATGAGAAAATTTAATTGTACTTATATTTAAAATTGTGTTACAATGAAAGGAACTAATAAAATATACTAGAGTTAAAAGGGGAAAAAATGAAAAAAATATTACTAGGTTTAATGTTATTATTATCAATGGTATCTTTTGCTGGAAGGAATGATGCTAAAGAAAATGATTTAGAAATGGAAATTTTAAAGAATTATAGTGTTATAAAAGATGGTAACAAAGAAATAGGAATAAAAGATTTAGATGTAGATATGGAAGTTAGCAGAACAAAAGTTGAAATAGAATTATATGATGGAACAGGAGACATATCATTTTCAGCCTTAGAAAATTATTCAAAAGAAATAGCTAATTTTGTAAAAAAAGATTTAGGTAATAATAATAAAGTTTTAGTAGAGATCGAAGTAGATAGAGAGGGTGTTTTAGGAGATAAGAAGCTAATAAGAAAATTATTTTAAAAAATAATAAAAAAAATTTGATGTTAATTAAGGGGATACTTTTATAAAAAAAGTATCTTTTTTTATATTGAAATCATTATAGAGTAGAGAAGTTTATTTTATATTTTTAAAAATATAAAATAAAATATGATAAACTTTTTTATAAATTTATTTTATTTATAAAAACTTGACAAATTGATATAAAAAAGCTACTCTAGAGAGAATAAAAAATATTGTAATATTTTATATGCTGTAATTAGGAGGCTTTATGAATCCCAAAGAAAAAAAAAATGAAATAAAAAAAAATGAAATAAAAAGAAATTCAACAATTTTATTTGCAACGAAAGGAATAAAAAATACAACAATAAGGGATATAGCCAAAAGTTTAGGAATAGCTTTAGGAGGTATATACTACTATTATAAAAGCAAAGAAGATTTATTTTGTGAAATTATAAATGACTCTATTGAAAATAGAAAAGAATTTTTGAAAATAATAGAAGATTCAAAAGGAACTTTTGAAAATAAATTAAAAAAAATTATAGCTAGACGACTAAATTTAAAAAAAGAAAGATATTCGTTATTTTTATTTTCAAAAATATATGAAAATGGTGAAACACATTTAACATATGATGAATATATTAAAAGGGATAAATTACTTGAAGAATTTTTAGAAGTTAATGAAGAAGAGTTAAAAAGTGAATATATAGGTGAGCTAAATAAGATTAGTAGACTTATAAATTCATCTTTGACAAAATTATTGTTAATTCTTATTGAAAGTACTGAAGTAAAAGTTGTAGATGAAAAAAGTTACAATGAAATGATTGAAGAATATAATAAATTAGATATAGAAAGAGAAATTGATATTTTTTATAAGATATTTTTTAAAGAAATAGTGAAAAAATAAAAAAATTAGCCTAGAGGATAAAATCCAATAGAGCTAATTTTTTTATAATATTAAGATTTATTAATACTAAGATACCTATTATTAGATTGGAAATTAAAATTTCTAAAATCTTTAGTATCAATAAAAATATAAAAATCATAATTTTCTTTATAATATTTTGAAGATGAAGCAAAATATTGTATTTTTTCTGAAAGAAAATAATCTGTAACAATAAGAACTTTCATTTTTTTATAGTGAAAATATATTACTAAAGTAAGAATTAAAATCTCTAACTCGTTATTAGTATACAAACTAGACTGAATATCCATTAGATAAGGAGTCACGCAATTAATTTTTTCTTTAAAAATTTTTCCTAAAATAATTTTTTGAAAATCAGTATAAGAATTTTCCTCTATTAAATATTTTTTTATGTCTTGAAAAAGCTGTGAATTTTTAATAGCGAAAGATTCAAAAGAATAATCTTTAAAAATAGAGATGAAAACATTGTAATTTTCATCATTTTCAACAATATTATCAAATTTAACCATAAAGTTAGAATTAATTTTTGAACGATAATTTTGTAAAAGATAGCTTGTTTGAGAATCTAAAAAACTAATATTTTCTCGATTATTATAAACAATAGCTGATTCATTAGAAAATTTGATCTTACCAGTGGAAATTTCTATCTTTTTTTTAGAATAGATTACACTTTTTATAGGAAAACTAACCTCTTCAGCAATAAAATTTTTTTCTAAAGAATCAGAAATATTATTATAAATTTTCATATCTTCTATATATAATTTATATTGAAATTTCCCTTTGTAAGTTTCAAGTTTTAACTTAAATGCAATATTAATAAATGGGGATTTTATTATGTCAGGTAAAAGGTCAGCAGCATTCCACCAAATACAGTTTTTTATCTCTATTCCCTTATCTAAAACAGTCATTAAAAGATGCTTTTTTTCTTTTCCAATAATTCTAATATCTCTATATTGAACATTGATAAGAGAGAATAAAGGCGCAGGGTTTCCAAATCCATAAGGTTCTAAAAATTTCAAAGTATCTATTAAATCAAAAGCTATTTTATAGATAGGTATTTGTTTTTCAATTTTAATAGGTTTTAAAACATCTTCTTCATTTAGAATCTGTTTACAATAAGAATCCATATCAGAATAAAATTGTTCTAAATTCTCAACTGCAATAGAAAACCCTGCTGCTCCGTGATGTCCTCCAAATTTAATAAGGTAATGTGAAAATTTAGTAAGAGCCTCAATCATATTAAAAGCTTCAGTACTACGGCAAGAAGCCTTAGCAATTTTTTCATTTTTATCAATTTCTAGAACTATTGTAGGCTTATAAAATCTATCTAAAATCTTAGAAGCAACAATACCTATAACTCCATGATGAAATTCTTTGTTTGCAATTAAAATTAAACTTTTATTTTCTAAATTATTATTTTCTATTTCTTCAAAGCATTTTTCTTGAATTTTTTCTTGAATAATTTTTCTATTTTGATTATTTTCTATAAGTCTAGGTATTAGCTCATTATAAATCATATGATCTTGACAAATAAAAAGTTCAACAGAAGTTTTTGCATCTTCAAGTCTTCCTGCAGCATTGAAAACTGGAGCAAGAATAAAACCAATATCATAGGGTGTAAAAATATGAGTATCATAATCTTCAAAAAATAATGTTTTAAGTAGAGCTCTCAAACCTTTAGATTTTGATTTTTTTAAAAGTTCCAATCCATATTTTACGAAAATTCTATTATCATTTTTAAGTGGGACTATATCAGCTATAGTACCGATAGCAACTATATCTAAGTAAGAAAAAATTTCTTCTTTTTTATTAAGCTTCATGTATATAGCTAGAAGAAGCATAAAAACAGTTCCTACTCCTGCTAAATATTTAAAGGAATATGTATTGTCAGGATGTTTAGGATTAATAACACTAAAAGCTTTAGGAAGCAAGTTATTAATAATATCATGATGGTCAGTTATAATTAAATCTATCCCTATATTATTAGCATGAAGAGCTTCTTTGATAGAAGTAACACCGCAATCAACAGTGATAACAATAGAACCTTTTTGTTCTTTTATAAAAGAAAGGGCATCTATACTTAAACCATAACCTTCATCTCTTAAGGGGATATAATAACGAACTTTAGCACCTATGGCAGTTAAAGCTAAATAACATAGTGATGTAGAGGTAATTCCATCTACGTCATAATCTCCATAAATCCATATAACTTCATTATTTTTAATGGCGGTTAAAATTCTAAGCACTGATTTTTCCATATCAATAAAAGAAAAAGGGTCACCGATATTATCAAGTAATGGGTTTAAAAAATTAAAAATATCTTTTTCTTTTGTTATTTCTCTATTTTTTAAAATATTTAAAACTTCATTATTAATAGAACTATAATTTTTTAAATTTACAGTTTCATTGTGTTTATTTTGATAAATCCATTTGCTATTTCTCATTTTTTTCCTTTTTAATATAAAGCTTTATAAAATAAATAAGTTAAAAGGAGAGTTGATAGTTCTTCTTTTAATTTTCCGTCAGAAATTCTATCTAAGTAGAAATCATCATTTTCAAAATAAATGCTATCTTTAATTTTTTTCCCATAGATATATTCTATAAGTGTCGCAATTTTATTATTATTATTTTTTTTTAATAATATTTGTAGTTCAGCAGTCCCTAATTGGATATTATATTCAGGTGTAAGCATAAGATCAGTATTTTTTAAATTATTTGATTTATTATGGAGCTGCATAAGTCCATATCTATTTGTTTCTGAAATTTTTCTACTATCGAATTTACTAGAATAATTAATAATCGTAAAAATTATACTCTCAGGAATATTATAAGTAACAGAAGCTTTACTAACCAACTCTTTATAATATTTAGGATACAAAAGAGAAATAAAATTTCTATATTTATATAAATTAGAATTAAATTTTGTAGAATTTAAGTAAGCTAAATGATAAAATTCACCTGCTTCTAATATTTGAGTGAGTAAAATTTTTTTTATAGTACGATTTTTAGAAAGAAGTTTAGTATTTTCTATTTCCAGTTCTAAAAGATTTGAATCTTTAAGTTTTGCAATATTATAAAGTTTTTTAAATTCTGGATTTTTATTTATTTTATCTAAATCTAATTTATAATATTTTGCATTGTTAAGAATAGTAGTAACCATCTCTCCTGTTAGTTTAATAGAAGGAATAGCAGAAAATAAATTTATTTTTTCAAAAAGTTCATGTTCTTTATCCTTGTCTAAGTTCAAAGAATTTAGTAGTAAAAAAAGTCGATTACTTTGATAACTGAAGGGATATTTTTTTATAAAGTTAATACTTTCTGTTAATCCTTCATCATATTTTTTTAATTTGAAATAAGTATCAATAATAATCATTTGTTCATTTTTAGTTGGAGATTTTATATTTTTAGAAATAGAGATAATTTCTTCGTAACTGTCTAATGAAAAATAGATGTTTAGTAAAGATTCTCTAGCATCTAACACATATAAATTATCTTTGTAGTTAGAAAAAAGTAAAAGAACTTGTTTTAAGTTATAGATACTTCTATTATAATCTTTTTTTTGGGCGAATATTTTTCCACGATAATAATATACTTCTGGAATATTTAAGTTCCTTAATATTTTATTGCTAACTTCAAGAAGTTCATTATTGTTATGAGAAAAATATAAAGATTTAAGATAAAAGCTTGAAATCTCTGGATCTTTTTTATTTTTATCATATAGATATTGAAATAGTTGTTTTGCAGAGTTATAATTTTTAGAATTTAAAAAAAATTCACCTATTTTAATTAATTCTAAATCTGAAAAATAATAAAGTTTAGAAAAATCATTTTTATTTTTTATATCAAAAAGGATTTGAAATCTAATATCTTCATTTAATAAATTTTTAAAAGTGAAACCTTCATAAATATTTTCTAAAGATGATAAATCTTCAATGAGAAGACTAATTAAATATGGTCGTGCTTCTTCTAAATTATTATTTTTTAGATGGAACGCAGCTAAAAAATAATTTCTTTTTAAGAAAAAATAATTTTTTCCATTTAAAGCTCGAGGAGAGTATACTGCTTTTTCCATATAACTTATAGCTCTGTCGTAATCTTTTAATTTTTCTAAATTAAGTGCATAAAAAAACGTATAATAATTACTTTTAACAATGTTTGATGAGGAAAAATTTTTTTCAAGAGTTATAAATTTAAGATCAGCATTTTTGTAGTCCCCTTTTTCAAAAAGAATTTTAGCTTCATTAAAAAGTAAATAATCACCAATGTAGTAAGAAAAAGAAAAAGATGTTATTATTATATAAAAGAAAAGGATTAAAATTTTTTTCATGTTAACCTCTATAAAATTTAATTTGCCAAAATTGGAATTATGTTATAAAATATTTATTAGATAAAAAATTATATTGTATAAATTATATCACAAAACAAAGTTAAAAAACAGTACTTGAATAAAGGTGTAATATAGTGTAAAATTTGATGTTAAATTATTAGTAAATTATCATAATAACAAAGGGGGTAAAACTATAGGTATTATTAAAATATTAGATGAGTCAGTTTCAAATATTATTTCAGCAGGTGAAGTTGTAGAAAATCCATCTTCTCTTATAAAAGAATTATTAGAAAATTCTTTAGATGCTGAAAGTAAGAAGATAAAAATAGAAGTAAAAAATGGTGGATGTTATGTTAACATTAGTGATAATGGAAAAGGGATGTTAAAAGAAGATTTATTAATTTCTATTGAGAGACATGCGACAAGTAAAATAAGAAAAAAAGAGGACCTTTTTAGTCTTACATCTTATGGATTCAGAGGGGAAGCATTATCTTCTATTTGTGCTGTTTCTAAAGTTAAAATAACATCTAAAACTAATAGTAGTGAAATAGGTACGAGTATAAATGTTTTAGCAGGAAAAATAATGTCATTAAAAGAAAGTAATAAAAATATAGGAACTGAAATAGAAATTGATGAACTTTTTTTTAATACTCCTGCAAGAATGAAATTTTTAAGAAAACCTACAACAGAATATTTAAATATAAAAGATATAGTATTACAAGAAGCTCTAGTTAATTATAACGTTGGAATAGAGCTTGCTATCGAAGGAAAAGAAACTGTAAATACTACAGGAAATGGAATAGAAAATACTATTGTAGAACTTTTTGGAAAAAATATATTGAAAAATTTAATAAAATTTGATTATGGATATATAGGAAATAGTTCAATATCAAGATCTACAAGGGATTCAATATTTGTTTTCGTAAATGGAAGAATGGTAAAGTCAAAAATAATTGAAACAGCATTAATAGACTCTTATTATACAAAATTAGTTAAAGGAAAGTATCCCTTTGCAATTATATTTTTAAATTTAGACCCAAAAGATATAGATGTAAATGTACATCCTTCAAAAAAAATAGTTAAATTTTCGAATGATACTCATATATATGAAATGATAAGAAGTTCTGTATCTAAAAAGATAAATGGGACAGATGATTTGACTAGTAGAGATGTTGAAGTTAAAATAGAAAATAAAATTTTGAAAAAACCAATGTTTATAGAAAATAAAAGATTTAATGTTTCAGAATATATAAATTCTAAAACATTAGGGGTAGAAAAAAATATAGAAAAAAAAATAAAAAATGATAATTTTGAAATAAATATGGAAACAGGAGAAATTATAGAAGTAGTCCCTAATTCTACAAAAAAAGATATAAAGAACATTGAAGTATTAGAAAAAACTAGTGAAGTTAATGAATTGGAAAATAAATATAAAAAGAATATAAATGAGATTAATAACGAATTTGAAAAAAAAAATAAAATAATAAAAAAAGAAAATCATATTCATAAAAACTATAAAATAATAGGGCAATTTTATAACTCTTATATTTTAGTAGAAAATAATGATGTTTTAGAAATATATGATCAACATATTGTTCATGAGAGGGTACTTTATGAACAATTAAAAAAAGATATTCTTTCTAAAGATATTTCAAGACAAGCATTATTAATTCCTCAAAGAATAAATATAGATGTAAGAGATAAAGATATTATTTTTGAAAAAAAAGAAATTTTAAAAGAATTAGGATTTGAAATTGAAGAATTTGGAAAAAATGAAATTTTAATTAGAACAATACCTATTTTTAAATTCCAAGAGAGTATAGAGTCTTTGTTTAGAGAGGTAATGAAGGAATTAAAAGAATATAAACAAAGAGATCCAAGAGAGAGTATAATAATATCAATGTCTTGTAAGGGAGCTATTAAAGCTGGTAAAAAATTAACAATAGAAGAGATGGATATTCTCATTGGAGATTTGCATAAAATAGGGGAGTATACCTGCCCTCATGGTCGGCCTATTATTCTAAAGTTAGATTTAAATGAAATTGAAAAGAAAATAAAAAGAAAATAAAAAATGAATTGGAGTTTTAATTTGAATATAAATATAATCTGTATTGGTAAAATAAAAGAGAAGTATATAAATGACGGTATCAATGAATATTTAAAAAGAATGACACTTTTTGCAAAAGTTAAAATAATAGAATTAAGGGAAGAGGGTAATGACGAAAATAGAATTTTATCTATAAAAAAAGAAGCACAGGAAATAATAAAAACACTTGAAAAAAATAAAGGTTATAGTATACTCTTAGATATAGAAGGAAGAAATTATACTTCTGAAGACATGGCTAAAGAAATAGAAAAAATAGGAGTTAATGGAAGCAGTACTATTAATTTTATAATTGGAGGTTCTTATGGAGTTACTGAGGAAATAAGAGAATTTGTTGAAAAAAGATTAAGTTTTTCAAAAATGACTTTTCCACATCAATTAATGAGGCTTATATTAATCGAACAAATTTACAGATGGTTTGGAATTATAGGAAATAACAAATATCATAAATAGACTTCATTATATAAATAACATAAATGAAATAAATAATCCTAAGAGACAAGTCACGTACAAATGAAAAATACATATAAATAATTTACTAGAAAAACCAGGAGGTTTAATAATGTGCACACAAGGTGAGACTTTTTATTATGATATTAATGATGAAGAGTATCAGTTACATGTTTTAAAAAGTATAACAATAGAAGAGGAAGAGTATTTTATAACAGAGGATTTTAATAGAAAAATTTATGTTTTTAAATATGATGAAGAGGAAGACGATATAGAATTAGTAATAGATAAAAGAGAGGCACAAGATGTTATAGAGTATTGGAAAGACGAATATTCTATTGAGAATGAAGATGATGACCTAAGTGACTATGAAGATGATGAATATTATGATAGAGAAGATAAAAAAATAGATTGTAATTATTATGGAGAATATGACGACAACTATGATAAAGATGAATATTAATTTAAGAATAAAGAGCGTTGATTATTACGGAGATATGTTTACAGAAAATGTAAAAGCGAGTAAAAAAGAAAATAACAACTATATAGAGTATAATTATTCTAGTAAAATAGGAGTTTGTAAAATAAAATTAGCAAAGGATAAAGAAGATAAAGATTATTTTGAAATGACAAGAGATGGTGACTCTTTTGCAAGGTTAACTTTTAATAATAATGGTGAGGGAGTATTTAAACTAGAGACAAATGGATTAAAAAAAAAGTTTAATATAAAAAATGGTAAAATTAATTTTTCTCTTAAAAATATTTGTTTTTCTTATGAAATATTCGAAGATGAAGAAATTATTAATACTTTAGTAATAAATATTATAGAAGAATAATTTGTTTTCTAAAGGAGAAAAAATGAAAATTAATAGAATAGTAGTAGGAATTTTATTGGTAATATTTGCAGGATGTGCAAATTTAAACGATTTAAATCTTAATAAAGATAAAATAAAAAAAGAGCAATTGCAAGAAAATTTAGAAGAAATAAAAATAGAATTACCTCAAGAAGATATATATTTAGATGATACAGGAGTAGATCAAGTTCTAAAAGAGATAAGGGAAAATTGGAAGCAAAATATACAACGTGAAATCATATTGAGTAAACGAAGAGATAATTATGAAGTATATGTAGGAGAAACTTTAAAAATAAATTCACAAGATATTTCTTATATTATTCTTCAAAATAAAAATATTGAAAAAGATTCTAAAATTGAATTCTATTCAAAAGATGATGCCTATTATTATCGTTCGATTTATCAAGGAAACACCAAACTAGAAGTAAAATTTATAGATGGTAATACTAAAATTATAAACATATTTAATAAAATGAAATTTAAATTTTCTGAGAATGATAGCTATAGAATTATAATTGAAAAATATAATATTGGTAGCTATGAGCAAGCTTTAAAAACTTTAGATCTTTATAAGTTATCTTTTCCAGATAGAGGATTGAGTAAGGAAATCAAAATTTTAAATATTAAGATATTATTTGAAACAAAAAACTATGAAGAGGCTAAAAAAGATATAGAAAATTTAAAAATAATGGGAGATTTAACTCAGGAAAATTTAATGGAAATATTAGATATGGAAAATGAATTAAATTTAACTGGTGAAAAAAAAGAGCGTGAAGAGTCACATTTTTTTGAATTAGGGAAAAAAGCATATGAAAAGAATAGATATAATGAAGCTATTTTATATTTAAACAGAGTTTTAGAAGAAAATTTAAATCCAGAAAAATATTATTATATTGCTGATTCATATTTTAGGATTGGAAATTATGAAAAATCAATAGAAAATTATAAGCTATACTTAAATTTAGTTGATAGTGGAATTAAAAAAGCAGAAGCTTCCTATAATATAGGATTATCCTATGAGAAATTAGGAGAAATAGATCAAGCAATAAATAATTTTAAAGAAACAATTAAAAACTTTCCAGGAACATCTTGGGCAAGAAAGAGTAATATTTATTTAGTAAGACTTAAAAGTAATTAAAATAAACATATTATTTATTTTAATATTAAAAAAAAAATGTTATTATAGATAGAAAGAATGAAAATTAATTTAGGGGGAAATAAATGGAAAGATACTTTGATAGAGTACAAAATGACCATATTATAATGGATAAATGGAAAAAAGTAGAAGAGATAAAGGCTATGGGAATTGACCCTTTTGGAAAAAAATATGATAAAAAAAATATGATAAAAGAATTATTATTATCTATTCCTGAGGATGATAAAGAGTTTAAAACAGCAGGTAGAATAATGGGATTTAGAGAACAAGGAAAAGCAGTTTTCATACATTTAGAGGATCAAACTGGAAAAATTCAAGCTTATATAAGAAAAGATGAAATAGGGGATAAGAATTTTGAAATAGTTAAACTTATGGCTTCTGGAGATATTGCTGGAATAAAAGGTAAGTTATTTGTGACTCAAAAAGGAGAATTAACTGTAAGAGTAAATGAATTTACTCCTTTATCTAAGAATATAAGACCTTTACCAGAGAAATATCATGGATTAACAGATATAGAGACTAGATATAGAAAAAGATATGTAGATTTAATAATGAATAAAGAAGTAAAAGAAACTTTTATAAAAAGAAATAAAATAATGAATAGTTTAAGAACTTATTTAAATAATAAAAATTTTATGGAAGTTGAAACACCTATGATGCACCCAATTTTAGGCGGCGCTTCAGCAAAACCGTTTATAACGCATCATAACACTTTAGACATGGATCTTTTTTTAAGAATTGCTCCTGAACTTTATTTAAAAAGACTAGTGATTGGAGGTTTTGATAGAGTTTATGAAATTAATAGAAGTTTTAGAAATGAAGGAATGTCCACTAGACATAATCCAGAATTTACTATGATGGAATTGTATCAAGCTTACGCTGATTTTAATGATATGATGGACCTAACCGAAGGAATTATATCACATTTATCTAAAGAGGTACTTGGGACGACAACTGTTGAGTATAACGGAAAAACATTACTTTTAGAAAATTTTAAAAGAATACATATGGTAGATATAATTAATGAAACTACAGGTGTAAATTTTTGGGATATAAAAGATTTTGAAGAAGCGAAGAAAATTGCAGAAGAAAATAAAGTGAAAATAGCTACACATATGAACTCAATTGGTTATATTATAAATGAATTTTTTGAGCAAAAATGTGAAGAAAAAATAGTACAGCCTACTTTTGTGTATGGACATCCAGTTGAAATTTCTCCGCTTGCAAAGAAAAATGCAGAAGATTCAAGATTTACAGATAGATTTGAGCTCTTTATTGACTCAAGAGAATATGCCAATGCTTTTACAGAATTAAATGATCCAGCAGACCAAAGAAAAAGATTGGAAGACCAAGTGGAAGAAGTAATGAGAGGTAATGAGGAAGCAATGCCTGTTATAGATGACGACTTTATAGAAGCGTTAGAATATGCATTACCACCAACTGGAGGACTAGGAATAGGTATAGATAGATTGGTTATGCTATTAACTGGTTCAGCTTCAATAAGAGATGTAATTTTCTTCCCACAGATGAAAAAAAGAGAGTTGTAAAAAAAATAAGGAAAGTGAAGAATGATTATTGAATTAATTACAATATTGATTATTAATTATCTGGGAATAATTTTAACTAATATATTAAAAATTCCATTTCCTAGTGTAATTATTAGTATGTTAATTTTATTTATATTATTACAGCTGAAAATATTAAAGTTAAAAATGATCGAAAAAACAGCTGATTTTTTATTGGTTAATATGACACTTTTATTTATCCCCGCAACAGTTAAACTAATAAAATATATTGATTTATTAAAGGCTGATTTTTTTAAAATAATTTTTTTATTAGTTATAACAACTGCTTTAACAATGATTGTAACGTCTAAAATAGTTCATTGGATGATTATTATTATGTTTAAAAAGAAAAAGGAAGTGACAAAATGATGGAGCTTCTTCTAGCTAATAAGATGTTTGGAATAGTTTTATCTTTAGTTACATTTGAATTTAGTAAATATATATTTAGAAAAACTAAAAATTCAATGTGTAATCCACTTTTACTATCAACTTTAATAATTATAGGGATATTAACTTTTTTTAAGATTCCATTAAGTTACTTTAATGAGGGAAGTAGTATTATAGAATTTTTTTTAGCACCAGCAACAGTTGTCTTAGTTATACCTTTATTTAGGCAGATAGAGTTGTTAAAAAAATATTATTTCCCAATTTTAGTTGGTGGAGTGGTTGGATCTATAACTGCAATAAGTTCTGTTTATTTTTTAGGGAAAATATTAGGGCTTGATAAACAATTAATCCTTTCATTTTTACCAAAATCAATAACGACTCCTTTTGGTATAGAAGTCAGTACAATGTTAGGGGGAATTCCTTCAATAACAGTATTTGCTATTTGTACTACAGGAATAACAGGTAGTATATTAGCACCTTATATATATAAGATACTGGGAGAGATACATCCTGTGGCAAAAGGAGTAGGTCTTGGAGTATCTAGCCACGCCATGGGGACATCAAAGGCTTTGGAGATGGGCGAGATAGAAGGTGCAATGAGTGCTCTTTCTATTATTATAGCAGGAATAATTACCGTGCTAATAATTCAAGTTTTAATAAAAATTATATAAAAAAATGAGATAGATTATCGTGATAATCTATCTCATTTTTTTTACTGGAAATTTATTTCAAATTTTTTTTAATTACTGTTAATGCGAACTGATGAGCATCTACTAAAGCAGAGCAGTGTTGAAATCGAGCAGCTCCTTCACAAGAAGCATTTCCCATTATGATATAGTGTTCTTCTATATTCATTTCTAGTTGTTCTAGTGTAATTTCTCCGTTTTTAAATTCATTTATAATGGCATCATAAGTAGTACTAAAAGTAGTGTCATATATATTTTCTTCCCAATTATCAAAATTCATTTTATCATCCTCACTTAATATTTTAAAATTATTTATAAACTTTTTTAAGAGTACTCTTTAACATCTCTATTAAAAATAATAACATTTATTACTAAAGAAATCAAGAATTATTTAACAATATATAAATGAATTAAAATGAACTAAATTGTTATTTAAAAAAAGTAAAAAATTTGACAAATTAAAAAATAAAAAGTAAAATACAAAGTAAATGTCTTAAAATAATTCAAAAAGAATTTATAGTAAACTTTTTATTGCAAAAATAGGAGGTAAAATGAAGGGAAATATAAAAAAATTTGGAACTTCTACTATTCATGGTGGAAGAGAAAAAAATCCTTTTGGAGCATTAGCAACACCTATATATCAGACTTCAACATTTATATTTGATAATGCTGAGCAAGGTGGAAAAAGATTTGCATTAGAAGAAAAAGGTCATATATACTCAAGATTAGGAAATCCTACACTAGATGTTTTAGAAACTAGAATAGCACTTTTAGAAAAAGCTGAAGCATCAGTAGCTTTTAGTTCCGGTATGGGTGCTATTGCTTCTATATTTTGGACTTTTCTAAGTTTTGGAGATCATGTTTTAGCAGATAAAACTTTATATGGATGCACTTATTCTTTATTGAATCACGGTTTAGTTAAATTTGGAATAGAGGTTGATTTTATTGATACTAGTGATTTAGATGAGGTAAAAAAGAAAATTAAATCCAATACAAAAATAGTTTTTTTAGAAACACCAGCTAATCCTAATTTGAAAATAGTAGACATAGAAGAAATTGTTAAAATAGCAAAAAATAATTCAAGTGAAACAATGGTTGTAGTGGATAATACATTTTCTACTCCATATTTGACAAATCCTATCATTTATGGAGTAGATATAGTGGTTCATTCTGCGACCAAATATTTAAATGGACACGGAGATGTCATTGCAGGTTTTGTAGTAGGTAAAACTAGTGATATGTTAAAAATAAGATTTGAAGGATTAAAAGATTTTACTGGAGCAGTTTTAGGTCCTTTTGAAGCTTTTTTAATTATTCGTGGATTAAAAACTTTAGAAATAAGAATGGAAAGACATTGTAAAAATGCAGAAAAAGTAGTAGAGTTTTTAAATTCTCACTTAGCAGTGGAAAAAATCTACTATCCAGGATTAAAAAATCATCCAGGTTACGAGATTGCTAAGAAGCAAATGAAGCACCCTGGTGCAATTATCGCTTTTGAAATAAAAGGAGGATTTGATTCTGGTAAAAAATTGTTAAATTCTCTTAAATTATGTGGATTAGCAGTGAGTTTAGGAGATTGTGAAACATTGATTCAACATCCAGCTTCTATGACACACTCGCCTTATACTCCGTTAGAAAGAGCGGAAGCGGATATAACAGAAGGATTGATAAGACTTTCAGTTGGAATTGAAAATGTAGATGATATAATAGAAGATTTAAAGCAAGGATTAGATGCTATATAATTAAATATATAATATAGATAATAAAAAAAAGGAGGATTTAATGAACAAAAAATTAAAAGTACTTACTTTAGGAGCTACTATTTTACTATTGTCAGCTTGTGGTAGTGGAGAAAAGAAGGAAAAGGTTGAAGTAAAAAATAGGTTAGTAATAGCACAGGGAGCAGACGCAAAAAGTTTAGACCCTCATGCAAGTAACGATCAACCTTCTTCAAGAGTTTCTGCACAAATTTATGATAGATTAGTGGAGCAAGATGATAAGATGTTGCCTCAACCAGGACTAGCAGAAAAATGGGAACAAATAGATCCTAGAACTATGCTTTTTTATTTAAGAAAAGGAGTTAAATTTCATAATGGAGAGGAATTAAAAGCATCTGATGTTAAATTTACATTGGATAAAATGGTTAAATCTCCTTCTGTATCCCATATAGCTGGCGCGATAGAAAGTGTTGAAGTGATAGACGACTATTTAGTTAAAATCACAACAAAGACCCCTTTTGCACCACTATTAAATCACTTAGCACACACTGCTTCATCTATTTTAAATGAAAAAGCAGTTAATGAGGGTGGAACTCAATATGGACAAAATCCAGTAGGAACAGGACCGTACATGATGAAGGCTTGGAGTGCTGGAGACAGGATAACATTAAAAGTTAATACTAATTACTACAAAGGAGTATCTCCTATTGAAACCGTTATTTTTAGAAATATTCCTGAGGGAACTAATAGAACAATAGGTTTAGAAACAAAAGAAGTGGATATTGCCTATGATATAGAACCTATAGATAAGAATAGAATTATAGAAGATAAAAAATTAACATTAATAGAAGAGCCTTCTCTATCAACGGCTTATTTAGGATTTAATATGAATAAAAAACCGTTTAATGATATAAGAGTACGGCAAGCAATAGCTTATGCAATTGATGAGCAAGCTATTGTTAATACCGTTTATCAAGGAGCAGGAACTTTAGCAAATTCACCAATAGGGCCTTTAGTTTTTGGATATTCAAAAGATTCAAAAGCTTATAGTTATAATTTTGAAAAATCAAAACAATTATTGAAAGAAGCTGGATACGAAAATGGATTTACTTTTAAACTTTGGACAAATGATAATGCAATAAGAAGAGATATAGCAACAATTGTTCAAGATCAACTAAAACAAGTCGGGATAAATGTAGTAATTGAGACATTAGAGTGGGGAGCATACTTAGATGGAACTTCTAGAGGAGACCATGATATGTTTATATTAGGTTGGGTTTCTGTAACAGGAGATGCAGATTATGGATTATATGCATTGTTTCATTCTTCAACCATGGGTGGTGCAGGAAATAGATCTTTTTATTCTAATATTGAAGTTGATAAATTGTTAGATATAGCAAGAGCTTCTTCAAATCCTGAAGAGAGAGTGGAACTATACAAAAAAGCTCAAGAAATAATCCAAAAAGAGTTGCCTATTTATACATTAGCTTACATTACTCAAAATGTAGGAATTAAGAATAATATAAAAGGTTTCAAATTAAATCCAGCAGGTCATCATAAGATATATGGATTATCTTTTAATGATACACAGGAAAATAATTAAAAATTTAAAAATAAAAGAAGAAGAAATATTACAAGATGAAATTAATGAAGGGTGTGAATAAAGTGATAGAAAAAAAATACATAAAGATGGACTTACTAGGAAAAAATAAAAATGAAATACTGGAAGAGCTTGCAGAAGTTTTAAATAAAGGAGGAGCATTAAAAAATAAAGATGAATTTTTAAAAATTGTGAAAGAAAGAGAGACTATTTCATCAACAGGATTAGAAGATGGGATTGCTATTCCTCATGGAAAAACAAAATATGTAAAAAAAATAGCAGTGGCTTTTGGTAGATCTAAAGGAGTGGATTTTAATTCTCTAGATGGAGAGCCTTCTAAGATTTTTTTCATGATTGCAGCACCAGAAGATGCAACAGATTCTCATATAGAGACACTTTCTCAGCTTACAAGCAAGTTACTAGATGATGAATTAAGAGAAAATTTAGAAAAAGCTACTACAGAAGATGAAATATTTATGATATTAACTGAAGAAAGAAAAGAGAAAATTGAATCAACAGAAAAAAGAGAAGGTTTTGTTATTGCCGTAACAGCTTGTCCAGTCGGCATAGCTCATACTTATATGGCGGCAGATTCTCTAACTAATAAAGCTAGAGAGCTTGGAGTAGAGATCAAAGTAGAAACAAATGGCAGCATAGGGATAAAAAATGAATTAACTTTAGAAGATATAAAAAGAGCAACAGGAGTCATTGTAGCGGCAGACAAAACAGTAGAGATGGATAGATTTAAGGGGAAAAGGGTAATACAAGTTTCTGTAAAACAGGCAATAAAAGCTCCAATAGAACTAATAGAAAAAATATTAAGTGGAGAAGGTAACATTTATATAAGCTCTTCAAATAACGAAAAAAAAGTAGATAAAAAAGAAAAAATAGGAGTTTATAAACATTTAATGAATGGAGTTTCTCATATGCTACCACTAGTTGTATGTGGAGGAGTATTAATAGCATTATCCATAGCTCTATCAGGAATAAAAGCTGGGTCAGGGGCAGATATAACTAATCCTCTATTTAAATCTATGTTAAACTTGGGTGTTACAGCCTTTGGACTAATGATACCTATATTAGCAGGATACATAGCTATGAGTATAGCTGATAGACCAGGCTTGGCTCCCGGTCTGGTTGGGGGAGCTTTAGCTAATAGTGTAGGAGCAGGATTTTTAGGAGGAATGGTTGCAGGTTTTGCAGCAGGGTATATAGCAAAATGGGTAAAATCCTGGAAAGTTTCTGAAAGATTACAACCAATTATGCCGATATTCATAATCCCTTTAGTATCAACAATATTAGTAGGGATAATTATGTACTTTATAGGAACCCCAATTACTGGATTTATGAATATGCTGACAAACTTACTGAAAGGAATGGAAACAGGTTCGGTTGTACTGGCACTAATATTAGGATGCATGATTTCATTTGATATGGGGGGACCAATAAATAAAGTAGCTTTTTTATTTGGCTCAGCCATGATTACACAAGGAGTTCCCTCAGTAATGGGTCCAATAGCTGTTGCAATTTGTATTCCACCAATTAGCATGGGAATAGCAACAATGATAGCACCAAAAAATTATGAAACTGGAGAAAGAGAAGCTGGAAAAGCAGCATTTGCAATGGGATTAATAGGAATAACAGAGGGAGCAATTCCATTTGCAGCAGCAGATCCTTTTAGAGTAATTCCTTCAATTATGCTTGGAAGTGGAATTGGAGCAATGATAGCAGCTCTTGGAAAAGTAGTGAATCATGCCCCACATGGTGGTCCAATTGTACTACCTGTTATTGAGAACAAACTAATGTTCATAGTGGCAATCGTTGTAGGATCATTAATAAGTGCAATAACTGTAAATATTTTAAAAAAAATAAAATAGTGTTTAATATTGCTTAGGGGAATCTAATGGATAAAAATATTAAAAAAATAAAGTTGATAATGTTAAAAGAAGATATGATTTATGAAGAATACCCACTTTTAGAAGGTTATGAATTTATTCCTTACAGTTTAGGATTAGCAGAAAAATGGAGTGAGATTCAATTGAAATCAGGACATATATTAAAAAAAGAGGATGGGGAAAAATATTTTAAAGATATTTTTTTTAAAAAAGAAGAATATTTAAAAGAAAGAATGATTTTTATAAAAAAATTAAATGGCGATATAGTTGGAACTGGAGCTATTTGGGAAGGTGAGTATTTTCAAAAGAAAAAGGAAAAAAATATAGAATATCGTCTCCATTGGATAGCAATAGATTCAAAATATAGTGGAAAAGGATTAGGAACAGCTTTGGTTTCAAAACTTTTGGGTATATTTAAAGAAAAAAAAATAGGGAAAAAAATATATCTTTCTACACAGACCTATAACTATGCAGCCATAAAAATTTATTTAAAGTTTGGATTTTTACCATACAAGAACCTTGAAAATAAAATAGATATATAATAAAACGAGCTGATTTTCAGCTCGTTTTATTATATATAGAAAATTAAAAAAATAAAGTCTCTAATTAAAATATTTCGAACAAATATTTACCTAAAATATAGGTACATTCCATTCCTATTTTTTAAATTTTTTTTATGTTATAATATCTACTATAAGAAATTATTAATAAAAATTTGGAGGAAAAATGTTAAGAAAAAAAATATTTATACTTTTTTTTATAACCATAGGAACAATTTCATGGGGAATAGACTATCAAGGAAATAATATCACGGAATTAAATTCTAATTTTATAGCAGAAAAAGGAAAACAATATATGAGACAAGGAATTATTTCTGATTATTTAAATAGAGCAGGGGCAAGTAAAAGTACTCAAAATATAGAAGTTTTTCTAGGAGAAGGAAAAGCAGATAGAACTAGTGAGTATTCCTCTTATAGAAATAAAAATAAAGGATTTATAATAGGAACAACTAGTGAATTTAATGCAACAGAGGAAGGTTCTTTTATAACAGGAGTAACTTTAGGGTATATAAATTCAAAAATAAATTATAATGATTTTGTAAATGATGAAAAAATTAGAACATTGGGAGCTAATAGCTATATTGGTTATCTTAGAAATAATTACTTTACTATGGCAACATTAGGTTTGGGAATGAGTATAGCAAAAAATGGAACTGAAAATTACGACAGAAATAATGTAAATGTAGGAATAGAAGGTGGAAGGTTTTTTAATGTGTTTTCAAGAAATTATTTATATCCTTATTTAGGTTTTGGATATGGACAATATTTTCAAAAAGGGTATAAAAATGAAAAAAATATGAAGTATGAGAAAAATAATTATGACATATTAAATATTGGTACTGGTTTATCCTACTATGCTGATTTCACAAAATTTATATTTAAAAGTGATTTAAGATGGACAAAAATATTGAATGTAATAGAAGAAAGAAAGATTTCAGATTACAGTGAAAATACTATTCAAATTGATAATTCTCAAGCAAATAATGAACAGTTAACATTAGCTTCAGAGTTAGGCTATTATATAGCGGAGGATTTATTAGTTTCTTTAGAAGTGACAGGAGTATACGCTGTTGATTATAGAGATATAATATTTGGTGTTAAAATAGGCTATACTTTTTAAATAAATAAATAAATAAAAATAGCCCTAATTTTAAAGGGCTATTTTTATTTATTTATTCTTAATATTATCAAATTTTTCACTAAATTTAAAAGTTAAACTTTTATTATCTTTAGAAGTGATAATAATATTATTATTTTCATATGTTAATTTATTAGAGTTGTTTAAAATAGAAAGAATATACTTTTCTTTTTCCATTTTGTCCATAGGACCAGCCATAAGAGTTGAACCAAGTGGTCCAAATTTAACTATATTTTTTTTAACAGTATAATTACCAAAAAAATTATTTACACCTGAAAATCCAAAAATCATTTCTTTTTTAAAAGAAATATTAATACTAGAATCTACATATGGTGAAATAAGTGTATATGTATTTCCAATAACAGAAGTATTGTTTTTAAAAGATAAAGAACTACAACCCGTTATTAAAAAAATCATCATTGCAAATAAAATTAAAATTTTTTTATTCATATTACCTCCATTAAGATTAATAAAGATATCTTAGATTTTCACTTTAGTAAGTATACCTCTATATTTAATTATTTAATTAAATAAATGTTTAATCATTAAGCTTTAATACAGAAACAAAAGCTTCCTGAGGGATTTCAACATTACCTATTTGTTTCATTCTCTTTTTTCCTTCTTTTTGTTTATCTAAAAGTTTTTTCTTTCTAGAAATATCTCCACCATAACATTTTGCAATTACATTTTTTCTATAGGCTTTGATAGTTTCCCTAGCGATTATTTTAGCTCCCATAGCAGCTTGAATAGGAATTTCAAATTGTTGTCTTGGAATAATATCTTTAAGTTTTTCACAAATCGCACGACCTCTACTATAGGCATGGTCAGCATGAGCAATAAAGGAAAAGGCATCAACCGGCTTTCCAGTAACTAAAATTTCAACTTTAACTAAATCAGAGTCTTTATAATCTATTAATTCATACTCAAAAGAAGCATACCCTCTTGTCCTAGATTTAAGTTTATCATAAAAATCAATAACTATTTCAGCAAGGGGAAGTTCATAAGTTACCATTGCTCTAGTATCATCAATAAATTTCATATCTAAGTAGATTCCTCTTTTTTCTTGGCAAAGCTCCATAACATTTCCAACATAATCCTTTGGAGTGATAATATTTCCTTTTATAAATGGTTCTTTAACTGTAATTTTTCCTTTTCCGCCCTCTGGAAACTCACAAGGATTGTCAATTACAATAGATTCACCATTTTCAAATGAAATTCTGTACTCAACTGAAGGCATGGTAGAGATAAGATCTAAATCGTATTCTCTTCTAAGCCGTTCTACGATAATTTCCATGTGTAACAAACCCAAAAATCCACATCTAAATCCAAAACCAAGAGCTAGAGATGTTTCTGGTAAAAAAGAAAGTGAAGCATCATTAAGCTGTAATCTTTCTAAAGCCTCTCTTAAATCAACATAGTCATCTGTTGAAATAGGATAAATACCTGCAAAAACCATAGATTGAGCAGGTCTAAAACCTAACATAGGATATTCACAAGGGTTAGAAGCACTAGTTACAGTATCTCCAACTTGTGTATCTTGAATAGTTTTTATACCTGTGATAATATATCCAACTGATCCTGAAGATAAAATATCTTGCGGCTTCATTACAGGTGAAAATATTCCACATTCTAAAACATCAAAATCTTTTCCAGTTGACCAGATTTTAATTTTATCACCTTTTTTAATAGAACCATCAAGGACTTTAACATAAGTAATAACTCCTCTGTAGTCATTAAATAAAGAGTCAAAGATAAGAGCTTTTAAAGGCCCTGCTTCATCATAAGCAGGAGCAGGAACTCTTTCAACAATAGCTTCTAATAAATCTTCGATTCCAAGACCAGATTTAGCAGAAGTAAGGATAGCATCATCTGCAGGAATCCCTATAATATCTTCTATCTCATTTCTAACTTTTTCAACATCAGCTGCTGGAAGATCTATTTTATTTATAACAGGAACAATTTCAAGGTTATTTTCAATAGCTAAATAGACATTAGCTAAAGTTTGAGCTTCAACTCCTTGAGCTGCGTCAACAATAAGAAGAGCTCCTTCACAAGCAGAAAGAGATCTTGAAACTTCATAGATGAAATCTACGTGTCCTGGAGTGTCTATAAGGTTTAGTTCGTACCTATTTCCATCTTTTGCTGTATGAAAAAGAGTTACAGCTTGAGCTTTAATTGTAATTCCTTTTTCTCTTTCTAACTCCATAGAATCAAGAAGTTGTTCTTTCATATCTCTGTGAGTTACCGTTCCTGTAAGTTCAAGTAATCTATCTGCAATAGTTGATTTACCATGATCTATATGAGCAATAATTGAAAAATTTCTTTTAAATTTTTGTTCCAATGTGTCCTCCTAATAAAAAATTTCTTTGACCACATATTATATAGGAAAAACTTAAAAAAATCAATAAGTAAATAAAGTTTTAACGTAATGAAAAAATACATCCGCAATAGTTTTGTCTATATAGATTATTTTTTTTTGAAAGTTCAATTCCTCTTAGAAATCTTCCTTTTTTTTTGAAATCTGAATATAAAAAATTAACATTATACTTTTCTTCTAAAATATTTCCAATGGTATTTATTTTTTCTGAATTTTTCATAGGACTAATACTTAAAACCGTTCCAAAATATTTAAAATTAAGTTTAAGTGCCATTTTACATGTTTCTTCCATTCTTTTCTGATAACAGATACTACATCTATCTCCACCTTCAGGAGAGTTTTCTAAACCTTTAACTAATTCAAAAAAATCTTTTTGAGTATTATAATCTCCATCAATAAAATCAACGGGGAGATTATTAGTTTTAATATAATTGATATGTTCTATTTTTCTTTTTTCATATTCTTCAAAGTCAGTTATATTGGGATTATAAAAAAAAATTGTAATTTGAAAAAAATTCATTAAAAACTCAATAACTGAAGAACTACAAGGGGCACAACAAGAGTGTAAAAATAGACTAGGTTTTTTTTGAGAAATATCTATATTATTTAATATGTCTTGCATAATAAGGTCATAATTTTTTTTCATAGTTCACAACTCCTGAATTTAATATGAGATAGTCAATTATACCATCAAGTTGTAAGTGAAACAAATATTTTATTACGATACATTATGAAATTGTGTTATAATAAAAATAAACAAAAAAACAAAAAAATCGGGGAGTACAGATAATGAAAATATCTAAAAAAGATGCTTTGGAATGGTTTGAATTTCTTTCAAAAATTCCAGGTAAAAAAGAAGAAATAGAAGAGAAATATGAAAAAGTAATAGGATCAGTTTTTAGACAGATAGAATTATCAGTAAAAAATAGTCATAAAATAACAATGGAGAACATCCAAAATATACAGAATTTAAAGGGAAGAACATTCTTTGTAGGGGATAAATTAAAGTTTCCAAAAGGCTGTATTTCATGTTTATTTGGTACTGGGTTAGGTGGAGTAAGAAAAACCAATAAATGCAATTTAACTTGTAAATTTTGTTATTATCATGATAATTTAGAAAATCAAGAAGTTATACCTGAAGATATGTGGGAAATAGGGGAATCAAGATATTACGAAGAGGATATTGATTTACTTCTTTCAATTCAAGATAAACCATCAGGAATAGCATATGTGTATTTAGAACCATTTTTGGAAATTGAAAAATATTATTCTGTTATTAAAAAATTTCATGACGCAGGAATTTATCAACATTTATATACAAATGGAACTCTTTGTACAAAGGAAAATTTACAAGCTCTTTCAGATGCAGGCTTAGATGAGATAAGATTTAATATGGGAGCAACTAACTGTGCTGATAGTGTAATAGCAAATATGAAAATGGCTAAAAAATATATTAAATATGTTGGAATAGAAACTCCTATGACACCAGAATTTTTAGAATCATTTTTAGAGAAAAAAAATAAAATACTAGATACAAATTTAGATTTTATAAACTGTGCAGAACTACATTTAGGAGAAGATAACGTAAATAATTATTCTGAAGAAAAACTTTATATGGCAAGAAGAGGATATATATCTCCACTCTGGTCAAGAGAGATAACTTTTAAACTTATGAAAATGTCTCAAAATGAGAATTGGGGGATAGTTGTACATGACTGTTCAAACCATACTAAATTCTCAAGAGAAGTAAATAAAAATTCAAAATTAAAAATGGGATTTGGTTCAAATACATATAGAAGTGAATTTGATAGAACTTTATTTCACATATTTTTACCTATTTTAAAAGATGAAAAATTTAAATTTTTAGAAGAAGAAGAACTTCCAGAGGAATATAAATTAGTAAATTGTGAAGATGATATTCTTATATTAGTAGAAGAGAGTACTGATGAGGAAGAATTTTACAATGGTGAAATTATGGAAGATTATAAGCGGTAGTCAATAATCAAGATATAACAGAGTGTTGTATAATATATTTTATATATGTAAAAAAAAATATATATGAATAAAAAAGTTGCTTTATTTTTATTAGTATGGTATTATATTTTTAGGTTGTTTATAAATAAAGTTGTTAATGTAGTAATAATAGATGAAATTTTTCTTCATTATTATTTAGTTAATTAGAAATTTATAATTCACTGAAAAAAATAATGGAGGTATAGATATG
>JBOFUX010000064.1:0-2634 GCA_051652785.1 Fusobacteriaceae bacterium | reverse complement strand
CTTTAATTATATTTTCTTTTATCATTATATCTACAAGCTTTTCTAATGAGTTTTTGTTATATGTCTCCTTAAAAAAACTTAATATCATTGGACCGAAGATTACTATAAGTGCTTTTAATGACAATGTATATGGATTCCCGTTAGTCGCATATAAAAATGCTCCTCGCAAAACCATTAATCCGAGCTGTCCTCTTATATCTTTTGTTAATTCCCAATTACTTAAGTAGCTCATTCCTTCTATTAAGCTAGCTATATCCTTCTCTGTAAAATCTACTATTGTTCCTAAATTTAGTGGTTCATCAATATAAAAAGCTTTAGTATTTATTTTTTTTTCGTTTATTAGCCCTAGTAATGCAACTAGCTTTCCCGCACTATTAAATCCTGTTACAGTTACCTTTTCATATGCACCATTGCAGTGTTTTTTTATTAAACAATCTACTATTTTTTGGAGTTGCCAAGCTTCTTTTGGTATTAAGCCATCGTTTAGTTGTTTCTCTACTTCTTCTAGTTCCTCTGTATCTTCTATTGCAATAACATATTCTGCACCTTTTCTTAATAATATTATTTTTACTCCCGAACTATCCTTAGTGTCTAGACGTTTTATTTCTGTATTTTTTAATAATTCATTTAGTACTTCTTTAGATATATTTTTATTTTCAATATCTTTTTCTAATTTGAGCATGATCTCTGCAGAATTTTTTAATGATGGTCCTTTTCCCATATCGTCTAGACAGTCTTTAAATAATTTTAGCATTTCTTTTTTTTTCCCCAAAGGCAACTGTTCCAATAATTTATCTATAACTCCTAATCTAAGCACTCCACTTATATTATCCAAATGTTCTGAAACTGTTAAAACTATAGCTACAAATTTCTCTCCGTCTTTTTTTTCCTCTAATTCTTCTCTTGTCGGAATAGTCTCTATTAGTTTTTTCTTTCTTGCCTCGGTGAGTCTTGAATTTTCTATAAATTCTACCGTTAAACTCTTATTTATTTCATAACTATCACCGCTGTATAATAGCTCCCACTGATTTAGGAATTCCGACTCTTTATTGCTAGGATATCTATCGTAATACTCCATTACTATTGGTATAGCTCTTCTTATATCATCTGATGTTTTATAGTATAAAACTACCTCTCCAAACTTATTTATTTTATGAATATGTTGCCCTTCTACTACTAATTTTTTTCTATCTTCTTTGATGTGAATTACTAAATCTATCATTTCATAATCATCAGTTACATTTCTAACCACCGCATTCCTATTACCATATAGCTGTTTTAACCTTATCTCTTTGTCAGTTATTTTCAGTTCTTCTATCATTTTTTTTCTTTTTTTCTGGCTTTCTATTTCTGTCTCTATTAGTGTATAAGTTGTGTGATATGTTAATATTTCTTTTTTATCAATAAAAATTCCTTGATTACTATAAATGATTTCTTCTTTCCTTTCTTTTATTAAATCTGCATATTCTGTCTTTAACTTAGCTAGATTGCAAAACGTTAGCAATTCTTTGTCTGTTATACTAGTCATAATTTATTTTTCGTTCTCCTTCTGCTCCGAATAGTTTGATTTTATCTTTGATTGTACAATATTTTATTTTTTAATTTCTCAGTTTACATTGTTTCTATGTCTCCCTCTGCCCCTAATAGTTCGATATCATCTTTACTTGTATAATATTTTATTTTTTCAGCTCCGCCTTTTCTACTCGCTTTATCTAACCCAAAGTTTACTATATACTCAGGTCCATAAATTCTTGTATCTAGCAAGGTGCTCTCGTATAATTCGTTCCTTGAATCAGTTCTACTTACATTATCTAAAAATTGTTTTTTGTATTCTTTTGTCGTGTTTTTAAAACTTTCTGAATATTTTGAATATATTTTTTTTCTTAAATTTTTTCGAAAGAAGCCTTTAAAGCTTTTTAATGTTTTTTTATCTTCTTCATTTTCATTAAATTCCTTGCTTAACATTCTTTCGTCTAAAACTCTAAATTTTATATCCGAATTATCAAAACTCTTTTTCTCTTTTAAATATTGTATAAATTTATATATTCCTTCTCTATATTTTTCTCTATCTGCTATACTCTCTACTCTTCCAAATATAATAAATACACCCTCTAATGAGGTTGAGTTCCCCTCTTCTTTATATTTTTTGTAATCTGGAATCTCGTATGAATAAACCTCTGAAGACATACCTTTCACTTTTAATATTGGTAGTACATTCTCTCCAAATAATTCTTTTAATTTTGATCCGTAATATTCGTTTGCTCCTTCTTTTATTAATATCTTTCCGTAGTCATCTCCCACTAAACCATTATTTACAAATCCATATGCTTTATAATATGAATCATATTCTTTGGTTGTTCCGACAACTCTTTTGGGATCTATTATTCCATTAGCCCAGCTTGAGCTTCCTGTGCGCCCACCTCGTAAAATACCTATTTTAAACTCTTCGTTATAACGTTTCTTTAAATGTTTCTCTATTCTTTTTTGATTTTTATTTAATGTTTTTTCCTCTCTTTCTTTATCCGTTGGTAATAACCCTGTACTTGCCATTAATATCATTCCTATTCCCATTATTATCCAACGAATATGAGCTTCTCCCTTTTTTACAAATTCTTGTCTCACTAATATTAAATA
>JBOFUX010000063.1:0-19998 GCA_051652785.1 Fusobacteriaceae bacterium | reverse complement strand
ATTCTAAAAATAATAATTTTGATGGTGTCCTTGTCCACAAGCTAGATAGATTTTCAAGAAGTAGATATGATTCTGCAATTGCTAAAAAGAAGCTTAAAGATAATGGTGTTAGGGTTATATCAGTCCTGGAGAATTTAGATGATTCTCCAGAGTCTGCTATGATGGAGTCTGTTCTAGAGGGAATGGCAGAGTATTACTCTTTAAATTTAGCAAGAGAAGTAAAAAAAGGTTTAAATGAAAATGCTTTACAATGTTTACACAACGGTGGAATACCACCTTTAGGATATGATGTAAAAGATAAGAAATATATAATCAATGAAGAAGAAGCTGAGATTGTTAGAAATATTTTTAAACATGCTTTAGAGGGGTTAGGTTATGTTCAAATAGCTAAAAAATTAAACGATTGTGGATTAAAAAATAAGAGAGGAAATAATTTTAATAAAGTTTCTATTAGAGATACTTTGTTAAATGAGAAATATATTGGTAATTATATTTATGGTAAAAAAGATAAAAAAGGAAATAATACAAATAAAGAAATTAGAATTGAAAATGGTATTCCATCTATAATTGAAAAAGAGATGTTTAAAGCTGTTACTAATAAATTCTTAACTAGAAAAAGAAATGTAAAGCATGAAACAAAAGGCAATTATTATTTAAGCGGATTAATCACTTGTGGTGTTTGTGGCGGTAACTATGCAGGAGGTCATAGAAGTGTAAACAGAAACAAAAGTATATCGCGGGGGTATTACTGCATGAATAGAAAAAACAAAGTATGCGTATGTGATTGCAAATCTATAAGAAAAGAGATATTAGAGGCTCATGTTTTTAAAGAAATTAAAGATAATATACTAAAAAAAGAAATTCTTGAAGAAATAGCAGATAAAATTTATGAATATTTAAAAATAAATGATGAAACTATGCATGACCAAATTGTTAAACTTGATAGAGAAGAAGAAATAATAAAAAAGAAAATGGAAGCTATTTTAGAAAGATATTTGATTGGAAAATTACTTGAAGAAATATATGATAAAAAAAATAGTGAATTAGAAATGCAACTTGCTAAAGCCCAAATAAAAAAAAGTAATATCAAAATAGAAAAAAATTTTTTAGATAAGGATAAAATAAAAAAGTATATAAAAAAAATGTCTACTGATTTAGAATCAAAAGACATAATATTAATAAAGAATGTTGTAAATATTTTCATTGAGAGTATAAAAATAGATAATGACAATATCCAAGTAAATTTAAACTTGCTTTTCACTGTCATTGATAAGTGTGGTGGAGATGATGGGAATCGAACCCATGTCCGAAACTGCTACTACTATAAACTTCTACAAGTTTAGTTTACAATTAGATTTCACTCAAATTCCGCCTGTAAACAAGGTAAATAAGAGCTATCCTTTGAGATGTCCCTATGACTTTAAAGGAGTCCGAATAGGTAATCTGTATTTGGGTTATACCTCGGTTAGTATCTCTTACAGAATAGAAATACTAGAGGCAAGCTGCAACTAGGCAGCTAAAGCGTAATTATTATTGTCATCTAAAAGATGAGTTAACCTCTCACAGCGGTCAACCTGACTTGCTATTTATAGCATAACAACCCCGTCGAAACCTTTACATCCCCATATTTTGTCTTTTCAATTGATTATATCATATATTATTATCATTCTCAACCTATTTAAACATTTTCTTTTTATAGTAAGCATCCGCTTGATAAATAGCTGCTACTGGATTATGACATAAAACTCTATCTTTAACTGCAAAAACTGTCACAGGTGCCTTGGAATGCTTAAGAAATAACGTATCATGCCCTACGCACAAACCAAATAAAACATTTAAATCTGTATTTAATTCATTTAAAGCTAATGCTTGACCTATTGGATTGCACATTATATCATTTTTTATATAGGTTTCTTTTTCTTCTTGAGGAATTCCTAAAAATCCTTTTAATACTGATCCAGTTTTACAAACGATCGAAACTACTTCTAATCCATGATGTTCTAATATTTTTACAAATATTTTTGATTCTTCATGTAATCCTGTACAAAAAGCTACTCCAATTTTTTTATAATTACAATTTTTGGCAAAAGCTATTGTTTCCTCCACTCTAGTCCAGTTGGTCTTCCCCGCTGCTTCAACTAAAGCAGCTTGAACAGCAATTATTAAATCTTCCCCAGTATGCATAGCTTTTGATTTTTTTAGAATCTCTTCATTCCTACTTGGACATATTTTTTTAGGCATTTTACTCTCATCTTTTGTTACACAACCTCTTGTAACACATTTAGCACAAATACTCATCTTAACAACTGTTATCTCGTATTAGCTCTTTAACTTCTTATCCATAATAGTAAGTAACAGTTTTCACCCCCCATTATATTTTATAACACCTCTAAATAATTAAATCCATTATAAAAACTAATTAAAATTATTCCAATAACCATACCTAAATATATTTTATCAACACCTTTTAAAGAAAGTTTGCTTGAAATCATTGGACCAAATACTCCTCCAAATACTCCTCCTGCTACCATAAAAATAAAAACTAACCATGAAAAATCTGGTATCCCTTTAACTAAGCTTTGAATAACACTTACACCTTGAGAGAAAAAAATTATATATATTGAATTTAATGCGGCATCTTTAGAATTAAGACCAAAAAATAAATACAAAACCATTAAGTTAATTGGTCCTCCTCCTATCCCTAAAAATGATGAAAATGCTCCTAAAAAAAATCCAATTGCTAAAGAGATTTTCATACTTTTAACATTATAAGGCACTATTTTAGATTTTTTAATTGTGAATATTAAAACCCCAATAGTTATAAGTGCCAAAGTAAAAGACTGTGCTGCTCCTACAATTTGAGAATTACCACTATAGGCTTTAAGCCAATCAAATACTTCTTTGCCTAAAAGTCCGCCTAATGAAGCACCAATAGCTAAAGAAGTTCCTCTTTTTTTTTCAGGTTTTATCCCTAGTCTATTATTTTTATAAAGAGTCACAATAGTCATACCTAAAACTGTACAACCCGATAAAAAACTAATAGCTGATACATCCATTATTCCAATAGCATCTAAAATAGGTTTTATAATAACTCCACCACCAACACCACTTATTGCTCCTAAAATAGAAGCTCCAGCACATATAAAAAAACATAAAAGTTCCATTTGATCCTCCTGTTTTTATAAAATATCCTAGCTATTCAATTTTCAAGTTTAAAATTTATTTTAAACTTTTTTAAAACATTCTTTTTAATATATTACTCCAAGATTACTAGAAAATCAATATTTTTATAAAAAAATAAAATTTTAGATAATTAGAATTCACAAATATAGACCATTACCTCTATTTTTAAGAGAAAAATTCTATTTTTTTACCCAATCTTAATTTGTTTTTCATATCTTGCAAAACACCATCAATTTTTTGAAGTTCAAATAAAAGTTTTTTCTCCTCATTAGTTATATTCATTATTTTATCTATACCTCCATTAGAAATAATAATTCTTTTATCAGCCATAAGAGCTAATATGGGATCATGAGTTGACATTAAAACTATTTTCTCATTTCCTATTAATAAATCTAATGCTTTTTTTCTATCTATTCCAGCATTTTCAATTTCATCTATTAAAACAATTGGAGATGTACTTAAAATAGCCGTATCTGCTATCATAAGTGCTCTTGATTGTCCACCACTTAAACTTGTTATAGGAGTTTCTAAAGTGAAAGGTTCTCCTGCTAAATCATTAGCTTGTTTGAATATTTTTTCAATTATATTAGCTGTATTTTCAATTAATCTACTATTTGCATGTAATTCTATAAATTCACCTACAGATAAATCCATAACAAAATTCATATTTTGTGAAAGTTGTGCTACTAATTTATTGCTTGAAGACAATCTTGTTTTTGTATCTAATATTTCTCCGTTTATAAGTATTGTTCTTTTGGTCGGTGTATCTTTTTTTGCTCCCCATTCAATATCTGCTAGAAGTCTGCTTTTTCCTGAGCCCGTTGGACCTACAATCGCTATTATTTCTCCTTTTTTAATAGTTAGAGTATCAAAATTTTCCTTTTTACCTAATTTGTTAATTCCTGCAACAATAGTAATATCATTTACTTGATTTTCACTAATACCTAAAAACTCTATCATCTGATTTGTAAATACTACTAAAGATAGAATAAATACTTCTAAATCTAGTGACTTATCCTCTAAAATATTTTCACTTATTTCAAAGAGAGAATTTTCAAGATTTTTATCTTGATTAATTTTTATACCAAATAAATTTGACTCTATAAATTCACTTAAAAATGGATATTTTTCTATTAGTTCTTTCACTTTATAAGTATTTATTTTTTCTCTTGTTATCATGTTTATTCTCCCAAATCAATTTTTCTTACGTTACCTAGTTGATGGTCTTTTCCTATTTTTTTTTCACCAAGACAATATGAACATAGTGCTGAGGGCATTGAAAACCTTAATTCTTTTTCTGTAACTGAAATTAAATTTTCATTTTCACTGGTGAGAAGCAAAGAAAACTCATGTGCTCCTTGCCCTGTTAATCCATTGATATGCATAGTAATAGCCCTAGGATTTACCGTGTTTACTCTAGAGGTAAAAACTTCCCTTTCAGCTTGAGAAACTATATCTCCCTTTGTAATTATTACAATATCGGCAGTTTTTAGCATTGGTCCTACTTTTTTAGGTGTGTTTATTCCACTTAAATTATCTATTACACAAATAGCTTTTACATCTTTTATGTAAGGAGAACACCTATTACAAAGACCTGCACTTTCAGTAATTAAAACATCTAATTTTTCTTTTATTCCCCACTGAACAACCTCTTCAATATTACTAACAAAATAGTGATCTGGACAAAGCGGTCCTGATAACCCTTTTTTTACTGGCACTCCAATTTTTTTATAAAGTATGTCATCATCAGTGTATAAACAATCAAATTTTACTACTCCTACCTTTAATTTTCTATTTTTTAAACTTTCGATAGTTTTTATTATTACTGATGTTTTTCCTGAAGAAGGTGGTCCTGAAACTGTTACTAAATACATTTTATCTCCTTTTTTATTTTGAATTTTCAAAGAAAACTTTTTCACATTTTTTTATAAGCTTTCCTATATTATTACTATAAATAAAATCCCAACCTATCCACATGAATTTTTTACCTTTCGTTGAATTGACAACTGTTGGCAGTATACTAGGAAAAAATCCCTTATGAGAAAGAATTTCTCCCACTTCATTAGAAGTCATAAAATCAATAAACGGCTTCAATTCCTTCGCTTTTTCTTGTTTAGTTAACATAAAAATTGGAGAAATTATTGCACCGTCTTCTGGCCATTGAACAACTAAAGGACTATTTTCCTTGATCATTTTGCTAAAAAAATAAGGCATTATCGTTACGGTTGGTTTATTAATTTTATTTTTATCTGATTTTATCATTTGTGAAGGGTGAAGATTCTCTAAAAGAGCACTTCCTAGAGATTTAACTCCTTCCATTCCGTACTCTTTATATATGTGAACCAGTATTGAATTAAAAAGATCAAAATCAGCTATTGGAAGAGAAATAGATTTTTTAAATTCAGGTTTTAAAATATCACTCCATGTTCTTGGAAATTTTCTATCTCCTAATTCATCTTTATTTATTAAAAATATAGCAGGAACAACAGCTAGCATTGAATAATCACCACTTGAATCTTTCAAATTAATTTTTTCATTATTAAAATCTGAATTGTAATTTTTAATCTCAGAAAGGTCTTTAAATATTCCATCTTTTTTAAATTTTCCCATTAATTCTTGATCAAAAAAAAGATCAAAACCAGCAGAAATAAACATATCAGATAACTTATCTGGATGATTAGCTTTTATTACATCATTTTTCAACCAATCTAACCCTGCAGATGCTGCTTTTAACTCATAATTAACTTGTAATTGGGGATTTTTATTTAAAAACTTCTTAAATTCTTCTAAAAGAGGAATTCTGACAGGGCAAGGAAGTAATCCGGTTAATGTCAAAGCGCCTTCTATTTTTTTTTGTTCAATAAGGGCTAAATCTATATTTTCTATATTTTCATTTATTTTATCTTCTAATATTTTTTTAAATAAATTAACATCAATTTTTTTCATATTTAATGCCATCTCTAAAGATATTTTTCCTAAAGTATCTAAAGTATATGAATTATTTAATCCTGAAAATCCTTTACTGATGAATGTATCTATTAAATCTGGAAATTCTATTATTATTTCTTTAATTGTTTTTTTTATATTTATTTCTTTTTTTATATTTATTTCTTTTTTCACAATTACACCTCACTCAAATATATTTTATTACTAGAATTTTTTTCTTGATTTATTATACTACAAAATATAATAATAAATCTGTAACTTATGTTACATTTTAAAATATTATTTTCTTTGTTTGAATTTTATATCAGAACTTGTTATACTATAGCTAAAATTATAATATTTAAGTAAATAATTTACAAATAAAATAAGGGGGTATTTAAATGAATATTTTAAAAAATATAGAACCAACTGGTGTTATGAGATATTTTGAAGAATTAAGTTCAATTCCTAGAGCATCTAAAAACGAACAAAAAGTTAGCGATTGGTTAGTTAAGTTTGCCAAAGATAGAAACTTTGAAGTTATTCAAGATAAATTTTTAAACGTAATTATAAAAAAGCCTTCATCAATTGGGTATGAACATGTTCCAACACTTATTTTACAGGGTCATATGGACATGGTTTGTGAAAAAAATCAAGATACTATTTTTGATTTTGATAAAGAAGGAATAAAACTAAGAATAGATGGAGATTTAATTAAGGGAACAGGTACTACATTAGGAGCTGATAATGGTATTGCAGTAGCTTTTTCCCTCGCTCTTTTAGACTCTGACTTTCCTCACCCTGCACTTGAAGTTTTAATTACAGCAGATGAAGAGATGGGAATGACTGGTGCTATTAATTTAGACGGTTCTCTTTTATCAGGAAAACTTATGCTTAATTTAGACACGGAGGAAGAAGGAGAGATTTATGTTAGTTGTGCTGGTGGAGCTAGTGGTAATTTAGAAATTCCTATTCAATGGGAAGAAACTCAAAATAAAAAAGATGGATTTTTAATTCAAATTAAAGGTCTTCAAGGTGGGCATTCAGGTGCTGATATTCATTTACAAAAAGGTAATTCAAATAAATTGTTAGGTAGAATTTTAAATGAAATTAGAAAAGAAATAAAATTTAATATTTCTGAAATTTCAGGTGGAGCTAAAGCTAATGCTATTCCTAGAGAAGCAAGTACAACTATAATAACTAATTCTGGTAATTCAGAAAAATTAATATCTATTGTTAAAAAAATGGAAAATATTTTCAAAGAAGAATACAGAATTTCAGAACCTTATTTAAACATAAATATTACTTCTAAAAAAGTAGATAAAGTGATGAATAACCTAACTAGTAATACAGCTATTGATGCTCTTATTTTACATGCTTCTGGAATTAACTCATGGAGCTTAGATATAGAAGGATTAGTTGAAAGTTCATTAAATTTAGGAGTTATAGAACAAGATAAAAATAAAATTATTTTAAAAAGTGCTATTAGAGGTTCCATTGCTAGTAAAAAAATAGAAATGATTGAAAATTTAAATATTTTAGCTAAAAATTTAAATATTTCTTTTATTGATAGTGATCACTATCCAGCTTGGGAATACAATCCTGATTCAAAATTAAGAGATATTTTTGTTGAGGTATATAAAAAAACAACAGGAAAAAAAGTAGGGCTAAAAGCTATTCATGCTGGTCTTGAATGTGGCGTTCTATCTGAAAAAATACCTGGTGTAGATATTATCTCATTTGGTCCTAATATAAGAGGAGCACACACTCCAGAAGAGTCTGTAAGTATTACATCTATTGAAAATACTTGGAATTATTTTTTAGAAGGGATAAAAGCTCTAAAAGCTTTTAAATAATTTTCGGTTAATAGTTAATCATAATATTATCAATTTATTTCTAACAACTCTTTTTTTTTATAAAAGATTGTTAGAAATTTAGAAAGTATGTTATAATTATTCCGTATATATTAATACTTGTAAAATTTGATTTATATAAAAATACTATGGAGGAAATTTAATGGTAGGAAAGAGTCGAGAAATCTATGAAAATAATATGAGCTCTTCTTTTTCAGTAATTGCTGAAAAAGAATTGAAAATGGTCTTAGCACAAGGAAAAAATGCTATTGCTATTGGAGGAAGAGTTGAAAATCCAGGTGTCTATGAAATCGAAGAAGGTATGACCTTAAAAGATATGATAAATTTAGCTGGGGGTATAAAAAATAAAAAGAATTTCAAAGCTGCTCAACTTGGTATTCCTTTTGGTGGTTTTTTAACTCTTGCTCACTTAGAAAAACCATTACATTCCTCAAATTTTTTAAATAATGAGTCTAGATCTATTATTGTTCTTTCGGATGAAGATTGTATTGTTTCATTTTCTAAATTCTATATAGAATTTTTACTTGGAAAAGTTTCAAAATATCCAAAATATAATATTGTTTTAGACGAAGTTGAAAGAGTTAAAAGAATTTTAGATAGAATATCCAAAGGAAAATCAAATATTAGAGATATCTATTTAATGCGACAGCTCTCTGAACATATAAAAGAAGCTTTAAAGCAAAAAGATAATCTTATTTTAGAAATGATTGATAAATTTTATGATGAGTTAGAAGAGCACATAGATGATCATTACTGCAAAACTGGACATTGTATTCAACTCCTTAAATTTAGAATTACAGATAAATGTATAGGTTGTACAGCTTGTAAAAGAGTTTGTCCTGTTCACTGTATAAGTGGTGAAATAAAAAAGAAACATAAGATAGATAATGAATATTGCACTTATTGTGGTCAATGTGTTGTTGCTTGTCCTGTAAACGCTATATTCGAAGGAGACCATAGTATTCATCTTTTAAGAGATATCTCTACTCCGAGTAAAGTTGTTATTGTTCAGGTGGCTCCTGCTGTTAGAGTTGCAATTGGAGAGGCCTTTGGATTTCAAGCTGGAGAAAATATTGAAAAAAAATTAGTAGCTGGTTTAAGACAATTAGGAATAGACTATGTTTTTGACACTTCATGGGCAGCCGATCTTACTATAATGGAAGAAGCTACTGAATTTCAGCAAAGATTAGAAGCTTTTTATCGTGGAGATGACAATGTGAGACTACCAATACTTACTTCTTGTTGTCCTGCTTGGGTTAATTTTTTTGAGAAAAACTATCCTGATATGTTAGATGTTCCTTCTTCTGTTAAATCTCCTATGTCTATCTTTTCTACAGTAGCTAAAGATATATGGGCTAAAGAACAAGGTTACAAAAGAAATCAAATTTCAGTTGTTGCTATTATGCCGTGTCTCGCTAAAAAACATGAAGCTAGTAGAACTGAATTTTCAAGAGGAGATAATTTTGATACAGATTATGTTATATCAACAAGAGAGTTAATTAGAATTTTTAAAGATACTGGAATTAATTTAAATGAATTACAAGATGATGAGTTTGATTCTCCTCTTGGTGAATATTCTGGAGCTGGAATTATTTTTGGAAGAACTGGTGGAGTAATAGAAGCTACTACTAGAACAACTATAGAAACTTTAACTGGTCAGAGACTTGATAATATTGAATTTGAAGCATTAAGAGGCTGGGATGGATTTAGAATCGCGGAACTTTCTATTGGACACATTGATTTAAGAATTGGAATTGCTCACGGACTTGAAGAAGCTGGAAAAATGCTAGACAAAATTAAAGCTGGAGAAGAGTTTTTTCATGCTATTGAAATTATGGCTTGTCAAGGTGGATGTATTGGTGGTGGTGGTCAACCTAAAGCTATAAAAAAACAAGAGACTTTGGAAAAAAGAATTGAAGGTTTAAATTCAATAGATAGAAGTTTGTCTATTAGAAGATCTCATGAAAATCTTTCTGTACAGGCACTATATGATAAACATTTAGATTATCCTATGAGTAGAAAAGCTCATGAACTTTTACACACTAAATATTTTCCTAAAAATTACAAAAAATAAAACTTATTCTAATTATAAAAAAATATAATTACTAATTTTATACAATGGCTTATCACTAAATTAATTAATGCAACTTTTATTTTTTTAAAAAAGAGTTATAAAATAGTTTTTGCTATTTTATAACTCTTTCTTTAAATTAATATATAGATAAAATATTGGAGGAAAAAATGTACTACAAAAAAACCAAGGAAGAAATATTAGAAATTTTCAACTCCAGTTTAGATGGAATAAAAGAAAAAGATTTATTACACGCTATTGATAAATACGGTTTAAATGAACTAAAAGAAAAAGAAAAAATTCCCACTTGGAAACTTTTTTTAGACTCTTTTAGAGATTCATTAGTTATTATTTTACTTATTGCTGCAGGAATTCAAATAGTTTCTGGACATTTTATTGATTCTTTTATCATTTTGGTTGTACTTATTTTAAACTCTATTTTAGGAGTAGTACAAAGGATTAAAGCTGACAATTCACTATCAGCTTTAAAAAAATTATCTGACCCTAACGCTAAAGTAATAAGAGATAAAAACAAATTAACTATTTCTCTTAAAAGTCTTGTTCCTGGAGATTTAGTTATTTTAGAAACAGGAGATTATGTCCCTGCAGATGGTAGAATTTTAGAATCAGAAAGTTTAAAAGTTGTAGAAGGTATTTTAACAGGAGAATCTGAACCGATTTCAAAAATTTCTGATACCATTCACCATAATTCTTCTATAGGTGAAAGAAAAAATATGGTATTTTCTGGAACTATGGTTGTATACGGAAGAGGTATTTTTATTGTTACAGCAACTGGAATGCATACTGAAATTGGTAAAATTGCTACCCTTATGGAAGAGACTGACCAAACTACAACTCCCTTACAAAAAAATATTGAGGCTTTTACTAAAAAAATAGGAATAAGTATTTTATTTCTTTCTATAATTATTTTTATAATTCTTTTAGGAAAAGCATTTTTAATAGAAAAAAATAATAATCTATACTCTATTATTATTAGTGCTTTTATGTTTTCAGTTGCTGTTGCTGTTGCTGCCATTCCAGAAGCTCTTTCTTCTGTTGTTACTATTGTTTTGTCAGTAGGAACAAACCTTATGGCAAAGAATAACGCTATTATAAGAAAGCTTCCCGCTGTGGAAACTTTAGGTTCTACATCTGTTATATGTACAGATAAAACTGGAACTTTAACTCAAAATAAAATGACTGTTGTAGATTATTTTATGTATGGTATAAATGAAGCTAATTTAGAAGAAAAAAAAGATTGGAATTATTCAGAAAATTATCAGAAATATCTTTTTTTAATGAGTGCTACTCTTGTAAATGATTCTTTTATTGGAAAAAATGAAAAAGAAATAGGAGATCCTACTGAATTAGCATTGCTTAATTTTGCTATTAAACATAATATTAATATAGAAAATACTCGAAATAATTTCAAAAGAATTGGAGAACTTCCTTTTGACTCTAATAGAAAACTCATGAGTAGTGTGCATAAAATTAAAGATGAAGTTTTTATGTTTGTTAAGGGTGCACCAGACATAATACTAAATAGATGCAAATATGCTCTTAAAGAAGGAAAAAAAGAAATTATTTCCAATAGTGTATTAGAAGATTATAAAAATAAAAATGAAGAATTTTCCAATAATGCTTTGAGAGTCTTAGCTTTAGCTTATAAAAAAATAAAAAAAGAAAATTTTGTTCTCACTTTAGAAGATGAAAATGATTTAATCTTAATTGGTTTAGTTGCTATGATAGATCCTCCAAGAGAAGAAGTATTTTCAGCCATAGCTGAAGCTAAATCTGCAGGAATAAAAGTAGTTATGATAACTGGAGATCATAAAACTACTGCGGCAGCTATTGCAGTTAATATTGGTCTTATGAATAAAGGAGATATATCTATTACAGGGCATGAATTAGACTTATTATCAGAAACAGAACTAAATAATAAGTTAGAAAAAATATCAGTTTATGCTCGTGTTTCTCCAGAAAATAAAATTAGAATAGTTAAAGCTTGGCAGAATAAAAATAAAATTACTGCTATGACAGGAGACGGTGTTAATGATGCTCCTGCACTTAAACAAGCTGATATTGGAATTGCTATGGGAAGTGGAACAGATGTGGCTAAAGATGCTTCTTCTCTTATCTTAACAGATGATAATTTTGCCACTATTATTCATGCAATTTCTATTGGAAGAACAGTTTATAATAATATCAAAAATTCTATAACTTATTTATTTATAGGAAATTTAGGAGCAATTGCAACAATCTTGTTTTCTTTACTTGCTGGTTGGGCAGTTCCCTTTTCTCCTCTTCAACTACTATTTATTAATTTAATAAACGATTCTATTCCAGCTATTGCTTTAGGTCTTGAATCTCAGGAAAAAAATATCATGCTTCATAAACCGCGTGTCTCAAACGAGCCTTTATTCAGCACAAAGAACTATGCTATAATTATAACCAGAGGAATTTTTATTAGTATTGTTACTGTTATTGCTCAATTTATAGGGGGACCCCACGAAACTTTAGGTATGTCTATGGCTTTTTCAACTCTTATATTTTCAAGAATTTTACAAACTTTACCTGCAAGAAGTTATAGTACTACCATTTTTCAACTTGGATTATTTTCAAATAAATATGTTATAGTTGCTATTATTGCTTGCTTTTCTCTTTATAGTGTAAGTCTTTTATCTTTCACACGTAAATATTTTAGTATAACAGATAATTTTGGATTATATCAATTTGGAATTTGTTTAGCTCTAGCTTTTGCTTCAACTTTATTTATGGAACTAGATAAAATAATTAGAAAAAAATTTAATAAAGGAGTTTTATGATAGCTTGTCCATTATGTAAAAAAAAATTAGAAAAATTAGAAAAAAATTATATTTGTGAAAATAATCATAGCTTTGATATATCTAAGTTTGGTCACGCTAATCTTTTATTATCAAATTATAAAAATAGTAAAATACCTGGCGATAGCAAAGAAATGGTTTTAAGTAGAAAAAAATTTTTAGAAAATAATTATTATCTAGGTATTGCAAAAGGAGTTAATAATCTTCTTTTAGAATTTTCTAAAAATATAAATTCTATAAATTTACTAGATATTGGTTGTGGAGAAGGATACTATACACAACTTATGAAAGAAAATTTAGAACTAGAAAATAAAAATGTAAATATAACTGCTATTGATATATCTAAAGAAGCTGTAATTGCAGGTGCTAAAATTTATAAATCTATAAATTGGCTCGTTGCTAGTGCCACACATCTGCCTATAGCTGACGAATCTTTAAATTTTATTACATGCATGTTTGCTAAAATTATCCCAGAAGAAAATTTTAGAACTCTAAAAAAAGGTGGTAAGCTTATTATTGTTTCCACAGGGAGAAATCATTTACAAGAGCTTAAAGAAGTAGTCTATGAAACAATAAAAAAAGATTTTTACCTTCCGGCAACAGATGAAGATTTAAATATCTTTAAACACATAAAAACAATTAATTTAACATATGAAACTAAAATATTAGAAAATGAAAGTATCGTTAATCTTTTTAATATGACTCCTTACAGATGGAGAAGTCCACAAAAAGGAGTCGATAAACTTTTTAAATTAAAAGAATTATTAATAACTATTGATGTAAATATTGATATTTTTGAAAAAAAATAATAAGTTATTTTTCATAAAAGAGGTAATATTTTTTTATAAATAAAAAAATATTACCTCTTTTTGTTATGAATAGTTTTTTAGTATACTCAATTAATTAATATTGAAATAAAACAAAAGATTAATATATGTACATTTTTAATATGATATAAAAAAGAGAAAATTTTTTCAAGAAATTCTTTATAATTTCAGTATCTTTGAATATTAAATTTTTTTTATCTAATTCTTAATTTTTTTTACAAATGAAGAATTATTTTAGCCAAATAAAAATAAATAAAAAGAGCTAGAGCATCTACAATAGTTGTAACAAGAGGACCTGCCATTATAGCAGGATCTAAATTTAGCTTTTTAGCTCCCAATGGGAGAAGACCACCTACTAATTTAGCCGCTATAATTGTAAAGACTAAAGTTATTGAAACCACCATTGAAACAAGAACATTTACTTTTATAAGATAGAGCATTCTTAAAAAATTAAGAGTTCCTAATCCTAATCCAACAATTAAACTAACTCTAAATTCTTTCCACAGAACTAGTAAATAATCTTTTATTTGAATTTCCCCAAGAGCCATTCCTCTTATTATCAAAGTTGAAGACTGTGACCCCGCATTTCCACCTGTATCCATGAGCATAGGAATAGAAGCAGCAAGAATAACCATAGATTGTAAAACATCTTCATATTTATTTATAATACTTCCTGTAAAAGTAGCGGAAACCATGAGAACTAAAAGCCAAAGAAGTCTATTTTTAGCTAAAGAAAAAACGCCACTATCTAAATATTCTTCTTTTGAGGGGGTCATAGCAGCCATTTTATGAAAATCTTCAGTATTTTCTTCTTCAATAGCGTCTACAACATCATCTATTGTAATTATTCCTAAAAGTTTATTTACATTATCTACAACTGGTAAAACTATAAAATCATATTTTTTAAATAGTTCAATGCTTATTTCTCTATCGGCTAAAGTATTTACTGAGATGACATCATCCATAATATTAATAATTTTATCACTATCTTTTGAGAATAGCAGTCTTTTTAAAGTAACCATTCCAATAAGTTCTCTAGATTCATTTATTACATAAGAAGTTTCCACTGTTTCACTTTGAGAACCACAAGTTCTTATATAATCTAGAGTTTCTTTCACACTCCATTCTTTTTTTACCGATATATATTCAGTAGTCATAAGACTTCCAGCGGAATCCTTAGGATAAGATAAAAATTGATTTATTAAAACACGATTTTTATTACTAGAACTTTTAAGAACTCTCTCTACAATTGCAGAAGGCATCTCCTCTATAAAATCAATCATATCATCAAAAAATAATTCATTTAAAATTTCTTGTAAATTTTCATCTGAAACAGACTCTACAATTTTTATCTGTTCATCAGATGAAAGATGAGAAAAAACTTCTGCTGCAAATTCCTTTTTTAACATTCTAAAAAGAAGCAATATATTATTATTATTGTTTTCTAAAATTTCTGCTACATCAGCTGATGTCATATCATTTAATAATTTTTTTAATTGAATATAGTTTTTTTTTTCCAAAAGATTTTCAATTTTTAAAGTTATCACAAGTTACCTCCAAATTTTAAATTAAGGGATAACTAATTGGCTCCCCCTCTTGAGAATTATTATAGGTTAAAAATATAAAATATTCAGGAGCAGGCTCCAATTTTTTCACATCCTTTTATTATTTTTTTTATTACATAGATATTATATTACTATTTCTTCTAAAAATCAAACAACTCTTTTTTACTCCATATATTTTATTCGTAATTATAAAATTAATTGATTATTTACATAAAAAAAGACGAATAAATCGTCTTTTTTTATGTATTATTTTCTATCAGAACTTGTACTTCTCATAATTTGTTCTAATCTATTTTTTTGTTGTAAACGAGCATTGTTCATTTCTATTTTTTCTTTTGAATTAGTCTCTTGTTCTTTAACTGTTGTAACAGAATAAGATAGGGCAGATGTTATTAGTGTTCCTACTATTAATAATTTCTTCATTTGTTATTTCTCCTTTTACTTTTTAATGTTTATTAACCTAAAATTAGTATATCAAAGTTTTGTTTCAAATTGATGTCAAAGTAAATTTATTTAACCGCGAGTATAATTTCAATATACTTGTGAAATGAAATTTCTTTAAAAAATAAAAATATTGAAATATAGTTCCTTTAATGGTATTATTATTTATATAAAAATATTATTAATATTCTTAGGAGGAATAAAATGGATAAATTAAGTTTAAAAAGTTTAACAACAGAGGACCGAAATAAAAACACATTTAACATTGATACTATTTCCACAAAAGAAATGGTAAAAATAATGAATGACGAAGATAAAAAAGTAGCAGTAGCGGTGGAACAAGAACTATCACAAATATCTGAAGCTATTGATGAGATTACCGAAAGAGTGAAGAAAGGTGGAAGATTAATATATATTGGTGCTGGGACATCTGGAAGACTTGGAATATTAGATGCTTCAGAATGTCCACCTACATATGGAGTATCAGAAGATTTAGTTCAAGGAATTATAGCAGGTGGAGAAGAAGCTATTTTTAGAGCTAAAGAAGGAGCGGAAGATTCAAAAGAACTTGCAGTACAAGACTTAAAAGATAGAAAATTAAATTCAACTGATACAGTTGTAGGATTAGCTGCCTCTGGAAGAACTCCTTATGTTATAGGTGGTTTAGAATATGCAAATAAAATAGGAGCATTAACCGTATCTATAACTTGTAATGCAAACTCATTTGTGGCTAAAGAGGCTAAAATAGCTATATCACCTTTAGTCGGTCCTGAAGTTATTACAGGATCAACAAGATTAAAATCTGGGACTGCACAAAAATTAGTTTTAAATATGTTATCTACAGGTGCAATGATAAAATTAGGAAAAGTTTATGGTAATTTAATGGTTAATGTACAATCAACCAATGAAAAATTAGTTGAAAGAGCTAAAAAAATAGTTTCAGAAGCAACTGGAGTAAATATTGATACAGCGACTATTTATTTAAGAGAAACAAATTCTGATGTTAAATTAGCAATATTTATGATTTTATCAAAATTAAATTTCAATAATGCTAAAGAAAAATTGGAAAAGAATTCAGGTTATATTGCAAAAGCTTTAGAAGAAATAAATTAATATATTTTAAGGAGAGAAAAATGTCAAATAAAGAAATTGCTAAAATATTAATTAGTTTAGTTGGTGAAAAAGAAAATATAATTTCAGTGCAATGTTGCATGACTCGTTGCAGATTTGAATTGAAAGATTATTCTCTTGTAAAAATGAAAGAACTTGAAAAATCTGAATCTGTTTTAGGAATAGTCGAAACTGAAGAACAACTTCAAATTATATACGGACCAGGAAAAGTTAACAAGATAACTAGTGAGGTTAAAGACCAGATTAAAACTCACTCCTTATTTGGTGAAAAAGTTGCAAAAATAACAAAAGAAAATTTGAAAATTAAAAATAATACTAAAATAAAAAATATTTTAAAAAAATTAGGATCTATTTTTATCCCTTTAATACCTTTATTTGTATCCTGTGGTCTTGTGCTTGCAGTAAATAATATAGCAGGAGTATACTTTGGTGAAGTATATAAAACAACAACTATAGCAAAGATAATAGGATTAATCGGTAACGGAGTATTTTCAATTCTTTCTATCTTGGTTGGAGTAAATACTGCCAAAGAATTTGGTTCTCAAATGCCTATGATGGGCGGAGTTCTTGGTGGGATTTTATCATCATCAGCACTTTCAAATATTATTTTATTTGGTAATCAATTAACTCCAGGTAGAGGTGGAATTATTTCTATTATAATTGTAGTGGTCCTTGCTTGTTATATAGAAAAATCATTAAAAAAAGTTATTCCTGATGTACTGGATTTATTTCTTACTCCATTAATAACATTAGCAATTTCGGTAGTGATGGCTTTAGTTATTCTTCAACCTATAGGTGGATTTATTTCCGACTCTATTGGAACACTTATAGCTCAAACTCTTTCTTCAAAAAATTTATTTATTTCTGTAATATCAGGAACTATATCAGGAGCTTTATTTTTACCTTTAGTTATGACTGGAATGCATCAGGCTTTAACTCCTATTCATGCAGATTTAATAACTAATGTTGGATTTACTATTTTACTTCCTGTACTTGCTACAAGTGGTATGGCTCAAGTGGGAGCTACAGTCGCAGTATATAGAAAAACTAAAAATAATAAATTAAAAAAGATTGCTAAAAATGGTTTAATAGCAGGAATTTTAGGAATAGGTGAACCTTTAATTTATGGAGTTACTTTACCACTTGGAAAACCTTTTACAGCAGCATGTTTAGGAGCTGGAGTTGGAGGAGCAGTCATGGCATTTTTTAAAGTCGGAGCACTTGCAATAGGTGTTTCAGGACTACCTCTTGCTCTGTTAATTGCTGATGGTAAAATGTTTGTATTTTTAATAGGAGTCTTAGTATCATATTTATCGGGATATTTATTTACTATGTTATTAGGTTTTGATGATCCTGTGGAATAATAATAATTTTAAATGATCTAAAGAAGAGTTTTAACTTTTGACTCGATTTTAATCTTTACTATATAATATAGGAGATGATAACATGAATGTATTTGAGTATATAAAACAAAATTATTATAATTTTACAGATAGTGAAAAACTTATATCAGATTATTTTTTATCTAATAAAGAGATAGTTATGACGTTATCTTCTAAAAAATTAGGAGAACTAACTACTACATCTGCTGCAACAATTATCAGATTTTCTAAAAAATTAGGTTTTTTAAGTCTAAACGAATTAAAACTTAGTTTAAAACTTAGTTCTGTTGAAGAAGAAAAAAATTTTAAATTTAAATATTTAGATAAAAATTTAAAAACAAAAGATATTATTTATGGAGTGAAAGAGTCAATAAATAATGTCATAGATAAAACGGCTAAACTTATTGATGAGAAAAGCTTAGATAAGGCAATAAATTTACTAATTAAGGCTAAAAATATTTATATATTTTCTCTTGGTGTTTCAGGTTTAGTTGGACTTGATTTTTATTATAAACTAGTTAGAATTAATAAAAAATGTACTTTTCATTCAGATATTCATCTTCAGATAACCTCCTCAGTTTTAATGGAAGAAGGAGATGTGGTTTTAGCTATCTCTTACTCTGGAGAAACAACAGAAATTCTTACTTGTGTTGAAAATGCTCGAAAGAGTAATATTCCAATTATTTCCATAACAAAAACCTCAGTTAATAATGACTTAGAGAAAATTTCTGACATTACTTTAAAAATTCCTTTTGTTGAAAAATCATTAAGAGAAGGTGCTATGAGCTCGAGAATATCTCAATTAGCAGTAATTGATATGCTTTTTATTGGAATAGCTAGAAATAATTTTAAAAATATTGAAAAAAAATTAATTTTAACAAGAAATGCCATAAAAAATCTAAAAAAGTAAAAACCACTTTAGATTTTATAGAAAATTAAATTAGGGGAGTATAAAATATGAATGGAAAAAATAGAAGTGACGTAAAGCCCGGAATAAGTGTGAAAGTAGTAAAAAAAGAGGATCAAAAAACAGGAAAATTAACTCAAGGTATAGTAATAGAATTATTGACGAACTCTGCTACTCATCCTCATGGAATAAAGGTAAAATTAGTTGACGGAACTGTGGGAAGGGTTCAAGAAATAATGGGATAAAGAGACCTCTTAAGCAAGTTTATCCAGTAGTATTTATGGGCTCCACATATTATTATATTAAAAGTGAGGGAAAAATATATAAGATCCGCTCTTAATAGTATTTTTAGTATTAAAAAAATAATCATGCCATAAAAAAGAGGGAAATCTTTTTTCAGAAATCCCTTCTATTTTTGTATAATTTTTTTATTTTATTTGTTCTTTGCTTGAATAACTTCCTTTCTGAAAAAACTAAATAATAACTATTTTTCCCTTTCTTTCCTTCTCCTTTTACCTTTAATTTTATTCGTTTTTCACTATCTAACTTAACTATGAATCTTGATGGGGATTATTTTTATATTCAAATGTTTTTTTTACTTAAACTTCATACTGTTTTATATCTTTATTGCTATTATATATAGTATTATCATATTTTTATTATAAAGAAGAACCAAACATCACTTTCGGCTAATGCTTACAGTATTTTGATTCTTCTTTTAATAATTTTTCACCTCCTATTTTTTAAACTAAAACGTCTTATTCTAACGTTACTATTAAACTTAATTCCCCTATATAATCTCCTATTTCTTGATCTGCTGCAGGATCTAACTCCATCTTAATTCCTACT
>JBOFUX010000062.1:0-39024 GCA_051652785.1 Fusobacteriaceae bacterium | reverse complement strand
ATTTTTTTTTTCTTTTTTCATTATTATTTTTACATCATTAGACTCTAGACAAACTTCAGTCAGCTCATGTTCATTTATATTTTTAGCTAAACCCTTAATAACCTCTAAATTAATTTTCATCGCACCCATCCTTATATATTTTTTTAAATAATTCTACATTATTTTTAAGTAACATTGCAATCGTCATAGGACCTACTCCTCCTGGAACAGGAGTAATTAAAGATACTTTGGATAACACATCTTCAAAATCTACATCTCCATAAATTCTACCATCTACTCTATTAATACCAACGTCGACAATTATGACATCTTTTTTTATCATCTCTTTTTTCACAAACCTATCTTTTCCAATAGCTACAATCAATATATCAGCCATTTTAGTAATATCATCTAAATCTTTTGTTTTACTATTACAAACAGTCACTGTAGCCCCTTCATTTATCATCATTAAGGCTAAAGGTTTTCCAACTATATTACTTCTACCTAATATTACCACTTTTTTACCCTGAAATGCAACTTTATTTCTATGAAGTAATTCTATTATTCCTGATGGAGTACATGACTTCACTATATTTTTTTCATTTATAAATACTCTCCCTATATTTTCTGGGGTAAAACAATCTATATCTTTTTTAGGATTTATTCTATTTATAATATTTTCCTCATTAATATGTTGTGGTAAAGGCAATTGAACTAAAATACCATGTATTTCTTTTTTCTTATTTAGAATATCCAAAGATGCTATTAACTCTTTTTCACTTACAGTTTCTGGAAATTCATAATGAAAACTATTAATTCCTATCTCTTCACAAGCCTTAATTTTCCCCTTTACATAAATTTTAGATGCTTTATCTTCTCCTATTATCAATACTGCTAATCCAGGCTTTTCTCCTATTTTTATATACAGTTCTTCTAATTCTTTTTTTAGTTCTTTTTTTATTTCTTCAGATATTTTTTTTCCATCTAATAATTTCATACCACTCCTTTTCTTTTTTATATTTTTATTTTATAATATCTCCAATTTTTAACAACTTACTATTTATACTATCTCCACCACTTATAACCCTCTTATTTTCTGGTTTTATCTTTGTTAAGATAACAGAGCTATTTTTAGTTTTAATAACAAAACCTTCATTTCTTAAACTTCCAACAACCTCTCCAATCATTCCATTATAAGTAATTTCTGAATTTTTTTTTACTTCAATAATTTTAAGTAATTTTTCATTTATATATGTAAAAACTCCAGGAAAGGGAGTCATTCCTCTAACAAAATCATATATTTCCTCTGATGATTTACTCCAGTCAATTTTACAATCTTCCTTTTTAAAAGGTTTAACAAAAGTAGCTTCACTATGTTTTTGCTCTATATTAGAGGCTGTTCCTTTAAATATTTCCTCTATAGCTTCCATTAAAGCTTCTCCTCCAATTATTTTTAATCTATCATGTAACGTTAAGAAATTATCCTCTTCATATATAGGTGTCGTTTTTATTTTAATTATATTGCCAGTATCTAATTCTTCCCCTATATACATAATTGTTACACCTGTCTCTTTTTCCCCAGCCACAATAGCTGCATTTATTGGAGCTGCCCCTCTAAATTTTGGCAGTATTGAAGAATGAACATTTATAATCCCATATTTAGGAATTTCTATAATTTCATTTGGAATTATTTTCCCATAAGCTACTACTACTATCAAATCTGGTTTTAGGTCTTTTATTAACTTTATTGTTTCTTTATTTTTTAATTTATCAGGTTGATATATTTTTATATTATTTTTTATTGCAAACTCTTTAACAGGAGTAAATTTAATTTTTCCTCCTCTTGTGTTTGGCTTATCTACTTTAGTAAATATTGCCTCTACACCATATTTTTCATAAATTTTTTCTAAAGAAGGAATTGAAAATTCAGGTGTTCCCATAAATATTATTTTCATTATTTCATCCTCCCAATATATTCTATAGCCATTAAATACCCATCACTTCCTAATCCAGAAATAACGCCTATGGCTATGTCTGAAATTATAGATTTTTTTCTAAAATCTTCTCTTGCATATATATTTGACAAATGTACTTCTACACATTTTATTTTTGTACTTAATATAGCGTCTCTAATAGCAATACTATAGTGTGTGTATGCTCCAGGATTTATTATTAAATAATTTGATTTTGGGTAATTCTCTTGTATTTTATTTATAATGTCACCTTCATAGTTTGATTGATATATTTCCACTTCTAATTTTTGTTCTTCACATTTTTCTTTTATTTTTAAATTTATCTTTTCTAGAGTTTCTTTCCCGTATATTTCTGGCTCTCTTATGCCTAAAAAATTTAAATTAGCACCGTGTATAACTAAAATTTTCATTTAACCTTCCTTATTCTTTTTTTGCATATCTTTTATTACTTCTAAAAATGATTTTAGATCTTTAAAATCCTTATAAACTGAAGCAAATCTTACATATGCCACTTCATCAATTGCTATTAATTTTTTTAATATTATATCTCCTAACTCTTTACTATCAATCTCATTATTTAAAGAGTTTTGAATTGTTTTCTCTATTTCTAAAATCATTCCTTCTAGAGATTCTCGACACACATCTCTTTTTACCGCGGATAAAGTTAAGCCCCTCATTATTTTTTTACGATCAAATCGCTCTCTTCCACCTGATTTTTTTTTTACATAAATAGGTGTTTCTTCCATTTTTTCATAAGTTGTAAATCTTTTTTCACAAAATTGACATTCCCTTCTACGTTTTATAGAATTTCCTTCTAAAAAGGCTCTACTATCGATAACCTTTGTATCTAAATTACTACAAAATGGACATTTCATTATTTAAACTCCTTCTTCCTTACTAATACATTGAATAACTTCTTTACCCGTTGTACATTTATATAATTTTTTTCTAAATTCATCTTCTCGAATTAGCCTAGAAATTCTAGCTAATACTTTTAAATATATTTGACAATCACTTAAAGGTGAGGCAAAAACAAAAAATATATTAACCCTCTCTCCATCAAGTGAAAAATATTCTATTTTTTCATTGGATATTCCAAATGCTATAGTTAATTTTAAAGCAGATTCTGTTTTTGCATGAGGAATAGCAACTCCTTTTCCAATCCCTGTACTTCCTATTTTTTCTCTTTCCATTAGTGCCTTATTTATCTCTTTTTCGTCCAAAATATTTTTTGATTTTTTTATTAAATTTGTAAGTTCTAATAATATTTCATCTTTTGTTTTTGATTTAAGATTTAGATCTATTAAATCTTCATTTATATAATCTATAATTTTTATTATCTCCACTTTATCACTCCAATAAATATTTTTTTAAATCTAAATTTAAATCTCCATGATAATTTAAGTATCTCTCAAGTTTTATTATTACTTTTTCTATTATTTTATTTTCATAATCAAGTTCTATTATCTCTTTTATTTCACCATTTATAATTTTATTTATTATTTTTTCTTCCTCTTTTTCATCATTACTAAAATTCCATTTTTTTAAATCTCTTTCTAATATACCTTCTTTTTTTATTATTCTAAACATATAGAAAGATAAACAAAATAGCATTTTAGAATATGATATTTCTTTTTCTATATATTTTAATGTTTTTATTGTTAATTTATATATATCTTTTTTTTCATCTTTTTCTCCAATTAAATTATTAAGTATAGATAGAATATATAAAGAAATTGAAATTTTATCTATATTTTTTTTTATATTTTCAAAGGAATATATAGTTTCAAAATCTGATATAGAATATTTTTCTTTTTTTTTCAATAAAGTAAGTTTAGAACAAACTAAAAAATCTAAAGCCGAGGCTTCTCTTTTTTTAGTTTTTCGTATTCCTAATACAGGAAAAGTAATTTTTCCTAAAATATCGCTCCAAACTGTTATATATATATCGGCTTCTCCAAAATTAGAACGATTTATTATTAATCCCTCACAAGTTATTATTTTCATTTTTTATTTCAAATTCACTTTCTAATATATTTATATTAACTTTTATATTTTTCATTTTTAAAGTTGAGATTTTATTTTCACCATTCCAAATTTCTAATTTTTCAGGTAATAAATATCCTGATACTTCTACCATATTTTTTGTTATTATTTTTTCTCCTGTTTTTAATAATACTTCTATTTTTTTATTCTTATAATAATTTTCCTTAAATTTATCATCAATTTTATCTTTATCAATAATAAAATTTAAAAATTCTAAAATTTTATTTTCTTCATTATTAATATTTTCTTCAATTTTTTCATTAAATAAAGGGATATAAGTTATTTTTTTTTTATTTTTATATATATACACTTCTCCTTTATTTAATTCTGGAAATATCATTTCTCTCTTTATTGTATCAGGAAATTTAACTAAAACATCATATCCTACTATTGTATTTCTATTATTTATTTTTGTATTTTCTTCCACATTAAATTTTAAACTTTTAATACTTGATATATTTTTCTCTATTGCAAATAAATTTAATTGAAGAAGTATAAATATAAACAATAATTTAAATTTTTCATACATATTTCACTCCTCCTTTTTTGACATAATTAATATTTCAGAAATTTTTAACAAATCTAAATTAGGCTCCACTATAAAAACACCTTCTTCATCACCTTTTTTTATAATTTTTCCTAGACTTAGACCTTTATCATAAATATCACTTATTCCAGATGTAAAAATTTCATCTCCAATTTCTACATTATCTTGATTTATCGAGGATAAAAATTTAAGTTTAGTCTCATCTTCACTATTTGAAGTTATAATTCCTAAAACTTCTCTATTAGAAAGACCACTTACTATTACTTCACTACTAGTTATCATTTTTACAACTGAGTACTTAGAATAGATTTCCTCTATTTTTCCAACTAAATTAGAGCCAACTAAGGCTATCATACCGTCTTTTATTCCATCTTCTTTTCCTAAATCTATATAGAATTTTTTATATAAATCTGAGATATGTCTAAATGTAACACTTGCTACTTTAAATTCTAGATTATTTTCTTTCATCACTAACAATTTTTTTAATCGTTCATTTTCTTCCTTATAAAATTTATTTTTATATATTTCAGCTTTCATTAACATATTTTCTTTTTTATAATTATCATTAATTATTAAAACTTTCTCATAATTTAAAATAGAGTAAAATAATTTATATGCTTTTTCTTCTAATATATAAATTCTTGACTGCAGCGGATAAAATAATTTTCCTAGTGAATCTGTTAAATAAAATATTTTATTTTTTAGAAAAAAAACTAGAATAAAACTTAAAAAAACTATGGTTATTATTTTTTTTCTTTTTTCTTTTTTTATTTTTATAGACATAGGCTAAATTCCTTTAACAATTTCATATATTAATTTTGTACAATTTACTATGTCATCAATTTTAATAAATTCTTCTGTTGTATGAACTTTACTCATTCCAATCCCTATATTTACAGATATAATACTTTGTTCACTATATATATTGGCATCACATCCACCACCAGAAGATATTTTTCTACATTTTATTCCTACATTTTTACAAGCTTTTTCAAATGACTTTAATATTTTAGAATTTTCTTCTAATTTATAGCCATTATAGCTTTTTTTTATATTATGTTTAAATTCTGCTCCAAATTTATTTGTTGTTTCCTCAAAAATTAAAAATGTTTCTGCTAACAATTCATCTAGTGTTTCTCCTGAAAAACTTCTAGCCTCATAGGACATTGAAAGATTTGGCATAACAATATTAACTGCACTTCCACCATTAATTATCCCTATATTAGAAGTTGTTTTTTCATCTATTCTTCCCATTCTTATTTTCGTAATAGCGTGAGCAGCAACTGTTAACGCATTTATTCCTAGTTCTGGAGACACTCCTGCATGGGCTCCCTTTCCTATTATTTCCATTTTTCCTTTAGCAACATAAGGAGTTTCAACTACAACCGTTCCTGGTACTCCTCCTGAATCTATTACGAAAGCTAAATCTGGCTTATACTTATCTAAATCAAAACTTTGTGCTCCTAATAATCCTATTTCCTCTGCAATTGAAAAAACTGCTATGATCTCTGGATACTCAATTTCTGATTCTTGTATCATTCTTATCATTTCAATAATAGCTGCTATTCCAGCTTTATCATCTCCCCCTAATACAGAAGTTCCATCTGTTTTTATGATTCCGTTTTCTATAATTGGAAGAATTTTCTCACATGGAGTTACTGTGTCCATGTGAGAGCTGAATAAAAATTTTTTTTTTCCTGGAGATTTAAGTACAGCAATTATATTTCCTGTATTTCCATTATGATCTTTTCCTGCATTATCTTCTTCAACTTCTAACCCCATATCTAATAAGATTTTTTTTAAATAATCTGCAATTTTTCTTTCATTTAAAGATGGTGAAGGGATTTTTATCATATCAAGAAAGTTTTCAATCATTCTTTTTTCATTCAACATTTATATTCCTCCTTATTTTGTGGACTATTAAATTTTATTCTATTTATATTATAGTATATATCTTTTTTTTTGTCAAAACATAGAAAAATAAAAGGTAACCATCTCTAGTTACCTTTTATTTTTATTTAACTATTTTGTTCCTTTTTTATAAGCCCCTTCAGAACCAAATACATCAGTTATTTTAGTTTTATAATAAGATTTCATTTCTTCTTTTCCTACTGATAAATACTTTCTTGGATCAAATTCTTTTGGATTTGTTGCAAATGCTTTTCTAATTCCTGCAGTAAAAGCAAGTCTTCCATCAGTATCTACATTTATCTTAGCAACACCAGATTTAGCGCCACCTCTTAACTCAGAAGCTGGAATTCCTATTGCATCTGATATTTCCCCACCATATTTTCTCAACATATCTATATATTTTCCTGGAACTTCTGATGAACCGTGAAGTACTATTGGAAATCCTGGTAATCTTTTTTCTACTTCAATAAGAATATCAAGCTTTAATTTTGGATCTTCACCAGGTTTAAATTTATGTGCTCCGTGAGAAGTTCCTATTGCTATCGCTAATGAATCTACTCCTGTTCTTGTTACAAATTCTTCAACTTCATCTGGTTGTGTGAACTGATGATGCTCAGCACTAATATCATCTTCTATTCCTGCTAACACGCCTAATTCTGCTTCCACTGTAACATCTAGAGAATGAGCATATTCTACAACTTCTTTAGATACTCTTATATTTTCTTCAAATGAATGATGAGAACCATCTATCATAACAGAAGAGAATCCACACTCAATAGCAGTTTTTACTGCTGCTAAATCCGGTCCATGGTCTAAGTGAAGCGATACTGGAATATCAGATTTCATAGCTCTTGCAACATCAACAGCAGCTTTTCCTAAAAGAGGTGCTACTTCTGTTCCCATGTATTTTAAAGCTCCAGTAGAACATTGTAAAATTACCGGTGATCCCATTTCAGCACAGGCCTCAACTATTGCTAACATTTGCTCCATATTATTAAAATTAAAAGCTGGAACTGCATAACCTTCAGCATTTGCTTTTTTAAACATTTCTCTTGTGTTTGAAAGTCCTAATTCTTTATATTTATATCCCATTTAACTTCCTCCTAATAATTTACTGTAATTAACTCTATGTTCTTAGTGTATCAAATATTTTATTAAATATCAAGTTTAATAAGGATTATATTTTAACCTTTATTTGTTTTAAAATATATCTAAAAAACCACTTTAGTTTCATTTTTTTTTTAAATAAATTTATTACTTGTGGAATTAATAAAATAACGTTTTCTATAACTCTTTGGTATTTTCCAAATCCTTTTCCAAATATTTTACTATAGCTAGCTAACCAAGAAAGCATTAGTAAATTAATAATTCTTAAAAAACTTAATAAAAATTGATTCACTCCTTCTCTTGTGATGTATATTCCAAATATTTTAAAAAAAACTTCCCCTTCTTGATTAAAAATAAATTGAAATATAAAAGTAGAAATATAAAAAAATATAAATATTTTTAAACTCTTTAAATTTTTTAAAATATCTTTATTATATACTAAATTAATAATAAAATTTAATAAAAAGACTATACTAATTATTTTTATCTCATTAAAATATATACTCAGTAATAATAGAACTAATATACTACTTTTTAACAATCTCTACTCCTTGCATATACGGCACTAGCACCTTAGGAACTATAAAAGAGCCATCTTCTTGTTGATAATTTTCCATTATAGCAACAACAGTCCTTCCCACAGCTAAACCAGAACCATTTAATGTATGCACAAATTCACTTTTTGAAGTTGTATCTGGTCTATATTTAAGTCCCATTCTTCTAGCCTGAAAATCAGTACAATTAGAACAAGATGAAATTTCTCTATATTTATTTTCTGATGGTAACCATACTTCTAAATCATAAGTTTTAGCAGCTCCAAACCCTATATCTCCAGAACATAAATCAATAATTCTATAAGGTAATTCTAATTTTTGTAATATTACTTCAGCATTTACAACCATTTTTTCAAGTTCATCAAAGGATGTATTTGGAGTTGAAAGTTTTACCATTTCAACTTTATTAAATTGATGCAATCTTATAAGACCTTTTACATCTCTTCCATATGAGCCAGCCTCTCTTCTAAAACAAGGGGAATATGCTGTATAATATTTAGGCAATTCCTTTTCATTTAAAATTTCTTCCCTATGAATATTTGTCATTGTTATTTCTGAAGTTGAAATTAAATACATATCATCAGTGGTTCTATACATATCATCTTCAAATTTAGGAAGTTGTCCTGTCCCCTCACAAATTTCTTTTTTTACTAAAAAAGGTGTTATATGTTCTGTATACCCATGTTCAGTTGTATGAGTATCCAGCATAAAATTAATAAGAGCTCTCTCTAATTTAGCTCCCATTCCTCTATAAATCACAAACCTTGATCCTCCTAATTTAGCGCCTCTTTCAAAATCTAAGATTTCTAAATTTTCTCCAATTTCCCAATGTGTTTTAGGAGTGAAAGAAAATTTATTCGGAGTTCCCCATCTTCTTACTTCTATATTATCATTCTCATCTTTACCTATTGGAGTAGACTTATGATATACATTTGGAATTGTCATTTGAATATAAGTTAGTTTTTCGTCTATTATAGATAAATCAGCATCTAATTCTTTTATTCTACTTCCTACAGTTCCCATCTCTTTTATTATTTCAGAAGCATCTTCACCATCTTTTTTTATTTTTGCAACCTCTAATGAAACTTTATTTCTTTTATTTCTTAGAGCTTCTACTTCAGTTAATATCTCCCTTCTTTCTGCATCTAATTGCTCAAACTCCTTAAGATCCATTTTGCTGCCTCTTTTTATTAACATATCTTGTAAAAATTCAATATTATCACGAATAAATCTTAACTCTAACATAATTCAACCCCTTAAACTATTATTTTTTATTTTATAATCTACTCAACTATATATCCCATTTTCTTTATAGCAACATCTCCTAATTTTATCCCCACCTTGTCTAAATATGCATTTGGCGATCCATTAATCAGGTGTATTGTTATCTCTTCATCTGAATTTCTAATATACTGATTTATTTTTTCTTTTAAATTTCTTTCTATTATTTTTCCATTTTTTTCTTTTCTATCTATTATATTTTCTAAATTTAACAATATTTCCAATGTATCTAACTGATTTTTTGTTCCTATTATATTATAAATAGAAATTTTAAATTTTTCTACTATTGATAATTTATCAATTATATCTTCAACTTTTACTACTTTAAAGCCTAAAACATTTATAGAATTCATTTTATTAAAAACCTCTTCATTTGAAATATCTATTTCTGTTTCCATATCCATAATTTCATTAAAAGCTTCTGTTCCTAATGAAACAGGATTTCCAAAGGAAAATTTAGGTCTTGGATGAAATCCTTGACTATATTTCACTGATATATCTGCTTTTAGTGTTGCTCTTTCAAAAAATCTTAAAAGATCCAAGTGAGAAATAAATCTTAAATCTTCATATTTATTAAAATAAATTCTTTTTTTCATTTTAACCTCATTTTGTATTTATTTATTTATTTATTTATTTATTTATTTATTTATTTATTTATTTAATAAACTATTTTATCATATTATTTAATTTTTTATCAATTTCTTTTATTTTTTTTAATAATTCTGGTAATTTTTTCATTCCTATCTTTATTTTCATATCCTCTCTATGATCCACCACTGGATAGCCTGAAAGATTTTTATTATCTTCAATATTTGCTATTACTCCTGATTTAGCTGCAATTATAACGTTATTACCAATTTTTAAGTGTCCGCCTACACCAACCTGTCCTGCTAATATTGTATTGTTACCAATTTCTGTACTTCCAGCTATACCAACTTGGGATATGATTAAACAATTTTCACCAATTATATCATTATGTGCAATTTGAACCAAATTATCAATTTTTGTATATTTTTTTATTATTGTATCTCCTATTGCCCCTCTATCCACAGTTGTATTTCCACCTATTTCTACATAATCTTCTAATATAACAGCACCGATCTGTTCTATTTTTGTATTAATTCCATCTATTTTTGTATATCCAAAACCATCAGAACCTATTACTGCCCCTGGCTGAATTATACACCCTTTCCCCAGTATGCAAAATTCTCGAATTGTTACATTGGGATTAATGATGCTTTCATCTCCTATTTTTACTCCTTGACAGATCACTGCACCAGGCATAATTTTGACTCTATTCCCTATTACAGTGTCATGTCCTAAATAAACATTTGGACCTATCTCACAATCAGCTCCTATCATACAAGTATCTTCTATCATTTTCTCCATTTTTTTTATAGATTTTTTAAAAAAATTTAAAATTTTAGGCATTAATGTTCTTGGATTTTCTTTTACCGATATATAAATTTTACCATTTTCAGGCAATTTAATCCCCCATGGAACAATTACTACTTTTGCCTTTGTCTCATTTAATTTTTTTAAAAATTTTTCATCTGATGCAAATGTTAAACTATCTTCTTGAGCTTGAAAAAAGGGAGCAAGCCCAGAAATAGTTTCTTGGCTTAAATCTCCCTTAGTTTCACAGTCAAAAAGAGTTATCAGTTCTATCAGTTTATATTCCACTGTTAACTCCCTCCTTAGAATCAATTTTTTAATTTTTCTTTATATTTTTCTCCATTTCAGTCAATACCTTTGAAGTTACATTTTCTCCACCAAACTTAACAGCTCCAGCTTCTAAAATATAATCGTATGTTCCATCAGTAGCTATTTTTTTTACAGTATTATTAATATTAACCTCTATTTCTTTTAATCTAGCCATTTCTTCTTTCCCTAATTTTGTTTGAGAATCCTTAACAAATTTTTGGAATTTTTTTACTTCCTCTTCAAATTGTTTTTTTTCTGCATCTGTTACTTTATCTCCTTTAGACTGCAATTCTACTTGCATTTTTTGAAGTACAACCTCTTTTTTCTTTATTTCTGTTTCTAATCTAGTTTTCTCATTTTGCAAGTTAGTCTGTAATATTTTTGTCTGAGAATATTTTTGAAAAACTTCTTCTGTATTTAAATAACCAATCTTTATTGCTAATGATGATACTGATATTACCATTGTTAAAGCTAATATAGATATTTTTTTCATTTTTCCTCCTAAATTTACTATTTTTTATTTTATATTTAGACTTAAATTTTACCTAATAAGTTTAAATTTTTTTTTAAAAAGATTGACCCATATTGAAATAGAATTGCATTCCATCAGTTCCTTTAACTTTTCTTCCCACAGGCCATCCAAAATCAAATCTTAACGGACCCATTGGAGTATTTATTCTTAGTCCTACTCCTGCTGATGTTGCTATTTCATTTGGAAATTTTTTATCCCTATCTAAATTATAATATCCAGTATCTTCAGGTCGTTGTTCCCAAGCTCTTCCAACATCAGCAAATACTACAAATCCTAAAACATCATTCATTTGAGTTCTATTTTCCATTGTTAAAACTAATTTTTGAGTACCTTGAAAAAAACCACCATCATAACCTCGTAAAGAATTTCCACCAACCCAAAATCTTTGTGATTCTTTTGTTGACATAGACATTATTCCTCCAACTGCTCTATAGGCCATAGTATTTTTTTTGAAAAGTCCTCTATGATATTTTCTTAATTCTAAAGTGATATTTCCAAAATAATCAGCATTATTTCCAGAGGCATAACCTCCCTCAAGCTGAAGCTTTCCATATTCACCTGAAGTAGCATTTAAAGGATTATTTCTAGTATCATACGTTATTGCAGGAAATATACTCCAAAGCATATATTTATCATCTTCATAAAGTATTCCCTTTTTATTTAAAGCACCATTTTTAGGTGTTTCTTTTATTTCTTCTAATTTAGCTCCAAGAGATATTCTCACATCTTTTGACAAACCTTTTCCTAAATTAAATTTTCCTCCATAAGTATCTATTTCATTAAACATATTACTATCATCAACTTCAGAAGTCGTCTTGTATAAACTCCAACCCCACGATAATCTATCTGTTCCTTTTATCCAAGGATCATAGAAATCCAACGAAAAACTAGAATATGATTCATTTGACTTTTCAAAAGTTACACCTAAATTTTGGCCTCTACCAGACCAGTTTGTATCTCTTACTGAAAGCATACCAAGTAGTCCAATTTCTGAGCCATAAGAAACCGCTCCTTGTAATACAGCAGTTCTTTCCTCATCCATAAGTAAAACTAAACTTCTTCCATCTGGATCTCCTGGAATTGTATTAGCATTATATTTTATATTTTTAAAATGTCCTGTTCTCATTAAATTTTTACTTGTTTCATCATAACTTTTTATATTAAATACTGTATTTGGAACTATTTCTACTTCTCTTTTTATCACAAACTCTTTTGTTTTAAGAATATCATCAGTTGGTTTTCTTCTTTCACCCTTTTGTTTTGTTATCATTTTTTTATATTCAACATTCCTGATTGTTCCCTCACTTAAAACAAACTCTAATTCTAAGTTATTATTAATATCAATATCTATTATTTCAGCTAAAATATAACCAGAATCGTAATATTTATTTAAAACTCTTTCTCTATCTTCTCTTATTGTTTTTACACTAAATACTTCTCCTGATTTAGTTTTCATTATTTTTAATATGTCTTCTGTACTAATTATTGTATTTCCAATTATGTTTATTCCATTTAAAATTGGATTTTCAACAACAGTATAAATTATCTCTACTCCATTGCTAGATTTTATAGTTTTAGATTCCACACTACTAAAATTTCCTGTTTCAATCAGAATTTTTTCTCCATCTATAACTTTTTTTTCTGAAAAATATCCCCCAGTCTCTATTTCTAATTTCTTTTTTAGTTCAGAAGTATTTAGATGTCTGAGACCTTGAATTTTCAAATCTGTAATAACTAAAGTTGTATCTACTCTATCTCTCTCACTATTAGGAATTATTCCTTTTTTTTCAAGTAAAATTTTAGCGTCAGATTTTTCTTTCACCTCTATTACTAATTTTATTCCACCATCATAGGGTTTAGGAAACATTGATAATTCTTTAACATAATTTAATTTTTTTAATTTATTATAGTCTTTAATTAATTTTTCTGTAGAGAATTTTTCTCCTTTTTTTAAATCCATTTGGGATAGGATTAACTCCGCTGGGATCTCTCGGTTGTTATAAATCTCTACACTATTGACTACATAGTCCTCTCTTGCAGTTTCAGCATAGGTTACAAATGCTATGAGTATCCCCATTAGAATCATTAAGTACCTTCTCATTTATTAGCCTCCATTTTGTTTAAAATTATATTTAAAATATATTTTTAAATATTTCTCTTATACTATCATACTTTTTCTCCATCTTAAAGTCAATATAATAATTAATAGATTGATCATTACTTGTTTTTTTATTCTGAATTCCACTTTCTTGATTTATTTTGCTTTCTCCACCTATACCAATACTTCTACCTTCTTTAAATCTATATTCTAGACCAATTCTATATTTATCAGTGGAATCTCTATTACTATTACTACTTTCTATATCACTTTCTTTTACACCACTACTGCTAATTTTAGCATCTGCTATCCAATATAATTTTTCTTTATATATAAAATCTTCTATTTGAATTTTAGCACCTAGTGCAAAGTTAGAATTTGATTTTTTAGATGTTCTTTCATTAGTTGTAGACTCGCTAGGTAAACTATTAAATTCTGAACTTATTTTTAATTTGGATAATCCAAACCACTTTTTTATTCTTTTTGAAACTGGTCCTAATAAAGTATTTGATATTTGAGAATCTATTAAGTTTCTTAAAATTAAAGTAGAAGCATTAGTCTTCTGACTATCTTCTTCACTATATAAAAATGAATTTAAACTACCAGAAGAGCTCTCTCCATTTGCTTTAATTCTAAAATTGAGATTCTCCATTTCTCCACTTAATGATATTTCCATATTATCACTTACCATTCTAGTACTAGAATCAAAAATTAATGTAGGATTTACCTCTGGGAAATAATCGTAATTTTTATTGAATAACAATAGAGCACTAGAAACTTTAAAATCATTTCCATTCAGTGTAAATCTTCCATTATTTATTTCAAATTCTCCTAAAAAATTAATTTTTTCATCTTTTCCACTAAGTTTCCCTTGTCCTAAAATTTTCCCCTCTATGTCTTCAACTATATTTACAACGCTGAGAATATCTAACTTTATTCCTTCTATTATTTTAAAATCTATATTTACTTCTAAATCTTTTGTTAATAACTTGATGTTTTCTTCAGAATCTAAAGTTAAATTTTTCATTGTATCTCTATTGCTAGAAAATTTGTTTAATAGAAATTTTTTTATAATGCCAAACAAATCAAATCCATCAGACACTCCTAAAATTTTTTCAATTATTCCTTTTTTTATTTCTAGCTTTCCTATAATTTTATTAGCATTTAAATTTAACTCTGTGCTTACAATAAAAGACATATAATCTTTAAACTTATAATCAATATTTTTTGCTATTACTTTAATATTATATTTTAGTTCCTTATAAAAAAATGGATTTTTTCTAACTTCTACAATTGTTGGAATTATCATATCCCCTTCTATTTGAGCACTTCCATCATTTATTGTACCTTTAAATTTATCAATATTAAATTTATTTCCTTTTAACGAAAAGTTAAAGTTTAAGTTTTCACCTTTAATTCCATATTTTTCTGAATTAAAAGAAATTTTTTCACCTTTAAATACTCCATTATTCCCGGTATTACTAATCGATAAATTAAATTCAGCTTCTCCCTTAATTTCATTTATTTCATATTTTTTTAAAAATAAATCTAGAAAATCTAATTTTATTTTAGGGGATATTAATTGTAAATTATATTTTTCATCTTTTAAACTAAAATTACCAGATGAAGAAAAAGTGTTTTCTAAATAATTAGTTTTAAATAGATCTAACTTTATTTGTTCTTTGTTTCCAGTTATTTTTGTAATCATATTTTCAAATTTAATTTCTCTAATTCCAAAACTCGAAGAATTCAAACTTATTGAGTACAAAGGATCACTAATAGCTCCTTCTATTTTAGCTTTGAGATCTACACTTCCTTCTAAAACCTCTGAAATACCTATTTTTTTTAATTCAATTCCTTTTTCGGAGATTCCCAAATTCATTATACCATTTTCTAAGTTTATATCCCCTCTTAAAGTAGCAATTCGATAATTCTCCTTAAATATATTGATTTCTTTTAATGATAATATTCCATTTATTAACTTATTTGATTGATAAGATATTTTTCCTTTTATTTTTGGTAAATCTGTTCCTTTATAATAGATATTATCTATACTAAAATCTGAATATATTTCTATTTTTTTTCCTATACCCTTTATATCAACTAAACCTATAACTCTATATTTAAAATTTTTATCTTCTATATATTTTGAGAAATCTTTTTCTAGTATATGGCCTTTCATCCAGTAACTAGATTCTTTTATTTTATATTTACCTCTAAATTTATTATTCTCATTAATTTGTAATTCTTCAATATTTATTTCAGAGAGAGTCATTTTACTATTTAATTGTATATTCATTTTTTCTTTATTAGGCATTTCTACATATGCTTTTGATATTTTTAAATTAATTTTAGGATTATTTAGTTCCCCTTTTATGTCTCCTACAGACTCTAGAATATTAAATTTCATATCTTTCAGACCTATTTTTTCACTAAATAAATCATTAATATTAAATTTAAAGTCTAATTTATTGTTAATAATATTATATTTCCCATAAATTCTCATAAAATTATTTGAAAAATCTAATATTTCTAAAATATTTTTTTTTAGTCTCAGACTAATTTTAGTACCACTTGCTTTCAGTTCTCCGTACCTTATTTCCTCCAAAAGTCCTTCTATATCTAATATCATATTTCTTTTTTCGCCTTTAAGTGAACCAAATAATGAATGTCTTATCCCTAGTTTTTTTTCTTTTACTATTTTTTCAAATAAAAAATTATGTGTTTTAAATTTAAAGTTATATTTTAAATCTTTTAAGTCAAATTTTCCATTTAATTCAAAGTTCAATTTTTTATCTTTATTAAAAAGTTTTAAATTCTTTATTTCTCCTTCATTATTTTTTCCCTCTATAGACAACTCGCCAACTAAATTTCCAAAAAAATCAAATTTTGTTTTACCTCCTATTTTTTTTAAAATTTTATTTTTGAAATCGTAAACTAATTTAAAACTTTCTTCCTTATCTAAATTAGATTCTAACGTATAATTTTTATTTTCATACATATATTTTGAGTCAAATATCATAAAGCCCGATTTTTGATTTATACCTAAATAATTTTCTTCAAAAAATATATCTCCATCTCCAGTAAAATCATCTAAATAATATTTGAAATTTCCTTTTTTATCTTTTATATTTAAAGAAAAATTTAATTTTTTTTTGAAGCTTGACAATTCTAAATCTGAATTTAATAACTTTATATCCACACTCTCATTGGTATAAATTAATTTTCCTAAATTATTTTTTAAAGTTATATTTTTTTCTAATATATCAGATATCTTAAAATCTATTGTTGCTGAAAATTCTTGTTTTTTATCTAATTTCAATGTTATATCTACATTATCAAAATTATACTTATTTAAATTTAAATTTAAATTTAAATCCTCTAATAATTTATAATGTGCAACTTCAGCATATGTCATTTTTTCTAGTGGTATTTTTATTATTAAGTCATTTTCAAAATCATAATCCATTAAAACTTTTCTTTTTTTATTAAATATATTAAAATTTGCATCAATATTTATTCTATTACCTAAAAATTCTATCTTTCCATTTGTATCTTTAGCTAATTCTGAAAAAGCAAGATATTTTATATCTAATTCTTTAAAATTAACAATTCCAAATAACCCGTCACTATCAATGGTTAAATTTATATTCCCTTTTCCTTTTGAATATTCTAAATCTTCTGAATAATATGCAAACTGCATATTATTTGTGTTCAATTCTATATTTTGTGCTTTTATTGTCATAGAATATTTTTTTTCATAATTATTAAAACTATAAAAAGCTTCTTCTTCATTATGAGTTTTACCTTGAAACAGCAAATCTATCCCTTTCTCTTTATCAAATGATACATAGCCATTAGTAGAAAAAATTTCTATTTCTATAGGTTCTTTATATGATAAATCTCTGAATGTTACATCTACATTTTTAGCCTCAATTAGTTCAATAGGAACTTTTGTTCCACTTTTAACCTTAGAATTTTCATTTGCACCTGCAAAGGCATCTACAAAATTTATACTTTCATTTTTTCTTATGATTATAGCCTTTCCACCTAAAACTGTAATTTTTTTTAATATATTTGAAAATTTATTTTCTAAATCATATTCAATTATCATTTTTGGGGTTTTTATTATTTCTTGATTTTTATATTTTAAGCTAACATTTTCTACAAAAATTTTATTTTTCTCTTTAAATTCAATATTTCCTATGCTAAATTTTGGACCTAATACCAAACTTAAAATAACACTTATAGTGAATATAAAATGAAAAATAAAAGAATAAATAATAGCAAAGAAAAAAGAAAGAGGAATTATTATAAGTAATTTTTTTTTATTTTTTTTAAAAAACGACATTTTATCCTCCTCTTTTTTTATCATTAGTTATTATTTTTATAATGGATTTTTTAAGGGTTTTCCTGTTTTTCTTGGATATTTTTTATCTGTAATTTTTTCTTTTTCTATTATAATTATTTTTCTTTTATCTTTGGAAAAAGGTAATTCTAAATTATATTCTCCTAGAATTTTTGAACTTAGTAAATTTAAAGCATTTTGTGCACTTTCTTCTTCTCCAGTCCCTTCACTTTTTTGAACCAAAAATCTACCTTTTACTTTTATAAATGGTAGCATATACTCTAAAATTGTAGGTAATTTTGAAACACCACGGCATAATCCAATGGAAAAACTTTCTCTGTTTTCATCTGTTATATATTCTTCCGCTCTTATGTTTTCAATTATAACATTTTCTAATTTTAATTCCTCTTTTATCATTTGTAAAAATTTAGTTTTTTTCCCAACCGAATCAATTAATGTAAATATTATATTGGGATTGCAAATAGCTAATACCATACCTGGAAATCCAGCACCAGTCCCTATATCTATAGCAGTTTTATCCTTTTTATCTATATATTTTTGTACAAGGAGAGAATCTAAAAAATGTTTTTCAAGGATCCCTTTAGAATCTCTTATCGCTGTTAAATTTGTATGTGAATTATACTCTACAAGTAAGTTTAAATATTTTATTAAAAGCTCTATTTGGTTTTCTGAGAGAATTAAATCTATTTTTTTAATCCCTTCTTTTAGATAATTTTGCATTCTCATTCTCCTTCATTTTTAAATAAACTAATAAAACTTGAATATCTGATGGAGAAACTCCAGATATTCTTGAAGCTTGTCCTATATTCATAGGTTGTATAGATTTTAGCTTATCTTTACCTTCTTTTGGAATACTTAAAATATTATCATAATCAATATTTATAGGAATTTTTCTATTTTCTAGTGTTTTATGTTTTTCTATCATAATTAAAGATTTTTTAATATATCCAGAATACTTAACTTGAACTTCAACTTGATACTCAGTTGATTCTTCATAATTTCCTAAATTTAGTTCTGAGATTAGTTCACCTATATATTTAATATCTTGATATGTTACTCCTGGTCTTCTTAAAATATCTAAAAGTGTAAGTCCAGATCTTATTTCTGGTTCTCCTATCCTTGTTAAAATTTCATTAACCCTTTCATTTCTGCTTCCTACAAATTGATTTTTTAATTTTTCTATTACAAAACAAACATCTTTTTCTTTTTTTTGGACTCTTGTGTATTCTTCTAGCGGTAATAATCCTATTTCATATCCTATTTTAGAAAGCCTTAAATCAGCATTATCTTCCCTTAATATAAGCCTATACTCACTTCTTGCTGTAAACATTCTATAAGGTTCATTAGTTCCTTTAGACACTAAATCATCTATTAATGTTCCAATATAAGAATCTGCTCTATCTAAAACTATAGGTTCTTCTCCTTTTATTTTCTTAACTGCATTTATTCCAGCTAAAAGACCTTGAGAACCTGCTTCTTCGTAGCCAGATGTTCCATTTATTTGTCCCGCTAAAAATAAATTTTCAATCTTTTTACTTTCTAACGAATATTTTAATTCTTGAGGATCCACGTAATCATATTCAATTGCATATCCATATCTCATAATTTTTGCATTTTCAAGTCCTGATATTTTTCTTAGCATCTCATATTGAACATCTGTTGGTAATGACGTTGAAAAGCCACCTACATATATTTCATTTGTATCATATCCCTCTATTTCTAAAAATAGATGGTGCTGGTCTTTATCTGGGTATCTAAAAACTTTATCTTCGATAGATGGGCAATATCTTGGACCTGTTCCTTCTATTGTTCCATTAAACATAGGCGATTTTTGTTTATTCTCAATAATTATATTGTGAACATTTTGATTTGTATACACAATATGACAAGATATTTGCTTTCTATTCTCAATTTCTTCTATTTTAGTTCTATTTGAAAATTTTAGAGGTAACGAATCACCTTTTTGCTCTTCAATTTTTCTATAATCGACAGTTCTTGCATCTATTCTAGGAGGAGTTCCAGTTTTAAATCTTCCTAATTTCAAACCTAACTTCTCTAGTGATAGTGGTAAATCTTCAGAAGAAAGCTCTCCCATTCTTCCACCACTAAATTTATTTTTTCCAATATGAATAAGCCCTCTCATAAAAGTTCCTGCACCAATTATAACTGTCTTCCCCCTACACTCAAAACCTTCTTTTACTTTTATTCCAATTACTTTTTCATTTTCAACTATTAACTCTGTCACTGTTCCTTGAATTGCTTCTAAATTTTTACAATTTTCTATTGTTTTTTTCATCTCTTTACTGTAAAGTTGTTTATCCGCTTGAGCTCTTAAAGATCTAACTGCTGGCCCTTTTTTAGTATTTAAAACTCTAATTTGAATATAAGTTTTATCTATATTTCTTCCCATTTCTCCACCTAATGCATCTATTTCCTTGACTAAGTGAGATTTAGCTGGTCCACCAATAGAGGGGTTACAAGACATTGTTCCTATATTATCTAAAGTTATTGTAAATATAGCTGTTTTCATTCCCATTCTTGCAGCAGCTAATGCAGCTTCACATCCTGCATGCCCTGCTCCTACAACTATAACATCAAAATCTCGCATTTTTCCTCCGTAACAGATATCTAATTTTTTCTGATTTTTTTTATTTTAAATTTTCTAATATTTCAGCTGTTTTTGTATCAGTAATTATTAAAAGAATATCCCCTCTTTCAATTTTAGTATAAGCACTGAGATTTGGTTGAAATGTTTCATCTTCTTTTTTTATTCCAACTACTGTTGCATTATAATTTTTTCTAATTTCTAATTCTATTAGTGTTTTTCCCCAAAACAATGAAGGAGATTTTATTTCTACAAGTAAAAAATCCTGTGAGAACCTAATATGCTCTATCATATTAGGTTCTAAAGCAAGCTGTGCTACTCTTCTTCCCATATACTCCTCAGGATATATAACATTATTTGCTCCTATTTTAGACAATACTTTTCCATGACTTTTAGACACTGCTTTTGCTATTATCTTTTTTACTCCTAATTCTTTTAAATGCAATGTTACCATTATACTCTGCTCTATCGCTCCTATACAAACAAAAGCTACATCATACTGTGATACTTCCAGTTCAGCAATAGCACCCCCGTCAGTAGCATCTATCACTGCTGCATTCTCAACTATTTTATCATTTATAATCTCTTGAACTGTTTCTGGATCTATATCGATTGCTAAAACTTCTTCATTTGATTCGTAGAGAGTTTGTGCAACACTAGATCCAAAACGCCCTAATCCCACTACTAAAAATTGTTTCAAAATATTTCCTCCTGTCTAGTAAAATTAATATTTATCCTACTAATATATTTTCTTTAGGATACATAAGTTGATCTTTTTTCTTTGTTTCTCCCATTGCAAGAGCAAATGTCATAGGTCCTAATCGCCCTACAAACATTGTTATTATTATTAATATTTTTGAAATTAAATTTAGCTCTGGCGTTATTCCCATTGTTAATCCTACTGTTGCATATGCCGATATAACCTCAAATACAACTTGGTCAAAAGCAAATTTATCCACAGTTAAAATTATTAGTATAATAATTCCAATATACAGAATAGACATTACTAAAATTGCTAAAGCTCTATTTAAAATACTCCAATCTATCCTTCTGTTGTATATCGCTATATTTTCTTTTCCTTTTACTACTCCTATAACGTAAAATGCTAATACCCCTAAAGTAGTTGTTTTTATTCCTCCACCTGTTGAGCCCGGTGATGCTCCTATAAACATTAGTATACAAAATAAAAATATAGTTCCTGGTCTCATAAGACCAATTGAAATCGTGTTAAATCCTGCTGTTCTTGTTGTGACACTTTGAAAAAAAGCTGCAATTATTTTATCAAAAAAACCCATACCACTTAATGTATTCGGATTGCTATATTCTAAAATAAAAATAAGAAATGTTCCACCAAAAGTTAAAATTATTGATATTAAAACTGCTAATTTAGAAGTCAAATTAAAACGTCTTATATCCTTCCTAATAGCTATAACTATCGAATTAATTACAGAAAAACCTATCCCTCCTAAAATTATTAAATAAGCTATAGTTAAATTAACTGATACATTCTTTGCAAATCCTTCTAAACCATTGCTAAAAAGTGAAAATCCTGCATTACAAAATGCAGATACAGAGTGAAATACCCCATAATAAATAGCTTTTGATAATGAAAAATTTAATTCTTTCATAAAAGTAAAAGTCAAAATAATAGCGCCAATAAATTCAATTAAAAATACCGTTTTAAATATTTTTTTTATAAAACTTGTAATTTCTCCACTTCCGTCAGCATTTCTTTCATCTTTTAAGGTCATTCTTTCATTAAAAGTCATTTTTTTTCCAGTTACTACAAATAATAGCGAGGAGAAAGTCATAACCCCCAAACCTCCAAGTTGTATAAAAATAAGAATTACCATATGACCAAAGGGATTAAAAACTTTGCTTATATCAACAACTGAAAGACCTGTTACACAAATAGCTGAGGCAACAGTAAATAATGACTCTATAAGGTTTATGCTTTCTCCCTCTCTTAAAGACAGAGGTAGGATTAAAATAAAAGTTCCTATAATAGTGGCTCCTATAAAACCTAATATCATTTTCCTAGATGATGATAAGCGTTTTAATATCCCGTTATTTATATCCATAATTTCTTGCTCCTATTTCTTAATTTTTATATTTTAGTTATTTTAGTTATTTTAGTTATTTTAGTTATTTTAGTTATTTTCTCTATTATACCTCATTTATTTTATAGTTTCAATATTTTAACAAAAAAAAATCCTCTAAATTTAAAGTAAAACTCACTATAAATAGACTGACTTTTGTAGTAATCTATCTTTTAGTGAGTTTCATTTTTAAGAGAACTCTTTTTTTTCTAATTTGTCCAAATCTTTCATTTCTCTTCTTATCATAAATAAAGTTACAGTAAATGATAGAATATCAGCTATTGGAGCAGAAAACCAGACTCCTGCCTCCCCATAAAATTTTGATAAAATTATAACTAAAGGTACTAAAAAGATAACTTGTCTTGAAAGAGTCAAAAACATTGTTATTTTAGGTTTCCCTACTGCTTGAAAATATATGGAACTAACTATTTGAAAACCAATTATTGGAAACATAAAAGTATATATTCTCAATCCTTTAGAAGCGATAGTCACAATTTCATAATTAGTCGTAAAAGCATAAATAAAATATCTTGAAAATAGTTGAATTATTAAAAATGAAAATACACTTATTCCAGTAGCTGCCACTATTGCTCTTTTTAGTATCCCTTTAACTCTTGGATATAATTTAGAACCATAATTATATCCTGCAAGAGGGAGCAGAGCTTGATTTATTCCCAGTATAGGCATAACAAAGAACATTGCTATTCCTAAAACAATTGTCATGGCTCCTACCGCATAGTCTCCAGAAACTTTTTTTAGAGTATTGTTTAATGTAAAAATAACCAAAGCCCCTGACAATTGTAAGAAGCATGGAGCAATTCCCATTTTAATAATATCTATTACTCTTTCTAATTTTAATTTCAAGTTCATTAAGTGGAGCTGAACTCCACTTTTAGAAGACAAAAAATATCCAACAGCCCAAATCATTGAAACAAATTGTGAAACTATTGTTGCAATTGCAGCTCCTTTCACACCCATGTCAAAAACAAAAATGAATATTGGATCTAATATTATATTTAAAATTGCTCCAATTAATAAAGTTCCCATTGAAATTTTAGGGCTTCCATCAGATCTTATAGAGGCATTGGCAGAATAACCTATAATTGAAAAAGGAAAACCAATAGCAATTATTTGTAAATAATTTATAGCAGGAATAAAGGTGTTTTTGCTAGTACCCATAAAAACTGCTATCTGTTTAATAAAAACAAAGGTTAAAACACTTAAAATAATACCGAAAAAAGCACCTAAACTTATTATATTCCCTAGATATTCTTCAGCAAGCTTTTTATTTTTTTTTCCTAAAGTTAAAGAGACCATAGTTGAACCACCCATACCAACCATAAGAGCAATACTAAATGAGATTATCATAGCTGGCATTACAAGACCTACTCCTGCTATATCAAAATGACCTGTTCCCTCTATTCTTCCTATGTACATTCTATCAACGATATTATATAGAGCATTAACAATCATTCCTATCATAGCTGGTAATGAAAATTGAATAAGAAGTTTAGTCATATTTTCTGTTCCCATTAATTTATGCTTAGCTTCCATTTCCCCCCCTTTTATTTTACTAACAATTCTTAATCTATATCTCTTTTAAAAATATATTTTGAGTTCTATCTGGTCCAACTGAAACTACAGTTATTTGACACTCTAAAAACTCCTCCATTCTTTTTATATATTTTTTACAATTTTCTGGTAACTCCTCATAGTTCTTCATTTGAGTTATATCCTCTTTCCAACCAGGTAATTCTTCGTATACTGGTTTAGCCCTCATTAATGATTCGGTGGAGGCTGGAATTGAAGTATGTATTTTTCCATCAATTTCATAAGCTATACATATTTTTATTGTATCCAATCCACTTAAACAATCTATTTTTGTTATCACTATATCGGTAAGTCCATTTATATCAGTTGCATATTTTCCTACAACTAGGTCTAACCATCCACATCTTCTTGGTCTACCAGTTGTTGCTCCATATTCATTTCCTACTGCTCTCAATGTTTCTCCCATTTTATCATTTAGTTCAGTAACAAAAGGACCTGCTCCTACTTTAGTTGTATAGGCTTTCATTACTCCTATTATTCTATTTATACTTCTAGGTGATACTCCAGCCCCTACTGTAACTCCTCCTGCTGTGGGAGACGAGGAGGTAACAAATGGATAATTTCCATGGTCAATATCTAACATCATAGCTTGAGCTCCCTCAAACAACACAAATTTATCATCTTTTAAAGCTTTATGTATAATTGGGGTAGAATCGATTATCCTATGTTTTAACAGTTCTGTATATCCCTTATAGTCTTCTAAAATTTCTCCGTAACTAAGAGAGGGAGCATTATAAATTTTATTAAAAATCATATTTTTTTCTTCTAAATTTAGTTTTAATTTTTCTGAAAACAGCTTCATATCAAGTAAATCTATCATTCTTATTCCACATCTTGAAATTTTATCTGCATAACATGGTCCAATTCCTCTTTTTGTCGTTCCTATTTTATTTGCTTCAGCTGCTGATTCCTCTTTTAGTATATCTAATGCTACATGATAAGGCATTATAAGTTGTGCTCTATCACTAATAAATAAATGATCTGTTTTTGCCCCTTTAGCCTCTAACACAGATAATTCTTTTAGTAAAACTTTAGGGTCTACAACAACTCCTGGTCCTATTATACATTTTCCATTTCCGTGTAGCATCCCTGAAGGTAGTAGATGAAGTATAAATTTTTCTCCATTAACTACAACTGTATGACCTGCATTATTTCCACCTTGAAATCTTACAACATAATCTGCTTTATGTCCTAAAACATCAATAATTTTACCTTTTCCTTCGTCGCCCCATTGTGTTCCTACAACTACATAACCTGCCATGATTTTTCCTCCTAAATTTTGTTGAATTTTATGTTAATATTAATTATTTTATTTTTAAAATTTCTATATAATTAATATTTTTGTTATGTTTACATAAAAATAGCTCCTCAAATTCTGTTTTTATATTGTCAACTGCCTTTTCTGTGTTATGCAAGTCTGAGGTATTATAAATAATTTGATAATTATCAAATTCTGTTATAAGTTCTAATATATCAGAATAATATCCATCATGATCTGTTTTTATAAAAATTTTTCCTCCCACCTTCAAAGGTTTATCTAAGTTTTTGAATAAGCTAGCTTGAATTACTCTATTTTTTATTTTTTCATCCCACGGATCTGCAAAATTTATATAGACTCCTTCTAGCTCATTTTCACCTATAAAATTTTCTATTTTTTCTGCTTTTTTTCTTATAAAGAAAATATTCTTTGCTTCTCTTCTTTTAGCTTTATCAGCTGACATCACTAATCTTTTAAATCTTAATTCCAAAGCTAAATAATTCCTGTCCTTATGTCTTTCACTCATACCGTTTGTAAAATTTCCACTTCCTGAACCTATTTCAAGATATAAAGGGTTATCATTCCTAAAATGAAGGTTCCACTTCTCTTTTGTTTTATTTATTTTTTCTTTATCATAACCTAAATATTCTGGATAATCTAGCATTTTTATTACATATGGATTATAATTTTTTCTTGGAAATGTAAAAAAATGTTGCCATAAATCATCTATATTGTTTTCCATAACCTTTTGCCTCCAAGATTTATTAATTTTTAATTAAATTTTCTATTTTAAATATGACGTTATTAATTACATTTTTATTTTTTTCAAATAACTCTTTAATCTCTCTATCTTTAGAAACACTCCCTAATACCTCATTCACAGCTATTTCAAAATCACAGCAACAGTCAAGTTGAATTCCAATTTTCCTTCTCACAAGTTCCTTTGAAATATCTTTAACATTTTGAATATATTTTCCAAAAATAGGTATTTTTCCATAATAAATAGGTTCAAGAAGAGAATGACCACCTATATTTACAAGTGTTCCACCCACAAAAACTACGTCTGCAATGGAATAAAACTTTCTTAAAAGTCCCATTTTATCCACAATTATAATTTGTTTCTTTTCTGAAATATTATAATTTTCTAAAGTTGAGTATTTTTCATAACTTAGCTTATATTTTTCCACAACATCAATAACCTCGTCAACTCTTTTTAAATGCCTTGGAACTATAATAATAAGTCTCTCATCAACATTACAGTTAGTATTTTTTAATATTTTTTCCTCTTCTAATTCTCTGGTGCTACCAAGTACTATTACTTTTCTATTTTCTACAAATAATTTTTTTTTAAGTTTTTCTTTTTCTAAATCTGAATATTCTTCAAAACTTATACAAAATTTTAAATTTCCTAAAATCTCTACTTTTTTTTCTTGAGCTCCTAACATTACAATTCTTTTTTCATCTAATTCAGACTGCATATAAAAACCTGAAACTTTATTGAATAGAGGTTTTAGAAAAAACCTAACCTTTTTATATTTTTTTAAAGACTTATCTGATATTCTTCCATTTAAAAAAATTACTTTGGATTTTTTTGAACATAATTCTATTAAATTTGGCCATATCTCAGTTTCAATTATTATTAATAAAGATAAATTAATTTTCGATAATATTTTTTTTATCTTAAAATAAGAATCTAATGGGAAATAAATAACTGTTACTTCACTAAATTTTTCATATTTTCTTTTAGCATTTTCATATCCTGTATCTGTAAAAACTGATATTAAGATTTGCTCATCTTTTTCCTCTAAAAGTTTTTTTACCAGTGGTTCAGAGAGATTAACTTCTCCCATGGAAGAACAGTGTATCCAAATACTTTTTTCTTTTTTTAATAAATTAAAATCTTGATTTATTCTTTTTTCAATAAATTCCTTTTTCTTTTTACTAAATAATTTTATTAAAAAGCATAAAGGAAAAACTATAAAAACTCTTAAAATATTATATAACATAATTATCCCTCTATTTCATCAATATATTTCGATATTATTTCACAAACTTCTTTTGTATTCATTTTGCTTGAGTCTATTTCTATTGCATCTTTTGCTCTTTTTAGAGGACTTTCTGACCTTGTAGAATCTAAATAATCTCTTTTTATTATAGCCTCTAAAACTTCTTGAAAATTTCCACTTTGAATCCCTCTATTCTTATAATCTTCAACTCGTCGTTTAGCTCTTTCTTCTGGTGAAGCCATTAAGTAGATTTTTAAATCAGCTTTTGGAAATACAACTGTTCCTATATCTCTTCCATCTAAAATAGTTTTTTTTCCTTTTGATATTTCCCTTTGGAGTTCTACCAGCTTTTCTCTTACTTCTTTTATTGCAGCAACTTCTGAAACAAATTTAGTAACCATAGGTGTTCTTATTTCTATGGTTACATCTTTTCCATTTACAATAAATTTATCTCCAACTATGTCCATATTAATGTTTTTTAAGACATCAAAAATATTTTTTTCTTCTTTCATATTTAATTTATTCTCTAAAAAATAATAAGTTACCATTCTATACATAGCCCCTGTATCTAAATAGGTCATCTTATATTGACTTGCCAATATTTTTGCTATTGTACTTTTCCCGCTTCCAGCAGGACCGTCTATTGCTATAGTCATTGATTTTTTTAAGCTCATATTATTCCTCTCCTAAATATTTAAGATTATAACTTTCTTTTTTCATTAAGCTTGAACCAATATAGCTCTCCATTCCTTTTCTTTTTTTATCTCTAATATTTTATATCCTATTTTTTCAATTTCTTTTACTATTCTATGTTCTTTTTCATCTATAATTCCAGATAGGATTATTTTTCCTCCTATTTTTATAACTTTTGAAATATCTTGAAGAAGTAAAAGAATTACATCAGATAAAATATTAGCTACTACAAAATCAAATTTTTCATCTTTCAAACTTGAAATCAAGTCTCCTTTTATTACTTCAAATTGAGTTTTATCTATTTTATTTAATTCCATATTTTCTTGTGCCACCTCAACTGCTAACTCGTCTATGTCTATTCCCACTACTTTCTTTGCTCCCAATTTTGCTGCTACTATCATTAATATACCTGACCCTGTTCCAATATCTAAAACTGATATATTATTTTCTGATATTTGCTCTTCCATTATTTTAACACAAAGAGAAGTCGTTGAGTGTGAACCTGTTCCAAATGCTCTTCCTGGATCAAGTTCTATCACTAACTCTGAGTCTTCAGAAGTATACTCTCGCCAAGTTGGTTTTACAACAAATCTTTCACTAATTTTCTCTGGGAACAAGTGATGCTTCCACGAGTTTTGATAATCTTCCTCTTCATAAGAGCATATGCTAACATTATAAACTACATCATCTCTTTCATCAAAAATTTCTGATAACTTTTTTTTTATTTCAATATTTCTTTTTTCAGAATAAAAATTTCCTGGATAATATGCTGAAACAGCATTATCAATATCAGAAAATTCTTTTGCATCTCTATAATAATCTAAGGGATTTAAATTTAATAAAGGTTCCTCTATTTTTAATCCTGTTGCTCCAAAATCATAAAAAATTTTAGAGACTTCTTCCCTTGTTTTTATTATATCTTCACTTTCAAATATAACTCTTATCTCATTAACTTTCATTTTGCCTCCGTGTTTTAGTACTTTAGTTCTGCATCTCCAATATTTATTCTTTCAATAGATACGCAATCTCCAGTTTCATCATCTAAAACAACAGAAATTCCATTTAATCTAACACTTCCTTCAGCCATCTCAAACTTTTGAGGAAGTCCTGTTAAAAATCTTGGAAGAACGCTCTCTAGTTGAGTACCAATTACACCACTATCAGGACCTGTCATCCCTACATCTGTTATATATCCAGTTCCTTCTGGCAAGATTTTTTCATCTGCAGTTTGAACATGAGTATGTGTTCCATAAACTAAAGAAACTTTTCCATCAAAATATTTACCAAGTGCTATTTTTTCTGATGTAGCTTCTGCATGAAAGTCTACTATAATAAATTTTGTTTCTTTTTTTATTTCGTCTATTAATTCTTTCCCAAGAACAAAAGGGCAATCAATAGGATTCATAAAAATTCTACCTTGTAATGATACAACTGCTATTTTTTCTCCTTTTGATGTTCTTTGAATCGTATATCCTTTTCCTGGTACTCCTTTAGGGTAGTTGTGAGGTCTCAGTAATCTACCATTTCCTTCTATATATGTATATATTTCTCTTTTATCCCAAATGTGATTTCCACTAGTTATCACGTCTATTCCCCAACAAAAAAATTCATCAGCTATTTTTCCTGTTATCCCTTTTCCTGATGCACTATTCTCTCCATTAACAACAATAAAGTCATATTCTTTTCTTTTCTTTGAAATATATGCCGATAAAGCATCTCTTCCTGAACTTCCTACCACATCACCTATTACTAAAATTTTCATCCTTACTTCCTTTCATATTTTATAACAATTTCATAAGAAATTGTTCATTAATTTTCTTTTATATTAACTAATAGATTATAACATAAAAATCAAATTTTTTGAATTTACTTTTATAAATTTGATTTTCATTAATAATTTATGATAAAATAATTATAAATTATTAATACTAATCAAATTTAGTCAAAATTTGGAGGTACTATGAATAAAATTTTATATTTAGATACTGAAACCACTGGGATAACTGATAATGCTGCAATTGTCCAAATAAGTGGAATAATAAGAATAGGAAAAGAGGTAAAGGAAGAGTTTAATTTTTATATAAAGCCTCATAAAGGAGCAGACATAACAGATGAAGCCTTAGCTATTCAAAAGAGAACTTTAAAAGAGATAAATGCCTTTCCAGATGGAAAAACAGCTTATTCCCAATTAATCAAAATTTTTGATAAATACATTGATAAATTTGATAAAAACGATAAATTTATGCTAGCAGGCTACAATGTAGATTTTGATGCTCGTATGTTAAATAATTTTTTTAAATTGAATAAAAATAAATATATGTATGGGTATATTGGTCAAAAATTAGACCCTCTTTTCCTTATTCCATGGTTACAAGTTTCAAAAAAAATACCTATATTAGAAAATAATAAATTAGGGACGTGGTGTAACCATTTTAATATTGAATTAGAAGCTCATGATTCCTTAGAAGATATAAGAGCTACTGCTAAGCTTATTAATCATTTTTTTAGATTTTTAAAATAAAAAAATGATATTTTAAAAATAAAAGAAATCTTTAGATACTAATCTCTAGATTTCTTTTATTTGTTTCAAATTATAGATTGCTTCTTCTTGAATTTCACTCTACAAGAGATTTTTTTCCTTTTTACCATTTTATCTAGAACACTACACTTATAAAATTAATCTAAATCACCACGTGAACTATCCACCACTTAAAATCTAATGATTTTTGAAGTTGGGGGCTTCGTAAGAAGTATCTAGCCAATGCTAAATATATTAATTACGCTCTTCGGGCAGTCCCTGCTCTGATATATTTTTAATAAGCTAGCAGATTTTTTCCAGCTTCACGAATATTTATACTTGCATTTAAGTCTCTATCTATTTCAAGGTTACAACTATCACATGAATAGATTCTAGTTGATAATAAAAGTTCTGTTTTTACATTGCCACAACATGAACAAGTTTTAGATGATGGAAACCATTTATCAATTTTTAATATATTGATGAAGTTTTGCAACTTTTAATTTCATCTTTATAGCATTATTAGAAAGAACTAACTTTTGATTAGGATTTTCTTTTCTAATTTTTTCTATTTTTCTTGATAATGATATTTGTAATTTTTTTAACTTAACTTCTACTTTTCTAAAAAACTGAGGATAGTTAGCTCTTTGGTTATCAGAACTAACAAAAAGTTCTCCCATAGCAAAATCGAGACCAACAATGTTGTTCTCGATTAATACTAGGATTATTTCTTGCTCAAATTCAGTAAGAATAGAAACATAGTATACACCATTAGGTTCTTGACTAATAGTAAGTGAGTTAATTTTATGTGTAATAGGTATCTCTCTATGAAGTTTAATATTTAGAAGTCCAATTTTAGGAACTTTAAGCTTTTTATTTTCAAATCTAACATTACCATTAACACAATTAGTTGTATATGATTTTCTATCTGTTTTTTTAGATTTGAACTTAGGAAATTTAGTTCTTTTTTGAAAGAAATTAGTAAATGCAGTTCTAACATTTAATTGAGTATTAGCAAGTGCTAGGCTATCAACTTCTTTCAAAAATTGAAATTCATCTTTCAAAGTAGCAGGAGTAATTATTTTATTTACACCCTCTTGTTCGTATATTTCTAAGGCTCTACCTTAGATTTTATTGTATACAAATCTAGTACATCCAAAAATCTTTTGGATTAGAATTTCTTGATCTTTATTAGGTAGTATTCTATACTTGAAAGCTTTATTATACTTCAACCTCCTATTCACCTTGATTTTGAATATATTTTTTTACTACTTCAATTGGTGCTTCTCCAACAGTTAGTAAAAGAAAGCTCCTGGACCAAAAAAATTCTTTCCAAAGATATTGTTTTATATTAGGAAATTCTTTTTTTATTAATCGGCTAAAAGCACTTTTGTAAGCATTAATAAATTTTGAAAGTTCTGTTTTTGGATGTGCTTTAATCAAAACGTAAATATGATCTTTATCATGCTCAAATTCTACTAAAGTTATTTTATATGGCTCACCTATTTTTTCAAAAATTTGTTTCAATCGCTCTGAAACAGTATCATCAATAACTTTTCTACGATATTTCACACAGAAGACGATATGATAATTTAGACTAAAGACTGAATGTTGATTAGTATCTAAAATCATTGTTACACCAACTTTTTATTAGTTTTTACTAATATGAAAATTATACCGTTTTTACCTATAAAATTCAATGAAAAGATAAAAAAATAAGCAATTCATCTTACCACCTATAGAGGTGGGAAAATTCTCACCCTAACATTGTTAAAATTTTTCTATAATATTTTCATCTAACTCTTCTAATATTTTTTGTCCTAAAGTTATCGCGTCTTTATAATCCTTTACAGAAGCATAGTTGTAGTGTGTGTGAATATATCTTGTTGGAATTCCAATAACTACTGTTGGAATGCTCCCCTTCGCTATATGATACTTTCCTCCGTTTGTACTTCCCCCACTTCTTGCAATAACTTGATAATTAATTTTATTTTTAATTGCAATTTTTTTTACAAACTCTTGAACCCTTGGATTAGAAACCATCCCTGCATCTAAAACTCTAAGCTGAATTCCTTTACCTATTGCTCCTTTTGAAGAAAAACTATCTTTAAAAGTATCGTCTGCTGGTGAGCCCTCAAATACAATTGCAAAATTGGGCTTTACAGTATTTGTAGTAACATGAGCCCCTCTTAATCCTACCTCTTCTTGAGAACTTATTACTCCTACAGGCTTTACCTTTAATTTACTTTTTTTTATTTCTTTCATTAGCTCCATAACAATTGCACACCCAAGTCTATTGTCAAAAGCTTTCCCTCTAACAACCTCAATTTTTGAGTCATAAGAGAACTTTACATCTGGCGTTATTGGATTCCCAACTTCTATTCCATATAAATTAACAGTTTCTTCATATGAACTTGTTCCTATATCTATAACTAGTTCTTCTATTTTAGGTAATCTTTGCTTTTCTTCCATACTTATAAAATGAGGTGGTTTTGACGAAACAATTCCTTTTACATAATCCCCTTTAAAATTTTTTATAACTACTGCATGAGCAGGAATATTCGTTATATGCCAACCACCTAAAGGTAAAAAACTTATTGTTCCGTTCTTGTTAATTCCTTCAACAATAAAACCTACTTCATCACTATGACAATCTAGTGCTACAATAGGATTTTTTATATTTTCTTCATCTCTTTTAATATATAAATTATTTATAGAATCTCTTTCACACTTGAATTCTTTCATCTCATTTGTTATAAAATCTACTACATCATATTCATGACCAGGTGCTCCGTGTAAATTTGATAAAATTTCTAACATCTCAATTTTATTCATTTTTCTCACTCTCCTTAAAAGTATTTAATAGATAATACTACATTCTTTTTTTTTTATCAAATTTTTTATTTAAAGATATAATGCATATCAGAAATTTTAAAATATTTCATTTGTATGCTATCAATATAACAATTCATATCTCAAATTTTATTTACAAAATAAAAGCCACTGTTACCAGTGACTTTTGATCATATAATTTCTTCTCTTAAAATTTATTTTTTTCCACTAATTCCATTGGTTTACTCCTTATAAGTCCAACCCCATCTCTAAGAGTCTACAGTTTAATTATATGCTTTATTTGTTATCAACACCAATTGATAAAGAATCATATTATAGAACTCTTTCTTCATAATTTTTTTATTTTTGAGTATAAAGAGACTTTGCCCCTGAGTAGTTTATTTTTCTTATAAATTTTTATATAGCATTAGAAGGTCATTAAATAATACTATATTTTTCATCTTTATGTGTGAATCTTATAATATTATTCCCATCTTTATCAATGTTTAAATTAGGATTAAATAATAAAAATAACATATATTGATTCTCTTTTAATTTATTTTTAGAAATTTTTATTGTAATATCGTCTTTTTTTGTTAAAGTATTTTCAATTGGTTCATTATTACTTCTAATTTCTTTAATTATTATATTTTTTAATTCACCATTAGATACAGTATAAAATAATAACTCACTATTTTTTTTTAAAAAATAATTTATATCTCCTATTTTTACAACATTATTTGGAAGAGAATCTTTTTCCATAATTTCTATTTTAATATATTCATTTATTTTTATTTTTTCTTTTTTTATTTTATCATCTAATATTTCAATTAATGAGGTTCCTAATTCTTTTAAATAACGAAGCATATCTTTTATTCTTTCATAGCTAATTCTACTAGATGTATTTAACCAAGAATGTGCTATTTCATTTCTTATATTTAGAATTTCATCCAATATACACATAATTTTGCTAGAATCTCCTTTCATATAATGTTCACCTTTCAATGGAATTAAAGATTCCTTTAACTTTTTACTCTTTGATAAGTTATTTTCTAAATCTTTGATTCCTAATTCAACAAATAAATCTTCTAATTTTTTCCCACTAATATTACCGTCATATGCAATTAATAAAGAATTATTTAGTTCATATTCAGATTCATTTAAGATACTCCCTAAATTTTTTATTACATTTTCAGTTTGTAAGTTAAGACTTTTATGTCTATTAGGAAAACTTAAAAACTCAGCAGTTTTTTTTATATGTTTATCTTTTAGTTTTTCAGGTAATTCTTTATATTTTCTATTACATATTTTTAATTTTACCAAATACTTCTCTAAAGAGTCACGAATAAAAGTTTCAAACCCTGAAAAAACACTAATAATTACAGCGTTATAGTGAACTTTAGAGTTTATTAATTTTTTAAATCTTTCAACTTCTTCGGTATATTTTTTTTTAAAATTTTTATTTTTCATCATCATTTCTTTATCAGTGCATATAACTATTTTTTTTTGATCTTCTATAGATTCAATAAATACAGTAATTTCATCAATTATCTTAATAAAGCTTTCTAATTCATTTATAAATAAACTCATATTAGTTTTCACCTTGATTTTGCACTATTAATTCATTTAAAAAATCTATAAAAATATTTTTTCTTTGTTCTATGTTAGATTTTGCTTGATTTTTCCCACTAAAATTATCCTCATTTTTTATATAAAATTCTTCTAATTTTTTTTGATTTACTTCTTGGGTTCCTTTGATTAATGAAAAATCAATCTCAAAAAAAGCTACTAGTATTGGATCATATATTGTTCTTAAAGGTTCACTCCATTTTTTTTTATTATTAATATCTTTATATTGGCAAAATCCTTTATCTCCAAAACAATCATATATTCCTTTCATAATTTTTTTAAAGTATTGTTTACATTCTTCTATATCATTTTTTTTACATTTATTTCCACTAATTAAGCAGTTATCTAAAAAACTACTTAATTTCACAGTATAGTACTCTATGTTTAACATTCCGAAAAATCTAAGAACTAATTCGACATCATACATTCTTATATACAATTTATGTTTTGTATAATCTATATTATTGTTATCTTCTATATTTTCTAAAATCGAAAATAACTTATTACTTTCGCTATTTTCTTCATTTTTTGAACAAGGAGAACTAATTTTCCAAAGCTTTTTAAAATTTTCATCTCCTGACAATTCAAAACAAAGTTCATTAAAAACACCTGGGTAAAGAGCATTTCTTATTTCTTGGTCCTCTAACTTAACACCTCCAGTATTTAAGCGTTCAAAAACTAATTTTTTCATTTTTTCCGCTTGAGTATCATCTTTTGCAGATTCCTTTAAAAGTGTTAGTGAGCTTAATTGTCTTCTATCTATACCATCTTTTATAGTTTTAGGTAATGCACTATATCTCATTTCATTTAATTCAGGCCATTCCTCTAATCCAGATAGTTCAAATTTATCATCATAAAAGTCTATTATCGTTGAAATTCTTTGTAGTCCATCCATTACTTCATACTTATCATAATCTATTTCATATAAAAAAACTGGCGGAACAGGTATATTCATAATAAAAGTTTCAATTAATTTTGATTTTTTTTCTTTATTCCATGTCAGTCGTCTTTGAAATGATGGGTTTAATTCATATTTAGCAGAATTAAAAATATCTCTTAATAAAGGTAATTTATAAGAGCCACTTTCAGTTATTATTCTTACTTCTCCTTCTTTATACTTTTTACTTATCTCAGATATATCAAATTTTTTTTTTATTATTTTTGAGTTATCCAGAATTTGATATGGCAAATTTGGTTTCATTGGTTACTCTCCGTTTTAATTTTTTTCATTATCTCTCTTGCTAGATAAAATGCTAAATTCACAGGAACAGCATTTCCAATCATTTTATAAGCATCGTTAATATTTTCATAGAAAAACTTAAAATCTTTTGGAAAAGTTTGAATTGTTGCTACTTCTCTTATAGATAGTCTTCTATATAAGTGTTCTTTTCCCTCTTCAAATTTTTGAACATTAGTTTTAACTTTAATCATTTTAGGAGCTTGAGGGTGTAATGGAGCTTGTCTAGAACTAGCTTGTATCGTAAAAGATTGCTCGTCCCAACTACGCACTCTATTTCTCGACATAAAAATATATGAAAAATCCCCAATACCATATTCATTATTGTTTTTTATATTATTTGTTTTATTTTTATCCTTTGCTGGAATTGCATTTGTATACTCTAATATAGTATCTCTTAATGTTAAATATTCTTTTTCATATCCATATTCTTTAGTTAATTCTTTTTTGATTTCTTTTTTTACATATTTTTGAAATAATGAGAAATTAAAATCTTTTTTTAAATCTTTTCTAAAACCAATAAAAAATACTCTTTCTCTATCTTGTGGAACTTTAAAATCTTTTGAATTTAATAAACCAACAAAAACATCATATCCATATTCGCCCGATTTTGAAAGTGAATTTATTAGTTCATTTCTAGCAATGTCATGTTTTTTAGCTAGAATTCCTTTTACATTTTCTGCTAAAAAAAATTTAGGGTTCTTTGTATCTATTAATCTAATGTAGTCTCTGAATAATTTTCCTCTTGCATCTTCAAGACCTTTTCCTGACCCTGCAACTGACCATGATTGGCAAGGAGGACCACCAATTATTCCATCACATTCAGGTAATTCCTCTGATAGAACTTCTACTATGTTTTTTATTTTAATTTTGGTTTTATGATTAAAATTATAAGTTTCTTTAACTTTAATGCTATTGTCATTTGCCCAAACTATATTAAATCCTGCTTTTTCAAAACCTAAATCTAGTCCTCCACATCCACTAAAAAAACTAATTATATTCACTAATAATCACCTTCTATGAAAAAAGTTATTAATTTTGCTTTTTTTAATAATGCTGGGTTATCAGGAGTTTTAATTTTTATATTTTTAATATTTAATTCTTTAATAGAAGAAGTTAAATTTTCTAATAAAATTCTTTTTTCAGAACTAAAAGAGAGGTATTTTTCTTCATTGATTATGGCCATAAAATTAAATTTATTATTTTTATCTTGTGAGTGAACATATTCAAAAGCCTTCATTGGATTTTCAATTCCCCACATCCCTCTTATTCTTAAATATGTTATTCCTAAAGGATCTACTTTATTTACTCGACCTAATTCTTTTGTTTCTGAAAATTCAATGTTATTTATACTTAAAATTCCTTCACTAATCGCTTCTTTTATTCTTTCATAAACTGATGCACTTGCAGAATAATCTATTCCATATACAAAACAAAGAGAAGATAACAAATCATTTTTTAATACTCCAACTGCATATATTATGTCTTTAATCTTCCACTCTTCACACGTGCGACAAGCGTCTGTTATCATAGGGCTTTCTGAATAAAGTTTTGCTTTAGGGTAAGAGCTATTTAAAGCAAGAGTAGAATTTCTATTTTCTATTTTTTTTACTTCTATGGCATCACCATTTTTCAATATAATATCTGGAGGATTATTTTGATTTCCAAGATAGGAAAAAACTTCAGATAATTTATTCATTCTTATTCTCTCGTTTTTTTCTTCCAAAGTTCCAGCAAATAAATCTTTAATGTATTCCTCTAAAGATTCTCCCATAGAATTTGCCCTATTTTTTCCTTGATAAAATTCTTTTATTTCATAAATTGAATTTGTAGTTAAATTAATTATGGCATCTAAAATATTCATTTTTCTCCCTTTATTATTTGATTTTATTTTTACTAAATTAGAATTATTTCCATATTTATCTGTTTAAAATAATATTTTACTAGTTATTTTTATTTATTTTTTTAATATTTTATTTAAAGTATACCTTACTCCTTCTTTTGATTCATATTGTTTATCACTTCTTCTTATCTTTTCATGAATTATCATTAACTCCTGCTTAATACTCTAAAAGATTAAAAATAGTTAATATTCCCAATAACTTTTTATATTTTATTTTACACTTAGTTTAGAAGAAACCAACCCAACCCCGTCTCCTTGTGTCTGCTATTGTGGTAGAAATGTATTGGTGTATATATTTTTTTTACTTTTCAATTACTTTTTTTCTACGGTTAAATTTGGACCTTGTTCCATCTCATAAAATGCGACTTTGTCTTCTACGTATATTTTATTTACGATTTCTTTTATCAGTTCTTTCTCCTCTTTAGTTGTCTCCATTCCAAAAATAACTTCTTTTAGTTCTAAATCTGTAAAATATTTTTCTTCATTTTTTTCTGTATTTAAATGAAGCATTCTATATTCATTTTCATATGAC
>JBOFUX010000061.1:0-113310 GCA_051652785.1 Fusobacteriaceae bacterium | reverse complement strand
ACCTGCCTTACAAGCAGGGGGTCACAGGTTCAAGTCCTGTTGTGACCACCATTTAAATTTTGGGGGTGTAGCTCAGTTGGTTAGAGCGCATGCCTGTCACGCATGAGGTCGCGAGTTCGAGCCTCGTCACTCCCGCCATTTAGTAAGTTAATATTATAATTAAAAATAAAACGCCTGGGTGGCGGAATAGGTAGACGCACAGGACTTAAAATCCTGAGGTATCTGATACCGTGCCGGTTCGATTCCGGCCCCAGGCACCACCAAATTTAAATATATAAAATTGTCGCGGGATAGAGCAGTTGGCAGCTCGTCGGGCTCATAATCCGAAGGTCGTAAGTTCGAGTCTTACTCCCGCCACCAAATTTAAAATTATTATATAATAAATATATCAGTTAACCAATTTTGGATCCATAGCTCAGTTGGTTAGAGCACTCGGCTCATAACCGAGTGGTGGTAAGTTCGATTCTTACTGGATCCACCATATAAAAATATAGACTTCTGAAAGGAAGTTTTTTTTATTTAAATTTTTTTATAAAAAAGTATTAATTTTTTTAATAATTTGATATTATATAACAATAGTTTGTTGTATTTGTTGTATTTGATAAATGTTTTAATGGGAAAAAGATAAAAAAACGTGGAGGTTTTCTATGAAACTTATTAAAAATGCATTACTTATGGATTGTAAAGAGAGAGAATGTAAATTATCTAATATCTATTTTGAAAATGGAATTATAACAAAAGTAACAAAAGCTAATGAAGAAATACAAGGAGTTATAAATAATATTATTGATGCAAATGGTCTTTACGTTAGTTCAGGTTTAATTGATGCTCATACTCATTTAGGATTATCAGGAGATAGTCAAGGATTTGAAGGGAGGGATTATAACGAATTAAATGATCCTGTAACACCTGAAATGCGTGCAATTGATGGAATAAATCCTCAAGATGTAACATTTAAAGAGGCTCTTTTAGGGGGAGTTACAACTGTAGGGACAGGACCAGGATCTGCCAATGTAATAGGAGGACAGTATGCTTGTATAAAAACTTATGGAAATAGAGTAGATAAAATGATTGTAAAATTTCCTATGGCAATGAAAGTTGCTTTTGGAGAAAATCCGAAAAGAGTTTACAATGAAAAAAATAAAACACCAATTACAAGAATGGGAATAGCTGCTCTTTTAAGAGAAACATTAGAAAAAACAAAAGAATATATGGCTGATTCTAATAGAAAATATAATATGAAATTAGAAGCAATGATTCCAGTTTTAAAAGGCGAAATTCCTTTAAAAGCTCATTGTCATAGAGGAGACGACATTTTAACTGCAATTAGGATAGCAAAAGAATTTAATCTTAAATTAACTTTAGAACATGTAACTTGTGCTACAGATATATTAGAAGAGCTTTTAGAAGAAGATTATCCTCTTCTAGTAGGACCAACTTTTGGTTCCAGACCTAAAATAGAATTAAAAGCAAAATCATTTGAAAATGTGGCTAAATTAAGTAATGCAGGAAAAGATATTGCTATAATAACAGATGCCCCAGTAGTACCACTTGAGTATTTAGTTTTATCTGCAGGTCTTGCAGTGGAAGCTGGGATGGATGAGTGGAAAGCTTTGGAAGCGATAACAATAAATCCAGCTAAATATATGGGGGTTGCAGATAAAGTAGGAAGTATTGATGTTGGAAAAGATGCAGATATTGTTATTTGGAAAAAACATCCTCTTTTAAATATAACCTCTCCTAAAGTAGTTATAGCAGGGGGTGAAATAGTTTCAAAATAAAAATAATAAGAAAGTGATTAAATAAATAAATAAATAAATAAATAAATAAATAAATATAGTTAAAAAGGAAGAAAATAATGAATTACTTACTGAAGGGAATAAAGAATATATTTATATTTTTATTAAAACAAATTAGTACGTTTATAATTCAAATATCTTTATTTATAATATTAATTATAAGCATAATATATATGGGATTTATATATCGTAACATGAAAAAAATAGAGTCATTAAATACTAACTACAAGTATATAGAGATAGATATGTCACTAAATTATAAGGAAGCTGCGAGCTCTTATTTAGATATGTTAAAAGGCGGAAATATTGAATATTATGATTTTTTAGTAAATCTAAAACAAATAAAAGAAGATAAACAAATAAAAGGAATAATATTAAAGCTAGATAATTTTTCGCTAAATTCTGCTCAAAGTGAAGAGATTGGAAAAATTTTAAATGAGTTTTCTTCAGATAAAGAAATATATGCTTATTCAACTGGTTTCACTAAGAGAGCTTATTTATTTGCAACAAACGCAACAACAATAATAATGCCAGATACAGCATCCTCAAGCTCAGATATTTCAGGTTATTCACTAGAAATTCCATTTTATAAGAGAGTTGCAGATTATTTTGGAGTAGAATTTACAGTAGTACATATGGGTGATTATAAATCTTTTGGTGAAAATTTAATTAGCAATACTATGAGTGAATTTTCTAAAGAAAATACTCTTGAATTGATGAATAATGTTCAAAATAATTTTTTTACAAAGGTTTCTAAGAATAGAAAATTAGATAGAATAAAATTAGAAGAGAATATTATGCAAGGAGAATTGGTTTCATCCACTCCTATGAAATTAATGGAAGAAAAATTAATAGATAAAAATATGTTTTATTATAATTTCATAAAAAGCTTAGAGAAAGATTCGGTGATTACCTATGAAGAATATGATGAAATTATAATAAACAAGAATATTACTAAAAAGAAATTATTAGAAAAAAATAAATTAAACTCTTCTATAGGGATAATATTTTTAAATGGAGAAATAGTTCAAGGAATAGAAAATGCAGGTGATTTGAATAATTCTATAGAACCTGAAAATACTATAAGGTTATTGAATAAAGCTTTTGATAACGAAAAAATAAAAGGTATAGTGTTAAGAATAAATTCACCAGGAGGCTCCGCTCTAAGCTCTGAAATTATTCACAATGCAATAAAATCTGGAAAAGGAAAAAAACCAGTATATATATCTATAGGTTCTGTAGCTGCTTCGGGAGGATACTATATAGCTTCAGCAGGAGATAAAATATTTGCCAATGAAAATTCAATAACAGGCTCAATAGGAGTTGTGTCCATCATTCCTAATATAGGTAAATTGGCAAAAACAATAGGGATAGATATAGAGATACTAAAAGAAGGAAAAAATACAAATTTATATTCCATAATTCAACCTATGACAAAAGAAAGATTTTCTATTCTTTTGAAAAGTAATGCAAGGGTATATGATGAATTTAAAAGTAGAGTATCCATTGGAAGAAATATGAAATTAGAAGAGGTAGAAAAAGTGGCAAAGGGCAAAGTTTGGACAGGTCTTCAAGGAAAAGAGAATGGACTTGTAGATGAGATTGCCACGCTGGATCAAGTAATTATAAAATTATCAGAAGATTTAAATATAAAAAAAGATGAATATAATGTACAAAAAATAGAAGACTTAAATACAAAAAATAATTTAATTAATTATTTTGTAAGTTATCTTAGCATATTAGAAAACACAAAGCTTTTAAGTAATATTTTGAATTTTACTAGTATAGATACTAAAAATATAGAAAATTCATTTTATAAAATAGAAAAAAATATAGAACAAGAAAAAAAATTCTATTCACCACTTTTATATTCTCCAATAAGTGATAAAATAGTAAATAACATAATTTAAGAATTGAAAACATTAGTACGATATGATATAATAAAACATAATTGAATAATTATTTTATATCAAAAAAGAGAAATGAACTAGGAGGAATATAAACGTGGTAAGAAAATTGAAAACAGGAAAAGCAGCAAATGGAGGACAACAAGAGTTATTAAAACAAGCTCAGGTTATGCAACAAGAGATGTTGTCTGTTCAAGAATCGTTAAAAACTAAAGAATTAGAAGCCTCTGTAGGTGGAGGAGCTGTAGTAGCTAAAGTGAATGGGCAGAAAGAGTTGTTGTCTATAAATATTTCAGATGAGATATTAAAGGAAGCTACAGAAGATAAAGAGATGTTACAAGATTTAATTTTATCAGCTGTAAATGAAGCTATGAGACAAGCTGAAGAGTTATCAGAAAAAGAAATGGAAAAGATAACTGGTGGAGTAAGTATTCCAGGATTATTTTAAGATAAAAAGAAAGCTATTTAATAATAATCTTAATTTTGATTATTGTAAAATAGCTTTTTTTTTATTTTTTAGAATTTTTAATTTTATTATTATTAAATTATGATATAATTAAAGCTAATAAAGCTTTAAGGACGTGAGTTTATGTTGGAAAATAAAAAATTTAGATTTTACGGTAATCTTGTGTATTATTTAGTTAAAATTTTAGAAAAAACTATGAAAATTGAGCAGGTATTTCCAAAGGAATTTAATAAAGATAGAAATTATGTTATGGCGCTTTGGCATAATAAAGTTGTAATGACACTTTTAGGAACAGGTTTTATAAAAAGAAAAGTAGCTCTTGCTAGTCCTACTAAGGATGGGGAGCTGATTTCTGTTCCTTTAGAAAAATATGGTACAGAAATGGTAAGAGGGTCTTCAGATAAGAATCCAGCTAGGAGCTTATTAAAACTTATAAAAAAAGTAAAAGAAGGGTGTACTGTTGGGACCCCTGTAGATGGACCTCGTGGTCCTAGATATGTTGTTAAATCGGGAATGTTATATGTTTCTCAAAAATCTAAAGTCCCATTAGTACCAATAGGAGTTGCCTATGAAAAAAAATGGATATTTGAAAAATCCTGGGATAAATTTGAACTACCTAAACCGTTTTCCAGAGCTGTAATTATCTATGGAGAACCTTATTTCATAGATGAAAATGCTAATTTAGAAGTTGAATCCTTGTTATTAAAAGAAAAAATAGATGATTTGGATAGAAAAGCAGAATTAAAAATAAAAAATAAGGAGTTATAAAATATGAGTAAAAATTTTTATGTTACAACACCAATATATTATGTAAACGGAGATCCTCATGTGGGAACAGCATACACAACAATAGCAGCAGATGTATTATCAAGATATAAAAAAACATGTGGTTATGATGTTTATTTCGTAACAGGAACAGATGAGCATGGACAAAAAGTAGAAGAAGCAGCAAAATCTAGAAATTTAACACCTCAACAATGGACTGATTCTATGGCACCAAGATTTAAAGATATGTGGAATAAATTAAATATAGAATACAATGATTTTATAAGAACAACAGAGCCAAGACATAAAGAAGCTGTAAAAAAAATACTAAAAACAGTTTATGAAAAGGGGGATATTTACAAAGGGGAGTACGAAGGAAAATATTGTGTAGCTTGTGAAAATTTTGTTCCTGAAAATAGTGTTGTAAATGAAAAGTTTTGTCCAGACTGTGGAAAAGAATTAAGAATTGTAAAAGAAGAATCTTATTTTTTTAAAATGTCAAAATATCAAGATCAGTTACTTAAGCATATAGAAGAAAATCCTGATTTTATTCTTCCAAATTCAAGAAAAAATGAAGTTGTATCATTTATAAAACAAAATTTACATGATTTATCCATATCACGTAATACTTTTGAATGGGGAATTCCCATTGATTTTGCACCAGGTCATATAACATATGTTTGGTTTGATGCTTTAACAAATTACATAACAGCTACTGGATATGAAAATAATCCAGAATTTTTTGATAAATTTTGGAATAACTCAGAAGTAGTTCACTTAATGGGAAAAGATATTGTAAGATTTCATGCGATAATTTGGCCTTGTATGCTTTTGTCAGCGGGAGTAAAATTACCGACTAACATAGTAGCACATGGTTGGTGGACATCTGAGGGAGAAAAAATGTCTAAATCCAAGGGAAATGTAGTGGCTCCAGAATTTGAAATAGAAAAATACGGAGTAGATGTATTTAGATATTGTTTAATGAGAGAAGTTAATTTTGGAAATGATGGAGATTATGCGACTAAATCAATTATAACAAGAATAAATACAGATCTAGCTAATGATTTGGGAAATTTATTAAATAGAACACTAGGAATGTATAAAAAATATTTTAATGGTATAGTAGTTAAAGGTGATATTTCAGGTGAATTTGATGAAAATTTAAAAGATGTTTGGGAAGAAACATTAATCACCGTTGAAAAATCAATGTCTAAAATTGAGTTTTCTAAGTCACTAGAAGGTATGTGGAAATTTATCTCTCGTATGAATAAATATATAGACGAGACAATGCCTTGGACTTTAGCAAAAGATGAAACTTCTAAAAAAAGATTAGGAACTGTTATGAATAATTTAATCAATGGATTATATAAAGTTTCAGTTTTAATTTATCCATATATGCCAACAAAATCTTCGGATATATGGAAACAGTTAGGAGTTTTAACTCCTATAAAAGAAGCTAAAATAAGTCAGTTAAAAGGTTGGGATTTTTTTAAACCTGAACACGTATTAGGAGAAGCAACTCCTATTTTTCCAAGACTTGAAATTCCAGTAATAGAAGAAAAAAAAGAAGAAGAAGAATTTGTTATAGACGAAAAGTTAATAATAGAAAATTCAATTGAAATTGGAGATTTTAATAAGATAAAAATAGAAGTTGTAGAAATTTTAGAGGTAGAGAAAGTAAAAGGAGCAGATAAACTTCTTAAATTTAAAGTTAGATTAAAAGCTGGAATAAGACAAATAATATCAGGAATAGCAACATCTTATACAGAAAAAGAAATGTTAGTTGGAAAAAAAGTGCTGGCAGTAACAAACTTAGCTCCTGTAAAATTAAAAAATGAAATTTCTCAAGGGATGTTTTTAACTGTAGAAAATAAAAAAAATGGAAGCAAACTAATTCAGGTAGATTCTAATACTGAATTAGGAGCAAGAATAAAATAAAAAGAATAAAATAAAATGTGAAATTGGAGAAAAAATGAAAAAAGCAATAGTAACTAAAGCAGTAATACCAGCTGCAGGCTTAGGAACAAGAGTTTTACCAGCAACTAAGGCACAACCAAAAGAAATGCTTGTAATAGTTGATAAACCTTCTTTACAATATATTGTAGAAGAATTGGTGGAATCTGGAATCAAAGATATAATTATAGTAACAGGAAGAAATAAAAACTCTATCGAAGATCATTTTGATTATTCCTTTGAACTTGAAAATACTTTAGAAAGAGATGGGAAAATTGATCTGTTGAAAAAAGTGAACTATCTTTCTGAAATGGTAAATATTTATTATGTAAGACAAAATAAACCTTCTGGATTAGGTCATGCAATACTAAAAGCTAAATCCTTTATAGGGGATGATCCTTTTATTGTGGCTTTAGGAGATGACATTATGTATAATGCTGAAAATCCAGTATCTAAACAATTAATTGAAGCATACGTGGAACATGGTTCTAGTATAATAGGCGTTCAAGAAGTTTTAGAAGAAGATGTTTCTATGTATGGGATAATAAAACCTGCGAATAAAATAGACGATAGAACAGTATCTATTTCAGATTTTGTAGAAAAACCTTTAAAAGAAGAGGCACCTTCAAAATTAGCTTGCCTTGGAAGATATTTATTAGATGGGAAAATATTTAAATATTTAGAAGAAACAAAACCTGGAAAAGGTGGAGAAATTCAACTAACTGATGGAATATTAAAAATGTTACAAGATGGAGAAAAAGTTTTAGCATATAATTTTCAGGGTAAAAGATATGATATAGGGAATAAAATTGGACTTCTAAAAGCAAATATAGAGTTTGGATTAAGAAATGAGGAAACAAAAGAAGAATTAAAGAATTATTTGAAAAAAAATTTTAAAATAACTATATAATATCTACGTTGAAAAAAAGGTGGAAAAAATGAAACTAAAACCAATAGGGGAAAGAATTCTAGTAAGAATGATTATAGAAAAAAAAGAAGAAAAAACAGCTAGCGGAATAATATTATCCACTGTTAAAGAAATAGATAAACATAATTTAGGAGAGGTAATAGCACTTGGACAGGGTGAAAGCATGAAAGAGATTAAAATAGGTAATAAAATATTATATTCTAAATTTATAGGAACTGAGATAAAATCTGAAAATGATAAATTAGTATTAATTAATTTGAAGGATGTATTAGCAGTTATAATAGAATAAACTAAATAAATATAAAATGCCAAATATAAAAAACAGGGGTAAAAAATGTCTAAAATACTAAAGTTTGATGAAGAGGCGAGAAAAAACTTAGAAAATGGAGTAAACATTTTAGCAAATGCTGTTAAAGTAACGTTAGGACCAAGAGGAAGAAACGTTGTAATTGAAAAAAGTTATGGAGCTCCTCTTATAACCAATGATGGGGTAACAATTGCAAAAGAAATAGAACTTGAAAATCAATTTGAAAATATGGGTGCTTCTCTTATAAAAGAAGTTGCAACTAAAGCTAATGATATAGCAGGAGATGGAACTACCACTGCTATAATATTAGCTCAAGCTATAGTAAAAGAGGGATTAAAAATAGTTTCTTCAGGTGTAAATCCAATGTTTATAAAAAAGGGAATAGAAAAAGCCGCTTCTGAAGCTATTAGACTATTAAAATTAAATTCAAAAAAAATAGAATCAAATTCAGAAATAGCTCAAGTTGCTTCTGTTTCAGCAGGAGATGAGGAAATAGGAAAAATAATAGCTATTGCTATGGAAAAAGTTTCAGAAACAGGAATAATAACAGTAGAAGAAGGAAAATCATTGGAAACAACTCTAGAAATAGTAGAGGGAATGGAGTTTAATAAAGGCTATATTTCACCGTATATGGCAAGTAATACAGAAAAAATGATAAGCGAACTAGAAAACCCATATATCCTAATAACAGATAAAAAAATAACAACTATGAAAGAAATAATTGCTATATTAGAGGATGTAGTAAAAGCAGCAGCCCCTCTTTTAATTATTACAGAAAATTTAGAAGGAGAGGCACTTTCAACTTTAGTTGTTAACAAATTAAGAGGAACAATAAATGTTATAGCAGTAAAAACTCCTTCTTTTGGAGATAGAAGATCAGAAATACTTGAGGATATTGCAATACTCACAGGTGGAGAAGTTATTTCAGAAGAAAAAGGGATGAATTTGGAGGACGCTAGAATTCAAAGTTTAGGAAGAGCAAAGAAAGTAAAAATAACAAAAGATAGTACAATAATAATTGATGGATTAGCAATTCCCAGTGTAATTGAGGCTAGAAAAAATCAATTAAAACTTCAAATTTTACAGTGTTCTTCTGAATACGAGAAAGATAAATTGCAAGATAGGCTAGGAAAAATATCAGGTGGAGTTGCTCTTATAAAAGTTGGAGCTGCGACAGAAATTGAAATGAAAGATAAAAAACTAAGAATAGAAGACGCATTAAATGCAACTAAAGCAGCAGTAGAAGAGGGAATTGTTTCAGGTGGAGGAGTTACCCTTGTACAGATAGCTAAGGAAATGGAGAGTTTCACACTATTAGGTGAAGAAGGAATGGGAGTAGAAATATTAAAAAAAGCATTATTAACTCCTATTAAACAAATTGCAGAAAATGCAGGAATAGAAGGTTCGGCAGTTATAGAGAAAATTAGAAATTTACCTAAAGGTTATGGTTTTAATGCAATAACAGAAAAGTATGTAAATATGATTGAAAGTGGGATAATAGACCCAGCAAAAGTAACAAGATCAGCTCTTCAAAATTCAGTTTCAGTAGCATCTTTAATTTTAACTACTGAAGTTTTAATAACTACTAAAAAAGTTGAAGAGAAAGTAAGTAATAAAAACACTATACCTTATTAAATAAAAATTTTATGCTTAAAAATGTCGATATTAAAAAGTATCGACATTTTTTAATCCTATAAAAAACCTTTAATTTTGTAGATAATTATGATATTATAGAAATATATATTGAAACTAAATATTATAAAAAAATATAATGGAATAAAAGAGAAATAGGAGGGATAATCATGAGTGCAGAAAAAAAATATTTAGAATGGTTAAGCTCAGGCTATATAGATGAAGTTGATAGAAATGAACTGAAAAGTCTTCAGGGGAACATAAAAGAAATTGAGGATAGATTTTATACAGATTTATCATTTGGAACTGGGGGAATAAGGGGAGTAAGAGGTGTTGGAAGTAATCGAATAAATAAATATGTTATAAGAAAGGTAACTCAAGGTTTAGCTGATTATATAAATGAAGTATCTGATGGTGATATATTAAAAAAATCAGTTGTAATAGCACATGATTGTAGAATAGGTTCTGAAGAATATGCATTAAATGCGGCATTAGTTTTAGCTGGAAATGGAATTAAAACTTATTTATTTAAGGGGATACGTTCTACTCCAGAACTTTCTTTTGCTGTTAGAGAATTAAAAGCACAATCAGGAATAGTTATTACTGCTTCACATAATCCACAAGAATATAATGGTTATAAAGTGTATTGGAATGATGGTGCACAATTAGTAGAGCCACATGCGTCTAGTGTTGTAAATGCAGTAAATAAAGTTTCAGATTTTTCAATGATAAAATTAGAAGAAAAAAAAATAGCTTTAACTAAAAAATTAATAGTTGAAATTTCAGATGATATAGATGATAAATATATAGAAGCTATAAAAAAACAGGCTATGCAAATAGAAATTCCAGGAAAAAAAGATTATAAAATTGTTTATTCACCACTTCATGGAACTGGGGGAAGACCCGTACTTAAAATGTTTAAAGAAATGGGGTTTGAATCTATCTATCCTGTAAAAGAGCAACTAGAAGGAGATGGAATGTTTCCTACTTGTGCTTATGCTAATCCAGAAGATCCAGCAGTATTTAAATTGGGAATAAAATTAGCAGAAAAAGTAGGCTCTAAAATTTGCATGGTAAATGATCCTGATGCAGATAGAATAGGAGTTGCAATAAAAGGAAAAAATGGAAAATGGGAATATCCTAATGGTAATCAAATAGGATTACTTTTAATGAATTATATTTTAGAAAACAGAAAAAATATTCCAACTAATGGAGCTGTAATATCAACTATTGTTTCAACGCCAATGCTAGATTTAGTAGCTGCAGATAAAGGGGTTAAAGTGTATAGAACACTTACTGGATTTAAATTTATTGGGGAAAAAATTAGAGAGTTTGAAACAAATGCATTAGATGGAGAGTACATTTTTGGTTTTGAAGAATCTTATGGTTATTTAATAGGAACTCATGCAAGGGATAAAGATGCTATAGTGACAACAATGGTGCTTGCAGAAATGGGGGCAAAATATGAAGCCGAAGGAACAGATATACTAGAGGAATTAAAAAAATTATATGCTAAATATGGTTGGTATAAAGAAGGAATTACTGCTATAACAAAAAAAGGTATAACAGGAATGGAAGAAATAAAAAAAATAATGGAGTATTTTTCACATTTAAAAAATGAAAAAATATTAATCGATAAAAAAGTGAGTGTTTTTAGAGACTATAAAAATAAAATTGAGGTAAATTTAAAAACAGGGGAAACCAATAAAATTAATTTACCTATTTCTGATGTTATTCAATTTGTTTTTGAAGATGGAACATATATAACAGTTAGACCTTCGGGAACTGAACCTAAAATTAAATATTATTATTGTGTAAAAGCTCCTACCGCTAAAGGAGCGATAGAAAAATTAGCATTAGTTATGAAGAAATTTGAAGCCTTTGTTAATGATGTTGAAAAAAAATAATTTATATCAAAAGGGAGAAAATTATGAATGCAATATATATCCATATACCTTTTTGTGATAGTTTATGTAACTATTGCGATTTTCTATCTTTTTCAGGAACAAAAAGAGAAGATAGAAAAAAATATGTGGACTATATTATAAAAGAAATAGAATTGTATCCTAATTTTAATTATAATACAGTTTATTTTGGTGGAGGAACACCGTCTTTATTAGACATAGAAGATATAGAAAGAATATTAAAAAAATTAAAAATAGATGAAAACTCTGAAATAACTCTAGAAATTAATCCTAAAACAGTAGATTTAGATAAACTTTTAAAATTAAAAAAAATAGGAATAAATCGAATAAGTATAGGAGTTCAAAGTTTCAGTAATAAAAATTTGAAAATTTTAGGAAGATTGCATAATGCAGAAATGGCAATAGACACATATAAAGAGGCAAGAATAGCAGGATTTAAGGATATAAGTTTAGATATTATATTTTCTTTACCAGGACAAAAAATAGAAGATTTAGAAAAAGATTTAGAGCAACTTTTTTTATTAAATCCGGAACATTTTTCTATCTATTCTCTTATATGGGAAGAAAATACACCTTTTTACGAAAAATTAAAAAAAGGTGAACTAAAAGAAATCGATAATGATGAGGAAGCGGATATGTTTGAGCTAATTATTTCTAAAGCAAAGGAAAATGATTATATTCATTATGAAATATCAAATTTTTCAAAAATAGGATTTGAAGCTAAACACAATAGCAAATATTGGAAAAATGAAGAGTATTTAGGAATAGGTATTGGGGCTTCAGGGTATTTTGAGAATATAAGGTATAAAAATATTACTAGTTTTTTAGAATATTATGATAAAATAGATAAAAGAGAAAAACCAATTTTAGAAAAAGAATATGTAGATTCAAAAGCTAAAGAAGAGTATAAAAATATGTTAGGATTAAGACTTTTAACAAAAGGGATAAAACCTAGTAAAGTTTCAAAAGAAAAGTTTTTAGAACTTTTTGAGAGAGGATACCTTGAAAAGAAAAATGAAGCCTATATTTTATCAAAAAAAGGTTTGTTTTTAGCTAATGATGTATTTTCAGAACTTATTTAAGTCAGGAGTATTATGAGTAAGGTAAAAGAAAATATTAAAGAAATACTAGAGGATATAAAAAAATATTCAATATATCCAGAAAAAGTAAAACTTTTAATAGTTACAAAATATGTTGAAAATTCAGAAATTGAAAAGGTTTTAAAAAGTGGAGTTTATAATTTAGGAGAAAATAGAACTAAATTAATTAAAGAAAAGTATCTATATTTTAAAGAAAAAGATATAGTGGATATAAAATGGGATTTTATAGGAAATCTTCAAAAAAATAAAGTTAAATATATAGCAAATTTTGTAAATTTAATTCATTCTGTAAATAAATTATCCTTAGCAAAAGAAATTGATAAAAGAGCAAGGGAAGAAAATCGGAAAATAGATATTCTTATAGAAATAAATGTAGCAAATGAAGAAAGCAAAGAGGGGTATAAAATCGAAAATTTTAATTTAGAAATTTTAGAATATTTAAAATTTAAAAATTTAAATATAAAGGGATTAATGACCATGGCTCCTTATACAAAAGATGAAAAAATATTAAGGGATGTATTTTCAACTTTAAAAAAAATAAAAGATGAGTTAAATGAAAAATATTTTAATAATAGATTAACAGAACTTTCAATGGGAATGAGCAGTGATTATAAGATTGCTTTGGAAGAAGGAGCAACTATTTTAAGAATAGGAACAAAAATATTTGATTAAAAAATCAGGAGTGATGAAATGGGAGTAGGGAAGTGGTTTAAACAAATTACAGGGATAGAAGAAAATGAAGATGAGCAAGGATTAGATTTAAACGAAGAGCAAACAAACAAACTAGAAAAGGAAGAACCTAAAATGGAAAAGAATCAAAAACAATGGGAAAAAAAAGAACTTGAATTTGAAAATATAAATAAAGTTGAAGAGTATGAAAACAATAAAAATGATATAGAACAAGAAAATTTTGAGAATTGTCAAACTATATTTATAGATCCGAAAAGTTTTGGAGATTGTAAAAAAATAGCGAATTACATAAAACAAGATAGAATGGTAACTTTAAATTTAGAGTATTTAGATTTAGAAACAGCTCAAAGAATGTTAGATTTTCTTATGGGTGCTATGCTAGTAAAGGGAGCAAGTTTTATTGAAATAAGTAAAAAAGTTTATACTTCTGTGCCTAAAAGTGTAAAAGTTCACTATGATGGAAAAAAAACAATAAACAATAAAACCTATATGAATATAAGTGAGGATTAAAATAATGAAAAACAAGGTAAAAGCATTAGCTCTTTTTTCAGGAGGTCTAGATAGCGCATTAGCAATTAAAATAGTGCAAGAACAAGGAGTTGAAGTTATAGCATTAAATTTTGTTTCACATTTTTTTGGTGGAAAAAATGAAAAAGCTGAAAATATGGCGAATCAACTAGGAATAAAATTAGAGTATATAGAGTTCCAAAAAAGACATATGGATATAGTAAAAAATCCAGTTTTTGGAAGAGGAAAAAATATGAATCCGTGCATTGATTGTCATTCTCTTATGTTTAAGGTTGCAGGGGAACTTATGGAAGAATACGGAGCCAGTTTTTTAATATCTGGTGAAGTTTTAGGACAACGTCCTATGTCGCAAAATTTTGAAGCTTTAGAAAAAGTAAAAAAATTGTCTGGAATGAACGATTTAATTTTAAGACCTCTTTCAGCTAAATTTTTAGAAATTACAAAACCAGAAATTGAAGGTTGGGTAAAAAGAGAAGAACTATTGGATATTCAAGGAAGAGGAAGAAATTATCAAATGGAGCTTATGGGTAAATATAATTTAGTTGATTATCCAAGTCCAGGTGGAGGCTGTCTTTTAACAGATATAGACTATTCTAATAAACTTCGTTCTTTTGAAAATGACGGAATATTAGAAGATAAATATAATTATTTATTTTATCTTACTAAGATAGCGAGAGTATTTAGATTTAGTTCTGGAAATTATGTTTTTGTTGGTCGAGATGATATAGGAAATCATAAAATTATGGAATATAGGGATAAAGTCACCCATATGATCCGAGCTTTTGATGTAGCAGGACCAGTGATTGCAATGATAGGTACATTTAATGAAAAAGAAAAAAAATTGGCATGTGAATTCTATTCTAGATATTCTAAAGTAAAGGGAAAAGAAAAAATAAATGTATTATTTGATGAAAATAAAATATTAGTGGAAATAATAGATTTAGAAAAAATTGAAAAACTTATGAAAAAATATCAAGATATTGGAAAAAAAAGAAAAATTCTAATAAATAACTAAACAAGTAAATAACTAAATAAATTAAAAAAAGTTAGAATTTAAAAAATGGCCATTGGAAACAGTGGCTTATTTATTTTAAAATATTATTAGGAGGTATAGTGTGGAAATAGAAAAAAAATTAAAAAAAGTAGAATTAGTAAAAGAAAGTATAAATGGACCTTTTAAAAAAAAAATATGGTCAAAATTTATAAAAGCTATAAAAGAGTTTAATTTAATAGAAAATGGGGATAAAATAGCAGTAGGAGTTTCAGGAGGAAAGGATAGTTTAATTATGGCTAAGCTTTTTCAAGAATTAAAAAAAGATAGAAGTAAAAATTTTGAACTTACATTTATTTCTATGAATCCAGGATTTGGCTCTATGGATATAGATGAATTTAAAAATAATTTAAAAGAATTAGAGATACCTTGTGAAATTTTTGAAGCAAATGTTTGGGAAGTTGCTTTTAAAGAATCTCCTGAAAGCCCATGTTTTTTATGTGCCAAAATGAGACGTGGAGTTTTATATAAAAAAGTAGAGGAATTAGGTTTTAATAAATTAGCTTTAGGACATCATTTTGATGATTTAGTTGAAACTGCACTGATAAATATATTTTATGCTGGAACTGTAAAAACAATGATTCCAAAAGTAAAGTCTACAAGTGGAAAATTGGAACTTATAAGACCTATTATAAATATTCATGAAGAACATATAGTGGAGTTTATGAAAGAAAATAGAATAAAAGCTATGTCTTGTGGATGTCCAATTGAATCAGGAAAAGTAGATTCTAAAAGAAAAGAAATTAAAATACTTTTAAAAACTTTAAGTGAAATAAATCCTAATATAAAACAAAGTATTTTTAACTCTATGAAAAATGTGAATTTAGATTATATTTTAGGCTATACTAGAGGGAATAAGAAAACTGGAGTGTAATAATGATAAAAATAGATGAAATATTTCAATTAAATGGAAAAAAATTTGAAAATTATAAAATAGAAGTTATTAAAGATAATAAAATAGAAGAAGGAAGAATAATACTTGAAAATTCTAAGGATAATCTTTTAACAACTATTAAATATTCTGAAAAAAAAAGAATGAAAGCTATTAGAACAATAGAAAAAATACTGAGTACAAAAATTGAGCTAGAAAATCTTCGAGAGAATGAAATTTTGTCCTATATAGAAAATGAAGACTTTTCAAAAAGTTTATGGAGTCCTATTGGAAAAGCTATGAATGACTTTAATATGATTCAAGAGGGGGATAGAGTAGCAGTTGGAGTATCTGGCGGGAAAGATAGTATGACGGTATTAAATGCACTTTTAAGAATAAAAAAAATTACTCGTATGAATTTTAAAATTATACCCATTCATATTCATCCAGAAGAAGATTTAGCAGAAACTATCGGAATAGTTAACTATTGTAAAAAACTTGGATTAGAGCTTAAAATAATAGAAACAAATTTGTCAAAAATGCTTTTTGGTGAAAAAGAAGTGAAAAATCCTTGCTTTTTATGTGCAAGAATAAGAAGAGGGATTCTTTATACTACAATGAAAGAACAAAATATTAATAAATTAGTTTTGGGTCATCATAAAGATGATATTATTGAAACTTTTCTTATGAATACTTTTTATCAAGGTAATATTAATATGATGAAGCCAGCTTACACCTCTGAAGAGTATGGGGTAATGGTAATAAGACCTTTAGCCTATGTGGAAGAAGTTGATATAATTCGTTATATAAAAAAAATGAACATAGAAATTTTAAAATCGAAATGCCCTTATGAAACTGATAAAAATTCAAAAAGACTAAAAATAAAAAATTTAATAAAAGAATTATCTTTGGAAAATAAAAATATAAGAAGTGTAATATTTAAAAGTTTAGAAAGTTTAATGAAATGATAAAAAAATAAAAAATAATAAACAATAAATTCTTGACACAAGAGATAAGTTTTGTTATAATTTAAAAATGAAATACTTTGAATAACGAAGTATTCCAAAAAAAAAATAGGGGATGATTAAAGTGAAATTGACTGATTTGAAAAGAGGAGAGTCTGCTCAAATAGTAAAAATTGATAAGATTGGAGAATTAAAGAAAAGACTTGTTGATATGGGAGTGAATTCTGGTCAAATTATAAAACTTGAAAGATGTGCCCCATTAGGAGATCCACAAGAATTTAGAATATCAGGAAATAGTTTAGCAATAAGAAAACAAGATGCAGAACATATTGAAGTGGAAAAAAAATAAAAAAATAGAAAAAATAAAAATGGAGTTGTAAAAATGATAAAAATAGCCTTTGCAGGAAATCCAAATGTAGGAAAGACAGCGTTAATAAATGCTTTGGCAGGTTCTAAATTAAAGGTAGGAAACTGGCCAGGGGTAACAGTTGAAAGAAAAGAAGCTAATTTTATTTTTGAAGGTGAAGAAATTAATTTAGTTGATTTACCTGGTGTTTATAGTTTAAGTCCTTACTCACTAGAAGAAAAAGTAACGAGAGATTATATTATTTATGAAAAACCAGATGTGATTATCAATGTTGTGGAATCAACTAATATAGAAAGAAACTTATATCTTACAACACTTTTAAAAGAATTAGGAAAACCTATGGTAATAGCACTTAATTTTTATGATGAGTTTGAAAAGTTAGAGTATAAATTAGATATTAAAAATTTCAAAAAAATGATAGAGATGGATGTGGTAGAGACCTCAGCAATTAAAAACAGAGGATTAAAAGAACTTTTAGCAAAAGCATTAGAAATTGCTAAAAACTCATCTGAAAAAGTGGAATATAGTTTAGGATTTGATAGCATATTAAATAATGAGATTGAAGAAATAAAGCAAGAAATAAAACAGGATGAGAAGTATATAAATATATTAAAGAAATATAATATTAATTTTATAACTATTAAGGTATTAGAAAGAGATAGTTATTTTCTTGAAAGAATTAAAAATGAATTTAATCTAGATTTATCAAAGGAGTTTGAAGCGTTTAAGAAAAAACTTGAAGAAAAATATGACGAGGATATAGAAACAATATTTTCTGAAAAAAGGCATGGTGTAGGTCGAGGAATTGTTCAAAAAACTGTAACTAATTCTTTTAAATCAAGATTAGATTTTACTGATAAAATAGATAAAGTGTTATTAAATAAAATAATAGGATTACCTCTATTCTTTTTAGCAATGGGATTATTTATGACTATGGTTATAAATGGTAGTGCTCCTTTAAACGATTGGGTGGATGGATTTATAAATAATTTTATTGGGAAATATGTTGGAGAATTTCTAATAGGCACACCAGATGTTTTACAATCATTAGTTATAGAAGGTATTATAGGCGGATTTGGTGGAGTTGTAGTTTTTGTTCCTCTTATGTTATTTCTTTATTTTTTCTTAGGACTTTTAGAAGAAAGTGGATATATGACAAGAGTAGCCTTTTTAATGGATAAAATAATGAGAAAAATGGGACTTAATGGAAAAGCTTTTGTACCTATGATAATAGGGTTTGGTTGTTCTGTTCCTGCTATTTATGCAACAAGAACATTGGAAGACCATAACTCAAGAAAACTTACTGCAGTAATGGCTCCATTTATGTCCTGCGGGGCTAGACTACCAGTTTATGGATTGTTTACAGCAGCTTTCTTTGGAAATAGTGCTGGATTTATAATTATGAGTTTATATTTTTTAGGAATAGTTGTTGCAATGATAACAGGCATGATACTAAAAAGGTTTGATGGTTTTAAAGCTGAAGAAAAAGCTCTAATAATTGAGTTACCACCTTATAGAGTTCCGAGTTTAAAAGTAGTTTTAAATTCAACAGTAGACAGAACTGCTTCATACATAAAAAAAGCAGGAACAACGATATTAGCAGTACTTATGTTATTATGGGCATTAACTTATTTCCCACATAATGGAGATACATCTCGGTCATATATGGCATCAGTAGGAAGAGTTATTGCTCCGATATTAAAGCCTACAGGTTTTGCAGATAGATGGGAAACAGTAGCAGCAATAGTTCCAAGTATCGCAGCAAAAGAAGTAGTAGTAGGATTTATGGCACAAGTTTTAAAAATTGAAGAGCCCGACTCTGATGAAGAGGCTACAACTTTTTCCGAAGATCTAAAAGGAGAAGTAATTGATTTATTAATAGCAATAAAAGATTCAGCAATTGGAGTTGTTTCCTTTAGTTTAGGGGATATATTTTCTCCACCATCTGTTGAGGAAATAGAAGAGGAAGGAACAGGAATTGTATCAGCTACTTCAAGTTTATGGCCCAATGATCCTCTAGGTCCTCTAAAAGCATATTCGTTTATGGCGTTTATTCTTTTAGTAATTCCTTGTATAGTAACATTAGCGGCAATAAAACAAGAGTTTGGATATAAATTTATGGGATTTGTAATAGGAATAATGTTAATAATTCCTTATATAGTGTCAACAATTATATTTCAAGTGGGGAGGTTGTTTTTTATATGAAAACAATAATAGTTGTAATAGTTGTAATAGTTATAGCTTATATAGCGTTTAAAAATTTATGTAAATATATGACAGGCAAAAGTGGTTGTGGTTGTTCTAAAAGTGAATCAAAGGACTGTCATTATAAAAAAAGTTGTGGAAAATAGTTAGATTAATAAAAAATTAATAATGAAATTAAAATATAAATAAAAAATATAAGAAATCAAGATAAATTGCGTGTATTTCCAATTTTCTTGATTTTTTTTATTGTATTTATGATATAATTAAATAAATAAAAATAAAGTTTTTTAGTGATTTAAAGGAGAAATTTTTTATGAATATACTAATGGCACTTTCTCAACTAGAAGTAACCGGTGCAGAAGTTTATGCTGTTACTTTAGCTGATGAACTTATAAAAAAAGGAAATAAAGTTTGGATAGTTTCTGATACATTGACAAAAAATACTAATGCAGAATATATAAAATTAGAATTTAATAAAAGAAAAAATTTAATTCAAAGATACAAACAAGTAAAAAATCTAATGAAAATAATAAAAGAAAAAGATATTCAAGTAATTCATGCTCACTCAAGAGCTTCTGCTTGGAGTTCAAATTTAGCAGCAAAAATTTGTAGAATACCAATGATAACAACAGTTCACGGACGTCAGCCAGTTCATTTAAGTAGAAAAATTATTAAAGGTTTTGGAGATTATGTACTTCCTGTTTGTGAGAATATAAAAAATCATATAGTGAAAGATTTAGGGGTAAGAGAAAAAGACATAAAAGTTTTAAGAAATCCAATAAATGAAGAAAAATATGTGTTTTCCAAGATAAATAATCTTATTTTTGAAAAACCAATAGTATCTATAATTGGAAGACTTTCAGGTCCTAAAGGTGATGTAGCCTACAATTTACTTTTAGAACTTTATAAAAATGATAAAGTAGATACTCAGATAGTTGGGGGAAAAGAAATACCAGAAAGATTTGAAAAATTTAAAGATAAAGTAAAATTTTTAGGTTATGTTGATAATATTCCTGAAATAATAAAAGAATCTCATATTATTATTGGAGCAGGACGAGTTGTTGTAGAGTCAATATTATCAGGAAGAGCGACAATTGCAATAGGTGAAGCTGAGCTAGTGGGAGAAGTAACAGAAGAAAATATAGATTCTGCCTTAACTACAAATTTTGGAGATATTGGAAAAACTTCACAAACAAATTTTGATTATTCAAAAATAAATAAAATGATAGATAGTGCTTTAAATTTATATTTAGGTGATAGAGCTCAAGAAAAACTATTAAAAATGAGAAAGCTTTTAATTAGAGAGTTTGGAAAAGAAAATATTGTTAATGCAATAGAAGGAATATATGAAAAATCCTACGTTTTGAAAAAGAAAAAAGAGATGCCAATAATAATGTATCATAGAATAATAGATGGAAAAGAAGAAGAAAAAGGAGTTCATGGAACCTATACCTTAAAAAAAGATTTTGAAAAGCAACTGAAATATTTAGTAAATAATAACTATGAAACAGTAACATTTAAAGATTTAAAATCTGAAAAATATAAAGAAAGATTTAATAAAGGGAAAACAAAAATAATATTAACATTTGATGATGGGTATGAGGATAATTATAGAAATGTTTTTCCTCTTTTAAAAAAATATAATTGTAAAGCTGTTATCTATATTATGGGAGAAGGGGACTATAATAAATGGGATGCAGAGTATGAACCTAATCCTGAAACAAGATTTAATCTTATGAACACTGAAATGATAAAAGAGATGCACCAGTCAGGTCTTGTTGAGTTTGGAGTACATACTATGACTCATCCAAGACTAGATACACTATCTTCAGAAGAAATTAGATACGAAATAGGAGAATCCAAAAGAATAATAGAGGAGAAGTTAGGAGAGAAAACAGTTTCTTTTTCTTATCCTTATGGTGATTTTAATGAAGTAGTAAAAGAAATAACTAAAGAGTTTAAATTTGAATTTGTGGTAGCAACAGACAATGGACCACTAACATTCTCAGAAGATATGCTTGAAATAAGAAGAATTGGACTTTTTTCTACTAATAAACTATTTAATTTTAAAAGAAAAGTTAGTGGAAGATATAATTTTATTAGATTAAAGAGAGAGAAAAAGAGAGGGGGTTAGTAAAAGTGTATTTGCAAGAAGAAGATAAAAAATATATATATTTGTATGAAGATGGATTTGAAAAATTTAAAAATATTTTTATAAATTTATTGGATGATAAAATAGAAAAATTAGAACTTCAAAGGAGCAAATACTCAATAGTTTACAAATTAGAAATCAATGGAACAAATTATATATTAAAAAATTTTTTAGACAATCCTAAAGAAAAAAATATACGATATATAAAAAAAAAAATATTTAAAACTAGTGCTAAAAGAATTTTTTTAAAAACAAAAGAATTAGAGAGAAAAGGATACAAAAATCTTTGTACCTGTTATTTTGTTGCAGAACAAAAGAAAAATAAAAAAATAAAGAACTTTCTCATTATGAAGTACATAGTTGGAGTGGAGGTTGACACAATTAAAGAAAAATCTAATTTTTTAAAAAGAAAGTTATATTTAGCACTGAGAGAGTTACATAATTATGGAATAGTTTCCGGTGATCCTAATCCAACTAATTTTATTATAAATGAAAAAAATGAAATGAAATTAATAGATATTAATGCTAAAAAAGCATCGTTTATAAAAATAGTAAAAGATATTGAAAGGTTTAACAAAAATTTTGAAACACAGTTTGGTGATGATTTTTGGTTTTGGAGATACTATAAAAAATATAAGTCTTTTATGAAGAAATAAAAAGTAATTTAAGGAGAGTTGTATGTTTAGAAAATTAAATAGAAGATTACAAGATTATATGAGACCGAAAAGGCTTGCTATTGGAAAATGGTTTTGGGATAGAAAAAAAAAGAATGAAATACTAAATATAAATATGTCAAAAATAAATTCTATTGTATTTTTGAGATATGATGGAAAAATAGGAGATATGGTTGTGAGTACTTTTTTATTCCGCGAAGTGAAAAAAAACTATCCCCATATTAATATTGGGGTTGTAACACGAGGTTCAGCTATGGATATTATAAAAAATAATCCCTATGTAGATACAATCTATAACTATGAGAAAGGCAAAGAAAAATATTTAGGACAAAAGATATCTGATGAAAAATATGATATATTAGTAGATTTTTCTGAAATATTAAGAGTTAAAGATATGAAACTTATAAATTTATGTCATGCTAAAATTAATATGGGGCTAAACAAAAAAGGATGGAATCTTTTTGATATTTCAGTAGAATTAAAAGATACTCTTAATGAAAAACAACATATTTCTTCAAGATACGCTGAATATTTAAAAAAATTGAATATAAAAAAAATTAATTTTAGTTATGAAATATTTACTGATATTGAAAATGAAAATAAAATAAAAAAATGGTATGATAAAATAAATATTGAAAAAAAATTAATAGCAATTTTAAATCCCTATGGAGCAAGTAAATATAGAAGTTTAAATGAGGAAAAAATTATTGAAATAATTAAGATGTTAGAGATGAAAAATTATCTTATTGTCCCAATTTATTCACCAAATAAAAAGGAAGAATTAAAAAAAATAATAAAAAAAAATAACTTGAAAAATATTTTTTTAAAAGAAGATATTAATTCAATTTTAGATAGTTCTCTATTAATAAAATATTCAAACTTGGTTGTCAGTCCAGATACATCTATTATTCATATAGCGAAAGCATATGATAAAAAAATAATAGGGATTTATAGAGAGGAAAAAATAGGTGAAAATAATTTTGCTATTTGGAGCCCAGATAGTAAAAAAGCTAAAATAATATTTAGTAAAAATAGTAGTAAGTTGGGTGAAGAATCAGACATAAATGATTTTAATATAGATGATTTAAAAGATAAATTAAAATAAATATAGGAATTAACTAAGGAGAAAAATGAAAAAAGTCTTAATATATAACGGTCAACTAGATATGGGAGGGATAGAGAGAGTTTTAATTTCTTATTTAACTATTTTATCTAAAGAAAAAGACATAGAAGTTACATTATTAATAAAAGAAAATAAACCTGAAAAAAATATTTTTTATAAAGATATTCCGAAAAATATAAAAGTTTTATTTATAACAACTATTGAAGAGATGGAATATAGAGAAAAAATAAAATTTCAGAAAAAAAAATCCGTATTTCATAGAGTTTTTTATCAAATTTATTTACCTTATAAGAGATTTACAATGAATAGATGGCTGAAAAAATATTTTAAAACTAATATTTTTGATTATGTAATAGATTTTGACATGGGATTGGGAAAACACTTAGATGTAATACCTTATAAAGCTATAGGATGGAGCCATTATACATTAAGTTTATCCAAAGGAAATAAAAAAAAGAGAGTACATAGAAAATTACAAAAATATGAAAAAATAGTTTTAATATGTGATGAAATGAAAAAAGAACTAGAATTAATATATCCAGATGTGAAAGATAAAGGGATAAGAATTTATAATCCCATTAATATAAATGAAATTCAAAATAAATTTAAAGAAAGAGAAATATTATTAGAAGAAGAAAAAAAGTTTTTAAATAATGATTATATGGTTGCTGTTTCTAGACTTGTACACGGAAAAGGTCGAGAAGATTTAATTGATATATATTTAGGATTAAAAAAAAGAGGAATAACTGAAAAACTATATATTGTAGGTGATGGTGATGAAAAAGAAAATTTAAATGCTAAGATAAAAGAATTAAAATTAGAAAATGATATTTTTTTATTAGGACAAAAAGAAAATCCTTATATTTGGATGAAAAATTCAAAAATGTTTTTACATTCTTCTTATGGTGAAGGTCTTCCAACAGTTTTAATCGAGAGTATGATTTCTAAAGCACTTGTAGTAGCTTACGACTGTCCAACAGGAGTTAAAGAAATTTTAGATAATGGAAGATGTGGAGTTTTAATAAAGATGGGAGATAAGAAAAGTTTTGAAGATGCTGTATATAAATTGCTTAAAGACAGTAGTTTAGCGTTAAGTTATTCTGAAAAAATGAAGGAAAAAATAAATGAATTTTCTTATAGTAAAATTACTCAACAAATTAAAGAGATATTAGAGATTAATTAATATAAACAATAAAATTAGGAGTAAAGAATGAATAAAAAAATTATATTTAGAAGTGGAAGTTTGAGAATGGGAGGATTAGAAAGAGTATTAATTGAAGTTCTTCAAACTATTGACAAAAAAAAATATGAGATAATATTATTTATTGAAGATGATTCTGGAAGTGATAATATATTTTTAAAAGATATTCCTGAAGAAATAAAAATTTATTTTTTGAAACCAGAAAAATTAATGAGAAAAACAGAATTTTACAGAAAAAATAAGAATAATTTATATTATAAATTAATGTATAATATCTATATGGGATTAGAAAAAAAAATAGTATTAAAAAATACTAAAAAATATATTAAAAAAATAGGAAAAATAGATATTTTTATTGATTTTGATTGGGGTGCAGTAAAGTATATTGAAAAATTGAAATTGAAAAAAACTTTTGTATGGATTCATAATTCAGTTCCTAAACTATTGAAAAAAGATTCTAAAATAAAACGATTTGGAAAAAATATAGAAAAATACAATAAAGTAATAGCAATATGTGATGATATGAAAAATGAATTAGAAAATATTTATCCAAACATAAGAGGAAAAGTAGTGAAAATATATAATCCGTTTAATTTTGAAAGAATAGAAGAATTATCAGAAGATAAAAGTCAATTAACAACACATGAAAAAGAAATGCTAAATGAAGAATATATTGTTGCAGTCTCAAGGTTAGACACAGTTCAAAAAGATTATTATACACTTCTTAAAGCATTTGAAATATTAAAAAATAATAAAATAAATAAAAAACTTTATATTGTTGGTGATGGACCAAATGAAAAGGATATAAAAAAAATAGTACAGGAATTAAAATTAGAAGAAATAGTTAAATTTATAGGTTTAACAAAAAATCCATATGTTTGGATAAAAAATTCAATTTTTTTTATTCATAGTTCAAAATATGAAGGATTACCAACAGTTTTAATAGAAGCTATGATTTGTAACAAAATAGTAATTTCTTCAGATTGTCCCACTGGTCCTAGAGAAATTTTGGATAATGGAAAATGTGGAATTCTTTATCCGGTTGGAGACTATAAGAGTTTGGCTAGTGAAGTAATAAATATATTGAATGATGGAGTGAAAATTAATAAGTTGTTAATAAAATTAAAAGAAAGAAGAAAAGAATTTAATAGAGTTAAAGTTATAAAAGAATATGAAAAACTTATTGACGGAAAATAGATTGAGTAAAGAAAATTTACTATTTATAAAAAGGAGAAAAATAAAAAAATATGGAAAAAAAATATTATTTAAAAAAATTTTATATAAGAGAGAGCCTTCATCTTTATGGAATTAGATTTATTTTTTTCTTCTTTAAATGGAAATTTAAAAAAAATAATGATAAAATTCTAATTAAATGTTCTGATGGAATAGGAGATTTACTTATAAGAACAGCTTTAGTAGAAAAAATATTAGAAAAATATGGTCGAGAAAAAGTTGTATTTATATTAAATGAAAATTATTTAGAAATAGGAAAAATGTTAAACTATAATTGTATTGGGCTTTCAAAAAAAGAAATAGAAAGTTTTTTTTTAAGATTAAAAAAATCATATATATTAAACTCAATGGGATTTCAAAAATATATTAATTTAGAATTTACAAGTGACATTATGGTTGGGAATCTTTTTATTCCAGAAAGAATAGGGATTAGAGATGAAAGTGATAATGTGAAACGTTGTAATAAATACTATACAAGTTCATATGAGATAGCTAGAGATACACACTATGTTTTAGATACAGTATTTAAAATGAGTAAGAGCATACTAGGAGAACAAATAAAAAAAGAAGAGATAATACCGAACTTAGAGAGTTTGTATAAAGAAAAAGTAGAATTAGGTATTACTATCGCTATGGGGACTAGTTCTAGAATGAGAGTTTGTTCTCCTGTAATAATGATAAAGTATATAAAAAAAATTATAGAATTGTATCCTGAAGAAAGAATTTATTTATTGGGAAATGGAAAATACCAAAAGGATTATAGTAAAAAAATTATAGAATCAATTAAAAATAAAAATATAATAAGTTTAGTAGATAAAACTACAATATTAGGAGCTTTTGACTATATAGCAAAAAGCAAGCTATTTATAGGTTTTGATTCAGGATTATATAATTTCTCTTTTGTTATTAAGAAAAAAACAATAGCTTTATTTCAAAATGACGAAAAAATAGGGTTTTATCATGAAGTACCATGGGTTAAAATATTAACATCTAAAATGGAAAATAAACAAAATAAAATTTTAGATGACAAATTATATCCTAATAAACATATGAATTTAATATCAGTGGAAGACTTTGAAAGAAGTATAAAATTAATGTTAAGATAAATAATTAAATATTAAAATAAAAAAATAGGAGAAAAAAATGGAGGGGACGATCAGTATTCAAAAAATTCTTATGATACTAATATATTTACTAATAGGAAGTTTTATTATTAAAGATATCTTTGAAATATTTTATATAAAAAAAAAAGAAAAAATTAATATTTTATTTATTATTTCCATGTTGGTACTTATAATTACAATTTTTCATTCAACTAAATATTCAGCAAGAATATTAAACTATTGTGTTTTACCTCTCAGTATTTATAAAGTTTATAAAAATAAAAAATATGAAAAAATAGGTTTAGAATATGGTATAGTATTATTTTTAATAGCTATTTTGGTAAGTGGAGTAGGAATAAGTGATTTAAGAGGGATTAGGGACAGTTTTTTAGATATATCTACTTTTATGATAATTCCATTATATTTTTCTCAATTTAAAATTAATAATAGTGAAAAAAGAGTATTTATAGAAGTAGGAATTTTAGGGTTTATGAGTAAATTAATAATTTCATTTTTAGAAAAATGGGGTTATATTAGAGGTTTATATGGTGGAGATAGAATCAGTGGATATGATCATGTTTGGAGATTTGCACCTATTATAATGCTAGGAATTATAGTTATCGGGTGCTTACTAATGTATAGAGAAAACAAAAAAATAGAAGTATTAGGTCTAAGTGTATTATTAGTATTATCTCTAATATCAATGATATGGACACAAAATAGAGCTAACTGGGTTGCACTTATTTTATGTTTAGGAATAACATTAGTGTTTAAATATAAAAAGAAAGGGATTATAATGATAGGAATAATTTTTATATTATTATTTTCAGTTACACATTTATTATCAAATAATAAATATGTAAAAAGATTAGAAAGTATAACAAATATAAAAAAAGGAGGAGGAAATTCAGGAAGAATTGAACTTTGGAAAAATTCAATAAGAATATTTAAAACATCACCTATAAAAGGAGTTGGATTTACTGAAAAGAGTTTCAAAAAATTTGAAATACCAGAAAATTATAAATATGTTTCTAAAATAAGACATGGGCATTCTCATAGTAGTTATTTTTATTTACTAGCAACTATGGGAATAATAGGTTTTTTTTCTTATGGTTTTTTAATAATTTTAATGTTATATTTAAGTTATAAAAAAAGAAAAGAGGATTATAATATTTCATTTTTCCTTATTTTATCTATTCAAATTTTTGCCTTATTTGAAACCCCTGTAAAATATAATGATTTAACAGGGATAATGCTTATTTCGATTGGAATACTACTTACTAATAGAGGAGAAAAAAGTGCTAAATTTAATTTTTTTAATAAATGATAAAAATAATTATGCAAGACATTTAGGTGCTACACTAATGTCAGTATTGTTAAACACAAGAGAGAAGTGGAAAATTTATGTTGTTTATACAGTCTTATCAGAAGAAAATATGTTGAAAATCACATCTCTTGTTAAAGAAAAAAAATGTGAAGTGGAATATATAAAAATAACAGAAAAATTACTAAATAATTTTACGGTTGGAAAAGGAACACATTTAGATATAATTGTATTTGGAAGATTATATATTCCTGAATTTTTAAAAAATGAAAAAAAAGCAATATATTTAGATTGTGATATAATAGTTAAAAGTCCATTAGAAGATTTGTATAATGAAAATTTAGATGGATATTCTATATTGGCTATTCCAGATGGAAAAAAAGATCAAGAGTTAAGTAAAAAAAGATTAAAATTAAATGAAGATAAAATTTATTTTAATTCTGGAGTAATGGTTATGAATTTAGAAAAAATTAGAGAAAATAAATTATTTGAAAAAACAGTAGATTTTTGTAATAATTTAAAAGAAGAATTATTATTAAATGAACAAGATGCACTTAATATAATTTTTGAAAATAATTTTAAAAAAGGAGATATAATTTGGAATTTTACACATGGAAATTGTGAAGAAAATAAAATTTCAAAAGAAAAAATAAAGATTATTCACTATACAGGAGAAATAAAACCATGGGATTGTGCTGATTACTCTCCCTATAAAAAAGAATATTGGAAATATCTTAATAAGACTCCTTGGAAAGGTGTAAAGGAAGAAGGACGAAGCTTTAAAGTTATTTTACTAAAAATAATAACTATTTTAAAATTAAAAACTAGAAAATATAGATATAAAATTAAATAAAGAGATAGGAGAAAAAATGTTTAAAATAATAAACAATATTAGAAAAAAAATAAAAAATGATATATTAATAAAAAAATTAAAAAAAAGAAAAATATTTATAGAGGGAAATGTAAAGTTAAGGGAAAATGAATTTGAAGAGAATAATACCATAGGTAAAAATGTTGATTTTGAAAATAGTTCTCTAGGAAGAGGTAGTACCATTGGAGAAAATTCAATTTTACCTCATGTGAAGATAGGAAGATTTTGCAGTATTGGTCCAGGAACAAATATAGCTTTAGGAAAGCATCCAACTTCAAAATTTGTAAGTACCCACCCTTTTTGCTATAGCAAATACCTAAAAAATATGGAACTAGATTTTGTAGAAGAAGAAATGTTTGATAGTAAAATAACAGTAAAAGATAGTAAATATTATTTAGAAATAGGAAATGATGTTTGGATTGGAAAAAATGTTTGTATTTTAAGTGCAGTGACAATAGGTGTTGGAGCTATTATTGCAGCAGGAGCAGTTGTAACAAAGGATGTAGAACCTTATACAATTGTTGGGGGAGTACCTGCTAAAGTAATAAGAAAAAGATTTCAAGATGATGAGATAGAATTTTTATTAAATTTTAAATGGTGGAACAAACCTTTAGAATGGATAGAAAAAAATATTAATGATTTCTTTGATATAAAAGAATTTATAAAAGCTAATAAGGAAAAAATATTATAAATTTATATTTAATTTTAGGAAAATTTTCTCAATTAATTTTGAAATATAACAGGAGAGTGAAGTATGGGATTATCTGTATCAATAATAACTTTTAACGAAGAAAAAAATATAGGTAGAACACTAGAGTCTATAAAAAATATAGCTGATGAAATTATTATAATTGATAGTGGGTCAACAGATAAAACCAAAGAAATTGCACTTAGTTATGGAGCTAAATTTTATAATCAAAAATGGTTAGGATATGGTGGACAAAAAAATTTAGCTATAGAAAAAAGTACAAATGAATGGATATTAAATATAGATGCAGATGAAGAAATTTCATTAGAGTTAAATAAAAAGATAAAGGAAATAATAAGCGAAGAAAAATCATCTTTTGATGTATACGATATTAAATTTGCTTCAGTATGTTTTGGGAAAGAACTAAAACATGGAGGTTGGAGTGAAAGTTATCACACTAAATTATTCAAAAAAGAATCAGGAAAATACAATTTAAACATGGTACATGAAAAGTTTGAAACATCTAGACAAATAGGAAAAATAAAAGAGAAATTTTTACACCATTCATATTTGAATTTAGAAGATTATTTCTCAAAATTTAATAGATACACAACTGAAGGTGCCTTAGAATATTATAAAAAGAATAAAAAAACTTCAGTTATTCAAATTGTATTAAACCCATTGTATAAATTTATAAAGATGTATATTATAAGATTGGGATTTTTAGACGGTATAGAGGGTTTTCTAATAGCTGTAACAAGCTCACTTTATACAATGGTTAAGTATTTTAAATTGAGAGAAATCTATAGAAATGCGGAGTATATAGATAAAAAATAAAAGAAGTCGCAACTAAAAAAATTAGTTGCGACTTCTTTTATTTTTGTACATATTTAGTAACCATATCTATAATTTCTTTAAGAATTTTTTCTGGAGTAATAAGAGCATATTTTTCCCAATGATTAAGTTCGTCATAATTAGAAACAGTATTTTTAAAATCTTCAGTGGAAATACCTCTATTCAAATCATTTTTATTAGGTAACCAATTTTTTATTCCTCCACCATGTCTCCAAATTGAAAGAGAAGGAAGATTAATAGCTTGAGCAAGATGCCGAGGTCCACCTTCATTTCCTACAAATAAATCGCATTGAGAAAGCAAAACTGCTAGTTCTCTTGTAGATTTTGTTTGAATATTTGAAAAAATCCTTATATTATTATTTAATTCTTTATGAAAATTTTTAACAAATTCTTTTTCATCTGGAGAATAGAAAAAAATAATTTGACAATCAGAATATTTATTTAAAGTTAAATTAACTAATTTTTTCATATTTTCTATGGGATAAATTTTTTCAGGTCTACGGGAATTAACAGCAAAAATAAATATTTTTTTAGAAAAATCAATACCAGAGTCTATCATTGTTTTTTTCATTTCTATTTTTTCTTTAGATGTTAATCCTAAAACAAAATTATGATCATAAATAATATTATATTTTGACTCTTCAAGTGGTGCCAATAGTTTTAAAAATTTATCACATTGATCAAGGGGATTTTCAGGTTCAAAAACACCATGAGTATACGTATTCCCTCTAAATCTCTTTTTTTTATTCCCATAAGGACCAATTCTAAATTTAGCATTAGGGGATAAAAGAGTAAAAATTTCACTTTTAGGTGTCCCCATAAGGTCAATAACAATATCATATTTAGTCCTTGTAACTTTCCATGCTTTCATAAAGTATTTGAAAGGATTTTTTCTCTCTTCGCTAGTGATACTGATAACATTATCTATATAAGGATGTTTTTCAAAAAGAGGAGTAATAAAATCATAAACTACGTAATCTATTTGGGAATTTGGAAAACTTTTTTTTAAACTATTGCAAAGAACAGATGAAAGAATAGCATCTCCAATTTGTCTAAATCGAACTAATAATATTTTCAATTGCATCACATCCTATTTTAAATTGTATAATCTGTTAATTTTACCTTATTTTATAGTAAAAAGTCCAATAAAATTTTATAAATATATTTTTTTTATAAATAGAGAAATAATAACATTTTGTAATTTATAAATTCGATTAATTATCAAAAAAAATTGATTAATAGTTCAAAGCTGTGATATAATACAAATATATGTAATTTAATAAAAATAGAGGTGAGAAAAATTAAAAAGTTAAAAAACTATTTTAAGTATTTACCAGTGGCTCAAACAGGATTAGCCTTAGGAGTATCTGGTGTCAGTGGTGCAGTGGCGATTGTGTTTAGTCCTAAAGCTTTATATGTAGGGAACTTTATATCTTTAATGTTACTACTTCCGATTATTATAAAAAACATATTACATTTCGATGTTTTTAAAGAAGAGTTAAAGCATCCTACACTGGGAAGTTTTATTCCCACTTTAGATATGGCACTTATGAATTTATCTGTTGTAATTTATGGTTTTTCAGCAGTTTTAGGCAAAGGACTATGGTTGTTTTGTATAGCGCTACATCTGATTTTTGGAGTTTCTTTCATATATCATAGATTTCGTTCTTGGGATATAAAACATATGGTACCAAGTTGGTTTGTACCTCCAATTGGAATTGTTGTAGCTTCAGTGAATTCAGGACTTATGGGTATGCCACAGTTAGCTCAAACAATATTTTATATAGGATTTATTTTTTATATTGTAATGCTTCCTATAATGTTATATAGAATTATATTTGTTGAAAAAATAGATGATGCGAGACTTCCAACATTTGCAATAATAGCGGCACCACCTAATCTTTGTTTAGCTGGATATTTAGTAGCTTTTGAAACTCCTAATCCTGCAATGGTAGGTTTTTTATTTCCATTAGCAATATTTATGACAGGATTATTATATATATCAATAGTAAAAATCATAAAACTTAAATTTACACCAGTTTATGCCTCATTTTCCTTTCCATTAGCAATAGGTTCTACAGCAATATTAAAATACTCTAAATACATTGAAAATATAGATGAGAATAGAGGTATTTTTTGGTATAATATTGGAGTTGTAGCTACAATTTTAGCAGTATTTTTCATATCAATAATTTTTATAAAATTTATGAAAGTATTTGGAATTAAAAAGAAAGATGTAAAAGTAAAAGTGTAAAATATTTTATAAAAATTAAATTTATCAATAATAAAAAAAGACTTATAAATTAAGTCTTTTTTTTATTTGAGATAAAAAAAATACTGCTAAAGTGTTTTTTTATAGAATGATTGATTTTTAAAAAATTAAAATGTATAATAATTAAATACAGATTAAATTTGTTAAGGGGAAGATTATGATAAGATTATTAAAAATAGTATTAATTATAATTATAATAACTGGTTGTTCTAACTCATCTTATGAGAAAATAAGAAAAACTAGTAATGAAAATCTTGATTTAAAAAGAGAGGAAACTAAAAAAATATTAGATTTAAAAAATGGTGTTTTAACATTAAAAGAATCGTTAGAAATTGCTTATGCAAATAGTTCTAACCTAAAAATAAAAAATCTTGAAAGAGAGATAGCTACATTGGATAAAAAAACTTCTTTTGGTAATTTCTTGCCTAAAATTAATGCTTCTTTAGGTTATAGTTCTTTTGATAATGGGATATATGGACAAGGAGTAGATACACCTTTACCTATAAAGTTAGATTCTAGACTTATGGATAAAGAAGTTCGTTCAGCTGGAATAAGTGGTAATATTCCAATTTTTGTTCCTTCTACTTGGTTTTTGTATAGTGCGAAAAAGAAAGGAGAGGATATATCTAAACAGTTAGTGGAATTAGAAAAAAAAGTTTTAACTTTAGAGGTTACAGCTAATTATTATGAAATTTTATTTTTAGAATATGAAAAAATATATTTAGAAAAACAATTGGAATATTCTAATAAAAGTGGAAAAAATGCTAAAGTTGCATTGAAAACAGAATCAATTTTACCTTTTGAATATGAAGAAGCTCTTTTGTTTATTAAAGTAAAAGAACTTGCATTAAAAAATAATGCAAAGGATTTAAAATTATCTAGAATGAGATTTTTAAATATTTTAAATTTATATCCTAGTTTGGATTTTAAAATTTTAGATGTAAAAGAAAATAAAAATACACCAGAGAGTTTAGATGAAGCAGTTTATCTAGCATTAGAGAATAATGATTTATTAAAGATTGGAGATATGAAAGAAGCAATATCTCAAGATAAGAAAAAAATAGCAATTGCAAACTTTTTACCTAAAATTGTGTTATCAGGTGGGTATCAATATTCAGATAATACAGCTTTAGTAGATCCTAATTTTGCATTTTTAAGTGTAAATGGATTATTTTCTGTTTTTAATGGTTTTGAAAATATTAATTTTTATAAAAAAACTAAATTAGAAAGAGAAATTATAAAACTTGAAAATGAAGAGTTGGTAATTAAGACTATTTTGGAAACTGTAAATTCATATGAAACATTAAAAAATGCTCAAGATCAGTTAAAAATTGCTGAAGAAAACTATAGAATACAAAATATAAAATATGAAAATAAAAAACTAGAATTAACAACTGAATATATAGATGAAGTTGAATTTTTAAAGTATCTAAGTATAAAAGAAGAAGCATTTAGCAAATTAAAAAAATCAGAATACTATGTTGAAGTTTCCAAAGCTATGTTGGAAATTATTTTAGGAGGAAAACAATGAAATATAAAAAAAAATTGATTTTAACTTTTTTTATACTGGTATTAATTAGTACTGGATGCGGAAAAAAAGAGAGTATTGAAAGTGTTAGACCAGTAAAATTATTTACAGTGGAAGCACCATCTAATAGAAAAATATTAAAATTTATAGGTGAGATTTCATCAGGTGAAAAAACAACACTATCATTTAAAGTACCTGGAAGAATAGAAAAGTTATATTTTCAAGAGGGAGCTAAAGTAATAAAAGGAGAAATTATTGCCACTTTAGATAAAGAAGATTTTTCTTTGAATTTAAAAGCTTTTGAAAATAAACTCATAGCTGCAAAAAATGGATACGTAGGTAAAGAAGCTATGTACACCAATGCTAACCAACAGTTTAAAAGAGTGAAAAAATTATACGAGGCAAAAGCAATTTCTAAAAAAAATTATGATGATGTTTTTTCTAAAGAAAAAGGGGCTAAGGCAGGAATGTTAGCTTCTCTTGCAGTAATGAACGAAGCTAAAGCAGGATTAGAAAAAGCTAAAAATAGTCTTTCAGATATAAAATTAAAAGCTCCTTATACAGGATATTTAGTAAAAAAATTTGCAGGGGAAGGGGAAGTAGTAAATGGAGGAACAGCTATATTTTCAATGATTTCCAATGCTAATCCTGAAGTTAAAATTGGTGTCTCCCCAGAGCAACTAGAGGAATTAAAAGAGATAAATTCAATAAAAATAACCTTAAATGAAAAGGATTATAAATTAAAAATTAAAGAAATAGCCTATAAAAAAGATGTAGTGAGATTATATTATCCAGTGACATTAGAATTTGAAGAAACTATTCAAGTTAGAGATGGTGCTTCTGGGGAAGTTACCATAGAAAAAATTTCTAAAGATACTCAAATTAAAATACCTATTACATCTATTTTTGAAGAGAATGGTAGCAATGTTTGGCTATATACAAATAATAGTGAAGTAATAAAAAAATCAGTTAATATATTAGGAATAGATGAAAAGGGACTTATATCAGTAACAGGTCTTTCAAAAGATGATAAAATTGTTGCATCAGGAACAAGCTTCTTAGTTGAAAATCAAAAAGTGAAACCTTTTATAGAAACAGAAAAGTCAAATATCGGGGGGATAATTTAATTTATGAAACTAATAAATTACTCAATAAAAAATAGCTTAGTAATTAGATATTTAACTGTTTTAATTATTATTGTAGGAATTTTTTCATACTTTAAGTTAGGAAAATTAGAAGATCCAGAATTTAAAATAAAAGAAGCAATTATAGTAACTATATATCCTGGTGCTTCTCCCCACGAAGTCGAGTTAGAAGTTACAGATAAAATTGAACAAGCACTTAGACAAATAGGTGATATTAGCTTTATAGAAAGTAAATCTAAAGCTGGGTATTCAGAAATTAAATTAAGCATGAAAGAATCATTAGCTTCTTTAGAAATAGAACAGTACTGGGATTTATTGAGAAGAAAGGTAAATGATGTTCAAAGAACTCTTCCAAGTGGGGTACTACCATCTGTGGTTATAGATGACTATGGAGATGTATACGGTGTTTTTTTTGGTATAACCTTTGAAGGATTTTCACCATCAGATGAAAATAGATATTTATCATATATAAAAAATGAAATTCAGAATATAAAAGGGATTTCCAAAACATCAGAATTTGGAAAATCTGAGGAAAATATAGAAGTTGTTATTGATAAGAAAAAATTATCTCAATTTAATCTAAATGATAAAGTAGTTTTAGCAACTATTTTATCACAGAATTTAAATCAACACACAGGTCCGATTTCCAGTGGAGACAAAAATATTAGAATTAATATTGATAATATTTTTTCTAGTGTTGAAGATATTGAAAATATGATTATTATCTCTAAAGAGGAAACTATTAGACTAAAGGATATAGCTAAAATTACAAGAGTAAAAAAAAATCCTAGTAGCTCAATTTTTAGAAAAGATGGGAAAAGTGGTGTTGCACTAGGTTTTTCTCCTGAAAAAGGAACGAATATATTAAAAACAGGTAAAGAAATAGATAAAAAAATAGAAGAATTAAAAAAAAATCTTCCTATTGGGGTTGAAATTAATAAAATATACTATCAACCAGATCTTGTTAAATCATCCATTTCAAATTTTGTTTTAAATCTTATAGAATCTACAGTTATAGTGGTTGGTGTGTTACTTCTTGTTATGGGAATGAGAAGCGGTCTTATAATAGGAAGTGGATTAATACTTTCAATTTTAGCAACACTAGGATTTATGATTTTTTTAAAAATTGATTTGCATAGAGTTTCCTTAGGTTCTTTCATTATTGCAATGGGAATTTTAGTAGATAATTCAATAGTGGTAGTAGACGGTATTTTAACTTCATTGGAAGATGGAATAGAGAGAGAAACAAGTATGTGTGAACCAACTAGAAAAGTAGCATTACCACTTTTTATAGCAACTCTAGTAGCTATAATAGCATTTTTACCAACTTATTTAATGGAAACAAATGCTGGTGAATATACTTCTGCATTGTTTATAATAATAGGTGTCTCTTTACTGATTTCTTGGGTATTGTCAATGACTCAAACACCTTGTTATTCTAATATTTATTTAAAAGTAAATAAAAAATCAAAAGATAATAATAATTTTTCTAAAAAATTCTATAAAGGGTTTAATAATTTATTGGGACATGTTATAGAACAAAAGAAAATATCTATGATAATATTAGCATCAGCTTTATTATTTTCTATTTTTTTATTTTCAAAAGTTCCACAAACTTTTTTTCCTGACTCAGATAAAAAAGGATTTATAGTGAAAGTTTGGACAGAAGAAGGAAGTAAAATAGAGATAGTAGATGGTTTAGTAAAAAAATTAGAAAAAAAACTTTTAAATGACTCTAGGGTAGAATCTATAACCTCTGCCGTGGGAGGTTCTGTACCAAGATTTTATATTGCAACAATTCCAGAATCACCCCACAAATCTTATGGTGAGCTGGTGATAAGTACGAAAACACTGAAAGATGTAAATTCATTAGCTAAAGATATTCAAACTTATTCTAAAGAAAATATCCCAGATGCAGAAGTAAGTATAAGAAAATATCCTAATGGAGTTCCTACAAAATATCCTGTGGAACTTAGAATTTTAGGATCTGATCCAAAAATTTTGAGAAATATTTCTAAGGAAGTTGAAACAATATTTAGAAATTCTAAATATACATATAGTGTAACTTCTGATTGGAGAAAAAAAGTGTTAACTTGGAATTCAAAGTTTAATCAAAAAAATGCAAGAGCTACAATGACTTCTCCTTTAGATGTATCTTTTGGAATAAATAGGGCAACTCAAGGAACTTCTTTAGGTAGTTTTAAAGAAAATAATGAGATTATACCAATTTTACTGAAAGAGTATGGTAGTGATGAAAATATGGAAATTAGCACTTTTGGTGAAACTCCAATTTGGGGATTATCTCCATTTTCTATACAATTAAAAGAACTTTTATCAAATGAAAAATTAGTATGGGAAGACCCTATTATAGTAAGGTATAATGGAAAGCGAGCTATAAAAGTTGAAGTAGACCCTTTTGTAGGAATTCAAGCTGATACATTGAGAAATGATGTTTTAAAAGAAATAGAAGCGCTTAAAATTCCAAAAGGGTATTCACTTCAATGGGACGGAGAATATCATGAACAAATAAAAAATATAGAGAATGTAAGTAGTTTTATACCACTTCAGATATTGCTTATGTTTACTCTTTGTGTTTTTCTTTTTAAAAATTTAAAAGAACCATTAATAATTTTTTTAATGCTTCCTTTAGCTATAATAGGCATAGCTCCGGGGCTTTTAATAACTGGAAAATCATTTGGATTTATGTCCATTATAGGAGTTGTAAGTCTCTCTGGAATGATGGTTAAAAATGGAATAGTTCTTATAGATCAAATTAATTATGAAATAAATATACTGAAAAAAGACTCTTATCTAGCTGTAATAAATTCTGCTACAAATAGAATAAGACCAGTAGGTCTTGCAGCAGGAACAACTATACTAGGAATGATACCTCTAATAAGAGATCCACTTTTTGGAGATTTAGCAGCTACGATTATTTTTGGTCTTACAGCATCAACAATCTTAACACTTTTAGGTATTCCACTCTTTTATTGCATTGCTTATAAGGTGAAAGATAGTAAAATAAATAAATAAATAAATAAATAAATAAATAAGGAGCTTCTAATTTTGTAAGAAAGCTCCTTATTTTTAATATTTATAAATAATTTTTAACAACTAACTATCTATAATGAAATATCATTTTCTTCATATTCTTCTATATTCTGATTTTTAAAACCTCTTTTTAAAAAAGATTGATATAAGTTAAAACAAACATAATAAGAAGTCATTATAAATAAACTATATTTTAAAGTGACTAAAATTATTAATAAAAAAATTGGAAAAAACTTTTTAGGAATAAAACTAAAAACTTTGTCAGGAGTTTGAAATGGCAATGTAGAAACCATCAAAAGCCCCGAAAGTACAGCTATAAAAGAAAAATATTCCGCAGAATAAATATTTATGTTATTAAGGAAGTTATTGTGAAGTAATGTATCTGAAAGTAGAAAGTATCCAACAACAAGTGAAGCTCCACATGGAATAGGCATTCCACTAAAATCATCTTTTTCATTGGAAGCCGTTGTCATGATATTAAATTTAACGAGCCTCATAACTCCACATAATGAGTATATAAAAGAAATAGGTATAACAAATTGTGAAAGTGTACTGTTAGTTAAAACTTGAAAAATTAAAATAGCAGGAGCAAGTCCAAAAGAAATAGCGTCACAAAAAGAATCAAATTCTTTTCCAAACTCACTAAAAGCATCAAATTTTCGAGCGGTTTTACCATCTAAAGTATCACATATCATAGCAGCAATGATGAACCAGACAGCATGAATAAAATTCCCTTTAATAGAAGCTGTAATACTTAAATAACCAAGTAGCATATTAGCAGCAGTAATAGCATTAGGTGCAATATATTTTTTTTGTATCATATTAGAAACACTCCTTTAAAAATTTTATTTAATTATTATTAATATTCCTTGATTTTAACATGTTTTACATATAAAATCAATATAGAAGAATTAAGTTGTAAAATAAAAATTAATTTAACAAGACAGACTAAAAGAAAAAAATATGTTAGAGAATAGGGAGAAAAATGAAAAAAATAGCGATCAAATTATTAGTGTTAATTATTTTGACTGTATCGGTTATATTATTTTTTAGAGATAGCATAATTAAAATATACATAGAAAAAAAATTTAATTTAGAGGTAGGAGCTTTAGAAAGTTCTATAAAAGAAAAAAAGATAGTTTTAAATAATATAACTTATAAAGAAGAAAAAAAAGAAAAATCTGAATTCTATAAAATAGAAAAAATAGAAATTTATTTAAAAAATATCTCTTTAGAAAAAAAAGAAGTTAATATATTGAAAACGGAAATATTTGGAGTGAGTTATAAATTAAATGAATATATAACTCATGAATTAACTAAGGATAGTAATTATAAAAATGACCTATTAGATGTGTTGAAAGAAAAAACGGAAAAAAGTTATTTATTAAATGAAGATAATATAAAAAATATGTTAGAAGAAAAATATAAGCAAAAAAAAGAAGAATTAAAAAAGACTTTAAAGATATATAAAGAAAAATTGTTAAAGTTAAATGAAAGTGAAGAGGGAAAAAATATTAAACAAAGTATAAAAAAAATAAAAGATATAAAAAGTATATCAGATTTATTCTCTAAAGAGTCAGATATAAAAGATATTTTAACAAATTCAAAACAAATAATAAATAATAACTTTGAAGAAAAAGAAAAAATAAAGGAGATAATGAGAGAATTAACATCTAAAGAAAAAATGGAAAAAGATCTTTTAGAAATGAGTGATATAAATCTAGATTTATCCATTGAAACTGATATTATTGATAAAATAATAAGTGCAAAAATAAATGAAGAGTTAGAAGGAAAAATTTATGAGCAAATTCTTTCGTATAGAAAAATAGTAGAAAAAATAGAAAAGATAAAAAAAAATAAAAAAGAAAATTCATGGAAAATAAATATTGAAAAGTTAAACGTAGAATTTCATGTATTTGGTGCTGAATTTAAAGGAAATATTATTAATATTTCCAGTGATTTATCAAGTATGAAAGATCTTATACAAATAGATTTAACTAATTCTAAAAATAAAGATGAAATAAAAGGAGAAATAGATTTATTAAATACAAAAGGTAATTTAAATTTAAATATAGAAGATCTATCCTCAGAAAAAATTATAGGCGCTGAAAAATATTTTAATTCTGGAAATATATTTTTACATCAAAATATAAAATTTGGACCTCGTGATATATTTATAAATGGAGAGTTGAAAATAAAAAATATGAAATTAAATTATGAAGATATAGTAAGAGAATTACTAAAAAATAAAGATATTAAATTTAAGAAACATATTCAATTACTATTAGGTGAAATATTACAAAAAATAGATTATTTAGATATAAAATATACCTATGATTCAGAAAATAGAAAAATTTTAATAAGGAGTAATTTAAAATCAAAAATTGGTGAAATTTTTAAAACCTCAAAAAATGATATAGCTAAAAAAGTTTTTGAAAATGAATTATCACAGTTTAAAAATAATAAAATAAATGAATTAATAAAAAAATAGAAAATAAATTAAAAGAAAAATCTAATGAAAACTAAGATAAAGGGGAGAGAAATAAATATGTTAAGGACAATTCAGTAGTTGACTAAAAATAAGATAAATGGTATACTTTAAAAGTCGTAGGAACTTAAAGTAGTTTATGGCGTATTTATAGCGAACCGTGTCAGGTCTGGAAGGAAGCAGCACTAAGTTGTTAAATATGGGTATAGACAAGAATAAGGTTCTTGCGACGTAAAATAAGATATTATAGCCATGTGATTACATGGCTTTTTTTTTATAAAGTTGCTAATTAGGGAGGAAAAGTTGTTTCGAATAAAAAGTGCTAAAGAGATTGAGAAATTAGAAAAAGAATACTTGAAGTTAGATGAAAACTTTAAATTAAATCAAGAAGCAGAATATTATGAAGTTAATATTTTAGGAACTTTAATTGGTTATGCTCAAGTGGAAAAAGAAGAAAAAAAATGTATAATTAAAAGAATTTTTATAGAGAGAAAACATAGATATAAATGTAACGGTACTAAATTAATAAAATTTATAGAAAAAAATGCAATAAAGCATGGTTGTGAGTATATTTTAGTTGATATAAAAGAAAAAAAATCTTTTTTTGAAAAAATAGGATTTGAAGAAAAAAACGGTGTACTTATTTATGATAAAATCAAAGAGAGAAAAAAAAGATTTCATGACAACAGCAAAGTTATAATATTATCTATAATTGGAAATATTATTTTAGCTTTTGGAAAAATAACTGTTGGAATAACAGGAAAATCTAGAGCACTATTCTCTGACGGAATAAATTCACTATCAGATGTAGCAACATCAGTAGGAATGTTAATTGGTGTTTATTTTAGTAATCTTCCTGAAGATGATGAACACCCTTATGGTCATGAAAAAATAGAATCTATTATTGCTAATTTATTAGGAATTTTTATGATTTTAACGGCTTTTGAATTAGGAAAAGGGAGTATAGCACTTTTATTTGCTTATATGAAAAATTCTTCTGTGGAAATGGTTCCTCATATTTCAACAATATGGTGGGGTTTAATTTCAGCAGTAATGAAATATTTTATGTATTATTATAAACTAAAAGTTGGAAAAAAAACAGGAAATGCTGCTTTAATAGCTGATGCAAAGGATAGTAAAAATGATATTTTAACGTCTTTAGGTGCAGTATTAGGGATCATATTAGCAATTTTTGTAAGTCCTATTTTTGATATATTGTTAAGTTTACCTGTTGCTATTATAATAATGAAAGAGGGAGTTATGACAATTTTTGAAAATGCTAATTTAATTTTAGATAAACAAGATAAAGAATTTTTAAATGATATAGAAAAATATATTTATGAGAATACTACTGTAAAAAATGTTCATGATATAAAAATGAGAACATCAGGAAACAAAATTTTTATTAATCTTCATATTAGAGTATCAAAAGAAATTACAGTGGAAGAATCTCATGAGCTATCAGAATTTTTAGAAGATTCTTTAATGATAGATTTTGAAAATTTGAAAGAAGTTTTAATTCATGTAGAACCAGCTATTGAATAAATTGTATAGATAAAATTAGTATGATATAATTTCAGTTACATAGGTGTTAAACTAAGGGGGAATTCCAATGAGTATATTGAATCAATTAAATGAAAATCAAAAAAAAGCTGGTATTACAATAGAAGGTGCACTTTTAATATTAGCTGGAGCAGGCTCAGGAAAAACAAGAACGATAACATATAGAATAGCACATATGGTTTTAGAAAAAAAAATATCTCCCTATAAAATATTGGCAGTAACATTTACTAATAAAGCAGCTAAAGAAATGAGAGAAAGAGTAGAAAGATTAATAGGGGAAGAAGCTAAAAAAACCACTGTTTCAACATTTCATTCTTTTGGAATTAGACTTTTAAGAATGTATGGAGAAAAAATAGGTTATGATGCAAATTTCAGTATTTATGACACTGATGATCAAAAAAGAGTTGTTAGAAATATTGTAAAAGAATTGGTTGTTGTTGATAAAAAATTAACAGATGGAATATTAGCTTCTATTATATCAAGCCTTAAAGAGAATTCAATAAGTCCTGATGAGTATGAAAAAGAAAATCCTTATTTAAATAATGTTAAAATAATTTCAGAAGTGTATAGACGTTATAATAATGTCTTAAAGAAAAATAATGGAATGGATTTTTCAGATATATTAGTAAATACATATAAAATCTTAGAAATTCCAGAAATTTTAGAAAGAGTTTCAGATAAATATAATTATATTATGGTAGATGAGTATCAAGATACAAACGATATTCAATATAAGATAATAAATAAAATAGCTAAAAAACATGGAAATCTATGTGTTGTTGGAGATGAAAATCAGAGTATTTATGGCTTTAGAGGAGCTAATATAAAAAATATTTTAGATTTTGAAATAGACTATCCTCAAGCTACAGTTGTTAAATTAGAGGAAAATTATCGTTCAACATCTGCAATCCTAGATGCAGCAAATGCTGTAATAAAAAACAATACTACGTCGCGAGATAAAACTTTATGGACAAAGAAAGATAAGGGAGATTTAATAACTTTAGAGCACTGTAGAGATGGAAGAGCAGAGGCAGAATTTGTAGTGGAAAAAATAAATGAAATGAAAAAATCAGGAAAAAAATATAATGATTTTACAATTCTTTATAGAACGAATGCTCAATCTAGAAATTTTGAAGAAGCTTTTTTAAAACATGGAATTCCATATAAAGTATTTGGTGGAATGCAATTTTACAAAAGAGTAGAGATAAAAGATATTCTATCTTATTTATCATTCATAAATAATCCTAAAGATGGGATAAGTTTAGCTAGAATTGTTAATATTCCCAAAAGAAAAATAGGTGAAAAAACATATGAAAAAATTACTACTTATGCTAGAGAACATGACATATCTACCTTTGATGCCATAGGGAAAATAGAGACAATAGAAGGAATAGGACCAGCAGTAAAAGTAGTTTTAAATGAGTTTTACACTCTCATAAGTGAAGTAATGGAAATGTTAGAAGACTATAGTAAGGTTTCAGAAATATTTGAAAAAGTAGTAACAGGAATTGGATATACGAACTATCTTGAAAACAACTATCAAGACTATGAAAATAGATTGGAAAACTTAGATGAACTAAGAAATTCAATATATGAATTAGAGAAAATGGTGGATGTATTAACATTGAGAGAATATTTAGAAAATATATCTCTTGTAAGTGCCACTGATGACTTAGAAGAGGAAACTGAATATGTAAAATTAATGACTATTCATAACTCTAAAGGATTGGAATTTCCAGTGGTATTTTTAACTGGATTTGAAGATCAGATATTTCCAGGAAAAGAAGCTGATTTTAATTCAGTGGCTTTAGAAGAAGAAAGAAGGCTTTGCTACGTTGCGATAACACGGGCAGAGGAAACATTGTTTTTATCTTATACAGATTCTAGATATATGTATGGAGATATAGTTTTCAGAAGTAGATCCAGATTTTTAGATGAAATACCTAAAGATTTATTAAAAGAAAGTATTAAAGAAGAACATAACTTTGTAAGTACTAGAAGAAATTTCAATGAAGAGTTAAGCATTAATGCTAAAAAACTAGATAATTTAAATATAAAAGGAACAAGGTTAGTAGTGAAAAAAAATTACCCTTTTAAACCTGGAGAAAAAATTATGCATAAAAAATTTGGACTGGGTATAGTAAGAGATATGGATGAAAAAAGAGTTGTTGTAGAGTTTGTTCAGGGTAAAAAAGAAATTGCATCAGTTATTGCAGAAAAATTTCTAATAAAGCAATAAAAAAAATTGTTAAAAACAAATAATTAATGTAAAATAAAAATAAGGAAATATTGAATTTTTTAGATTAAGGAGGTTTCTTGAAGAGAAAAACAATAAAAGAAGAGATAGTCTATGATGGAATAGGACTCCATAAAGGAAGTAATATTAAATTAAAATTAATACCTTCCATAAAAGGTGGAATAATATTTAGAAGAGTAGACTTAGAAACAGAAAAAAATGAAATAATATTAAACATAGACAATACCTTTGATTTAACTAGAGGAACTAATTTAAAAAATGAATTTCAAGCTATAGTTTATACTGTGGAACATTTCTTATCAGCTTTATATATGCTTGATATTAGTGATTTAATAATTGAGTTAGACGGAAATGAACTTCCAATTGTTGATGGGAGTGCAATAGAGTTTATAAAAATGATAGAGAATGTGGGAATACAAGAGCTAAAAGAAGAGATTGAGCCTATAGTAGTAAAAAATCCTATTAGTGTCACTATGGGAGATAAGCACGTAATAGTTCTTCCCTACGACGGATATAAACTAACATATAGTATAAAATTTGATCATACTTTTTTAAAATCACAAATGGCAGAATATGAAGTAGATTTAGATACATACAAAAATGAAATTGCACCAGCAAGAACATTTGGTTTTGATTATGAAATTGAATATCTGAAAAAAAATAATTTAGCTTTAGGTGGAACTTTAGATAACGCTATAGTAATTACTAAAGATGGAGTAATGAATCCAGATGGATTAAGATTTGAGGATGAATTTGTAAGACATAAAATGTTAGATATAATCGGAGATTTAAAAGTTTTAAATAGACCAATAAAAGGTCATATTATAGCCATAAAAGCAGGGCACGCTATAAATAATAAACTTGGAAATATAATGAAAAATTTATAATTTATTAAATTTAATTAATGGAGGAAAAAATGTTAAATATAATGGAAATAATGGATAGAATACCGCACAGATACCCTTTTTTATTGGTAGATAGAATTTTAGAGATGAACACAGAGGAAAAAACAATAATTGGACTTAAAAATGTTACTATTAATGAACAGTTTTTTAATGGTCATTTTCCAGGACATCCAATTATGCCTGGAGTTTTAATAGTTGAAGGGTTAGCACAGTGTTTAGGTGTTTTAGTAATGGAAGGAATAGTAGGAAAAGTTCCTTATTTTGCAGCATTAGATGGGATAAAATTTAAAGCACCAGTAAGACCTGGAGATCAATTAATATATGAAGCTAAAGTAGAAAAAATGAGAGGAATAATAGTTAAAGGAAGTGGAGTTGCTAAAGTGGATGGCAAAGTTGTAGCGGAAGCAAGTTTTACATTTAGTATTGCAAATAAATAGAAAGGGGAGGTTAAAACCTTGAAGGAAATTCATATTACTGCAATTATAGAAGAAGGTGCAATTATAGAGGAAGGAGTTAAAATTGGTCCTTATTGCATAATTGGAAAAGATGTTAAAATTGGTAAAAATACGACTTTACAATCTCATATAGTTGTAGAAGGAATAACTGAAATTGGAGAAAACAATACAATTTTTTCTTTTGTTTCTATTGGAAAAGCGTCACAAGATTTAAAATATAAAAATGAGGAAACTAAAACAATTATAGGAAATAGAAATAAAATCAGAGAATTTGTAACTATTCATAGAGGAACTGACGATAGATGGGAGACTAGAATAGGAGACGATAATCTTTTAATGGCTTATGTTCATGTAGCACATGATGTAATTATAGAAAATAATTGTATTTTAGCAAATGCAGTAACTTTAGCAGGGCATGTAACTGTGGAAGATTTTGCAATCATAGGTGGCATGACTCCTGTTCACCAATTTTGTAGAGTCGGGGCTTATTCTATGACAGGAGGAGCCTCTGCAATAAATCAAGATATTTGTCCATTTATGTTAGCAGAGGGGAATAAGGCAGAAGTAAGAACTTTAAATGCATTGGGATTAAAAAGAAAAGGGTTTTCAACAGAAGAAATATCGAATATTAAGAAAGTGTATAAATTAATATTTAGATCAGGAATACCTTTGAAGGACGTATTAAAAGAATTGAAAAAGGGATATACTGGAGATGAAAATATAAAAAAAATATATGATTTTATAGAGATTAGTATACAAAATAGGGGGATTGCAAGATAATGAAAAAAGTGGGTATAATAGTTGGAAATGGAAAATTACCTCTATATTTTTTAGAAGAGGCCAATGAAAAAAATCTAGAGATATACCCAGTTGGATTATTTGACTCTATTAATTTAAAAATAAAAAAACACGAAAATTACATTCAATTTAATATAGGACAAGTTGGAGAAATAATAAAATATTTTATGAAAAATAATATTTCTGAAGTTGTAATGTTAGGAAAAGTTGAAAAAGAAATTATTTTTAAAAATATGAATCTAGATAAAATTGGAGAAGGACTTTTAAAAAAACTCCCAGACACTAAAGATGAGACATTATTATTTGGTGTTATACTATTATTAAAAATAAACGGAGTGAAGGTACTACCACAGAACTATTTATTAAAAGATATGATGTTTGAAAAAAAATGTTATACTAGACAATCCCCAGATGAAATAGATATTTCCACAATTGAAATAGGAAAAAAAACAGCTAAGCTATTAAGTACAGTAGATGTTGGACAATCAGTTGTTTGTAAAAATCGCTCAGTTATTGCTTTAGAAGGAATAGAAGGGACAGACGCAACGATACTAAGAGGGGGAACTCTATCTGGAGAAGGGACTATTTTAATAAAAATGGCAAGACCACATCAAGATATGAGAGTGGATATTCCAGCTATAGGTTTAGATACAATAAAAAAACTTCTTGAGATAAAGGCAAAAGGTGTAGTTGGAGAGGCTGGACGAATGCTATTTTTAGAAAAAAAAGAAAGTATAAAACTTGCTAATGAAAATAATTTTTTTATCATAGGGAAGTAGGGAGAAATAAAATGAGTATAAAATTTTTTGTTTCTACAGGAGAAGTATCAGGAGACCTTCATCTTTCATATTTAGTAAAAAATATTTTACAAGAAGATAGTAGTGCAAAATTTTATGGTGTTGCTGGAAAACATTGTAAAAATGAAGGTGTGAAGATAATTCAAGATATAAACGAATTATCTATTATGGGTTTTGTAGAGGTTTTAAAAAAATATAATTTTTTAAAAAAAAAAGCTAGAGATTATGTAGATTTTATAAAGAAAGAACAAATAACAAAAGTTATACTTGTTGACTATGGAGGTTTTAATCTTAGATTTTTAGAGCTATTAAAAAAAGAGGCTCCTAATGTTATAGTTTACTACTATATTCCCCCTAAACTTTGGATTTGGGGAGAAAAAAGAATAGAAAAATTAAAACTTGCCAATCATATAATAGTTATATTTCCATGGGAAGTAGAGTTTTACAAAAAACATGGAGTAGAGGCTATTTATTTTGGAAATCCTTTTAGTGAAAAATATAGTTTAATAGAAAGAACTGGGAGTTCTATTCTTTTGCTCCCTGGAAGTAGAAAACAAGAGATAGAAACTATATTTCCTATAATGTTAGAAGTTGTAAAAAAAATGCCAAATAAAAATTTTATATTAAAACTTTCAAATAGAGATCATTTGGTATGGACCTCTAAAGAAATTAGTGAATATAAGAACTTAAAAATTGAAATATTAAAATCTTTAAAAGAAAATGTTGAAAATTCTGAAATAGCTATTGCTACTTCAGGAACTGTTACTTTAGAACTTGCTCTTATAGGAATTCCTACAATTGTGGTATATAAAACAGGATGGCTAAATGGAATAATTGCTAAACATATTCTTAAAGTGGGCTACGTTTCATTACCTAATTTAACTTTAAATAGAGAGGTTTTTCCTGAACTTCTTCAATATCAATGTAATTCAGAGAATATTATTAAAAATATTCATAAAATTTTAAATAACAAAAAAGAAACGGAAAAAAATATTGAGGAAGTTAGAGCAACTCTTTCTGGAAAAGAAATAATAAAGAGCTATTCAAAATATATATTAAAAGGAAATAAATAATATGAAAAAATTTAAAATATTTAAAAGTGAATCATTAAATAGCTTTTTAGACTATAGTTTAAAGTATAAATGGTCTATGATAGGTGTTATATTGGTTTCAACTTTAACATCTTTAGCTTCAGCTTTACCTGCTTGGCTGAGTAAATATCTTATAGATGATGTGTTTATAAATAAAAATCAGAAAATGATGTTACTTGTTGTAGGGGGAATATTTTTATCAACTGTTATAAAAGTTGTATCTAATTACTATGCAACAATATCCTCTAGTTATGTAACAGAAAAAATAAAAAGAGAGATAAGAGTAGATGTTTTTAAACATTTACAAAATTTACCTTTAAGTTATTATAAAAAAAATAAACTTGGGGATATAATGGCTAGATTAAATGGTGATTCAGGAGCTTTAGGGCAAATAGGATTTACTCTTTTTGATATGTTAAAAGAATCTATAGCTGTTTTAGCTTTAACATTTAGAATGTTTCAAGTTGATTATGTATTAGCTTTAGTATCTATGACTGTTGTACCTTTTATATTAATGATGATAAGAAAATACACTAAAAAAATTAGAAAGTCAGGTAGAATAAGACAAGATACAATGGGAGAAGTTTCAGCATTTATGCAAGAATCACTTTCAGGAATACATGTAATTAAATCTTTTAATAAAAATGAAAAAATGGTTGAAAAATATTCAATAGTAAGCCAAGATGAATTTGAAAAATCATTTAGAAGTAGAAAGATAAAAGCTAAAGTGTCACCGATAAATGAGATTATGACTACACTTATGATAGCCTTAGTAGCTCTTTATGGAGGGTATAATATAATCCGTGGGAAACTTACTGCAGGGGAATTAGTTTCATTTATAACTGCAGTTGGTCTTATGCAACAACCATTAAAAAGACTTATAGATAAAAATAGTTCGATTCAAGAAGCTCTTCCATCAGCAGATAGAGTTATTGAAATAATGAATGAAACTCAAGAAAAAGATTATTATGGAAAAAAAATTGAAATTTTTAAAAATGTTGATACTGTAGAATTTGAAAATTTAAGTTTTAGATATAATGATTCAGAAAAAAATATTTTAGAAAATATTAATTTAACAGTAAATAAAGGTGAAGTAGTTGCCTTAGTAGGAAGAAGTGGAAGTGGAAAAACAACACTAGTAAACCTTATACCTAGATTTTATGAAATTGGAACAGGAAAAATAAAAATAAATGGAATTGATATAAAAAATTTTTCATTAAAAGAGTATAGAAATCATATAGGAATAGTACCTCAAGAAACATTTTTATTTAGTGGTACCATAGCAAGTAATTTAAGTTTTGGAAGGGAAGGTGTAACTCCAAAAGAAGTTTTAGAAGCGTCTAAAATGGCAAATGCTTATGAATTTATTTCAGAACTTCCAAAAGGATTTGAAACAGAAGTAGGAGAACGAGGAGTTTTACTTTCTGGGGGTCAAAAACAAAGAATAGCAATAGCGAGAGCATTAATTCAAAATCCAGAAATAATGATATTAGATGAGGCTACATCTGCGCTGGATACTGAGTCTGAAAGATTAGTCCAAGAAGCATTGGATAAACTTATGAAAAATAGAACAACATTTGTAATAGCACACAGGTTATCAACAGTAGTAAAAGCTGACAAAATTATTGTTTTAGAAGATGGAAAAATAAAAGAGATAGGAAACCATAAAGAACTTTTAGAAAAAAATGGTGTTTATAAAAATCTTTATGAAATTCAATTTGGAGAAAAAGAAGAGGAAGGGAATATATCATGAGAATAAACCAAAGAACTGTTGATAGTTTAAGAGAAATAAAAGTGACTAAAAATTTTAATATTCATGCAGAGGGTTCTGTATTAATAGAATGTGGTGCAACAAAAGTTATATGTACGGCGACGATAGTAGATAAAGTTCCAGCATTTATGAAAAATAAAGGAAAAGGTTGGTTAACAGCGGAGTATAGCATGATACCAAGAGCAACTGGAGAAAGAAATCAAAGGGAAGCGACAAAAGGAAAATTAGGTGGAAGAACTATGGAAATTCAGAGATTAATAGGCAGAGCTCTAAGAGCTTCTATTGATCTGACTAAACTAGGTGAGAGAACAATAACAATAGATTGTGATGTAATCCAAGCTGATGGAGGAACAAGAACTACATCAATATCTGGTGGATATATAGCTCTAGCACTTGCAATACAAAAACTAATAAAAAAAGGAACATTGAAGGAAAATCCATTAATTAATAATGTTGCAGCTATAAGTGTTGGAATAGTTGCTGGGATAGGAGTATTAGATTTAGATTATATAGAAGATTCTGCAGCTCAGGTGGATATGAATGTGGTAATGAATGGAAAGGGCGAGTTTGTTGAAGTACAAGGAACAGGCGAGGAAGCTACATATTCAAGAAAAGATTTAAATGTTTTATTAGATTTAGCAGAAAAAGGGATACAGGAAATAATTTGTATTCAAAATAAAGTTTTATCAGAATAAAAATTAATAGTAAAAATAAGAGGTTATATCTAAAATATATCTCTTATTTTTGTTTTTTAGGAGGAGTAAATGTTAAAAGTGTTTTTAGCTACAGGAAATAAAAATAAAATTATAGAAATGAAAGATATTATAGAAAGTTTGAAGTTAGATATAGAATTACTATCTATAAATGATAAAATAGAAATACCTGATGTAGTTGAAGATGGAAAAACATTTGAAGAAAATTCTCAAAAAAAAGCTATTGAGATATCAAAATTTTTAAATATGATTACTATATCTGATGATTCAGGTTTATGTGTAACTGAATTAAATGATGAACCTGGTGTTTATTCTGCAAGATTTGCTGGAGAAAATGCAACCGATAAAGATAATAACCAAAAACTTTTAGAAAGATTAAAAGGTATTTCTAAAAGAGAAGCAAAATTTGTATGTGTAATAACATTGGCAAAACCCAATGGAGAATTTTTTTCTTTTAGGGGAGAATTAAGAGGGGAAATCTTAAGAGACTCGAGAGGTAAAAATGGATTTGGTTATGACCCGTTTTTTTATTTAAAAGAATACGAAAAAACTCTAGCAGAAATTCCAAAAATAAAAAAAGAAATAAGTCATAGAGCGATAGCTTTAACTAAACTTTCCAAAGAAATAAAAAAAATATTAGTATAATTTAAAAAATAGATTTTAATAAATTAAAATTAGGATATACTTAAAAAATATAGTAAAATAGACAGTGAGATAATGCAGATAAACTTGAATATAAAATAAAAACTTAAAATTATTGAAAATATAAAATATATTACAAATAAAGTTAGGAGAGAGAAAGATGCATCTAAAAGCAGTTGAAATTTACGGATTTAAATCCTTTGGAGAAAAAATATATATAGAATTTGGCAAAGGAATAACTTCTATCGTAGGACCTAATGGAAGTGGAAAGTCAAATATAATGGATGCAGTTTTATGGGTTCTAGGAGAGCAATCTTATAAAAATATTAGAGCGAAAGATAGTAATGATGTTATATTCAGTGGTACTGGAAAAAAAAATTCATGTGCTGAAGTATCATTATTCATTGACAATACTGATAGATATTTAGAAATTGATAAAGATATAATAAAAATAACAAGAAAAATAGTGAAATCAGGAGAAAATGAATATTCTATAAATGATTCTAAGTCTAGACTTAAAGATATAAGTTCAATGTTTTTAGACACGGGAATAGGAAAAAGTGCTTATTCTGTTATAGGTCAGGGGAAAGTTGAAAGAATAATTTCTTCTTCTAGTAAAGAGATAAAATGGATAATAGAGGAAGCTGCTGGAATTAAAAAGTTTCAAATAAAAAAACAAGAATCGTTAAAAAATCTTAAAAATTTACAAGATGAATTAGAAAAAATTTCACTTGTTATGAACCAGATTGAGGAAAGCAAAGATCATATAGAAAAACAAGCTGGAAAAGCCCAAGAATTTATAGATTTAAAAACAGAAAAAGAATTTATAGAAAAAGGAATTTTAACTTTAGAAATTAAAAAGAAAAATTCGGTATTAAATGAGACTTCAGAATCCAATATAGTAGTAGTGGAAGAAATAGAAAAGTTGGAATTTAATTTAGATAATGATAATAAATTATTTGAAAATAATGAAAAAGAAAAACAAGAGTTAGAAAAAATAACAGATGAAAATATAGATAAAAATAAAAATCTAAAAGAAGAAATGGAGCTTTCAGAAAGAGAAAAAGCTAGAATATCTGAAAGAATAGAAAGTTTTAAAAGAGAAGTAAAAGGAAAACTTGAACTAGAAAAACAAATAATACAGAAAATATACGCTCAAGAAGAACAAGATAAAATTTTTAATTGTGAAATATTAGAAATAGAAGAAAAAATAAAGTTATTAGAAGTTAAAAATATAGAATTTAATGATAGCATAAATTCTTTGGAAAAGGAAAAGAAATCTAAAGATAGAACTCAAGAAATAGATAAAAGAAAGCTAATGGATTTTGAAGTTGAAAAATTAAGATATGTAAATGAAATTGAAAATTCAGCAAGAAGAGCTAAAACAAGTAAAAGTAAAATAGAAAAATTAAAAGAAGAGTTAGAAGAATTTCAAAAAAAAGAATCTATATTAGAAAAAAATATAGAGGAAATAACTATAAAACAAAAAAATCAAGAAAATAAAATAAATGGAACTAGAGATAGAGCTAAGTTTTTAGAAAATAAAATATCGACAAGTAGTGAAGAGATAAATAATATTTCAGAAAAGATTAGAGAAAATGAGTATGAAGAAAAACGTGGGAAATTAAAACAACAAAATTTAATGAGACTAGAAGAGAGTAACGAAGGTTTATTTAAAGGTGTTAAAGAAGTATTGAATAATAAAATACCCGGTGTTTATGGAATTGTAGCTTCCCTTATAAATATACCTGAAAAATTAGAAAAAGCAATAGAAGCAGCTATTCCAGGAAACTTTCAAGATATAGTTGTAGATACAACAGAAACTGCAAATAAAGGGATAAAAATATTAAAAGAAAAAAAAGCAGGAAGAGCATCCTTTTTAGCTTTAGATACGATAAAAATAAAAATTTCAAAGCAACAATGGAAACAAGAGAAAGGAGTTTTAGGATTAGCCTCAAATTTAGTGGATTCAGATGAAAAATATAAAAAAATTGTAGAATTTTTACTGGGAAATTTACTTGTGGTAGAGTCTCTTGAAGTAGGGATGAAAATATTAAAAAGTGAAATTCATAATGGTAATGTGGTAACGTTAACTGGGGAACTTTTGAGCTCGAGAGGAAGAATTACAGGGGGTGAAACTCAAAATTCAACACTGAGTCAAATATTAGAAAGAAAAAAAGAAAAAAAACATTTAGAAATTAATTTGGAAAAAATAAAAATAACACTTGAAAAATATAATGAAGAAATTATAAAATATAGAGAAGAATTAGATAAATATGAAGAAGAAATTTATAAAATTGATACATTAGAAGAGGAAGAAAAAAAAGAGCTTAAAAAAATTAATGAAGATTTAGAAGATAAAAAAATAAAAAAAGAAAGAATAGAGAGAGATTTATTTATATTAAATTCTGAATACTTAGAGGAGACTAATTATATAACTGAATTTAATAATAGAATAGAAAATTCAAAAGAAGAAAAAGAAAGTACAGAAACAAAAATCATTAATCTAAAAGAAGAAATCTCTAAATTATCTGAAGATTTAATAATGTTTGATGAAAAAATAAGAATAAAAAAAGAGGAATATTCAGATATTAGAATTTTATATATGAACAGTTTGAATAAAAAAGAGCAATTGGAATTAAATAAAAATAAATTATCTCAAGAAAATAAAGAAAATAAAAGAAGTTTATCTGAAAATACAGCTAGAATATTAGAGATAAATATGGCTATGGAGAAAGGTCAAACAAAAATAAATGAAGTTATAGATGAGATAAATAAAAGAATGAATTTTTATGAAAGTGGTAATGAAATATTAAGTAGAATGAAACAAAGAATTATAGAGTTAACAAAAGAAGAAAAAGATTTAAGAGGTAAAATTAGAATAGCAGAAATTAATCTAGAGAAACTAAGAGATAAAAAAATAAAACAGAAAGAAATTATAGAAAAAATAATTTTTGAGATAAATAATATAGATGAAAAATTAACGACTTTAAAAGACGTAGAATTAAAAGATATTAGCGAAGAGAATTATCAAAGTACAAAAAATAAATTTATAATTATAGAAAATAAAGTTAAAAACTTTGAAACAGTTAATCTTCTAGCTATAGAAGAATTTAAAATTTTAAAAAATAAATTTGAATTTTTAAAAAAACAATTTGATGATATGGAAGGAAGTAAAAAAAATCTATTAAAACTTTTAGATGAAATTTCAGTGGAAATAGAGAATAGATTTAAAGATGCATATACTGCTATTGATAGTAATTTCAATGAGATGTGTAAAGATATACTTCAAAATTCAGAGGGAAAACTTCAACTTGTAGAAGGAGGAAAACTGGAAGAATCGGGGATAGATATAATGGTTAGATTTAAAAATAAAAAACAGCAGTCTTTATCACTATTTTCAGGTGGAGAAAAATCCATGGTTGCCATAGCATTTATAATGGCAATATTTCAATATAAACCAAGCCCCTTTACTTTCTTAGATGAAATAGAAGCAGCTTTAGATGATAAAAATACAAGGAAATTAATAGGAAAACTTAAAGAGTTTACAGATAAATCTCAGTTTATATTAATAACACATAACAAAGAAACTATGAGAGAATCAGACACAATATTTGGCGTAACTATGAATAAAGAAATTGGGATTTCTAAGATCGTACCTGTTAAGTTCTAAGGAAAACCCTTTTTAAGGGGAAGATATGGAGATTTTAGCATTTATTTATTATTTAATAACTTCTGTTAGGAATAAACTTTATGATAAAGAAATTTTAAAAATAAGGGAAGTTTCAGAAGTTAAAATTATTTGTATTGGTAATATCACTGTTGGGGGAACAGGGAAGACTCCAGGAGTTCAATTTTTTGTAAAAAAATTACAAAAAATGGGAAAAAAAGTAGCAGTTGTATCAAGGGGATATAAAGGGAAAAGAAAAAAAGATCCTTTTTTAGTTAGCGACGGAAGAAAAATATTTGCAACACCAAAAGAAAGTGGTGATGAGCCATTTATTCATGCATTAAATTTAAAAGTACCAATTGTAGTAAGTAAAAATAGATATAAAGGCTGTGTTTTTGTAAAAAAACATTTTGATATAGATACAATTGTGCTAGATGACGGTTTTCAACATAGAAAATTAAAAAGAAATATAGATATAACTTTAATAGATGCTACGAATCCTTTTGGTTGGGGCGCTCTTCTTCCAAAGGGAACTCTTAGAGAAGATTTTAGGAAAGCTTGTAAAAGAACAACTGAATTTATAATAACAAAAGCAGATTTAGTGTCTGAAAGAGAAGTTGAAAAAATAAAAAGATTTTTAAAACAAAAAGAGAGTAAACCTGTATCCATAGCAAGACATGGTGTAACTTCTCTTTGCGATATAAAAGGAAATGCTAAACCTTTGTTCTGGGTAAGTGGAAAAAGGGTTCTTCTTTTTTCAGGCTTAGCGAATCCATTTAATTTTGAAAAAACAGTTATATCTTTGAATCCAAAATATATTGAAAGAATTGATTTTATTGATCATCATAACTTTAAGAATCAAGATTTAGAAATGATAAAAGAAAGAGCAAAAAAAATGAAAGCGGAATTTATAATAACAACGGAAAAAGATTTTGTTAAACTCCCTAAAAATTTGAATTTAGAAAATATATATGTATTAAAAATAGAGTTTACAATGTTAGAGGATAATAGTTTAAGTTCAATGTAACAAATTGAAATTATGGAGGAATAATGGAAATAAATAAAGCATCTATTGAAAGTTATATAGATGGCTATGGTTTAATAGAGTGTTTAAAAGGATTTGCAGAATTACTGGATAAAAGAAGTTATTTTACCATAGAAAAAAATGAGATAAAAAGAAAAAAAATGAATTTAGCATTACCAGTAGCAGCATTTTTAAATGAGAGTAAAGCTCTCACTATTCTTGCAATAGAACAAAGTATAAATTCAAAAGAAAGACAAATAATTCCTAAAATAAATAGAATGTCAAATCTTTCATTGGAGAAATTAGAAGAAAATTTATTTAAATTATTAATAAAAAATAATTTTGAATTTTCATTAAAATATGGAAAAGAACTTTTTTTAAGAGATAAAAACTTATTTAAATTTGTTATATCAAAATATGCATTATTAGATAATATAAATTCACTAAAATCTTTAATGATATTAGCATTTTTCAAATTAGATACTAAAGATGATGAATTTATATTTTTGTTAATATCTTATTTGACAAGATATAGAGCTGACTATTCACAATATGAAATTTTAGATAAAAATGAAGAAGATTTAAGTATAGAAGATATTTATAAAAAAATAAAAGAAAAAAAGAATGAATTTTACTCAAGAAAAGGATTAGCTATTCTCTCCTATTTTAATCTTATTTTAGAATTAGAGGAAAAAAATCCGAGATTCTTAACTATATTAAATAATAATATTGAAAAATTATCTAATAATAAAAATAATTGTAATGAGGTTGAAAGTCTTTTAATAGAGAATTTAGTGGGTTTTTTTATAAAAAAACTGGAAATTTAATACTGTTAAAATAGGAGATGCTATTATGAAAGCCATTATGGATAAAATAATGAATAAAAAAAAAATTGAAGAAGAACAATATTCTAACGATAACTTAATTTTTTATGTAGAAGAAAAACTAACAAAAGATGAATTGTTAAAAAAAATGGTACTAAGAATTAAAGAAAATAGTGATGCATTAGAAGAAAAAAATGATTTTTATGATAATGTGTTAGAAAGAGAAAAAATTGGGAGTACAGGTATTGGTATGGGAATAGCTATGCCCCATGCAAGATGTAATGGAGCAAAAAAAATTGTTGTTTCCATTGCACTTTTAAAAAATAAAATAAATTTTAATTCATTAGATGGAGAAAATGTTGAATTAGTTATAATGATAGGAGCACCTAAAGAAAAAGGAAAAGAATATTTAAATTTAGTGGCTACTCTTGCAAGAGCCTTTAGAAATAAAGAATATAGAGAGAATGTTATATCTTCAAAAGATTCTGAAACACTGATAAAAATGCTAAAGGATTTTAAATAATGAAAATAGGAATATTTGGCGGTTCTTTTAATCCTATTCATAAAGGACATATAAAGATAGTTGAATTTGTTCTAAAGAAACTAAATTTAGATAAAATAATAATAATTCCTTTAGGGATTCCAGCATTGAAAAAAGTAAAGTTTGAAGATAAAATTCACAGGTATAATATGTGTAATTTAGCTTTTGAAAATTTAATAAAAAATAAAAAAGTAGAAATAAGTAAAATTGAATTAGATGAAAATAAAATATCCTATACATATGATACATTGATGAAAATAAAAATAAAATATCCAAGGGATGAAATTTATGAGATAATAGGTGGGGATTCTGCTATTAAATTATATGAATGGAAAAATTATAAAGATATTCTAAAGGAAGCCAGTGTTGTAGTAATTAATAGAGAGGAAGAGGGTATTTTGAAAATTACTGATAAGGATAAAATTAAAATAGAGAGTTATAAAGATAAGTTATTATATTTAGATACTCCTTATTTAAAATATTCATCTACTGAGATAAGGGAAAGATTAAAAAAACAAAAAAAAATATCTAGTATGGTTACTAAAGAAATAGAAGAGTATATATATTTAAATAAGTTATATATATGATAATAAAAAAATACTAGAGATAAAATTAATTTCTAGTATTTTTTATTGAATAATTCAAATAAGGAGATGAAAAATTGGAAAATAATTATAAAATCGTAGTTAGTGATATGGATGATACTTTACTAAACTCCTCAGGAAAAATTTCTGAAGAAAATAGAAAGATAATAATTGAGGCTCAGAAAAAAGGTGTGAAAATTATCTTGGCTTCAGGAAGACCAATATTTGCCATGAGAGAAGCAAGTAAAGAGTTACAATTGGATAAATATGACGGTTATTTAATTGCTTTTAACGGGGGAATAATAACAAGTTGTAAAAATAATGAAGAAATATTTACCTTAGCTCTATCTAAAGAAGAAATTCATGAACTTTATGATTTTAGTAAAAGAAATAAAGTTCATATTGTAACTTATAGTTCTGATGAAATAATCTCTGAAACTAATAGTAAATATATAGATATAGAAATTGGTCTTACTGGAATGAAACACAGAAAAGTTGATTGTTTTAAATCAAATATTCAATCTTCAGGTGTAAAATGTATTATGTTGGAAGAACCAGAATATTTAAAATCAGTGGAGAAAAAACTAAAAGATGAAATGGGCGATAGATATAGTATAGCTATTTCTAAACCATTTTTTTTAGAGATAACAAAAAAAGGTATAGATAAAGGAACAACTCTTCTTAAATTAGCTAAAAAACTTCAAATAAAACAAGAAGAAATAATTTGTATAGGAGATTCATTTAATGATGTTTCAATGCTAAAAATAGCAGGGCTTTCTGCAGCAGTTTCCAATGGTAGAGAGGAAATAAAGGGAATCGTTGATTTTATAACAACTTCCAATGATGAAAATGGAGTTGCAGAAGTAATAAAAAAATATATATTGAAAAAATAATAGAAAAAATATAAAACGAAAGGGGGATACGGTTTAGAAAAAATACCGTGAAAGAAAATGCACAACAAAAAAATATCTACAATAAGTTTAGTGATGATTCTTTTCATAGGGGTCTTTGGTTTTGGAAATATTGCAAATAATTATAAAGTAGTTGGAATGCCATCAGCGACAATGCTATTAATAGGTTCTTTAGTTTTCTTTTTACCGATATGCTTGATTATGGCAGAGTTTGGGTCCTATGCTAAGGATAGAACAGCAGGGATATATGCCTGGATAGAAATTGGACTTGGAAAAAAATTAGCTTATTTATCTATTTGGTCTTATTTTGTAGCTAATATTTTTTATTTACCAACTTTAGCAACAAGGGTACCGACATATTTATCATTTGTTATTTATGGAGATTCTAATTTAAAGAATACTCCAATGGCACTATTTGCAGCAATAATTATGATTATAGCTCTTATAGTAGGTGTTAAATATGAAAAACAGTTTAATAAAGTATCAGTAATAGTTGGGTATATCTCATTAGTTGCAGTTGCAATATTTTTAATTGGTGGGTTTTATGTATTTTTAAGTGGAAATTCAAGCACAACTTTTACATCTACAATATTTATGTTTGATTTATCCAATAAAAAAGAGATCTCAGCAGTGCTTAATAGCTTTGCATGGATAACGTTTGCTTATGGAGGCTCTGAAATTTGTGGAACTTATATAGATAAGGTTGAAAATCCAGAAAAAAATTTTTCAAGAGGAATTCTTTTTTCAGCACTTTTAATAGGAGTATTATATGTACTAGGAATTTTAGCCATGGCAACATTTGGAACAGAAAAAGATTTTTCAAATATATCCCTAGTAAATGCTGTAATAAGTGGATATAAATTTATGGGAGATAAGTTGGGATTAGGAATTTGGTTTGTAAGATTTATTGGAATAATATATGTAATGATAACTATTGTAGCTTTAGTGCTCTGGTCAGTGGCACTTTCAAAATCAGTATTCAGTGAAGTTCCAGCGGGAACTTTTCCAGAATGGTTAACAATTAAAAGCGAAACAGGAGTTTTAAAAAATGCTTTAATATTTCAAACAATTTTAGCTCTTTTATTTATTACAATAACAACATTAGGTGGAGAAGCTGCAGGAGAATTATATTATAAAATTTATGATATGTCTACCATGGCATTTTTAGTTCCATATTTATTTTTAGCTATTTCATATTTATTTTTTAGAAGAAAAGGTTTAATTTCACCTTTTCAAGCAGTTAAAAATAGATTAGGAGCATATATGTTAGGTTGTCTTGTTGTATTTATGGGACTAGTTTCATTAATTTTTTCAGGATATGATATAAGTTTAACAATAAATGAGCAATTGCCAACAATAAAACTTTATTATGGTGGGTTGTTTATATTTCTTTTAATAGGGGTTATAATTAAAATTTTTAGCTCTAAAATAAAAAAAATTAGAAAAAAATAAAAAATCATACAAAGTTATTTGGGGATTTCTAAAAAAGATTTCCCCTTTTTTATTGTATGATAATTTTCCAATACATTATATATACATGCACTAAAATGGTATCTTTTCTACAGTTTAAAGGAACAAATGGAGATTTAGAAATAATAAAAAAAACAATAAAGAATTATGTAGATGATTTTTTTTATTTAGGAAAGACTCAATTTTATAAATTATATAAAATAATAAAAATGAAGAATTTATAAAAGAAGAAGAAAAAAAAGTATATTTAAATATTCAAAAAATTGATAATGACTTGTTGGAATTAAAAAATATAACTATTAAAGAATTAAATGTTAATTAGATGAGGAAAAATGGTGTTAAATTTGGTTTTTAATATTTAATTTTAAATATTAATATTTTATTTTTTTAATCCACGAGTGGTTACTAATAAATTAAACTTGACTTTAAAGATGATTGGTCGTATTATTTAAAATGAAAAAAGTTGTTATTATAGAAATAGATGATACTTGGAGGTAAAATTTTATGAAAAAAATATTAATATCTTTATTTGTGATTGGTGCATTAGCTAAAGGAGAAATATTAAAAGGAGAATGGACAGGATACCTACCTTTAAAAGTTTCAGTAGTAAGAGAGAATGGAGTAATAAAAAGTTTTGAAGTTACAGAAATGAAAGCTAATAATAAAGCATTTAAAAAAGCCTATCCTGCATTACAAAAATCGATAGTTGAAAAAAATTCTATAGAAGTAGATAGTATAGCAGGAGCAACATCAATATCAACAGCGATAATTGAAGCAGTAAAAGATGCTTTAAAATAAACAAACTAAAATTATAAAACAAAAAGAAGTATGGAATATAATGGGACCTATAAGATAGACACGTGAAAAATCAAGTCTATTTTATAGGTACTTTTTTTTATATATTATAATAATCAGCGTTGCTATTGAAATTAAAAAAAGCTAACTCCTGTATAATGCAGGAATAAACTTTCAAATACTACACTTTGTTTCATTGTCTTAATAAAGAATTATACGACCATAAAACAAACTTTGAGATTTATTTGAGGGCGATTTTATTAAAATAAGTTGACAAAATCATTTTAATAAGTAATAATAGTGTTATAATGTTCACGAGAACAATTGTAAAAGGAGAATTGAAATGGTGACACAAGAGGATATAGCTAAAAAATTAGGAATTACTAGAACGACTGTGGCAAGAGCACTAAATGGAAATAAAAATATTAGTTCAAAAACAAAGGAAAGAGTACTAAAATTATCAAAAGAACTAGGGTATGAAAAAAATCATATTGGAAGTTCTTTGGCATTAAAAAAAGAAAAGAAAATTTTTGCTTTTTTAGTGAAGTCAAAGAATAAAGATTATAGTAAAGAATTAAAAAGAGGACTAAAAGATTCACAAAAAAAATTAAAAATTTATAATTATAAAATACAAATAATTGAAACTTTTCTTAGTACACCAAAAGAACAAGTTGAAATATTAAAAAAAGTTTTACTAGAAGATGAACCCTCTGGAATAATAATTGTTCCATTAAATGTGGAGGAAATAAAAAGTATTTTAAAACCGTATAGAGAAAATTTACAAATTGTGTCCATAGAAAACCAACTTGAAGAAGCTGATTATTTCATAGAGGCAAATTACCATAAATCAGGAAGAATAGCAGGAAATATTATGGGAAATTTTGTTTCCGATAAAGAAAAAATTTTAGTTATAGATGGGGGAGATGACAAATTAACTTCTAAAAAATATTTAAATGGTTTTTTAGAGAAAATCAATGAAACTGATAAAAAAATAATTGGACCTGTGTATGAGGAAAAAATATTAGATAAAATAGAGCAAATAATAAGTAAAATTAATGATGAAATAAAAGGTGTTTATATTAATAGATATGCAGCAGAGATAATAACTAAAATTCCTGATGAAATATTGAAAGGGAAAAAAGTTATAACTAATGGAATTAATAAAGATATAAAAAAACTTATAAAGGAGGGAAGAATTATTGCTACAGTTTTTGACGAACTATATATTCAAGGATATATAGCAGGAAAAATATTATTTGATAAAGTTTTTAAATGTAAATTTTTAAATGAAGAAGCTTATAAAATAAAATCTCATATAGTTTTCAAAGAAAATTTAGATGATTATTAAAAACAAAAAATGGAGGGGTAAATTATGAAAATAATTTTGAAAGTGATGACATTATTAATGTTTGTATTAGGAACAACAATATTTGGTACAGAAAAAGTATTTAAATTGAAAATGGGATTAACTAGTAATAATGTAAGTAACGAATATAAAGCAGCAGAGTTTTTCGCTAATAATCTTAAAGAAAAATCCAAGGGAAGAATAGATCTTAGTCTTTATCCGAGCGCTCAATTAGGAGACGATAAGACAATGTTAGAACAGCTATCTGCAGGAGTGTTAGATTTTACATTTTTAGAAATAGGTAGATTTAATCTCTATTTTTCAGAAGCGCAAGTTTTTTCACTTCCATACATGTTTGAAAATTTTGAAGCATTAAAAAAAGCAAGTAAAGATACAGAAATAGGAAGATTAATTACTGAAAAAGTAAATAAACAATTAAATATTACAATATTGTCTCAAGGATATAATGGAACTAGACAAACAACATCTAATAGAGCAATTAATTCTATTGATGATATGAAAGGGTTAAAACTTAGAGTTCCAAAGGCTGAAGCTAATTTAGAGTACGCAAAACTTTCAGGTGCCTCTGCTACTCCTATGGCATTTTCAGAAGTATATTTAGCGTTACAAACAAATGCAGTGGATGGGCAAGAAAATCCTTTATCAGCTATAAGAGCTCAAAAATTTTATGAAGTTCAAAAATATTTGGCTCTAACTAATCATATAATTAATGATCAACTTTATATAGTTAGTAATGATACTATGAAAAAACTACCAAAAGATTTAAAAAAAATAGTAAAAGAAGAAGCAATAAAAGCTGCTAAGTATCATACTGAACTTTTTGTAAATGAAGAAGCATTAGCTATAGAATTTTTTAAATCTCAAGGAGTAATAGTAACAACTCCAGAATTAGTACCATTTAAAAAATCTATGCAACCTTTCTATGATGTATATATTAAAAAAAATGGAAAATTAGGAAAAAATGCAGTGGAAGAGATATCTAAAATAAAATAGGGGAAAAAAATGAAAATAAAAAAAATACTTGATAACATAGAAGAGATATTAGGGGCTACATTATTTATTTTTATATTTTTTATTTTAGTAGCTCAAATAGTCAGTAGACAAATATTTAATTCTCCTTTAACTTGGAGTGAAGAGTTAGCACTATTATTATATGTTTGGGTAGGTATTTTGGGTGTTAGTATAGGTGTTAAGTATGAACAGCATGTTCTTATTGATTTTATTTATAAAAAACTTCCACCTAAAACAACAAAAATTGTTTTTACTGTAATTCAAATTATAATATTTATATCTATTTTAACGATGATAATGATTGGATATAAGCTTTTTTTTAGAAAAATAAGATTAGAATTAATTGCTTTAAAAATATCTGCTGGGTGGATGTACATGGCATTGCCAAGTATTTCTTTACTTATGCTATATAGATTTATAACAGTTACTAAAAAACATTATAGTGATGAAAAATTTTTATTTTCGCCTAAAAATTTGATAGAAAATAATGAATTTGAAGATATAAAAGGGGGCGAATAAATGGGTACAATAATAACTTTTATAGCTTGGTTTGTTATGGTATTTATAGGAGTTCCAGTTGGATTTTCTCTAATATTTGCAACAGTTATATTCTTTGCTTTAGGTGATTGGAATACAATTTATTTTGTGGGAGCTACTTTAGTTGATAGTTTAGATAGTTTTAGTTTACTTAGTGTTCCATTCTTTGTATTAACTGGGGTTCTTATGAATAGTTCAGGAATTACTGAGAAAATATTTAAATTTGCAAAATCCATACTTGGGCACTATATAGGAGGAATGGGACATGTTAACATATTTGCTTCGTTAATATTCTCTGGAATGTCTGGTTCAGCTCTTGCTGATGCTGGGGGACTTGGACAATTAGAAATAAAAGCAATGAGAGACGCTGGCTATAATGATGATATATGTGGCGGACTCACAGCTGCTTCTTGTATTATAGGACCATTAGTTCCACCGAGTATAGCAATGATAATATATGGGGTAATAGCTAATCAATCCATAGCTAGATTATTTCTAGCTGGTTTTATTCCAGGAGTTTTAATTACAATTGCTCTTATGATAATGAATTATTTCATTTGTAAAAAAAGAGGGTATCCAGTAGCTCAAAAAGCAACTTATAAAGAACGCTGGCAAGCATATAAAGAATCATTTTGGGCACTGTTAACTCCTCTCATAATAATAGGTGGGATTTTTTCAGGATACTTTACACCAACAGAAGCAGCAGTTATTGCTACAGTTTATTCAATGATATTAGGATTTATTAATAAGGAATTAACACCTAAAAGCTTTGTAAGAGATATAGTTGAAACTATAAAAATTACAGGAGTTACAATTCTTATGATAATGGGAGTAACATTTTTTGGACAAGTTATAGCAAGAGAACAAATATCTATGAAAATAGCAGAAGCTTTTTTAACTTATGTAAAATCTCCATTGGGAATTTTAATTATGATTAATTTATTATTGTTATTTCTAGGTACATTTATAGATGCCTTAGCTTTACAAATTTTAGTATTACCTATGCTAATTCCATTAATTTCACAAGTCGGGTATGATTTAGTTTTCTTTGGTGTTATCAGCACACTTAATATGATGATTGGAATTTTAACTCCCCCTATGGGAATGGCACTCTTTGTAGTATCCAGAGTGGGAAAAATTCCTGTGAGTGTAGTAACCAAAGGAGCTTTTCCCTTTATTCTTCCAATATTTGTTACTTTAGTGTTACTGATAATATTTCCACAGCTTGTATTATTTTTGCCAAATTTATTATTAGGAGTAGCGTAAGTTTTGCTGAATACTGAATAAAAGTATTAGAAAAATTTAGAAGAGAAAGAAGAAAAATACACAATAACTCTTTCAAGCTTTATAACATCAAATATCTTATGTTATGATTTAAAATATAATGAAATATATGAATGGGTACTAACAATATAAAATATAAATATAAAATGGAGGCTTTAAAATGAAGGGATTATACAATGCATTACTTGTTTCATTTGATGAAAAAGGAAATATTGATGAAAAAGGAACTAGGGAAATTATTAGATATAACATTGATGTTATGAAAATGGATGGAATTTATGTAGGAGGTTCAACTGGTGAAGCATTTATGATGTCAACAGATATGAAAAAAGAAGTTTTTAGAATTGCTATGGAAGAAGCTAAAGGAGCAGTTAGTTTAATGGCTCAAGTTGGGTCAATAAATCTTTATGAAGCGGTGGAACTAGGGAAATATGCCACAGAACTTGGTTATAAGTGTCTTTCAGCTGTAACTCCATTTTATTATAAATTTGATTTTGAAGAAATAAAAAACTATTATGAAACTATTGTGAGAGAAACAGGAAATAATATGGTGATTTATTCCATTCCATTTTTAACAGGTGTAAATATGAGTTTGGCTCAATTTGGTGAATTATTTGCTAATCCTAAAATTATAGGAGTTAAGTTTACTGCTGGTGATTTTTACCTTTTAGAAAGAGTTAGAAAATCTTACCCTGAAACACTTATTTTTGCAGGATTTGATGAGATGTTATTACCTGCTGTGGCATTGGGAGTAGATGGAGCAATTGGAAGTACATATAATGTAACTGGAAAAATAGCAAGGGAAGTATATGACTTAGCTAAAGCTTGTAGAATACCAGAAGCATTGAAAAAACAAGGGGAGCTAAATGATGTAATAGAAGCTTTACTTTCCAATGGTCTTTATCAATCAATTAAAGAAATATTAAAAACTAAGGGAGTAAATGCAGGATATTGTAGACTACCTATGAAAAAAATAAATGCAGAAAAAGTAGCAAGAGCAAAAGAAATAGGAAAACAGTATTTGTAATAAATAGTATTGGGAGATAAAAATGAGTATCGTAGCAATAGACATAGGTGGAACAGAGATAAAATATTCTCTAATAAGTAAAATAGGAGAGCTTAAAGAGTCTCATAAAATTTTAACTGAAAGCCATTTAGGAGTTAATCTATTGTTGGAGAAAATATATATAATTATAGATGGCTATCTTAAGAAGAATAATCTTTTAGGGATAGCTATTTCTTCAACAGGACAAATAGATGGTACAATAGGAAAAGTTATAGGGGGAAATCCAATCATTCCAGGATGGATAGGAACAAACCTAGTAGAAATATTAGAAAAAAAATATAAACTACCTGCAATTTTAGAAAATGATGTTAATTGTGCTGCAATAGGAGAACTTTGGACAGGAGCTGCTAAAGAAGAAAAAAACTTTATTTGTCTTACATTAGGAACTGGGATTGGTGGCGGACTGATTTTAAATGGAGATCTATTCAGAGGAGAAAATAATGTAGCAGGAGAGTTTGGTCATATTCAAATAGAAAGAAATGGAGTTCCATGTAGTTGTGGTAAAACTGGTTGCTATGAAAAATATGCGTCAACTTCTGCATTGGTAGAAATGGTATTAAAAAAAACAGGAAATTTAAAAAATGGAAAAGAAATATTTGATGAAATGAAGCTAGGAAATAAGTTGTATGAAGAGATAGTGTTAAAATGGATAGACTATATAACAGATGGACTCTCAACATTAATTTATATCTTTAACCCTTCTTTAATATTATTGGGGGGAGGAGTTTCAAAACAAAAATCATATCTATTAGATATGATAAATAAAAATTTGGATACTAAAATAACAGGGAATTTTAAAAAAAATTTAAGAATAGAAGTTGCTAAAAATGGAAATAATGCAGGAGTTTTAGGAGCAACGTATTTATTGTTAAAAAAAATAGAAAAAATTTAGGAGGATAAAGATGAAGAAAATACTAATAAGTTCTATTATATTAAGTATGTTATTTGTTGGAAATCAGCTGGAGATATCCCTTTTCAAGCACCTGCTGGAGCTGCAGTTGTAAAAATTTGGAAATAAAATATTTTCAATAAATGGAGAGATAAAAGCAGGGGTTAGAAGTGAAAGAATTTATATGGGAGAAATTAAATAAGTTGAAAAATAAAACTAATAAAAAACTCCAACTTTTATTTCTGTTGGAGTTTTTTTTCAATATATTAAATTTTTTTATACAACTCTAAATATTTTTTTCCTGAATGACTCCATGAATGATCAGCTTTCATTGCTCTTTTAACTAAATTTTTCCAAAGTTTAGGTTTGTAATAAATTGAGAAAGCATATTTTATAACATGAAGCATATCATGAGCATTATAATTAGAGAAAGTAAATCCTGTTCCATGGTCACCATACTCATTAAAAGGTATTACAGTATCTCTAAGCCCTCCTGTTTCCCTAACTAGGGGAATAGTTCCATAACGCATGGAAATAAGCTGTGATAGACCACAAGGTTCAAACTGAGATGGCATTAAAAAAATATCAGAACCTGCATATATTTCTTTAGCTAAAAGATTATTAAAACCAATGGTACATGAAACTCTTCCAGGGTACTGAAGAGCTTTTTCTCTAAAGAAATTTTCATAATGAGGTTCACCATTACCTAAAAGAATAAATTGACATTCAGTTGTCTCTAAAAGTTCATCAAATATATGAATAATTAAATCCAAGCCTTTTTGCTTATCCAGCCTAGTAATAATAGATACTACTGGTATATGTTTATTTTTTTGAAGATATAATTTTTTTTGAAGTTCCAATTTATTAATATATTTATTTTCGATATTTTTAGAACTAAAATTTTCTTCTATATCTAAGTCTTTTTCAGGATTAAAAATATCATAATCTATACCATTAACAATACCAAAAAGTTTATTTTTGTTATGAAAGAAAAGACCTTCTAAATTTTCTCCATAATAAGAAGTCTGAATTTCTTCAGCGTAGTTCTGACTAACAGTGGTAATTACATCAGAATAGTTTACTCCTGCTTTTAAGAAAGAAAAATTATCATAAAACTTTATTCCATTTTCATGAAAATAGTAGTTAGGCTCAATTCCCAGTACCCATTCTATATTACTATATGAGAAACATCCTTGAAATCTTAAGTTATGAATAGTAAAAATATTTTTTATATTTTTAAAAATACCATCTCTTTTTCTTTCATTAAGATATACTGAAACAAGACCAGTGTGCCAATCATTAGAGTGAATAAGATCGGGGTAAAAACCTGTTAAATCAAAGCTTTCTATAATAGATTTTGAAAAAAAAGCAAATCTTTCACAGTCGTCCATTTCACCGTAGATATTATTTCTTTTAAAGTAATACTCATTATCAACAAAGTAATATGTAATTTTATCTAAGACTAATTCTTCTATTCCCAGATAAACTTCTCTCCAAGCTAAAGAAATTTTTTTGTTTCCAAGATGCTTCATTTTACTTTTGTATTCCCAAGGAATTTGCTCATACTTAGGAAGAATAACTCTGATATCTATTCCTTCTTTTTGCAAAATTTTAGGAAGTGAATAAGCAACATCTCCTAAACCTCCAGTTTTAACAAAGGGATAAACTTCTCCAGAAACAAATAAAACTTTTTTTTGATTATTCATTTTTTTCACCTCTAATGAGTTCATTCCAATTTTCTTTTGTTATTTCAACTTTTTTTTCTATAACAAAAGGATAATTAGGAGAAGAATTTAATATAGAACCTTCTGGAATAATATTTCCTTTATCAATAATAATATTTTTAAGATGAGAATTAGCTTTAATATGACAATTTTGCATAATAATACAATTTTCAATAATAGCCCCTTTATCAACTATAACTCTTCTACCTAATACCGAATTTTTAACAGTTCCCATAATTTGACATCCGTTGGAAATTAAAGATTTTTCAACGCAACTTTCATTTTTATAGATAGTTGAAGGGGTGTCTTTTCTTTTAGTATAAATAGGTCTTTCGTTATTAAACAGTTCTTTTCTTATATTGAAATCTAAAAGATCCATATTAAAATCATAATATTCTTTTATGGATTTAATATGTGCTAAATATCCATTAAAAGCATACCCTTTAATGTTTAAAATAGATAAATTATTTTTGATTAAATGTTTAAAAGTTTCATATTTTTGATTTTCTATTTCTATAGCAATAAGTTCAATAAGTTTAGATTTATTAATAATAAAAATATCTAAAGAAATTTTTTTATTGTTTTCAAATGATAAATTAGTTCCAAAATTAGTAACTTCATTTTTTTTATTTAGCTCGATAGTATCACATTGATAAAATTTTTCTGAAAAAAGATTAACGTCTTTATAAACAACAGTAACATCTCTTTCATCACTTTCATGTTCTATCATGATTTTTTTTATATCAATATTGCAAGCCATAGAAGGGTCAATAAGTATAATGTATTTTTGTTTACTTTTTAAAAAGTATCTAAAATTTTCTTCAAAATCTTTAAAAAAATTAACGGTTGAAAAAGAATTATTATTATGTTTTGTGAGAAAAAAGATACCGTCATTTTTCGTATCGAGATCCCAAGGAGCACCTGAAACAATATGAGCAGCCAGTGAATTACTATTTTTTAAATCACCTATTATTCCAACATTAGTTATGTTTGAATTAACAATATTAGAAAGGGAAAAATCAATAAGACGATACCTCCCACCGACTGGTAAACTAGCTTGATTTCTGTGTTTAATAAGAGGATTAATATCACTTGATGGACTGTTTAAAGTTATAAGAGATAAATACTTATTTAACATGTGGACCTCCTATTATTTCTTCAGTGGCTATAACAGTTATATCTTTAGAATTACCTATTTTAGACTCATCATTAACAAAAACGTCATCAGCTAAAATAGATTTAATTATGATAACATTCTCTTTAATAACTGTATTTTTCATAATTACAGAATCTATAATTTTACTTCCTTTTCCAACTTTAACTCCAGAAAAAATTATAGAATTTTCTACATATCCTTGAATTTCACAACCTTCATCTATTATTGAATTTTTTATAGTGGCAGAAGAACAGATATATTGAGGTGGATAACTATCCTGTCTTGTATAAATTTTCCAAAATTTATCATAAATATTTAAATTATTATTATTGGTTAAAAGATCCATATTAGCTTCCCATAAACTCTCAATTGTTCCAACATCTTTCCAGTATCCTTTAAAGGGGTAGGCAAATATTTTTTTACCGCTATTAATATAGTTCGGGATAATATTTTTACCAAAGTCATTATCAGAATTAGGATTCAAACGATCATTAATAAGGACTTCTCTTAGTGTTTTCCAATTGAAAATATATATTCCCATGGAGGCTAAAGTACTTTTAGGTACTTTAGGTTTCTCATCAAATTCATAAACAGAGTAATCAGGATTAGTATTCATTATTCCAAATCTTGAAGCTTCTTCTAAACTTACGTTTAAGACAGAAATAGTGGCATCAGCGTTGTTTTGTTTATGAAAATCGAGCATAATACTATAATCCATTTTGTAGATATGGTCACCAGATAAAATTAAAATATATTCTGGATTATATTCATCAATATAAGATAAATTTTTAAAAATAGAATCAGCAGTTCCAAGATACCAATCTCCACCTTTAACAGTTGTATGTGGCTGCAAAACTGTAATGCCTCCATTTCTTTTATTTAAATCCCAAGGAGTTCCATCACCAATATGTTTATTTAATATATGTGGTTCGTATTGTGTTAAAACACCAACTGTATCAATTCCAGAGTTAGTGCAATTGCTTACAGTAAAATCTATAATTCTAAATCGACCACCAAAAGGAATAGCAGGTTTAGCTATTTTTTCTGTTAAAGGTGTTAGTCTACTTCCTTGACCACCAGCTAAAATCATAGCAATAATCTCTTTTTTCATTGTATACACTCCTTTATTAATTTTTTATTTTAAAAAATAGAGCTGTAAGAGCAGGGATATTTATATTAAAAGAATATTGCATTTCATTTATAGAAATCTCTTCAGATATAAGGTCAATATTATTAATAACCAAAGAATTTTCTGTATTAAAAACTTCTAAATAAGTTCCAAAACTAGGGACACCAAGTCTATAATTTTTTCTTTCAATGTTAGAAAAATTAAAAACAACGACAATAAAATTATTATCATCTATTCCTTTTCTTAAAAAGCTGAGAGTATTTTCTACAGGAGAGGAATTTCCCCATTTAAAACCCGCTCTATCACTATCTAATTCCCAAAGAGAAGAATTTTTTAAGTAAAAATTATTAAGAGATTTTATATAGGCATGAAAACTTTTATTTCTTTTAAAATTTAAAAGGTTCCATTCTAGTGACTCATAAAAACGCCACTCTAGTCCATGAGCAAATTCATTTCCCATAAAATTAAGTTTTTTCCCAGGGTGAGTCATCATAAAAGCATTATAAAGTCTAAGATTTTTAAACTTCTCATCTATAGAACCAGGAACTTTGTTTAGTAGTGAAGATTTTCCGTGAACAACTTCATCATGAGAAAGAGCTAGAATATAGTTTTCAGAAAAACTATACATAAAGGAAAAAGTTAAAAGGTCGTGTAGATTAACACGAAAAAATGGATCTTGCTTCATGTATTTGAGAGTATCGTTCATCCAACCCATACTCCATTTAAAAGAAAATCCTAATCCTCCTTGAGAAACAGGAGTTGTAACTAAAGGCCATGTTGTAGAATCCTCAGCAAAGGTCATAACATCAGGGAATTCTTCTTTTATAATATAATTAAGAGATTTTAGGAAAGTGATACCTTCAAGATTTTCATCTCCACCGTAAATATTTTTAATATTAAAATCATCATTTTTACCAAAATTAGAATATAGAATATTTGCCACTGCATCAATTCTTATTCCATCTATATGGAACTCACGAAACCAATATAAAGCATTTGAGTTTAAAAAACTTAAAACTTCATTCCGTGAAAAATCAAAATTACAAGTTCCCCATTGAGGATTTTCTCCTAAACGAGAATCAGAGTGCTCATAGAGAGGTTTTCCGTCAAATTGATATAAACCATGAGCATCTTTACAAAAATGACCAGGAACCCAGTCTAAAATAACCCCTATTTTTTCTTTATGCATATGATTTATAAAATACATGAAATCTTCAGGTGTTCCAAATCGTGATGTAACAGAATAATATCCTGTAATTTGATAGCCCCAAGATGCATCTAAAGGATATTCACTAATTGGTAGTAATTCAATATGAGTATAATTCATAAATTTAACATATTCAGCCAATTTATGCGCAATATCTCTATAGTTTAAAAAAGTGTTATTTTCTGTTTTTTGCCAAGAACCGAGATGAACTTCATATATATTAAGTGGTAAATTTAAGTTTTCATTTTTATTTCGAGATTTTAACCATCTTTTATCAGCCCATGAAAATTTTGGAATTCCATGTATAATTGAAGCTGTATTTGGTCTTTCTTCAGAATAGAAAGAATAGGGATCAGATTTTAATTTAAAGTTTCCATTGTAATCTTCAATAGAAAATTTATATAATGTTCCTTTTTTTAATTTATTTATTTCTAATTCCCAAAGCCCTTCATTATTAAGTTTATTCATAGTGTTAGTCTGTGAATTCCAATTATTAAAATCGCCAATTACACTTACAGATTTAGCATTAGGGGCCCAAATTCTAAAAATAGTACCTGTTCTATTAGGATGAGCTCCAAGATAACAGTATGCTTTTCTATGTTCACCTCTATGAAATAAATATATATCTAGGTTATTATCCATAAAATTTCACCTCCTTACTTAAACTTAAAAATTAAATTAATCTTCTTAGTTAAATTATACATAGAAACACACTGAAACGCTATGTTTTTTTATAAAATAACTAAAAACAACTAAAAACAACTAAAAATAATAAATAATAAATTGTAATTTATTTTTATGTTAATATTATTTTTATAATAGAATTAAAAAAGTGAACTTGTTAGAAATAGAAAAATGTGATAGACTGAATATATTAAAAATAGCATAGAAAGATAAATATATTTGTATAAAGTAAAAAAAAATAACTAAAGAATTTAATGAAAATAAGGCGGAAAATTATGAAAGAAATGAAATTATTAAAAGGGATTTTAAAAAACAAATCAAAAGTAACATTGGCTACTCTAATAATATTTTTGATAACAGGAAATATAAGTTTAGGTAGTATAGGAATAATAAATCAAAATAATGGTGATATTAAAAATATTGAGGCTACCCTTGATAACACTTTATTTATTTCAAAAGATAAAAAAATTGAAGGAGAAATAGAATTAAATTTGGTTAATCCTGCAACAGAAGGACTTAATATTATAAATAATGGAACCATAAGCTCAACTGGAAGTAAAAATGGAATATTTTTTGATACTCGTATTCCTGGCGGTGGTCATATCCCATCAAGAAATATTGTATTGGATAAAATATTAAATAATGGATTAATTTTAACTGATAAGACGGGAATCTCTCATACTAAACCTCAGTCAGGAAATGGTATTTTTATATATAATTCAGAATATTCTTTAACATTAGATTCTCTTAGTAACAATGGTACAATAGCTGGAAACTATGAAACAACAACTTTAGACAACTCAAGTTCAGGAAATGGTGTTGTTTTAAAGGGAACAACTGGAGTTATGAAAAATTTTTATAATGCTGGAATTATAAAAGGTGAAAGCATCCAAAATGTAACAAAAGGATTTGTTGGAAATGGTGTATATCTTAATTTAACTTCTATAGATAGTATTAATAATACCGGAACAATTTCAGGAAAAGCTACTTATTCTAGTGTTAAAGGAACAACAGGGAATACAGGAAATGGAATGCATCTAGATGTAAAAATAGATAATTTTAATAATTCTGGTGTTATTAGTGGATATGTAGAACACGCTACTTCTTATTCGGGGATAGGTGTTCTTGATATTTATACTGATAAACAGATAACTTCATTTGTTAATAGTGGAGTAATTACAGGAGAAACTGGTACTGAAGATAGGAGTTCACATGAGATTAATGATTATGCTATGGGTGCCTATATTAAAATGGGTGCTGAGGATAGAAAATCTATTGTAGAAAACTTAGGGGTTATTGCAGGGTATCAGTTAAACACAAGTACTGGAGGATGGGGAGGACAAGGACTTAAAATTTTAGTAGACCGTAATCAAGAGCAAATTGTTAATAATAAGGGTATTCTTTTAGGATATGAAGGAGCTAATAATTTTGTTAATAGTCGTAATAATGCTAACAGCGGAGTAGGACTTTTTATAGAACAAGAAATTGGCACGGTAAAAGTTAATAACAATGGGACTATTGCAGGATATAATACGATTGGTGAAAATAACGTGCTTGGAGTCTCATCATTTTATTGGAAACCAGCAGGTCTCTTTGTTAGAGCTTCTTCTCTATTAGAATCATTAAATAGTAAAATTTATAATCAAGGAGTAATAAAAAGTAATATAAGTGCTATTACAATATCACCAACAAATTCATCAATATCATCAATTACAAATAATGGAATTCTTGCTGGTAAATATATATTATCAATAGGTACTGCTGATTATCCTACTACTTCTTCTAATACTACCTTAACAAATAACGGAAGTTTTGTATATATCGACACTATTAATGATAGTGTGGAAAAAATAGAAAATGGAATTGGAGGAGTTGTAACTTTAGAGGATGGCACTACAAGAACAGTAGTAAATGGTACTACAACAGGAAGTGTTTCAACAGGTCCTCAAACAATAATAGGCTCAGATTCTTATGTAAATGCTTCAAATTTAATCAGTTTAGACAATGTAATAATTAATGGAGCTGGAGTGAACAAAGGGGCATTAGTTATTGATAAGGACATAACACTGACAGCGAGTGTTATAAATGGGTACAGTACAGCAGTATATTTAGAAAGTGAAAAAACTTTAACAGCAACAAACACGACTTTCAATGGTGGTGGACTTAAAAATGATATAGCAGTAATAAAAGGAGATTTGGGGAATAACACCGCTAGTATATTAGGGGAATCTGTAATCAACGGAGGAGTTGATTTAGGAGCAGGGGATGATGTTTTATCAATAAGTAATACAGTGCAAATAAATGGAAAAATGGACGGTGGATCAGGAACTGGAGATATTTTAAATTTAGGAAAACTGAGTAATGTAGAAGCCTCACCTAATTTAAATATATTTCATGATATAAGTGGATTTGAAAATATAAATACAAATGGAAATATAACATTATTTGAAACAGCTAAAGTGACGGGAGCAAGTAATATAATTTTAGAAAGTGGAGATTTGACATTAAGAGTAGATCCAACAGAAAAAGATGCAGCAGGAAAAATAACTGGTCATGCATTATATGGAAATTCAGGAATTTTATCAAGTACAGAGGGAAATTTAGTAGTAGGTTTGAATGGACTGGGAGAGAACGCAGTTGTTTCCATGGGAGGGACAACAATCATTGCAGGAACAAATGGCAATTGGTGGGATGATAGTGATCATATAAAAACTAATTCACTAGTACTAGATGGAAAATTATCCTCTGATGGTAAGGATATAAATATAACAGTAAAGGAATGGATACCAACAGGTCCATCTACTCCGATAGAACCAGAACCACCAACAGACTCAGATCTTACAAATAAAATAGACTCTGTACTATATGAAAAATTAAATAAAGTATACCATTCGATAGTTACAGCTGGAGAAATAGGGAATTTAGCTAATACAACAGGATTAGACGATAAAACATTTAATCAGTCGCTAGGAGGTTTGTTAGTAGCTTTAGATCAAATATATACAAATAATCCATACTCATATACATTAAAATCATCAAGAGATAGTTTAAAATTATTTGAAGATAATATGTTATATTTAACAATAAAACCTAAACAAGAAGAATGGATAGCCCAAGGAAAAGGGATATACACAGGTATAAAAAATGATAATGATTCTTCAGGGAAAAATTATTATGGATTTGATACTGGACATAGAAATTATGACACAAAAACTAGTACCTCAGGTGGAATAGCAACTTTGGAATATGGAGTGTCAGATAAAATATCAACAGGCTTAGTAATAGGTGGAAATACACAAAAAACAACATTTAAAGGTTTGAGTAAAATAGATGGAAACTCAATGTATTTAGGAGCCTTTGCAAAAGCAGAGGTATCTAATTACAGATTTATGGGAGGGTTAGGGTATCAATATACCTCATCAGCTGTAGAAAGAGGAGTATCTAATCAATATGATTCTTTTAAAACAGAAGATAAATATGATATAAACTCATATAATGCATTTATAGAAGTGAAATATGTAATTAAGGGTAGAGAGAATTGGACACTAGAACCAAAAACAAGATTAAGTTACTACTATGTAGAGCAGGATAAAGTAAATGAAGGATATGTACCAGGTCAACTTTCATTAGAGGTAGATGGAAGTACAAGTAGTACAGCAGACATAGAGATAGGAATAGATTTAGTAAAAAAAATACAACTAGAAAAAATAAAATTAAATAATGTATTTTCTTTTGGAGTAATAAATACATTGGGAAGTACTCAAAAAGAATTACAAGGAAGAGTGTTAGGAAATAATAAAAAAGGAACTAATTTTGGTATTCAAGGAGTAGAACTACCAAGAACATCAGGAAAAGTTTCATACAACTTAGAATTAGAACAAAATAATGGAATGATATATACAACAGGAATAAGTTTAGAATTTTCAAAAGATTATAATAGAAATGTAAGCGCTACTGTAGGAATAGGATATAAGTTTTAATAAATAAAATATAAAAAAAGGAAGAAAAAATTTTCTTCCTTTTTTTATTATAAAATATTAATTTTATTTTATTTCTATATGTATTTTTTTCAAAAAATTATAATAAATAAAGCCTATAATAACTGTGGATATAAATATTTGAACACCCATGATATTTCTTAGAACTAGGCTAAGATTTAAAAATCCAAGAGAAGTTAAATATCCAGACATACGCAAAGTTGCAACTGTTCCTATTGCCATAGGGAAGGTTATAGCTGCAAAAACAGGTGTAAAACTACCTTTAAAAAATGCAGGAATATTTTTAACTACATAAATAAGAGATATAAAAACAAGAGAATAAAGAAAGAACACTAAAAAAATATTAGGTGTTGAAAAAAAATTTAAGTACCCAATAAGACAAAGACTGCAAGGGGCTAAAATTACAGCCTTAGTCTGAATTAAATGCTCAGCAACAGGAAATTTAAGTAGTCTTCTTATCATAAAAGGTATTATTAAGAAATAAATTAGAATTCCATAAAAAACTATTATCTTACCAATAATTCCTAAATTCATAGGCACACCAACAACTGTAGAAACCATTATTCCATTATATGTAGCAAACCAACAAGGTAAAAATGTTTCTATTTTAAATTGTTTTTTTACATTTAAATATGAAAATATAAGAATAAAAAATACGTGAATAATAATTCCAATTAATAAAAGTACCTTTCCCCAAAATGGAGAATAAGCAAAGAAATAACTTCCAATAAGCATTAGAAGCATTGAATATGTGCCGTATAAACTTCCTGGAACAGTAATTTTGTATTCCTCGATAAAAACCTTTTTGTGAACTATAATTTTAATTGTAGCTAGAATAAGAATAATAGTTCCAAGGATCATAAAAATATCTCTTAAAAATCTAAAATTAAAAGTAGAATAGACGTTAGATATTGTTATTGCAGCTACAGAAGTACCTATAATTCCTACTGGTAGCCTTTCAATTCTTTCTATAATGTTTCCAAATCTCATTGTTGCTCTCCTTTAAATATATATTTTTTTATTTCTGTAATAATTTCATCTAAATTATTAAAATTAAAAATAGGTACATTTGCCTGAAGATTAAAATCACTTACAATACACATTAAATTTTTTTCGTTGCAAATAGATTCTTGAGAATTGAATTCACGTATAATTTCTATTTTTAAAAAATCAGAATATTTAAATCCTTCAAGAATAACTAAATCGTAACCTAGAAAAAAATTTATAAAATTTTCTGTTAAAAATTCATTTTCATAATCTATAAGTATAAACTTGTTATTAGAGAAAACAAGAGTTTTAGTAGCTCCAGCTTCTCTGTGTTTAAAACTATCTGTTCCAATAACATCAGATATAAGGTCATGACCATCATGTTTAATAGTTCCAACTTTTTTTCCTTCTAAAACAAAAGCTTTTATGAGCCTTTGAATAAATGTTGTTTTTCCAGAGTTTTTACTTCCTGAAACTGCAAAAAATATAGGTTTTTTTAATTCTGAACTGAATTTTTTATATTCTTCACAAGTATTAATATTTAAAAAAGTTTTTTTATTGTTGAATACAGTATATTTAAGAGATATTTCTTTTGTTTTTAGAGAATTTAAAAAAGTTAAAGCTTTATAATTTCCATTAAGAATAAATTTTTCAAGTTTAGGAAGAATACTCTTATGGTAGATACCAAAAAGTGGATTTATTTTATTAGTATTATCTTTTATAATGATAGCTTCAAATGATGAAGAAATAAATTGTAATAGATAGTTAAAAATATCAGTGTAAATATAAGGCATATCACAGGGTATAACAATTGAAAAATCAGTATCTAAGGCTTTAAGAGAAGAATATAGTCCTCCTAAAGGTCCTATTTCTTTAAAAGAATCATAAACAACTTTAATATTAGAAGAAGAAAATTTTTGATTAGAATTTAAACTTAAAATAATATTCTCAAAATCTTTAGCCTCTTCTAAAATTTTAGTAATAAAAGTTTTTTTACCATAGGGAAGAAGAAATTTATCGCTATAGTTCATTCTCTTGCTCTGTCCACCTGCTAGAATAATAAGGGAACAATTTTTTATCATAAATACACCTCAATATAGTTAAATTAAAGAATGATTATATCTACAAACTCTCCAGAAGATAATTTTTTTGTTCCTTGTGGAATATCAATAAAACAGTTTGTATTAAGAGATGAGAAAACTTCTCCAGATGAATGACCATCAGGATTTAAGGAAACAATATCATTTTCATAATACGCTCTTAAAAATCTTCTATTTTTACTATTTTTATTAAAATCCCCTTGAAGAACTACATTTTTTTTGGTGGAATTAAGAGTATTATCTCCAGAAAGCTTAGCAAGGACTGGTCTTACAAAAAGCTCTAAATTTGCAAGACAAGCAAAAGGATTTCCAGATAAAGACATAATAATCTTATTATTTAGTTTGGAACATAAGATTGGTGTTCCAGGCTGTATTTTAACTTTCCAAAAAAGTTTATCACATTTTAAAAGATTAATAACTTCGTGCATAATATCTTTTCTGCCAACGGAAACACCACCAGTGGTAATTAAAATATCTAAAAAATCAATGTTATCTAAAATATTACTAATAACTTTTTGTGCGATATCAGGAGATTTCTTTAAAATTTTAAAACTAATTCCTAATTCATTTAAACGAGATGTTAAAAAATAAAGATTACTATTATAGATTTTTCCAGGTGTTAAAGGTAATCCTAGCTCTGAAAGTTCATCACCAGTATTTAAAATACCAACTTGAATAGGTTTAATTATTTTAATTTGTTCTATTCCCATAGTTGCCAAAACACCTATGTGGTGATGAGTAAGTTTAGAACCTTTATTCATAAGAAGAGTACCTTTTTTTATATCTTCACCTTGAAAACAAAAATTTTCAAATTCTTTAAGTTCTTCTTTAATAAAAATACAACCATTTTTTTCCACAGTATCTTCTTGTCTTATAACACAGGTAGAACCTTTAGGTAACATACCTCCAGTCATAACTCTAATGCAATGATTGAATTCAATAGATTTCAAATAATCTGTTCCAGCATCAATTTCACCAACTATTTTTAAAGATTTTGGAGCGTTAAAACTAGCTCCTTTAGAAGAAGAATGGTGAAAACAAAATCCATCTAAGGGAGAACGGTTAAATGGTGGATTGTCTATTGGAGCATAAATATTTTCAGCTAAAATTTTGCCTGTAGCTAAAGATAAATTACAGTTTATGATTTCAATTTTTTTCTTAGTATGTTTTAAAAGAATTTCTAAAGCCGCATCTAATGTTAATAGTTCCAAAATATATCCCCTTTTTTAATAAGTAAATTCTAAATTATTTTTAATATTGAAAAAATCAGAGTAATCTATATTAAAAACTGATTTTTTAATTTTTGAAATATCTATTTTATCTTTTATAATTTGTGTAAGAATACCACTATAAGAAATATCCCCTTGAACTAAAGCACCGTAGATTTTACCGTCTTTATGTATAATTTTTTTATACGTAGTTTCAGTATGTAAAATATCAATAGTGTATTCAGAACCTGAAAGATTAGGATTCCCTATGGAAACAGTAGGAATACCGAAAAAATTCATAGAGGATTTGTTGCAAAAGAAATCTTTTAACTCAATTTCAATATTTGCCATATTTGAAGCAGCAATAATACCTTCTTTAACAGCAGCAGGCCAAACTGGTGAAGTACCTGTTATATCTCCAGCGCCGTATATATTTGGAATATTCGTTCTACCAAAAGAATCTATTTCTAAACCAAATTTATTAGTAACAACGTCGCTATCTTTTAAAAAATCAATATTAGCTCGAACCCCAGTAGCAACAATAATCATATCAGTGGAAATTTTTTCTCCAGTTTTAAGTTCCAAAGATGTTATGTTACCAGAAGAATCTATTTCAGAGCCAACTATTAAAGAATTAAAATACTGCTTTACACCTTTATTTTTAAATTCATTGCTATATGTTTCAGCAGAAATTGAGTCTAATTGAAGAGGAAGAATATTTTTTCCACTTTCTATTAAGGTTAGATTAGCTCGTGAATCTAAGAGACCACTTAAAGCATCAATACCTATTAATCCTCCACCTAAAATTACTATATTTTTAGTGTTTTGGCTCATTAATTTTATTTTAGTACAATCATTTAATGTTCTTAGTCCAATAAGATTAGGTGCTTCTTTAAAATTTTCAATTTTAGGAATAAAAGAATGAGAACCTGTAGCTAAAAGAATTTTATCATAATATATTTTTTCATTATTATTTAAAATAATAAAATTTTCTTTAGAATTTAGAGAAACAACAGTTTTATTTTTTAACCATGTAATTGAATTTTTTTCAAAAAAATCCTCTGAGATAAAATTTAAACGATTAATATCCCTCTCACCCTTTATATAAAGATGTAACATACAACGGGAATAAATTTTATCATCTGTGGAAATAAGAACTATTTCAGATTTTTGATCAAGCTCTCGGAGAGTAGCTGCTCCATTAATACCAGCAGCAGAAGCTCCTAAAATAACATATTTCATCAGTTAACCTCCTCAAATGTAATAGCAGACATAGGGCATTTAGCGACACATTGTGGTCCATTTTTTATATGTTCACAGGAATCACACTTTAAAATTCTTTTTTTTGTCCTACTATCAATTTTTAATACTCCATAAGGGCATGACATAATACACATATAGCAACTTGCACATTTTTTCTCGTCATAATCCACTGTTCCAGTAGCTATATTTTTTGTCATAGCTCCACTCATGCAAGTATAAACACATTCAGGGAGATCACAATTTCTACAAAAGATAGGAGAAAATTTCATAGAACTATCAGTAACAACTCTATTTCTTGGTTCATCTTCATGAGAAACAATACATGCTGAAACGCAAGTTAAACAACCAATACATTTTTCTCGTACAATTTTTATCCTTTTCACTGTATCACCTCTTTATATAATTTTTGAAATATTAATAGGGGTTGTTTTATAAGATGGCTCTTTTGAATATGTATCATATATTGATGGTGTTAACTTATTTGTTTCAATATAATGAATAGGGGCATATAGTTGCTCTTTTGAAACGTTGGTTGTAAGATTAGCAATAAAAATAGCTTCATTTCCATTTATAGAAGAAACTAAAATATTTTCTTGATCTTTAATATTTAATTCTTTTGCAAGGTTAGTATTAATATAAATATAGGCTTTTGTAGATACTAATTCCTCAACATATTGAATTTCTCTAGTTCTAGTTTGTGTATGCCATTGTCCAACAGTTCCCCTTCCAGTATTTAGAATATAAGGGAATTCAACTGAATTATTAAGTGGATTTTCCTGAATATTTTCAAATATAAACTTTGCTTTTCCAGAAGGTGTATAATATTTATTGTTTTCAAAAAGTCTTCTTTCATCATTAGTTAAAGTTTCGCTAGATTTAAATGGCCACTGAATACCTTTAGAGTCAGATAGTTTATCATAATCAATTCCTGTTATGTCACATGGCATACCTTCAGTTGTTTTTTTCATGAGATTAAAAGCAGATTTAGGAGTTTCCCATCCATTAAGAAGTGCTCCCATTCCTAAGGCTTTTCCAATTCCTAAAATAACTTCATAATCAGATAGAGAATCTTTATTTTTAACTAAAACAGGATTTATTTTAGAAACTCTACGTTCTGTGTTAATAATAGTTCCCTCTTTTTTTATACCAGATACAACAGGAAGAAAAAGATCACAATCTTTAGAACTGTCGGTATCTTCATATAAGTCTTGAACCACAAAAAATTCTAATTTTTTCATAGCTTCAGCAAATTGAGAATTATTAATCCAAGAATGTCTTGGGTTAGTGCAAAGAATCCAAAGCGCTTTAATTTCACCAGAAACTATTTTTTCTATGATGACATTATAAGGCAAAGTTGGTTTTGTTGGAAAAATAGAGGAATCTACTCCTAAAATTTTAGCAACTTTTTCTCTTCTAATTTGATTATCATATTCTCCACCGCCATATAGACCTGTACTGTTACTAAAAAGTCTAGATCCCATAGCGTTACACTGACCAGTGATAGAATTAGCACCAGTTCCTGGTCTTCCAATATTTCCTGTCATAAGAGCTAAATTTATTATAGCTTGGGCAGTTCTAACAGCTTGATATCCCTGATTTATCCCCATTGTCCACCAAAAAGAAACATTTTTTCCATTGTGAATCATTTCAGCAAGTTCAATAGTTTTTTCTTTTGAAATACCTGTTAAACTTTCAACGTTATCTATAGAAAAATTTTTAACATGAGCTTTAAACTCTTCAAAATTTTCAGTATAATTATTTATATAATTATTGCTTATCCAATTTTTTTCAATTAAAAAATTAGCCAAAATATAAAAAAAGATTAAATCTGTTTTTGGTTTTATTCCGTACCAAAAATCTGAATGAATTGCAGTTTCTGATTTTCTAGGGTCTATAGTGATAATTTTTTTATTTTTTATTTTATTTTCAAGAATACGATTCCAAATAATAGGATGAGCTACTATCGGGTTAGAACCAATCAATATTATAGTATCAGAAAGTTCAAAATCTTTTAAAGTGTATGGTGGAGCATCAAAACCAAAACTTTGTTTATGAGCAACAACTGATGTTGCCATACAAAGCCGAGTATTTCCATCTAAATTACCACCTACATGATTTCTAAAAACATGACCTACAAGAGACATTTCCTCAAGAGTTAATTGCCCTGTACTTATACAAGCTACACTTTCTTTTCCATATTTATCTTGTATTGTTTTAATTTTAGAAGCAAAATGTTTAAAAGCATCATCCCACTCTAAAATTTGTTTTTTTCCATTTTCTAGTTTTATACTAGGTTTAATTTGTGATTTATATACAGTGGACTGCTTATCTAAATTAAGCCCTTTTATACATCCAAAACCAATATTAACAGGGTATTCTTTTGTTGGAAGTACAGAAATTATTTTGTTATTTTCAACATGAAAATCAAAATTACAAGCTAAAGAACAGTAATTACACGTAGACTGAATCTTTTTCATTTTTATTAACTCCTTTTAAAATGATATTGAGAGATATAATACATATCTTTTGATTTTAACATAAAATTGAAAATAATCAAATAAAAATTAATTTGAGCGAGTGTCCAAAAAATATAAATATATCTATAATTTTTGTAACAATAAAAAAAAAGATAAGCTCTATATAAATATAGAACTCATCTTTTTTATGTTTAAAAGATTAGTTTTCTTCTGCAGCGTAAACAGAAACTTTCTTTTTAGTTTTATCAAATCTTTCGAATTTAACTTTACCATCAATTAAGGCAAAAAGAGTATGATCTTTACCCATTCCCATATTAGTTCCAGGCATGAATTGAGTTCCTCTTTGTCTTATTATGATGTTTCCAGCTACTACAACCTCACCATCATATTTTTTAACACCTAGATATTTAGGGTTTGAATCTCTTCCGTTTTTTACAGAACCCTGTCCTTTTTTCTTAGCGAACAGTTGTATATTTAAAGTAAATAACATTTATTTTTCCTCCTTCTCTACAAGCTTTAAGTATTTTGGATATTCCTTTGTTAATTCTCTTAACATAAGTCTCATGCTTTCTAATAAGATATTAATCTCATTATCTCTATTTTGCAAATCCATCTTTCTAAGATCAACTAGTAAATTACCTTCTTGAACTTCAAATTTAGGAATTATTCCTAAAATTTCTGTAATTCCTGCAAGAGGAAATTGTAGATTAGTAGATATAGCAGCACAGACAATGTCCTCACCATGATTTGCATATTCAGCATGCCCAGTAGCTTGATATTTCACAATTCTACCGTTTTTTGTATAAATTTGAATAGTCGTCATATTAAGTAATCTTAATTAAGCGTTTATAGCTGTAATTTTAATTTCAGTTAAAAGTTGTCTATGACCTTTTTTTCTATGGTATCCAGTTTTTGGCTTGTATTTGAAGTTAACAACTTTATCTCCTTTTACCTGAGCAAGAACAGTAGCTATAACTTTAGCACCTTCTACTACAGGAGTTCCAATTTTCATATCTCCTTCGTTAGATACTAATAGAACCTCTACTAATTCGATAGTTTCGTTAACTTCAGCATTTAGTTTTTCAACTTTTAATACTTCACCTACTGCAACTTTGTACTGTTTACCACCAGTTTTAATAACTGCGTACATTTTAACACCTCCATAAGTATAAAAAAATTGTTTAATTAATTTAGTAACAAAACTAAATCAATAATAATAAACGCTAAATTTGGTTGCTGATGACCATATTTATGCGTAATCTATATAATAATATCATAATAGTTGTAAAAAGTCAACAGATAAAAGAGAGTGGCTAGTGTCAAGTTGTGAATAAAAAATTATAAAATATTATTTAGTTTGTAATTTTCAACAATTTTTTCGGATTCTTTAATAAATTTATCTAAAAATTCAATATGTGAAGTTATACTAACTTTTCCTGGTCCACCAAATGTGCAACGTTTTTCAACACAGTTTTTAATTGATATTATATTATAAATATCATTTTCAAATAATATAGAGAAATTTTTATAAACATCTAATGAGATATTCTCCAGTGTAGTTTCATTATCTATACAATAAGCTACAATTTCACCAACTATTTTGTATGCACTTCTAAAACTCATCCCTTTTCCAGTTAAGTAATCAGCAACATCAGTAGCATTTATAAATCCTTGTGCTGCAGCTTGAAGAAGTTTATCTTTATTTATTGTCATAGTATGAATCATTCCGCTAAATACAGCTAAGCATCCTTTTACAGTGTCTAAACTATCGAAAAAATTTTCTTTATCTTCTTGCATATCTTTATTATAAGCAAGAGGTAAACCTTTCATAGTTGTAAGAAGTGCCATAAGATTTCCAAATACTCTTCCACTTTTTCCTCTAATAAGTTCTGCAGCATCAGGATTTTTTTTCTGAGGCATTATACTACTTCCTGTAGAAAAAGAATCACTAAGTTCTAAATATCCAAAATCATTTGAAGTATAGATTATTATCTCTTCACAAAAACGGGAAAGATGAACCATAATTAGAGCAAAAGCGTTCATAATTTCAATTAAATAATCTCTATCGCTTACACTATCTATACTATTCCAACTAGGAGCTGAGAATCCTAAGATAGAGCTTGTATATTCTCTATCAAGAGGATAAGTTGTCCCTGCAAGTGCTGCAGCTCCAAGAGGAGAGGTGTCAGCTAAACTGATTGCATTTGTAAGTCTTGTAAAATCTCTTCTAAACATCTCAGCATAGGCTAAAATATAATGAGAAAAGGAAATAGGCTGAGCTTTTTGTAAATGTGTAAATCCTGGCATATATGTAGAAATATTTTCTTTTGCTATCTCGTTTAAAATTTCAAGTAAATCAAGAAGTTGTGTTTGAACTTTTATAACTTCATCTTTAGTAAATAATTTCATATCCACTGCTATTTGGTCATTTCTACTTCTTCCAGTATGAAGCTTTTTTCCTACTTCTCCTATACGGTCTATAAGTATTTTTTCTATATTCATGTGTATATCTTCATATTCTACAGAAAAAACAATGTTTTTATTTTCAATATCAATTAGTATTTCTTTTAAAGTTTTTTCTATTAATTGGCAGTCCTCTAAAGGAATTATATTTTGTTTCTCTAATCCTTTAACATGAGCTATACTTCCAATAATATCATATCTATAGAGTCTTTTATCAAAGTTTATTGATGAGTGAAAATCAAGTATAAGTTCACTTGCTTTTTCTTTAAATCTTCCTGAAAAAAATTGCATATAACATCTCCTTAAACTTATTATTTGTTTCTTTACTTCGTTTTTTACTTCACTTATTTATTTTTTAATTTGTCTTATTTTTATAAAAGTTAAAATAGTAAGTTGTAAAATAATTGCTCCTGCTAAAACCAAATAACTTTGATAAAAACCACCTATAATAAATGTTCCAAGAGATATGATACCATTTATAGCTGCATAATAAAATTGAGTTTTCACATGGTCTATATGGTTACAGCCAGCACCAGCAGAAGCTAATATAGTTGTGTCAGATATTGGTGAAACATGGTCGCCAAAGAGTCCACCAGAGAGAACAGAGCCTATTGTTACATAAAGAGGAGCCTCAAGTGCTACTGCCATTGGGATAACGATAGGTATCATAATACTGAAAGTTCCCCACGAACTCCCTGTTGAGAAAGAAATAATACATCCAAGTAAAAAAGAAATTACAGGAATGAAACCAGGGTTAAGATTTATACTTTTAATAAACTGAACAATAAAATCAGCTGAACCAAGATTTTTATTAACAGTTCCTAAAGACCAAGCCAAAATAAGAATTATAATTATTTGGGTCATCTTATTAATTCCACTTAAATATATTGAAAATATTTCAGTAAAAGTTTTACTTTTATTTATTAACATCATAATAGCAAGAACAATTGCAGCGTACAAATAACCACTACTTAAAGCTGCTCTAAAGTTACTTCCAGAAAATCTTTTAAACATAAAATCAAAACCTAACATAGAAAATAGTGTTAATAAAAGTATAAGTATAGGTAGCCATACATAAATAGATTTAGCATTTTCTACAATATACTCTTTTTTTTCAAGAACTTCAAGTTCTACATCATTTAAAATATCATTTTCTAATTTTTTCATAGGACCAAAATCTAAATTCATAAGAGCTAAAGCTGGAACAATAGTAAGTGCAAGTAACGGGTAAGTATTAAAAGGTATAGATTTTATAAAACTTTCGTAATCAGAAAGATTTAAATTTAAATTTGCAAACTCTTTTTGAAGTAAACCTATTATAAAAACTCCCCATCCTATAAAAGGGACTAAGACTGCTACTGGAGAAGAGGTTGTGTCTAAAATAAAGGCAAGTTTTTCCTTTGATATTTTTAACTTTTTAAAAAATGGAGAAAATATAGGACCTACAATTAATGGTGTTCCTAAATCAGAGAAAAAAATAACTATTCCAGCAAGATAAGCAGAAAGTTGTGCCTTTGTTTTAGAATTAATATATTTACCCACACTTTGTGCAAAAGCATAAGCACCCCCTGATCTCATCATTAGTTCAATAAAACCACCAATAAAAATCATCAAAACAATAACACCAGCATTATAACTATCTGTCATTTGTTTTACAAAATAATCTGTCATTAAAACTTTGGTTGCTAAAAGTGGATTATAGTTTAACAATATTAGAACACCTATAAATACACTTGTAAAAAGGGATAAAATAACATTTTTAGTTTTAATTGCCATAACTACCGCTATAAGAATTGGCAAGATAGACAAGAAACCATAGTTTTCCATAAAATTCTCCTTTTAAATTTATTTAATAAAAAAAAGCTAGATATATAAATAAAATAACCAACTAGCTCAATTTTAAATAAAAAGCCAATAGATATGATGAGAAACATAACTATTGGCTCAATAAAACTTTTTTATGCTCATAAAAATGTAAACTAAACATTTTTAATCTTCTTCAAAAGAAATAAAATTAATTTGCCATTGAAATTTATATATTATTTTTTATTTAAATTAAGAATACGATAAAAACCACTATCTGTCAATAATTGTTTTACATTAAATAATTATTAAAATTAACCCTTTAATTGAAAAAAAAGTGATTTTATGGTATGATTTAATGAAAAAAATATTAATTAAATTATTAAATTATTAAAAAAAAGTGAGGGAAATATGAAGATATATATAGCTCCAATGGCAGGAGTAACTGATTATACATATAGAGAAATATTAAAAGAATACAAGCCAGACCTCCTTTTTACAGAAATGGTTAGTATTAATGCACTTGAAATGCAAAATGATAAAACCTTAAAACAAATGCTAAGAGTACGTGATGGAGAAGCTGTGCAAATTTTTGGTAAAGATATAGATAAAATAATATATAGTGCTAAATATATTGAATCTTTAGGAGTGAAACATATAGATTTAAATTCAGGTTGTCCTATGAATAAAATAACTAAAAATGGTTACGGTGCGGCGTTATTAGAAGACCCTGAACATATAAAAAATATTCTTCTGGCTATGAAAAAAAATTTAAAACCAGAAACCTCAATTTCAATAAAAATAAGAGTTGGAAGCAAAGGGATAAAAAATCATATAAAAATAGCTAAAATAGCAGAAGAAGTTGGCTGTACTCACATAACTGTTCATGGAAGAACAAAGGAACAATTGTACAGTGGTAAGGCTGATTGGAACTTAATAAAAGAAGTTAAAGAAGCGATTAATATTCCTGTAATAGGTAATGGAGACATATTTACTGCTGAAGATGCCATGGAAAAAATTAAAATTTCAGGGGTGGACGGAATTATGTTAGCTAGAGGAATTTGCGGTAATCCTTGGTTAATAAGAGAAATAAAGGAAATGCTTGAATTTGGGGAGATAAAAACAATTTCAACAGTAGAAGAAAGGTTAGAAACAGCATTGAGACATATAGACCTTGCTAAAAAAAATAATCCAGAAAAAGTTTTTAGATTTGATTTAAGAAAGCATTTATGTTGGTATATTAAAGGAATAAAAAATGCTTCTGAAATAAAAAATTTAATAAATCATACAGACTCCTATGACGAGGTTGTAAAAATATTATTAAAAGCAAAAGAAGATAATAGGAGGGTGGATTAAAAGTGAAAACTACAGATACTCCTTTAATGACACAATATAAAGGGATAAAAGCAGAGAATAAAGATAGTATTCTTTTTTTTAGGTTAGGGGATTTTTATGAGATGTTTTTTGAAGATGCTGTTATAGCTTCAAAAGAATTAGGATTAACTTTAACGAGTAGAAATAAAGAAAAAAATCAAGAAATACCATTAGCGGGAATTCCTTATCATTCAGCAAGTTCATACATTGCTAAATTAGTAAATAAAGGATATAAAGTTGCAATTTGTGAGCAAATAGAAGATCCTAAATTAGCAACAGGAACAATAGTTAAAAGAGCAGTGGTAAGAATTATAACGCCAGGTACAGTAGTAGATACAGACTATTTAGATGAGAAAACTAATAACTATCTTTTAGGAATAAAAATACTAGATGATAAGGCAGGGCTTGCATACATAGATATAACAACTGGGGAATTTAATACTAGTGAAGTAAAGTTAGCCATGCTACTGGGAGAAATAAATAAAGTAGCTCCAAAAGAAATTATATTAGACAAAAAAACTAAAGATATATTATATTCAGATATAAAAAATCAAGCTTTTGGAAGAGAAATTTTAATATCTGAAGTGGAGAATAGCAAAAAAAATTCAGAGTATTTAAGAGAATACTTTAAGGTGACCTCTTTGGAAAGTTTTAATATGAAGGATAAAGAACTCGCTATAGATGTTTCAGCAATGGTTTTAAAATATGTACTAGAACTTCAAAAGGGTCAACCGATACCAACACAAAAAATAAACTATTTAAGTTCAAAAGATATAGTAGAACTGAATTTAACCACTCAAAAAAACCTTGAAATAGTAGAGAATAGTAGAGAAAAAACTAGCTATGGAACTTTGTTTTGGATTTTAGATCAGTGCAAATGTTCTATGGGAAGTAGACTTCTTAAAAATTTTATAAAAAATCCTTCAAAAAGTATAATAGAAATAGAGGAAAGACAAGGTAATGTAGAATTTTTTATAAAAGAAGTTTTAATGAGAGAAGAAGTAAGGGAGAAAATAAAAGAAATTTATGATATTGAAAGAATTTTAGGGAAATTAGTCATGGGAACTGAAAATAGTCGCGACTTAATAGCTCTTAAAAATTCCATGGAGAAAACTTTAGAAATTTATAAATTAATGAATGGAAATAAAATGCTACAAGTTGAAGTGGAACTTTTAATAGAAATATATAATTTAATAAATGAGCGAATAATAGATGAACCACCTTTTTCTATAAGAGAAGGAGGAATGATAAAAAGAGGTTTTAGTAATGATTTAGATGAACTTCACGATATATCAACAAAGGGAAAAGATTATATTTTAGCTATTGAAAACAGAGAAAAAGAAAGAACAGGTATAAAAACACTTAAAATAAAATATAATAAAATTTTTGGTTATTTTATAGAAGTAACTCATTCAAATATACATTTAGTTCCTGATGATTATATTAGAAAACAGACTTTAAGTAATGCAGAAAGATATATTGTGCAAGATTTAAAAGAGTATGAAGAAAAAGTTTTATCAGCTAAAGAAAGAATCGAGTCTTTGGAATTTGAACTATTTAAAGAGCTTACAAGAAAACTAGGAAAGTATAGAGAGGTAATTCAAAATGTGGCAACTCAAGTAGCTTACATAGATGTTATATCTAATTTTGCTTACTGTGCTATAAAAAATAACTATATTAAACCAGAAATATCAGAAAATTATTCTTTAGAGATAGTTGGGGGAAGGCACGCTGTAGTTGAAGGACTTATAAAAAAAGGTGAATTTATAAAAAATGATATATTATTAGATGAGGAAAAAAATATAGTTATACTAACAGGACCAAATATGGCTGGAAAATCTACCTATATGAAACAAGTAGCTCTCATATTAATTATGGGACATATAGGTTCATTTGTACCTGGTGACTATGCAAAAATTCCTTTAGTAGATAAAATATTTACAAGAATAGGTGCTTCTGATGATTTGGTTTCAGGACAATCTACTTTTATGTTAGAAATGAGTGAAATGGCTAGTATAATAAATTCAGCTACTAAAAATTCATTTATAATTTTAGATGAAATAGGAAGAGGAACCTCAACTTTTGATGGGATATCAATAGCTACTTCTATAACTGAACATATTCATAATAAGATAGGGGCAAAAACAATTTTTGCAACCCACTATCATGAATTAACTCAGCTTGAAACTGAACTTTTAGGTGTTGCAAATTATAGAATAGAAGTTCAAGAAAATGAAAATGAAATATTATTTTTAAGAAAAATAGTGAAAGGTGGAGCTGACAAATCTTATGGTATAGAAGTTGCAAGAGTAGCAGGACTTCCTAAAGAAATATTAAAACGTTCTAAAGATATTTTATCTATATTAGAAAACCAAAGGGAAATAATAGAAAAAAAAATGGAAGGAGAGCAATTAAATTTGTTTGGGAACGTCTATCTAGAGAATAAGAAAAAAGATGAATTACTAGAAAATACTAAAGAAAATATAGAGATGTCAAGATCAGAAAAAATTGTAATTGAAAAACTAATAGATGTAGATTTAAATTCGTTAACTCCAATGGAGGCTCTATTAAAACTTAATGAATTTAAAAACATATTAAAATAGGAGAAAGCAATGAGAAAAAAAACAACACTTTATATTTTATGCGGTATTGTTGTATTTGTGTTAGGTTATCTTAATTATTTTTCCAATGAAGGGGAAAAAAAGAATCTTGAAAAAATAATAGAAACAACAGAGGTTAAATATGTTAGTGATGGCTATAAAATTAATGCAGATAAACAAATAGATTATGTTGATAAAAGTGAAACAAGTTTTTATAAAGCAAAAGCAATGGTAAAAGATATGATATTATCTGGAGATAATGCATTTTTAGATGCCGCTAAAAACTTGGTATTAAAATCTAATATTTTTGCTCTTGCTCCAAATGGTTGGGATTTTAAAGCTGAGAATATAAATTATGATAAAATAAAAGACGAGATAACATCAACAACTAATGTTTTAGCTTCTAATAAGGAGTTAAATTTAAATATTTCTGGAAATAATTTTAAAACAGATAGTAAAATGAGTTATATTGAACTTAGTGAAAATGTTAGTTTAGAAAATAAAGATGTTAAATTAACAGGAGATTTGGCTACCTATGTAGATGTTACAAAACAAGTGGTAATATCTGATAACATTAAATTAAATGGAAAAAATTTAGATGGAAAATTTAAAGAAAATATAACAGGTGAATTTAAAAACTTAATTTATAATTTAAATAAAAAGAATATTGAAACGTCAGAAAAATATAAAGTAAGTTATGGAGATACAACTCTTTTTGCAAATTATCTATATTATAATGAAGAAAATGGATGTCTAAAAATTAGTGGAGATGTTTCTATTGAAACTAACGGATATAAAATATATTTAGATTGGATTGAAAGAAAACCCTTATCAGAAATTATTATATTACATGGAAAAATAAGAGGAAGTAATGGTGTTTATAGTTTCTTAGGAAATGAAGGGGAGTATAACCTAACTACAAAAACATTAACAATAACAGGAGATATAGTTGGAACGTCAACTTCAAAGAAAGGAATTACAGCAGATAAAATTGAATATAATTCAGAAACAGAAATAATAAAAGCTTTTGGAGAAAAGATAGATGTTATTTATACAGATGAAGATAAAGAAATTAGAGCTAAAGAAATAAATTTTAATAATAAAACAAAAGAGCTACAAATTGATGTCCCGTATAACTTTAAAAACAAAGAATATGTAGGAGTAGGAAAAAAATTATTATATAATGATTTAACTGAGATAGGTTTTATGGAAAGTGTTATAATTCAGAATAAAGATAGGAAAATAATAACTTCCAAAATAGAATATATAAAACTTGAAGAAAAAATACTAATCCCAAATAAATATGAGATAATAACTCTCAAATCAGGAGATAGATTTATATCTCAAAAAGGAGAATATAATATAGGTACTAGAATATTTTCATCTTCTGAAAGTTTTAAAAATTATTCTAAGGAAACTGAATTTAGTGGAAAAGGATTTTATTTTAATGATACAACAGGTATAGGAGAAGTTTTATCTAATGTAGAAATATTAAATAAAATACAAAAATATAAGATTACAGCAGATAAAAGTGATATAAAAAAATCTGAATATATAGATTTAATAGGAAATGTAAAATTTGATTCTGAAAATTATGTTTCATTTATTGAAAAAGCAAGATATACTTTTATTGATAAAATAATAAGAATAAATAACCCTATTGAAATTAATTCAAAGGATGGAAAAAGTAAGATAAAATTGAAAAATCCTGAAATAAATACAGTGAATTCAATTATAAAAGGAACTGAATTTGTAGGAAATGATGAAATATATAAAATTACTTCTGATTTATTTCAGTATGATTATAAGGAAAAAAAAGCTTTACTTATAAATAATGGCGTAATTAGCAATAATAAAATTACGATAAAAGGAAATAATTTAGTATATATCATAGATAAAAAAGAAGTTCAAGCAAATGGGAAATATAATTTTTCTTCAAATAATTTAAAAGGAACTGGGGAAAATTTAACTATTAACAATTTAAATGGAAAAATACAAGGTGGAAAAATTTTACTTGAAACTGATAAAAAAGATAAATTTCAAGCAAAAACTATAGAGGGAAATTTAAAAAATCAAGTACTAAATTTTAAAGGTGAGGCTAAAGGAATAATCTACGATAAAGGAAAAGAAACTAGGTATAAAGGGGATTTAGTAAGAGTTTTATTAGAAAAATTTGAAAAGAAGTATGTAGCTAAAAATATAATTCTTGTAGGAAATTCAACTTTAGAACAAGATAATGTTACTCTATATTCAAAAAAAACAGATGTAGACTTGAAAACTAATATAGTATATTCTTATGAAAGACCTAAAATAGTAATTTCTGATGAAAAAACTGGAATAACAGAACTAAAATCAGATAATCTAGAATTTCATATGGATAAAGATATTATACTTATGAACGGGGATATATTTATTCTTAATAAAAATAAAGAGAAAGGAGATACAACAGCAAAATCAGAAAAAGGAATTGCAAAAATCAAAGAAAAAATAATAGAATTAGAAGAGAATGTAGTTATTGATTATCCAGAAGCTATATTGCGTGCAGGAAAAGGAATATATGATATGGGGACAAAAAAAATAAAAGCTTCAGGAAAAGTTATTATAGACTATAAAAAAAATAAATAGAGGAGTTTCGTGTGATAAATTTAACAGCAGAGAATCTATCTAAGTCATATAAAAATAGAAAAGTTGTAGATAATGTTAGTATAGAAGTGGCTAAAGGTCAAATAGTAGGATTATTAGGACCTAATGGTGCAGGGAAAACAACAACATTCTATATGATAACAGGAATAGTAAAACCAAATTCAGGAAAGGTACTATGTAGTGAACAAGATATAACAGATAGTCCGATATATAAAAGATCTAATATGGGTATTGGTTATTTAGCTCAAGAACCTTCTATATTTAGAAATTTAACAGTTGAAGAAAATCTTTGTGCTATTTTAGAAATGAAAAATTACGATAAAAAGACACAAGATGAGAAAATGGAGAGTCTTTTAGAAGAGTTTAAACTTTTAAAAGTAAGAAAATCTTTAGGATTTTCTCTTTCTGGTGGAGAAAGAAGAAGAGTGGAAATAGCTAGAACCATAGCAAATAATCCAGATTTTATTCTTTTGGATGAACCGTTTGCAGGGGTAGATCCAATAGCAGTTGAGGATATTCAGCAAATAATTCTTTATTTAAAAAAGAAAGGATTAGGAATATTAATAACAGATCATTCAGTTAGAGAAACTTTGAGTATAACAGATAAAGCTTATATAATGGCTGAAGGAAAAGTTTTAATTCACGGAACACCAAAAGAAATTGAAGAGAGTGAACTAGCAAGAAAAATATACTTAGGTGAAAATTTTAAGTTAGATTAGGGAAAATAAATAAATAAATAAATAAATAAATAAATAAATAAATAAAATAATTGATTATTATATAAAATAAGGAGTAAATAAGATGTTAACAGGAAGTGAAATTAGAAAACAATTTATAGAATTTTTTAGAGAAAAACAACATAAGCATTTTGAAAGTGCGTCATTAATACCAGACGATCCTTCACTATTATTAACAGTAGCGGGAATGGTACCATTTAAACCATATTTTTTAGGGCAAAAACAAGCTCCATATCCAAGAATTACAACTTATCAAAAATGTATCCGAACAAATGATTTGGAAAATGTAGGAAGAACAGCAAGACATCACACATTTTTTGAAATGTTAGGAAATTTTTCATTTGGAGATTATTTTAAAGAAGAAGCAATACTATGGTCATGGGAATTTATTACAGAAGTTTTAGGATTAAGTAAGGATAAAATGTGGATTTCGGTATTTACAACAGATGATGAAGCAGAAAAAATTTGGATAGAAAAATGTAATTTTCCAAAGGAAAGAATAGTAAGAATGGGTGAAGATGAAAACTGGTGGTCAGCAGGACCAACAGGATCATGTGGACCTTGTTCAGAACTTCATGTAGATTTAGGTGTAGCTTATGGTGGAGATGAAAATTCTAAATTAGGAGATCCAGGAACAGATAATAGATTTATAGAAATATGGAATTTAGTATTTACAGAGTGGAATAGAAAAGATGATGGAACATTAGAGCCCTTACCTAAAAAAAATATAGATACAGGAGCGGGATTAGAAAGAGTTGCAGCTATAGTTCAAGGTAAAAGCAATAACTTTGAGACAGATTTAATATTTCCAATAGTAGAAAGAGCAGGGGAATTAACAGGGACAAAATATGGAGAAAATAAAGAAATTGATTTTTCTTTGAAAGTAATAACAGACCATGCAAGAGCTATTACATTTTTAGTAAATGATGGAGTTGTTCCATCATATGAAGGAAGAGGTTATGTTCTTAGAAGAATTTTAAGAAGAGCTGTAAGACACGGTAGAGTTTTAGGGATAAAAGAAAACTTTATGTTTAAAATGGTGGATAAAGTGGTAGAACTTATGAACGGAGCTTATCCTGAACTAAAAACAAATTTAAACCGTATAAAGAAAATTGTTAGAATAGAAGAGGAAAGTTTTTCTAAAACTTTAGATCAGGGGATTCATCTTGTAACAAATGAAATTAAAACATTAAAAGAAAATGGAGAAACAAAGTTATCAGGGGATATTTCATTTAAACTTTATGATACTTTTGGATTCCCTTTTGAATTAACAGAGGAAATTTGTCAGTGTGAAAATATCACTCTTTTAAGAGAAGAATTTGATGAGAAAATGGAAAAACAAAAGGAAAAAGCAAGATCTTCAAGAAAAGTAGTAATGGAAAAAGGTCAAGATAGTTTTATAGAAAAGTTTTATGATGAATATGGGAAAACAGAGTTTTTAGGATATTCACTAACTAAAACAGAAGCGAAAATATTAAGTTCAAGAAAAAAAGATGACGGAAAATTTATTCTTATTTTTGATAAAACACCTTTTTATGCAGAGTCAGGAGGACAAGTTTCAGATGGTGGAATAATTAGTGGTCAAGGAGTAACTTGTAAAGTTTTAGATGTTCAAAAGCAAAAAGATATATTTATTCATATAGTTGAAGTTATAGAAGGGGTAGAAAATTTAAAAGAAGGTTCAATTGTTAATTTAATGGTTGATGAGAGAAGAAGAAATTATATTTCTAGAAATCATACTGCTACTCACTTACTTCATAAGGCATTAAAAGAGGTTTTAGGTGATCATGTACAGCAAGCGGGTTCAATAGTTGATGTGGATAAATTAAGATTCGATTTTACTCACTATGAAGCCTTAAAAGAAGAACAGATAGAATTCATAGAGAAAATAATAAATACTAAAATAGCAGAAGGTTTAAATGTAATGGTTAAGGAAATGTCTCAAGAAGAAGCAAAAAAAGAAGGAGCAGTTGCACTATTTGAAGATAAATATGGCGATAAAGTAAGAGTGATAAATATAGACGATTACTCAATTGAACTTTGCGGTGGAATTCATGTGAAAAATATTTCAAATATTGCTATTTTCAATATAATAAGTGAATCAGGGGTTGCAGCAGGAGTAAGAAGAATTGAAGCCCAAACTGGATACACTGCTTACGAATCATTTTTTACCTATGAAAAGATAGCAAGAAAATCAGCTAAAATATTAAAAACAGATTTAGATTCATTAGAAGAGAGAGTAAAATTAACTGTTGAGCAATTAAGAAATAGTGAAAAAGAAATAGAAAAATTAAAATCTAAATTAGCTTCATATGAAGCGGACTCCATGTTTAATTCTTTAGAGGAAATAAATGGGGTAAAAGTATTAATAAAAACTTTTAAAGGGAAAGATGCTGAATATCTAAGAGAAATAGTTGATAAAGCTAAAGATAAATTAGGTAGCTGTATTGTTATTTTAGGTAGTGATATAGAAAAAGCTATTTTTGCTGTTGGAGTTACAAAGGATTTAATTTTCAAGATAAAGGCTGGAGATTTAGTAAGAGAAGCTGCAATATTAGCTGGAGGTAATGGCGGTGGAAGACCAGATTTTGCTCAAGCTGGTGGAAAAGATGGATCTCAAGTGGAAAAAGCAGTAAATTTATTAAAAGATATATTAAAAAAAAGTTTATAAAATATTTATAGAATAAAAAAGTGATTGTGGGAAGTGTTTTGTGGATAAAAAATATCTAGCTTTAGATATAGGAGATGTACGAATAGGCGTGGCAAGATCGGATAGATTAGGGATGTTTGCTACTCCTTTAGAGGTTATTAATAGAAAAAAAACAAAATCTGTACCTAGAATTAAAGAACTTTGTGAAATAGAGCAAACTAAAAAATTAGTAGTAGGGATACCTAAAAGTTTAGATGGGACAGAAAAAAGACAAGTAGAAAAAGTAAGAGAATATCTAGCTAAACTAAAAAGAAATATAGAAGGACTAGAAATTTTTGAAATAGATGAAAGATTGACCACTGTTTCTGCAGATAGAATATTAACAGAAATGGGAAGTAAAGGGGCTTTAGAGAAAAGAAAATTAGTTGATAAAGTAGCAGCAGCGATTATATTACAAACTTTTTTAGATGGAAAAAGATAAAATAATTATTTGGAGGAAGAATGAAAAAAGCAATTTTAATAAAACTTTTATTAGTATTCTTAGTGATACTTGGAGCCGCTTGGTTAACATTTAAGAAACCTATAAAATTAGGATTAGATTTAAAAGGGGGAGTTTATGTAGTTTTAGAAGCAAGCCCAGAGGTGGAAGGTGTGGCTCTTGATACCGAAGCTATGGATAGATTAGTTGAGGTATTGGATAGAAGGATAAATGGACTTGGAGTTGCTGAATCAGTTGTTCAAAAAACAGGGAGTAATAGAGTTATAATTGAACTACCTGGAGTAAAAGATACAGAAGAAGCAATAAAATTAATAGGAAAGACAGCACTTATGGAATTTAAAATAATGAATGCTGATGAAAGTTTAGGAGAGACTCTTCTAACAGGAGCTGCCCTAAAAAAATCAGGAGTTTCTTATGATAAATTAGGAAGACCTCAAATACAATTTGAAATGACAACAGAAGGAGCAGTTAAATTTGCACAAATAACAAGAGATAATATAGGAAAAAGACTAGCTATAACTTTAGATGGAGCGGTACAGACTGCTCCAATGATAAACTCTGAAATACCTGGTGGAAATGGAGTAATAACAGGAACTTATACAGTGGAGGAAGCAAAAGCAACTGCAACTTTATTAAATGCAGGGGCACTTCCAGTAAAAGCGGAGATAATCGAAACAAGAACAGTGGGAGCCTCACTTGGAGAAGAGTCGATAAAGAAAAGTGGAGACGCAGGAATACTTGCAGTTATTCTTATTGGGATATTTATGATATTTTTATATAGACTTCCAGGAATAATAGCAGTACTTGCACTAGGTGCTTTTGGTCTTATAACATTTGGAGCATTGAATTTTATAGATGCTACACTAACTCTTCCTGGAATAGCGGGGATAATTTTGTCTGTTGGAATGGCAGTAGATGTAAATGTAATTATCTTTGAAAGAATAAAAGATGAGTTAAGACTTGGAAATAACATAATTGGAGCGATAAATTTAGGATTTAGTAAAGGATTCTCTTCTATACTAGATGGTCAAATAACGACACTAATTATAACTACAATTTTATTTATATTTGGAACAGGAGCAGTAAAAGGATTTGCAATAACTCTTACAATAGGAGCAATAGCCTCAATGTTTACAGCGTTAACTTTAACAAAAGTTATGCTAATAGCTTTTGTTGAAATATTTGGACTTAAAAAATCAGAGTTATTTGGAGTGAAAAGGGGGAATAAAAATGCGTAATATAGATATAATAAAAAGAAGTAAATTGTATGTAAGTATTAGTGTAATTGCGGTTATTCTTGCACTTACAGCTCTTTTCACAAAAGGTTTAAATTATGGAATAGATTTTTCTGGAGGAAATCTTTTTCAATTTAAGTTTGAAAAAGAAATTACCTTACATGAGATAAATATACATTTAGATACTTTAGCTAGTGAAATTCAACACTTAGATTCTAAATCTAGAAAAGTTCAATTATCAGAGGATAATACTGTAATAATCAGAACTCAAGAAATGACTGAATCTGATAAAGAAAACTTTATTGAAAAAATGAAAGTATTAGGAGAATATAAATTAGAAAAAACAGAAAAAGTAGGTGCTAGTGTAGGAAAAGATTTAAAAGAAGCTGCTATTTATTCTTTAATTATAGGATCAGTATTAATTGTAATTTATGTAACAGTTAGATATGAGTTTGTCTTTGCAATAGCTTCTATTATCGCACTATTACATGATGTTATCATAGCTCTTGGAGTAATTGCATTTTTAGGTTATGAAATAAATACAGAGTTTATAGCAGCAGTATTAACTATTCTAGGTTATTCTATAAACGATACTATAATTATTTATGACAGAATAAGAGAAAAGTTAAGAGATAAAAATAAAAGAGGAGCTACCTTTGGAGAAATTTTAAATATAAGTTTAAATGATGTTATGGTAAGATCCGTAAATACTTCACTTACCACGTTACTAGCAGCTTTTGCTATTTTAATTTTTGGAGGTGATTCTCTTAAAACTTTTATAGTTACATTAATAGTAGGTGTAATTGCAGGGTCATATTCTTCAATATTTATAGCAGCACCAATTATCTATTTAGTAGATAAAGATAGAGATGGAAAAGGTAGCATAGAATTCAAAGAAGAAGATGAGGATTATAAAGAAAAAATAGTCGTTTAATGATTTCGAAATTTAAAAAAAAAATTAATAGGAGAAATGAAAAAATGGCAAGAGTAATACTAGAAGAAGGAAAAGAAAAAAAAATAATTAATTTTTATCCAAATATATTTAAAGATGATGTTCAGTCAACACAAGGAATAATAAAAAATGGTGATATAGTAGATGTTTGCATGAGAGACTTGAGATTTATAGCAAGAGGTTATGTAACAGAAGGTACATCAGCTTATGTGAGAGTTCTTACAACAAAAGAAGAAGTCATAGATTCCAAGTTCATACTATCAAAAATAAAAAATGCCTATGAAAAAAGAAAACACTTATTAGAAGAAACAAATTGTGTAAGAGCGTTTTATTCTGAAGCTGATGGAATACCTGGATTAATTATAGATAAATTTGATAAATATATATCAGTTCAATTCAGAAATTCAGGTATAGAATCAATAAGACAAGATATAATAAATGCAATAAAAAAAGTATTTAAACCAAAGGGAATTTATGAAAGAAGTGATGTTGAACAGAGGACTCTAGAGGGGGTTGAACAAAAGACAGGAGTAATATATGGAGATATACCTGAAAGAATAATAATGCATGATAATGGACTTCAATATTATATTGATATTGTTGATGGTCAAAAGACAGGTTTTTTCTTAGATCAAAGAGAATCAAGAAAATTTATTAGACCTTATATAAAACATAATACAAGATTTTTAGATGTTTTTTCAAGTACAGGTGGATTTTCCATGGCAGCTTTAAAAGAGGGAGCATTAAAAGTTGTAGCAGTGGATAAGGCACCACATGCACTAAATTTAGCAAGGGAAAACTATACATTAAATGCATTTGAAAATAATTTTTCTACAGCTGAGGGAGATGCTTTTATGCTTCTTAAAACTATGGCAGAAAGAGAGGAAAAATATGATATTATAACATTAGATCCACCATCATTAGTGAAAAAGAAAATGGATATAGAAAGAGGTAGAGATTTTTTCTATAATCTTTGTAACCAAAGTTTTAAAATGCTAGAAAATGGTGGAATATTAGGTGTTATTACGTGTGCATACTATTTAAGTATGCAAGATATTTTAGAAGTTACAAGAATGGCAGCTTCAAGAAATGGAAAATTACTTCAAGTAATTGGAATAAATTACCAGCCTGAAGACCATCCTTGGTTACTTCATATTCCAGAGAGTTTATATTTAAAAGCTCTATGGGTAAGAGTGGTGAGTAACTAATATGTATATAGATATTATAGTTTTAATAACTTTAATTATTTTTATAATGTCAGGGTTTTCATTAGGTTTTTTTGTTCAATTTATTTCTATTTTTGGTTTGATAGGTAATCTGTTTTTAGCAAAGTACTTAACTCCAATTGGGATTAAATTTTTTAAGATTCAAGATAAAGCAGAAAGTGAAATGACAATTTATATATTAATATTTATAGCTATCTATATTAGTTTATCAATTTTAACATCAATATTAAATAAATTTTTTAGTGTACAGAAAAAAGGAATGTTTAATAGACTTGGTGGAATAATAATATCTCTTACAAAGGGAATTATTATTTGTATAATTTTAATATCAGGATTTAAAATTATACAAAAAAAATATCCGAACTTTGAAAAATTTAATGTAAATAGTATAGCTGTTTCATATTCAGAAAAAATGATACCTTTTATTTATTCTTATCTTCCAGAAACAATAAAAATTAGCCTAGAAGATATAAGAAATGATGAAATAGTAGATAAATATATTAAAAAGTTTTTATAGGAGAACTTTATGAAAATTGTTGAAAAATATATATTAAAAGAAATAAAGTTACCTATATTGCTTGGAATTTCTATATTTACCTTTATTTTTCTTATTGATATTATTGTTGCTATGATGGAAAATATAATTGTAAGAGGTATATCTTTGGTAGACACATTAAGAATACTTTCTTTTTATTTTCCTCCTATTTTGTCTCAAACTATCCCTATGGGGGTATTTTTAGGAGTGATGACAACTTTTTCTAAATTTACTAGAAATAGTGAAAGTATAGCTATGAGCTCAATGGGACTTAGTTTAAAAGATATATTAAAACCCATTATTAAATTGACAATAATCATAACTTTATTTATATTTTTTTTACAAGAACTAATCATTCCTAAATCTTTTGAAAAACTTCAGTATATAACAACTAAAATTGCACTTGAAAATCCAATTTTTCAAATGAAAGAAAAAACATTTATAGATGATATAGATGAATTTAGTATATATATAGATAAAATAGATAAAAAAGATAGTGTGTCTTCAGGTGTTTTAATTTTTCAAAAAGATAAAAATTCTAATTATCCTACTGTTATAGTAGGAAAAAACTCTTTTTGGAAAAATGATGCTATGGTTCTTACAGACTCAGAATTTTATAAATTTAAAAACAACGGTTCTGTTGAAGTTAGAGGTGAATTTAAAGAAAAAAAAATTCCTTTATCTGCTTATGCTACAGATATGAAAATAAAGCTTAAAAATATAGAAACCATGGGGATAGTTGGTTTAGTAAAAGAATCTAAAAATCATACTGAAGAAGATAAAATTAAATATAATGTAGAGATTAACAAGAGAATAGCTGTTCCTATCTCAGTAATTATATTAGGGATATTTGGTGTTTTACTTGCAAACGGTCATCATAGAAGTGGAAAAGGAGCAAGTTTTGCATTGAGCTTATTGATAATTTTTTCATATATAATGATGTTAAATATAGGTGTTATTTTAGCAAATAGAGGTTTAGTTCCTAGTGTTATAGGTGTTTGGACTTCAAATGCAGTATTAGCCGTAATAACATATGTTGTGTATAAAACTAAAGCTAAGGTGATGTAAATGAAGAAAATAGATAAGCATATAAGCAAAAATTTTATAAAATATACACTCCTAAGTTTAACAGCTTTTTTAAATATTTTTTTGCTTAGTCAAGTGTTCAGAATTATAAAATTTGTAAGTGATGGAAAAATGACAATAGGGGATTCTGGAATATATCTGTTAACACTTATTCCAAAAATATTAATAGATATAATGCCGTTATCAGTTTTATTAGGTGGGCTTGTATCGATGAATATAATGGCTAGTAATTTAGAAATAATATCTCTTAAAACATCAGGTATAAGTTTTAAGAGAATAATAATATTTCCAGTATTAATATCTATATTTATTTCAGGTATAATATTTAAAATTAGTGATACTATAGCACCAAATGCTTATGAAAAATCAAGAATTTTAAGAGGGAGTGATGAAGCTAATAGAACTGTTCCAGTTATAAAACACGGGGCATTTTTAAGAGGTGAAGAGAGTTTTGTATATTATATAGATATTATAAATAGAGTTGAAAAAACAGGGGATAATATTCAAATTATAGAGTTAAGTCCAGATTTTAGTTCTATAAAAAAAATTATAACTGCAAAAAAAGGAATTTATAATGAAACAAAAAAGAGTTGGAATTTTGAAGAAGTTTATATAACAGATGATGAGAATAAAAAATCAGTTTTTTACAAGAGCTATTCAGATAAAAGATATAAAAATACTCCTGATGAGTTTATAACTTTAGGAAAAAATCCAAAAACATTAACAATAAAAGAATTAAAAGAAGAGATGAAAGAACTTAAAATTATCGGAGAAGATATTGGAGAATTAACTCAGGAATTAGCTAAAAGGTATTCTTTTCCATTTGCAAGTTTTGTAATTTGTTTTATAGGATTATCTTTAGGAAGTAGGTATGTAAGAGGTTCTTCAGCAAAGAGTATAGGTATTTCTATTATTTTTGGATATGGATATTACATATTAGGTGGAACTTTTGAAGCTATGAGTAAAAATGGATTTATTAACCCGTTTATCTCTAGTTGGATTCCAAATTTACTATTTTTGGTAATAGGAATTTATTTTGTCAATGGGGCAGAACATTAATTTTTTCTTGAAATAGGAGATGATATTTATGATAGATATAAGAACTTTAAAAAATGGAATACCTGTTTTAATGGAAAAAGTTGAAGATATAAAAAGTTTTACAATGGGAATTTTTGTTAAAACAGGAGCAAGAAATGAGTTAAAAGGTGAGTTTGGTTTATCTCACTACATTGAACACATGATGTTTAAGGGAACAAAAACAAGAACAGCAAAAGAACTTTCAGAAATTATAGATGATAATGGTGGTTCTATGAATGCTTATACAAGTAAAGATACAACTTGTTACTATGTAAAAATGCTTTCTACAAAGCTAGATATAACCTTAGATATATTTTCGGATATGTTTTTAAATTCAACATTTACAGAGGAAAATTTAGAAAAAGAAAGAAACGTAATTTTAGAAGAGATAAAAATGTATGAAGATATTCCAGAGGAAATTGTTCATGATGAAAATATAAAATTTGTATTAAAAGGTGAATATGCCAATGGAACATTAGGAGATGTAGCAACTTTAAAAAAAATAGACAGAGATATATTCCTAAATTACTTTAATCAAAAATATGTTCCTTCTAATATGGGTATTTCTATTGCTGGAAATTTTGATTTTGAAGAATTATATAAAAAACTTAATGAAAATTTTGGTCAAATAGAGGATAAACCTTGTAGAGAAGAAAAAAAATCAGAGTTTAAAATTCACTCTGGAATAAATAAAATAAAAAAAGATTGTAATCAAGTACATCTTTGTTTTAACACTCTAGGTGTGCCTACTAATCATAAAGATAAGTATATAATGAGTTTACTTTCCAATGTATTAGGAGAAAATATGAGCTCTAGACTTTTTCAAAAGATAAGAGAAGATAAAGGGCTAGCTTATTCTGTATATTCCTACTCAACAAATTTTAAAGAAGGGGGACTATTTACTGTATATGCAGGGACTTCTAAAGAAAGTTATGAATTAATTATCACTCTTATAAAAGAGGAATTTGAACTTATAAAAAAAGAGGGTATTACTCAAAGAGAAATAGAACGAGCTAAAAATCAGATAATAAGTATGTTAACTTTTGCTCTTGAGAACAGTAGAGGAAAGATGGCAAGACTGTGGAATTCATATCTTTTATATGGAAAAATAATTACAGTGGAAGAGATAGATGAGATTATATCTAAAATAACACTTGAAGATATTAAACGTGTTGCTAATGCGATCTTCAAAGAAGAGTATTATTCTGTAACAATATTAGGAGAGGTATAAATGGAAAAAATAAAAGTTAAAATAATAACAGAATTAGGAGTAGTATTCCCTGAATATATGACTGAAGAAGCAGCAGGAATGGATATTAGGGCAAATATAAAAGAACCTATAATTTTAGGTTCATTAGAAAGAACTATGGTTCCCACAGGAATAAAAGTTGAAATACCTATGGGATATGAAATACAAGTTCGACCTAGAAGTGGATTAGCAGTAAAACATGGGATAACGCTATTAAATTCGCCAGGAACAGTAGACTCAGATTACAGAGGGGAGCTAAAAATAATTCTTGTAAATTTAAGTAAAGATAGTTATAAAATTGAAAATGGGGAAAGAATAGCTCAATTAATATTAAGTAAAGTATATAAAATGGACTTAGAACCTGTAGATAGCTTAAATACTACAAAAAGAGCTGAAGGAGGATTTGGTCATACTGGAAAATAAATAGGGTGTGAATAAAATGATAAATATAAAAAAAATAAAAAAAGTAAGTTTTAGATTACCTGTAAATGCACTATATATTCTTTCTCTTAGCCTTATGAGTATCTATAGTACTACTGCTAATAGAACTATGAGTTATTTTTATAGAGAATTTATTTTTATAGGAATTGGTTTAATTGTATTTTTATTTGTTTCTCTTATTGATTATAAAAATTATCAAAGATATACAAAGTTAATATATATATTTAATGTTTTAATATTACTTTCAGTTTTTATTTTTGGAACTATGAGATTAGGTGCCCAACGTTGGATAAACTTAGGATTTATTGTAATACAGCCTTCTGAATTTTCAAAAATTTTAATAATTTTAACATTTTCTGAATATTTAGTAAGAAATTATACAACAAATAAGAATGATGGATTCAAAAAAATGATAAAAGCATTTTTACATATTTTTCCTATATTTTTACTAGTTGCAAAGCAACCAGATTTAGGAACATCACTATCTTTGATTTTTATTTATTTTGTAATTTTATTTATAAATGGACTAAATTGGAGAATTATTTTAATTTCTTTTGGAACAATTATATTATCAGTTCCAATGGGTTTTTTATTTTTATTAAAACCATATCAAAAGCAACGAATATTGACTTTTTTAAATCCAGAAGCAGATTTATTAGGAAGTGGTTGGAATGTAACACAATCTAAAATTGCCATAGGTTCTGGTGGTTTCTTTGGAAAAGGTTTTTTTAATAGTACTCAAAGTAAATTAAGATTTTTACCAGAAGCACATACAGATTTTATAGCTTCAGTTTTTCTAGAGGAAAAAGGATTGATGGGTGGAATTGTTTTATTACTGCTTTTTATATGGTTAATATTTCAAATTGTACAAATTGGTGATAAAGCTAAAGATGAATATGGAAAATTAATTTGCTATGGTATAGCCTCAGTATTTTTGTTTCATGTAATTGTAAATGTGGGGATGATAATGGGAATAATGCCTGTAACAGGAAAACCATTATTATTTATGAGTTATGGAGGTAGTTCTCTAATTTTAAGCTTCTTAATGCTTGGAATTGTTCAAAGTGTAAAAGTTTATAGAGATTAAAAATATAATGAGTATATTTTTTTTAATAAAAATGTTAGAATTAAATATATAAAATATATAAAATATATAAAATATATAAACATAAAAAGGGGTGCTTAAAATTGGATTTACATTATTTAAGAATATTTTATGAAGTTGCTACAGAAAAAAGTTTTACAAAGGCAGCAAGTAAATTATTTATAAATCAATCAGCAGTATCAATACAAGTTAAAAAATTTGAAGAATTATTGAAAACAAAATTATTTGATAGAAGTTCTAAAAAAATAAAACTGACATATACAGGTGAAGCTCTTTATGTTATGGCAGAGGACATCTTTAACAAAGTTAAAAGAGCAGAAAAAGAAATGGCTAGAATAATAGATACTGATAAGTCAAAAATAGTAATAGGGGCAACATCAGTTATAGGAGAGCCACTTTTACCTAGACTCATGAAAGAATTTTCATTAAATCATCCAGAAATAGATTATGAGCTTAAAATATCAGCAAAGAACGATTTGTTAAAAAAATTAAAAGAAGGAGAGATAGACGTATTAGTTATAGATTACGAATATATTACTGATGCAAATTTAGAAGTTGCAATGATAGAAAAAACTCCTTATGTATTAGTTGGGAATAGAGAATACTCAAGTATGGAAAAAATGGCAGGTGAACCACTAATAACTAGAAGAAATGTTCCTAATAATAATGCCGCTATAATATCTCTAGAAAAAAAGAATGGAATTTCTTTTACTAAAAAAATTGTAGTTAGAGGAAATACAGAAATAATTAAAAGTATGGCAAGAGAAGGTGTAGGAAATATAATTCTCCCTTATTATGCTGTGAAAAAAGAAGTGGAAAGAGGGGAATTAAAAGTATTAGAAGAAGCTGAAGAAATTGAAGATGGATATCAAATTGTAATAACAAAAGATAAAAAGAATCTATCGCAAATATTAAAATTTGTGGCATTTGTTCAAAGCCATAAAATTTAAAAAATATTACATTAATTGAGGTGGAGGTGAAAAATGAATTTAGTAAATTCTTATAAAAAATTGGCTGAAATGTTAGAAATTTTTATTGCAGAGGAAGCTAAAAATAATAAAACTGAAAAAATTTCAGTGGAATTAGCTAAAATTTTTGAAAATGGAGCAAAAGTTTTAATTTGTGGAAACGGGGGTAGTAATTGTGACGCACTTCACTTTGCTGAAGAATTTACAGGTAGATTTAGAAAAAATAGAAAGGCATTACCTGCTCTTGCTTTATCAGATTCGTCCCATATAACTTGTGTTGGAAATGACTATGGTTTTAATTATATATTTTCTAGAGGTGTAGAAGCATACGGAAAACCTGAAGATATGTTTATTGGAATTTCAACTAGTGGAAATTCACAAAATATAATTGAAGCTGTTAAAGCAGCACAAAAAATAGGAATGAAAACTTTTGTTTTACTAGGGAAAGATGGTGGAAAACTAAAAGGAATCTGTGATTATGAATTTATAATTGACGGGGAAACTTCTGATAGAATTCAAGAGATTCACATGACAATTTTACATATAATAATAGAGGGTGTAGAAAAAATAATGTTTCCTGAAAATTATTAAAAATAAAGGGATGACCTAGGTTATCTCTTTTTTTATAAAGTATAAATTAAAAGATTGAGGTGATTAAAATAAGGAATAAAATAAAAAAAATTAAGTTTTTAGGAATAGTTATTTTTATAATTTTCTACTCTACTACAATTTTTTCAGAGGAGGTTTTTATTGCATCTTTTAATACTTTAAGATTGGGAGAAAATAAAAAAGACTATAATAAAATGGCTAAAATATTAAAAAATTTTAAGCTTATAGGTTTAGTAGAAGTAATGAATAAAAATGGGATAGAGGAGCTTATAGACAATTTAGAAAAAGAAACTGGAGTTAAATGGGAATATAATTTATCCCCTTATAAAGTTGGAAAAAGTTCATATAAAGAGTTCTATGGATTTATTTGGGAAGCTGAAAAAGTTCAGTTAATAAAAGAAATTGGATTTTATCCAGACTTAGAAAAAGTTTTTACTAGACCTCCCTATGGAGCATATTTTAAAATAGATAAATTTGATTTTGTAATGATATTAGCCCACTCAATTTTTGGAAAGAAAGAGAGTTATAGAAGAGCTGAAGCCTTTAATTATGATGAGGTTTATGATTACTTTCAAGAAATTGATGAGAGTGAAAAAGATATAATAATTGCAGGAGATTTTAACTTGCCAGGTCATGATGAAGCTTTTGACCAAATGACCAAACTACACAAAGATAAAATTATATACGCAATAGACCCGCTTTTAAAAACAACTATTGGGTTAAAATCATTGTCAAATTCATATGATAATATGTTTTTATCTTCTATATATACTAAAGAGTTTACTGGGAAAAGTGGAACTTATGATTTTACAAATGGAGATTATAAAAATAGTAGAGAATTAATTTCAGATCATTTGCCTATATTTATAGTAGTAGAAACAAGTGAAGATGATGATTAATTTATAATTAATAAAAACAAGGAAGAGGGGAAAATGAGGAATAAAATAGCTTATCTTTTTTTAAACGGAGAACTTTTAGGAAATGAAGAGTTTTATTTAAATAAATTTAAAGAAGAAGCAGGAGATTTTTACTGTGCTGATGGTGGATATTATTTTGCAAAAAAATTAAAAGTTAAACTAAAAGAAATTTGGGGAGATATGGATTCTATTAAGAGAGATGACTTGGAAATAATAGAAAACAACTCAAATATAGTGATCAAAAAATTTTTAAAAGATAAAGATTTCACTGATGGAGAGCTTTTAGTTGAATATTTAACTAATCTTAATTACGATACTATTTTTATTATAGGGGGATTAGGTGGAAGTAAATCTCATGAACTAACAAATCTAAATCTTTTAATGAAGTTTGAAAAAATAATATTTTTAACAGAAATAGAAACAATATTTTATGTTGATAAAAAAATGAGTTTTAAAAATAAAAAAGGGATGAAATTGTCATTTATACCTTTTAGTGATAGAGTTGAAGAATTGACGTTAGAAGGATTTATGTTTCCCTTAGATAAATATAATTTATTAAAGGGAGATTCAAGGTGTATAAGTAATGTTATATTAGAGGATAATTCTTGTGTGAAATATAAAGAAGGGGTATTAATAGGAGTATTAGAAAATAACAAGTTTTAATAGTTTTTGAATAAAAGAGTTAAAAAAAGTAGGATATTTCTGTATCTTAGGTATAGAAATATTCTTTTTTTATGCTGAAATATCTGTATGAATCAAATCATCTTTTATTTTTTGTAATAATTTGTTTTTGATCAACACCTACACTTAGCCTCACCATTTAGTTTTACATGTTTTAAAATGGTATCTTTTCTATAATTATAGGCACCATTATTCTAAAATAGTTATACCATATATATTTTTTTATGTCAATTTTTTTTTCAAAAATAATTAGGTTTTTTAGTCACGATTAAAGGTAAAATTTTTAAAATAAGAGTAATAAACATATGAGGTTTTTAAATTATAATATTTCTATATAATTTTTTTTTTTAATTTTTTTTAATTTTTTTCTTATAAAAAATATTTTTAAAGAACTATTTTTATAAATCCTACCCTGCTTATAATCTAATCAAAATCAAAATTAAAAAAAGTTAAAGCTACCATTCATAATCTTAGTATTTTACTACCTATTTATGAGTATTTTCTTTCAAATTATAATAACAATAATGGTGCCTATAATTATAGAGAAGTTATCATTAAGAAAAAAAATAAGAACTGAAAACCAAGGAGTGAAAAACTAATGAAATTCATAAAAAAAATAATCATAATCACATTATTGTTGTGTAGTACTTTGAATATTTATGGAATAAAAATATCTCCAATATCATTTGATAAAAGAATAGATGTAGAAGATTCCTTTGCAGAGATAACTTTTGAGAATGTAACGGGAAAAACAATAAGATATAAAATGTCGGTACAATCACCAGCTGAAGGCTTAAAAGATATGTCGAAATGGGTAAATTTGTCTCCCAAAATACTAACAGTTCCAGCATATAGTAAAAGACCATTAAAAATATTTGCAAAATCTCCAAAGAATACAGCAGTGGGAGAATATGCATTTAATTTAAAGGTTGATACCGTAGTAATTCCAACAATATCAAAAACAGCAGAAAACAAGGTACAAGGAAATGCAACAATAGCTTTTACCCCTATAATAGGAATGTATGGTTATGTAGGTGAAGCGAAATTTAAAGAAAATCTAAACATAGAAAATATAAAACTAGATAAAACCAAAGGAAAAATAACAGGTAAACTAGTGAATAACTCATATATAGGAAAAGAATTAGGAATAAGTTATATAGGAAGAAATGAAGCAGTAATAGGTGGTGAAAGATTAGGGAGAGTACCAGCTAAATTTTCAAAAGAAATAACATTAACTCCACCATTAGCAACATTGGATAGCTTAAGAAAGATAAGAATATACGATATAAAAGAAAAAGAAGAAATAAAAATAATCGAATTACTTTGATTAAACTCTGATTTTATCAGATTTAATATATAAAAAAGCTTACAAATTAATTGTAAGACTAAAAAACGG
>JBOFUX010000060.1:0-6946 GCA_051652785.1 Fusobacteriaceae bacterium | reverse complement strand
AAAGGAAAAGGAAAAAAAGGAGAAAACAGCTATTATTTAGTTTTTTCAGAAAGGAACTTATCAAAACAACGAGCAAATAAAATGATAATAAATAAAAAAATACGTATAAAACAAAAATATATAATGTAGGATTAAGAGTGATAAGAAAATAAAAATCAAAAATTAAAAATCAAGAAGCTCTATCCTAATTTAGGTATAGAGCTTTATTGTAAATTAAATTAAATTAAATTTAAAAAAAAATAAGTATATTTAATAGTTTAGAGATTAGGAGGGACATAAGAGATGATGAAAAAAATAGAGTTAGAATCTTATGAAGAGTTTAACTTATCAAAAGAGAAAAACTTCATATTGAGAAAAGGAAAAGTCGCAGTAAGAAGTACAAAACTTAATGGTAAAGTAATAAATAATAATATGTTTTTAAAAGAAGGGGAAATAATATTTGATTGTTTTAATTATTTTGAAAAAAATGAAAATATGGATATAAAAATAAAAGTTATAGCCCTAGAAAATACAGTACTAGAAGAAATAACATTAAAAAAAAATAGCGATAAAGAAATATATAAAACAATGTTAATTCAGTTAATGAATAAAAATGCACTAGAGGTAGAGGAACAATTATATACCCCAAAAGGAAGTATTTTAGCAATGTTAAAAAGATATGCAAGTAATGACGGAATAATAAATAAAAAAAATATAAGACCAGATTTTTTTTATTTAGGAAAGACTCAATTTTATAAATTATATAAAATAATAAAAAATGAAGAATTTATAAAAGAAGAAGAAAAAAAAGTACATTTAAATATTCAAAAAATTGATAATTATTTGTCTGAATTAAAAAATATAAAAACTAAGAAACTAAATATTAGTTAAAAAAGTCTCAATTAAAAAAGTAAATTTTGATAAAGGAAAAAAAATTAAACAATTAAACTTGTAATTTGTAAGAATATTATCAAAATTAAAAATAGTTTGACATAAGCTTATGGCTATTGTATAATTCTTAAAGAAAAAAGAAAAGGAGTGTACTCATGTTAAAAGAAGGAATGGGTTTAATACAAGAGAAAATTATTTTAGAAAATGAAACAGCTAGCAAAGTTGCTTCTGGGACACTTGAAGTTTTTTCTACACCAATGATGATAGGATTTATGGAAAATACTTCATATTTGTTAGCTCAAAATTCTTTAGATAAAGAGATGACTACTGTTGGAATTTCAGTTAATATTAAACATTTAAAAGCTAATTTAGTTGGAGATAAAATAAGATGTGAATCAGTGTTAAAAAAGATAACTGGAAAAAAATTAGAATTTGAAGTTAAAGTTTTTCATAATGAAGATTTAGTTGGAGATGGAGAACATATTAGATATATAGTAAATATAAAGGAATTTATGGGTAAATTAAAAAAGTAACTATCTCTTAGATAGATACTTTTTTTTTGAAAAAATATAGTTAAAGGAGACTGTGAATTATGATTAAAAAAAGAACTAAATTAATACTTGGATTACAACATGTGCTTGCAATGTTTGGGGCAACTGTACTTGTACCTTTTTTAACAGGACTGAATCCTTCAGTGGCACTTCTTTCAGCTGGTGTAGGAACACTTTTATTTCATCTTTGTACTAAGGGAATAGTTCCAGTTTTTCTAGGGTCATCTTTTGCTTTTATAGGAGCTATATCTTTAGTTTTAAAAGAAGGTGGAATAGGAGCTGTAAAAGGTGGAATAATTTCAGCTGGAATAGTTTATATTATTATGTCTAGAGTTATTAAAATTTGTGGAGTAGAGAAAGTAAAATCATTTTTTCCACCAGTTGTGGTAGGTCCAATTATAATGGTTATAGGTCTTAGAATGAGTCCAGTGGCACTTAGTATGGCGGGGTATTCCAACGGAACTTTCCAAAGTAAAAGCCTTATTGTAGCACTTATAGTAATTATTTCAATGATAACTATATCAGTTTTAGAAAAATCTTTTTTTAGATTAGTTCCAATACTTATATCAGTAATTATAGGATATATAGCTGCTTCTTTTTTAGGAATGGTTGATTTTGAAATAGTAAAAAATGCTAACTGGGTTGGATTTTCTCCAGAGGCAGTAAAAGATATTTTAACAATTCCAGAGATAACTCTTACTTCAGTATTAGCAATAGCACCAATAGCTTTAGTAGTTTTTATAGAACATATAGGAGATATAACAACAAATGGAGCAGTAGTAGGGAAAGATTTTTTTGCTAATCCGGGAATCTCAAGAACTCTTTTAGGAGACGGGGTAGCAACAGTAGTAGCAGGATTCTTGGGTGGACCAGCAAATACAACTTATGGTGAAAATACAGGAGTTCTAGCTGTTACAAAGGTATATGATCCAACAATTTTAAGAATAGCCGCATGCTATGCAATAGTGCTAAGTTTTATAGGAAAATTTGGTGTTATACTTCAAACTATACCAGTCCCTGTAATGGGAGGAATCTCAATAATTCTTTTTGGTATGATAGCCTCAGTAGGGGTTAGAACTGTAATAGAAGCAGAAATAGATTTTTCACATTCTAGAAATTTAATAATTGCATCTTTAATTTTTGTACTGGGAATAGCCATAGATAATATTATTATATGGAAAACAGTTTCTATATCGGGACTTGCTATTGCAGCAGTAATAGGAGTAACTTTAAATAAAATATTACCAGAGGATAAAATAGTAGAACAGGAGAAAATAGAGAAAATTTAAAAGAATTGAGACAAATTTATAAGTGAAAATTGAAATTGTAATGTGCTATAATATGGAAATAGTGAAGTTATAATAATTATTTAAGGAGGAATTATGATTAAAAGAAATAAAATCATACTATTACTATTATTATTGTGCTTATTTTTAACTTCATGGGGAAAAGAACAAGCAACTTTAATTATTAAAAACGGTGAAGTGTTAACAATGAATGAAAATGGTAAAAAAATCCTGAATGGTGTTGTAGTTATTAAAGAAAATAAAATAATAGATGTTGGAACTAAAGATTTATTAGATAGATATACAGCTGAAAAAATTATTGATGCAAAACAAGGAATTATAATGCCAGGGATGATAAATACTCATAGTCATCTTCCAATGATCGCTTTTAGAGGGTTAGGGGAAGAGGGGATAGAAAATAGACTTTATGATTATTTATTTCCTCTTGAAAAGGAAAAACTAACTAGAGACTTAATCTATAAATCAACAATACATGGAGCAATAAATATGGCATTAGGGGGAGTTACCACATATGTAGATATGTATTATCATATGGACGAAATGGCAAAAGCAACTAAAAAAATAGGAATTAGAGCTGTTTTAGGAGAAACTATAATAAAATTTCCTGTAGTTGATGCAAAAGAACCTTATGGAGGACTTGAATATGCAAATTCATTTATTAAAGAGTATAGAAATGATGATTTAATAATACCAGCTTTTGGTCCACACGCACCTTATACTGTTTCTGAAGAAAAGTTAAAAGAAATAAATAATTTGTCAAAAAAATACAATGTTCCAGTCTTGATACATGTAGCTGAATTTGATGATGAAGCGAAAAGACTTAAACTTAATAAAATGTCAGTTGTAGAATATTTAGACTCAATAAAAGTTTTAGATAAAAATGTTCTATTAGCCCATGCAATACACTTATCTGACAATGATTTAGATATAATAAAAAAGAGAGGGGTTTCAGTTGCATATAACCCTATGGCTAATGCAAAAGGTGCTACTGGTATTGCAAGGGCTTATGAAATGGTAAATAAAGATATAAATGTAGGTTTAGGAACAGATGGACCAATGAGTTCAAATCAAGTAGATTTATTTAGAACATTAAGCTATGCCGCTAATATGCAAAGAATAAAATATAATAATAGAACAATTATGACTCCAGAAATAATAATAAAGATGGCGACAATAGGAGGTGCTAGAGCACTAAACCTAGATAAAAAAATTGGATCTATTGAAATAGGGAAACTAGCTGACATACTAATAGTGGAAACTGAATCTCCCAATATGATGCCAAACTATGATGCTTATGCAACTTTAGTATTTCAAGCTAATGGAAGTAATGTAGATACAACTATAGTAAATGGAAAAATTATAGTTGAAAATAAAGAACTGAAAACTTATGATTTAAAGAAAAATAGTGAGGATATGTTAGAGATAGAAAAAGATATTGCTATTTTTGGTAGAGAGTTAGGGGAGAAAGCAAAAAAGAATATTAAGAAATAATGAGGGAGTTAATATAGAAAATTAAAAATAGAGGGGCACTTATTTAAAAGTGCCCCTCTATTTACTTTAGAAAATATCTTGCAAAAGACGTATTATAAGTTTTAGTATTTTACTAATGTTTTTTCTTATATTTAAAAGCTCCAACTAATCCAATAATAGAAGTTATTATTAAAGAAAATCCTTGAATTGATTTATCATTAAGAAGAAGATATAAACCACTCCCAATAATGGCTATAGTTATTATAAAGCCAAATAAAAGTCCTAAAATAGAATTTATTTTTAATAAATTAATTTGAATATTTTCTGTTTTATGTCTATTTTCTTGTTCTAATTCTGCCATTTTTAAAATTCTTTCTGCTGCCCCTGGCAATACTTTATCAAATTTTTCAAATAAATCTGGATGTGGAATTGGTCCTGTATAAGCTTCTTGATGGTGAATTGAAACTTTTTTATTAGAATTATTTTGAGAATTTGGAATATTCTTCTGATGATTTGAACTCATTAATACCACCTCTTAGACTTTGACCAACCAAGCTCCAATCTTTTTTTAATGATTCTTTATCTTTTTCTTTTCCGTTATTAATATCAAGTGGTTGAAGATTAATAACATTTAAATATGAAGTCACTATATAACTAAAACCCAAAATAAACGTTGAAAATTTACTTTTCATAATTAATCATCTCCTATTTCAATATTATAGATAAATTATTATACAATGATAAAAATAAAATGTAAATAAAAAAATCAATATTTTAATAATAAAAACTATTCAATTGAAAATTAAAAATAGAGGGGCACTTATTTAAAAGTGCCCCTCTATTTACTTTAGAAAATATCTCGCAAAAGACGTATTATAAATTTTAGTATTTTAACGAATTTTTTCATTACGCCGTAGTGTTGTCTAAGTAATATTGCAACGCTTCTATTTCAACTTTTTGTTCACCTATTTTTGCGAGTGAGTTAATACCACTAGTTATTTCTTTATTTATACTAGTGATCCATTCCTCATAAGAAACATAACCCGAATCAGAAGGCATTGCTAAAGCAGAATTATTCATTTCTTGAATTTGTTCAAGAGTTGCTTTATCATCAGAAATCTCTTTTTTCACTCCTAATTCTCTTTCTATAGATTTTGTAAACTTCTCAACTAAAGATTTAATTATAAAAATTTTTTCACCGTTTGTCATATTCTACCTCCATTTAGAAAATTAAAATAAAGTTATTTGCCAAAGTTTTCAATCAGCTGATACATATATATTAACACTATTTATTAGATAAAAAATATAGGTAATGTGAAGATAGAAGGTTATGTAAAAAAACTTTTAAAAATCAATGGAAATATGAATAAAAGAGTAATCAAACTCTAATAATTACAATATAATCAAAGAAAGGTACTAAAAAATTTTTATAGTTTTATCCAATAAAAATATTATTATTAATATCTATTTAGAGGAGGAAAATATGACTGAAAAAATGAAGGAACCAAAACAAGTAAAACAACCAAAGAAACAAGTTATGTTTACAAAGGAGGTTTTAGATACTATATTAGCAGTAAACAATATAGAAAGAAAAATAGTTAATGATGCAGTAAAAAAATTAGGAAATTTAACAAGTGTAAGAGAAATAGCTAAATATTTATCTATAAGTAAAAGTGCTGTATACAATTTAATAGACACAGAAGTTCTTTTCAGTTATAGAGCTTTTGGAGGAACAAAAATAATCATATTCACTGAAAGCATAATAAATGTTTTTAGAAGTTAAATAGAGTAAAGAAAAATTTAAATAAATACAGATATACCATAAAAAATAGTGCCTTTATAAAGTTTATTGAGCTAATTAAAAAATTAATTAGCTTAATAAGCTTTTTTTTATAAAAAAAAACAAAAAATATTTTAATATGATATAATATAATACAATATATAAAATAACATGTGATATTTTGTTATTTTTTGTTAATAAAAAATAAAAGGATAAACTAAAATGAAAAGATTGTTTGATATAGTAGCATCATTAGTGGGGATTATATTTTTTTTACCTTTAATGATAATAGTTGGAGCAGTGGTTAAAATAACATCTCAAGGATCTATTCTTTTTTCGCAAAAGAGACTAACAAAAGGAATGAGAGAATTCAATATATATAAATTTCGTAGTATGACAAGTAATAAAATAAGAGAGAAAAACACAGTTCAAATAAAAGGTTCGTCTAATGAAATAACACCTGTTGGTAAATTTATGAGGAAAACAAAAATTGATGAATTACCACAATTCATAAATATACTAAAAGGTGATATGAGCTTTATAGGTCCTAGACCAGAACTTCCTAGACGGTTAAAATATTATAGTGAGAGACAAAAAGGTATATTTAAAGTAAGGAGTGGAATATCTTCCCCTGCAAGTATAGTTTTTTCAGATGAAGAGTATTTAATGAATCAAGTGAAAGACCCTGAAAAATTCTATATAGAAGAAATAATGCCTTATAAGATAGATTTAAATCTTTATTATATTGAACATCAAAATTTTTTTTATGATATATGGCTGATATTAGCAACATTACTAAAAATAGCAAAACGTGTTAAAAATGAAAATGTTGTTAAAGATAGTGAATTATTAAAGCGAAAAGATGTTATGGTGAAAAAAATAGGAGTTGATTATTAATGAATAAGAAAAACCTTTTAATAACTGGAGCAAGTGGATTTATAGGTTCAAATTTTATAAAAAAATATGAA
>JBOFUX010000059.1:0-45267 GCA_051652785.1 Fusobacteriaceae bacterium | reverse complement strand
GTTTTGACATTGTTCTTTTTCAAGAACTTTTTTTCTTCTCTATTCTGTTGTTAATGTCCTTTTGTTTGCCCTACAACCTTTTCGTTGTGGACAAGATAAATAATATCATAGTTATTATATTTGGTCAACACTTTTTTTTTATTTATTTAAAATAATTTCATAGAGTTCTTTTTTTATCAATAAAACATTGTTAAAATTCTAATTCTATATTTTTTATTTTATTTTCTAATTTTCTATAAGTTACACCTGCTGAATTTAACATTTTTTTAGAGGCTAAATCTGAGTTAGTTCCATTATATTTATCAGAAAGATAAATTATTTCTTTTATCCCACATTGAATTATTGCTTTAGTGCATTCATTACATGGAAAAAGTCCTACATATATACTAGATCCCTTTGTTGATTTCACACTATTTAGTATTGCATTTAATTCTGCATGACATACAAAAGGATATTTTGTTTCCAAAAATTTTCCATCTCTTTCCCAAGGAAATATATCATCTGAACATCCTTGCGGAAAACCATTATATCCTACTCCTACAATTTTTTTTTCCTCATTTACTATACACGCCCCTACTTGAGTATTTGGATCTTTACTTCTTTTTCCTGAAAGAATTGCAATCCCCATAAAATATTCATCCCAAGAAATATATGTTTCATTTTTCAATTTTTTACCTCCCTAATTGCATTATAATTAATTATTTAATCATTCTTAAAGATAAATCTGCTAAAACCATTGAAGTTATAGCCTCTATAACTATTGGAACTCTCAATATAAAAGCAACATCATGTCTCCCTTGAATTTTTAATGTTTCAATTTTATCATTTTTAAAATTATAAGTTTCTTGTTTTTTTATTATACTAGATGTAGGTTTCACCCCTACTGAAAATATTAGCTTATTCCCATTGGAAATACCACCGTTTATTCCTCCGTTATTATTTGTTAAAGTTTTTCCGTCTTTATTTATAAAACAATCATTAAATTCACTTCCTAAATTTTCACATCCTAAAAATCCACTTCCAAACTCTATTCCTTTAATACCTGGAATAGAAAAGATCCCATGAGATATTAAAGATTCCACAGAATCAAAAAATGGTTCTCCTAACCCTATTGGAATATTAGATATTTCACACTGTACTACCCCACCCAGAGAATCTCCTAATTGTTTAATTTTTTCAATCTCTTTTTCTATTTCTTTATTATTGTCTTTATACATTAGCTTTCCTATCTTTTTTATTTCAGTATTATATATAATATTTCCAAATAAATTTTCTAATATTTTTTTAGCTATAACGCCTCCAGCGACTAATCCTAAAGTCATTCGACCAGAAAAATGACCACTCCCCCTAATATCATTGTAACTTTTATATTTAAATGTACTTGTAAAATCAGCATGCCCTGGTCTTGGGTGGTTTTTAAAATCAAGATAATCTTCAGATTGTTTATTTTTATTTTTAAAAAATATATTTATTGGTGCTCCTGTTGTTTTCCCTTCATATATTCCCGATAAAAGTTCAGGAATATCCTCTTCAATTCTTTTTGTTGTTCCTAATTTTTCAGGTTTTCTTCTCGCAATATCTTTTTTAAAATCTTCAACGCTTACCTCTAAACCTTGAGGTACTCCATCTAAAATCACACCTATTCCTATTCCATGAGACTCTCCATAAATTGACATTCTTAATATTTTTCCTAAACTATTCATAATTCATATCCTCTTTTTTCATATTTATAAACATTTTCTTATTTTTTTACTTCTAATAGTTCAAATCCCTCTAATGAAAATTTTTCTTCTCTTGTTTTTGAATCAACTATATCAACTTTTAGTTTAATATACAAATCTCTAACTCTACTATTAAATACTTTTGTTTTAAATAAATTTCCAAAGAAAGGAATACTCCCTAATACAGGTACTTTATTAATACTTTCTAATATATCGGTCGTTTTCATCCCACCAATAAATATAGTGTCCCCATTATTTATGGTAATAGTTGTAGATAATTTTCTACTAATTTTTGGATTATATCCCCCTTTAGATGTTATAGAAGATGTGTCTCCTGTAAAGTTACTAACTTCTACATTTATAATAAGTAATATACTCTCATCTTCTTTTATTATAGGGGTAACTTCTAAAATTATTCCAGCAATTCCTGTTACTGCTTCTGTGTTTATCTCTCTTTCTTTTTCACCAGACGTACTTACTGTTTTATAAGAAGTCAAAGTTTCTTCTGTCATATGAAATTTTCCCTCTTCACCATTCGCAACAAGGATAGAAGGAATAGCACTAATTCTTGCGTCTGATGTTCCTTCTAACAAATTTATGGAAAAATTAAAAAAATCATTTTTATTATTAAAAGTTTTAACTAAAGTTATTGTACTCCCTAGTCCCCCAGGGAGAGACTCTGTTAAAATACCCACGTTTGTTTTTGGTGTTAGTGGGCTTAAATTATTTTTTGCTAAACTTTGAAGTCCACCTTTCGTATATGCCCAAGAAAAACCTAAATCTTCAAATATTGAATCTGTTACTTCTAAAACTTGAGAGGATACCCTTACTTGTTTTAAACTTTTATCCATATCTAAAATTAAATTTCTTGCTATTTCAACTTGTGATTCTTCTCCACTTATTATCAGCGTATTTAGTTTAGGAAAAGAAACAACTTTAAATTCTAATTTTTCATCTTCTAATTTTTCATCTTCTAAAAAATCATCCTCCGATTCCGTCACTTCTTTATTTTTAGTATTTTTTTTTTTAAATTTTTTTTTATTATTTTTATCTTTATAAAAATCAATCATAAGTGAAGTTACCATTTCTTTCACGTCATCAGCTTTCATATTTATCAAAATTATTTTTTCTACAATACGTTCTTTTTCTTTTTGATAAATTGACTCATTAGATATTATTCTTTTTGTTTTTACATCTTCTGTTTTTATTATTTTATCATATTTTTTTGACAATGCTATATTTGTTTTAGAGTTTTTTTCTCCAACCGTTATAAATTCCCCTTTTATTTCAAAACCTTTTTTCTCATACTTCATTATATAGGTTCCTGGAATTACATTTTTTATTATAAATCTGCCGTTTGCATCACTCATTACTGGTTCTGTCTCACTATCCAATAAAGTTATTTTTACTCCTTCTAATTTTAATTTAGTATTTTCTATTGTTACTGTTCCTAATAGATTATTTTCCTTCCCTATCTCTTCTTTTCCTTGAAACATATAGATGTCTTGTGAAATTTCCACTAATCTTAATTTATTAGTAATACTTATTATTTTTAATACCTCTTTTAAATTTTTCCCCTCTGTTATATCTAAATCTAATAAAATATCTTTAAATTTTGCTTCACTAACAATCGTAATACCAGTATCTTTTGACAATATAGAAAGGGCATCTGAAAGTGTTATACCTCTTAGACTTATTTCCTCTGTATATATTTTTTTTTCCAAGTCACTTTTGGCTACTATAAAAAATAAAATAAAGAATATAATCATTGTTCTCTTCATAAGTTACCCACCTTTTTATAATTCTAATATTAAAAATAAGATAGCACCTATAGATATAAATGGTGAGAAAGGTATTCTTCTTTCAGATTCTTTCTTTCTAAAAAAAATATATAGGCAATACAAACTAGCAACTACAAAGCTCATCATAAAAAAAATATATACAGAATTTAAATCTGTATACCCTATCCATCCACCTATTCCCATAACTAATTTAACATCTCCATAACCTAAAATTTCTTCGTTAAAATAATCAGAACCATATCCATAAAGCATGGAATAAGGTAAAGAATACATACCCATACCTAATATAGATTTTTCTAAGCTCCCCTTAAAATAAAAATTATAAAATAGTCCTAATATAGTTATACAAACAATTAACTTATTAGGTATATATAGATGTTTTATATCCGTTATAATTACTCTTAACAACATAAATATCCCTATTAATTTTATAAAAAGTTCGAAATTTATAATGTCATTATTCATCATTTCGAGTCCCAAGCATTACAGTTAGAATCTCCGTAACCCACTCCTGCCACAGGAATCAGATTTTCTAAAGGCAGCTCATCCATATTTTGATACGACTCTTCCAGTGAATTTAAATTTATTTCTGTACCATCTTCTGAAAACACTATTCCAATTGCACCTGGCTTATATTTCGAATTTTTTTTCAAACTTCCTGAATTCGTTAATGTCATATCTTTGCAATCTCTGCTATCTAATAAACTTCCCACCTCTATTAAAACATTTTCTTTACTATTGGCATTGGATATTAACTTATCTGCTTGTCTATTTAAATATCCTTCTTTTTTTAATTCTTCTATATGTTTTTTTAAAACTTTTCTATTTCCATCCACTTCTAACACTTTTTCTTGTTCCATGGAATAGATATTTATGGCAGTTCTTAAAGTTTCAAGTGTTGCTATAGCTTTTGTATCTTTTGCTTTTATTAAGCTCAATTTTAATCTTGGAGTAATTATTGCAGAAAGAATGCCTATTATTGCAATCACAACAACTAATTCTATTAAAGTGAAACCACTTTTTTTATTCCTCATAATTTTTACCTCCTAATTTTAAAGTATTCATTACAAATAATTTTTAAGTATTTCATCTAATGAGGTTAATCTCAAGAGAGCTTTTTTTACCGCCACTTCTTTTAATAATAACATTCCTTCTTTTTTCGAAACATCCTCTATTATCTTCATGCTACTTCTAATCTCAATTAATTTTTTTATTTCTTTTGATAGCTTCAAAATTTCATATATCATTATTCTTCCTTTAAACCCAGTTTCATTACATTTTTCACACCCTCCTTTTTTTTCAATATAATATTTTCCATTTAGATATACTTCTTCTTTTAGCTCTAAAAGTACAATTTTTTCAAAACTTGATTTATCCAGAATACAGCAATAAGGACAAAGTTTTCTTACTAATCTTTGAGATATTACAAGTTCTAATGCCTCTGATATGAGATAAGGTTCTATTCCCATATTCATCAACCTATAAATTGTACCAATTGAATCATTTGTATGTAGAGTTGAAAGTACTAAATGACCTGTTAAAGATGCTTTTATTGCTATTTCAGCTGTTTCTCCATCTCTTATTTCGCCAAACATGATGATGTCAGGATCTTGTCTTAAAAATTGTCTAAGAGCTGTAGCAAAAGTTAATCCTATTTCAATTTTTATTTGAACCTGATTTATTCCTTCTATACTGTATTCTACTGGATCTTCCACTGCTAAAATATTCACATTTGTATAATTTAGAAATTTTAAAATTGAATGAAGTGTAGTAGATTTCCCTGCTCCTGTTGGCCCAGTTACAAGTATTATCCCATGAGATTTGCTTACTGATTTTTTTATTTTATTATAATCTATATTATCAAAACCAATTTTTTCTAAATTAGTCTCTATAAAATTTTTATCAAGTATCCTAATAGCTACTTTTTCTCCATATATAGTTGGCATAATAGCAATTCTAAAATCAATATACCGCCCATTTACTTTCATTTTTATTCTTCCATCTTGAGGAATTCTCTTTTCTGAAATATCTAAATTAGAAAGAATTTTTACCCTTGATACCAAAGCTAAAGCTAACGTTTTACTAATTTTTTTTATTTCCACTAGTTTTCCATCTATTCTATATCTTATTCTTAAACTATTTTCATATGCTTCTAAATGAATATCTGTTGCTCTAGATTTTATCGCACTCATAAAAATAGCACTTAGCCCTTTTACTATGATAGAACTTTCATTACTTAGTGTTTTTTCTATATCTAGAACTTCAGACAAACTATCTTCTATCTCCATGTTTTCTAACTTCGTTATTTCTAACTCGTTCCATATGTTATTTAAGTTAAAATTTGTTTTTTGAGACATATTAGCTCCTTAAAATAAAATTAGACATACTTAATTCAGTATACAACTAATAGTTTCTTTTTCTTCTTTTATAAATATTTTAAATAAAAAAAAATTCAATTACTGATTTATTCAGAATTGAATCTTTTTTTATTTTTTTATTTTTAATTTAAACCTCTTATTTCAGCTACTGTTTTTATTTTATAATTCTTAAATACCAAAGAACCTAAATACCCAACTACAAGACCAGAAACAACACATAAGCCTGCTGTTATTAAAACATCTTTAGCTGGATTAAATCCAAACATAACTGCAAAACCTGCTATTGGAGTAGCTGTTCCTGTTGCATTATTTATCAAACCAAAATAATTAACTACCATACCTGCTATTCCACCACCAATAAAATTTGTAGTAAATATAGGTATTGGATTGGCTGAAACTACATCTGCTTGAGTCAATGGTTCTATAGCAACTGCTATTGTAGTAGATCTATCTCCAAATTTCATTCTATCAAAGAAAACGAAATTCATGAATGAAGAAGACATAACAGAAAGAGCTCCTATAGCCATCGGTAATCCAGTTAATCCCAGCATAGCTGTAAGAGCCATAGAACTTATTGGAGCTGTAGCTACAACGGTGATTACTCCCCCCAAAATAAACGACATTACGTATGGATTAGCAGATTGTGCTGATGTTAAAATTCCACCAATTGATGTTAATATAAATGTTACCCCTGGAGTTATAATTTCAGCTATTCCTCTCCCCATTGGAGCAGCTAAACAAATTACGACTATTAAATTCAAACCATCTGGGACTTTTTTTTCAATTTTAGGTATAATAAATGACATTACATAACCTGCTATAAATCCAGGAAGAATTCCCATACCTGACATAACAGCTCCTAACATAATTGCATATGTCGGATTTACTCCTAAAGCAATAGGAACAAGGGCTGCTGCTGCCATTCCACCCATTCCACCTCCAGATTCTCCAACTCTACCTAAAAATGCAATTCCAAATAAATCTCCACCTACATATTTATGAAAAGCCTCAACTAAAAAGCTTGCTGTAGCTGCGCCAGCTAATGCACCCATAGCTTTCATTCCTTTTGGAGCTTTTAAACTAAATCCTGTAAATCCACACAATACTAAAAGTAATAACAACGTTCCTTTTATTAATTCCACCTTGACACCATTCCTCATTTTAAATTTTATGTCACTTATAGCTTTAACATACAATTTTATTTTATATTAAAAAACTATATTTGTCTAGTTTTTTTATGTTTCATGTGTTATATTAATCCTTTTTATCTATTTCAGAACGTTATTTTGAGCTTTTTATGTGGTGTTTAATAATTGTGTTTACGAATAGTACATCTTAATGCAAGAAAAATAAAATACATTATTATTCAAATTATTATTACAAATATTTTTTAATTTTTTTAAAACATATCACAGATAATAACACCAGTTAAAATTTAAAATAAATTTATTAATATTTTATTAATCTTTAAAAAATTCTACATTTTAGTTCATTACAAATATCTTCTAATAAAGAAATCCCTGCTATTGGATTTCCTTTAGTGTCTAAAGAGGGAGAATACACCCCTATTCCAAATTTATTAGGGACAACTGATACTATCCCTCCTCCTACTCCACTTTTGGCTGGAAGTCCTACTCTCACAGCAAATTCTCCAGAACTATCGTACATTCCACAAGTTACCATAAGTGTTTTTACTATTCTACTAATTCTAGGTGATATTATTTCTTCACCTAAGGAGTTTTTACCTTCATTTGCAATGAAAAGTCCTAATTTAGCTATGGTAATAGCTGTAACTTCAATAGAACATTGTTTAAAATAAATTTCTAGAGCTTCTTCTACATTTCCTTTTATTATCCCTTCATCTTTTAGATAATATCCCATAGCTCTATTTTTATTCCCCGTCTCTGACTCACTTAAATAAACTTTTGAGTTTATTTCTAAAGTTTGGTCTTCAGAAATTTTTTTAAAAAATTCTAAAAGTCTTCTAAATTTATCCTTTACATCATCCCCTTTAATCATAGAGGAAACAGCTATAGCCCCTGCATTTATCATTGGATTATATGGTTTTCTTCTACTTGATGTTTCTAGTTTTCTAATAGAATTAAAAGGATCTCCACTCGGTTCCATTCCTACTCTTTCAAAAACATACTCTTCTCCATTATCTAAAATAGCTAGCATTAATGCTACAACCTTGGATATACTTTGAACTGTAAATTTAGTTTGATATTCTCCAGCACAATATATATTTCCCATATTATCTAAAATACAAATTCCTAATTCTTCTTTTTTAGCTTTACTAAGCTCTGGAATATAGTCAGCTACCTTTCCTAATTTTGTTACTTCTCTATTTTTTTCTATTAATTCCTTTAGTTTATTTTTCATATTTAACCTCCATAATTTGCCTTGAGTAAAAATATAAGCAGATTAAGTAAATTATATCATACATACCTACATTATAACTATTTTATAAATTTTGCTTTCTAATTTTTTCTTATTTTTGCCTAAATTTTATACTTTATTTTTTATCTTTAAGTCTTTAGTCGAATTTTATTTTAATTATGTTTTATATGGATTTTTTTTTTTTATTATGCTAAAATTAAAAACAGAATAATTCACTATATCTACGATTTATTCTTTACATTAACACTATATATTGTATCTAAAGGAGAGAAAAATGATTAAAATTTATGGAAAAAAAAACTGCTCACAATGTGAAGAACTTAAAATTCTTCTTACAAATAAAAATAAAAAATTTGAGTATATAGAGGATCTTAAAACTCTTAGAATATTAGCAAGTAAAGCCAAAATAATGAGTGCCCCTCTTATTGAGTATAATTCAAATACCTATTCCATGAAAGATTTTCTAAAGGTATTATAATATGAGACATGTTATAAATAGATCGAATCAACAAATTCCCTTAAATATTGAAAAAATAAGAGAAAAATTAATAAGGGCATGTCATAATTTAGATGCTAATATGATTGAGTTAGAAAGTAGTATAGACACCATTTATCAAGAGAATATAAGCACAAAGAAAATACAAGAATCTCTTATTAATTTAGCTGTTTCTATGACATCCTTTGAAACAAGCGATTGGGTCTTTGTTGCTGGACGTCTTCTTATGATGGAAGTTGAAAAAGAAGTTTTTCATAATAGAGGATTCGGGTACGGAAATTTTGAAAGAACAATTCAGGAACTTTGCAACCTTAACATATATGACAGTAGACTTCTTTCATATTCTAATTCTGAAATAAACTCTCTTAATCGTTTTATTAAACCTGAAAGAGATATGGACTACGATTATGCAGGGGCAAATATGTTTTCTAATAGATACCTTATTAAATACCAAGGTCAAACTTGGGAACTTATACAAGAGGTTTATATGTCTATTGCAATGCTACTTGCTATTAATGAAAAAAATAGAGTTAATGTGGCTAGAGATATTTACGAGGCTCTTTCACTAAAAAAAATCTCACTTGCTACACCTATTTTAGCTAATTTAAGAATTCCCCAAGGGAACTTATCCTCTTGCTTCATTTTAGCTATTGACGATAACTTAAAATCTATTTTTTATAATATCGACTCTGTTGCTAAAATAAGTAAAAATGGTGGTGGCGTTGGGGTCAATCTTTCTCGAATTAGAAGTAAAGGATCTTGGGTTAACGGATATAAAAATTCTAGTGGTGGAGTTATACCATGGATTAAAATAATAAATGATACTGCAGTTGCTGTTAATCAACAAGGAAGACGTGCAGGAGCTGTTACTGTTGCAATTGATTCTTGGCATCTAGATATCGAATATTTTTTAGAACTACAAACAGAAAATGGTGATCAGAGAGGAAAAGCTTATGATTTATATCCACAAGTTGTAATCTCAGATCTTTTTATGAATAGAGTTAAAGAAAATAAAAGCTGGACTCTTTTTGATCCCTTTGAAATAAGAAAAAAATACAATTTAGAGCTCTCTGAAATATTTGGTGAAGAATTTGAAGAATTCTACAATGTATTAGAAAAGGATAATGAATTAATTATTAAAAAAGAAATTTCTGCTAAAGAGCTATTTAAAAATATTATGAAATCACAAATTGAGACAGGAATGCCTTATATCTTCTTTAAAGATACTGCTAATAAAAAAAATCATAACTTACACTCTGGAATGATAGGAAACGGTAATTTATGTATGGAAAGTTTTTCTAATTTTTCCCCTTCTAAAAAATTTAAAGAGTCAGAAAAAGATAACACAGGGAACACTTCGGTTGAATTAGGAGAGGTGCACACTTGTAACTTAGTTTCTTTGAATCTTGCAGAAATATCAGATGAAGAATTAGAGATATTCTCTACTTTAGCTGTAAGAATTTTAGATAATACCATAGATTTAACTTTAACCCCTATTAAAGAATCTAATAAACATAACTTGAAATATAGAACTATCGGTGTTGGAACTATGGGACTTGCAGATTATTTAGCTAAAAATTATTTAGTTTTTGACGAAGCTAGCGAAGAAATTGATTTTATTTTTGAAAAAATAGCTCTATATACTTTAAAGGGTAGTATTAATTTGGCGAAAGAAAGAGGCTACTATCCAATGTATAAAGATTCTCAGTGGGATAAAGGAATTTTCTTTGGTCACGATAAAGAATGGTTTAATAATAATTCTAAAATTTCAGATTTATGGAAAACTGTATTTGAAGAGATGAAAAAATATGGACTTAGAAATGGTGAATTGACCGCTATTGCTCCTAACACTTCAACCTCTCTTCTTATGGGGGCTAGTGCTTCTGTTATCCCTATTTTTTCAAAATTTTTTATTGAAAAAAATCAAAAAGGTGCTGTTCCTAGAGTAGCAAAATATTTAAAGAATTTTTCTTGGTTTTATCCTGAATTTAAAAAAATTGATCCCATCACTTATGTCTCTATCATGGGAAAAATTGGAAATTGGACAACACAAGGGGTTTCTATGGAGTTACTCTTTGATTTAAATAAAAATGTCAAAGCTAAGGATATTTATAATACCATATTTAAAGCTTGGGAAAGTGGATGTAAAACTATATATTACACTAGAACTATTCAAAAAAGTACTGATATAATGAGTCAAAAAGAGGAGTGTGAAAGCTGTAGTGGATAGAAAAAAATTATTTAATCCTAAAGGAAACGATTCTTTAGAAGAAAGACAAATTATAAAAGGAAATACCACCAATATATTTAATTTAAATAATGTTAAATATAAATGGTCAAATATTCTGTATAGAGGAATGATGGGAAATTTTTGGATTCCTGAAAAAGTTGATTTAACTCAAGATAAAAACGATTATGAAAATTTAACCGAAGAGGAAAGAGAAGCATATGACGGAATTTTATCTTTTTTAATTTTTTTAGATAGTATACAAACCAATAATATTCCAAATGTTTCTGATTATATTACAGCACCAGAAGTTAATTTACTGCTTTCTATACAAACGTATCAGGAAGCAATTCATTCTCAATCCTATCAATACATCATAGAGTCTATTCTTTCTAAAGAGAAAAGAAATTCTATATATGATAAATGGAGAGATGACAAAGTTTTATTTGAAAGAAATAGTTATATAGCTAAAATTTATCAAGATTTTTTAGATGATCCTTGTGACAGTAATTATTCTAAAATTATTATTGCAGATTATCTGCTAGAAGCTATTTATTTTTATAACGGATTTAATTATTTTTATCTTTTATCCAGCAGAAATAGAATGATGGGAACTTCTGATATTATAAAACTTATTAACAGAGATGAGCTTTCCCATGTTGTTCTTTTTCAAAATATCATTAAAGAAATAATAAATGAATATCCTGATTTTTTTGATAAAAATGAAATCTATGAAATGTTTAAAACTGCTGTGGAACAAGAAATTATATGGACCAACCATATTCTTGGAGATAAAATACTAGGCGTAACTAAAATTTCCACTGAAAAATATACTAAGTGGTTAGCTAATGAAAGATTAAAATCGATAGGACTTAATGAGCTCTATCCTAACTTTAGTAAAAACCCTTATAAACATCTTGAAAAATTTGCTGACACAGAAGGAAATGGCGAAGTTAAGGCTAATTTTTTTGAAGGTAGTGTAACTAGCTATAATATGAGCTCAACAGTTGAAGGCTGGGAGGAGTTATAAAATTAAATAATAAATTATAAATTTAACTATAACAAATTTTCAATATAAACAAAATGATACCTAGTTAGAATAGAACACTTTTATCAGTGTCTATCAAAACTTAGGTACCATTTTCTATGTATAGTTTTTTTATAAAATCACATAAAATAAATTGAATACAGTAGATAAGCTATATACATTATAAAAAATACTCCCGACTGCCATCTTTCTATTAAATTTTTCTTTCCAACATAAGTTGTTACTATTAGCATTAAAGTTGCAAATATTAAAACACCAATATCAAAATTAAATTTAGATTCATAAATCACAGGATTCACTAGCCCACTTGTTCCCATAATTAAAAAAATATTAAAAATATTAGACCCAATTACATTTCCAATAGCAATATCTGACTGACCTTTCCTTGCAGCTACAACTGATGCTACAAGTTCAGGTAAAGACGTCCCTATGGAAACAATTGTTAAAGCTATAAGTTTTTTAGATACTCCTAAAGTAACTGCTATTTTAACTGCAGAATCAACGACTAGTTTTCCTCCAACCATAAGACCTACAAAACCTAAAGACATAAGAATTATCATTTTTATATTACTCATTTTTTCAGCTGTTTCAACTTCTATTTTAGATGTTTTTCCAATAAAGAATACATAAACTAAAAATGCTATAAAAAATATTAATAAAATAATTGCATTAGTTCTAGTTAAAAGTCCATCATATGATAAAAATATTAATAGTATAACTGCAATAAGAGAAAATGGTATTTCTTTATTTACTGTATTTTGTTTTATAGGAACGGGACAAATAAGACCTGTTATTCCTAGTATTAGTAATATATTTGCAATATTACTTCCAATTATGTTTCCATAAACTACTGCTCCTTGATTCTCTATACTTGCAAAAGAATTTACAACAAGTTCTGGCATAGAAGTTCCAAAAGCAATCACAGTAAGTCCTATTACAATTTCAGGAACTCCAAATTTTCTAGATAGTGCTACAGATCCATCTATTAAAAAGTCAGCTCCTTTTATAAGGACAATAAAACCTAAAATTAATAACAAAAATATAAATATCATATATATTCACTCCTAAAAAATTTTATTTAATTCAAACGAGAGTATCAATGCTATATCCATACTCTTTAAAGAGATTTATAACTTTTCCCATATCATCATTTTTTACAAAAATATGATAATTTTCACCTTTTAGTATAAAAGATTTAAATCTTTCATCTTTAGCAACGTACGTAAGAAGTTCCTTATCATTTTTTAATTTTAAAACTGTATAATCAGCTATTACATTTATAGCACTACTTTTATTTATTAGTTCATCAAAAAAACTTCCCCAAAACTCAGAAATATCTCCATGAACTTTATCTTTAAATACTTTTATTCTTTCTTTTAATTCCTCCACTGTTTTTATGTCTTTTAAAAAACTATCTTTTGTTATTTTAAATTTATTACTAGATATTTTAGTAGATATTTTCTCTAAATACATGGCTTTAGAAGGGGCTTCACCTATGATTGTAACTATGAGTCTGTCTTCATCTAATATAACTTCACCTTCATCTTTTAAATCTTTAAAATCATAAGTGTCAACTAAATCGAATACATATTTTCCGAACTCTGTAAGTCTTACTGCTTTTAATCCGTCGTACTTACTTAAATGACCATTTTTTAAATAAAGACAATTATTAGATGAGGGAGCTTCGTAGTAAAGTTCCACTACCCCCATTGCACCAAGTATAAAGAAAACTGATTTTATAAAAGGTATTGCAATATAGTCTTGGTATCTTTCATAAGAAGTTATTTTTGTTCTTTCATAGTTAGCTTCATTTATATAGATATATTCATAAGCTGATTCTATATCAATAATTTCTATAAACTCATCTTGGAAAAAAATTCTATCAACTATATTCTCTAAACTAATTTTAGGATTTAAAACACTAGTTACTGGGAATTCCTTTATTATTTTAGTTATTGTTTTTAGCCCTTCTTTTAATTGTTCATTAGTATTTAATATATTTTTTAATCCCTTGAGATAATTTAAATACAAAAAGCTATAGTGAAATTTTTCATCTTTTATCAATTTACCAGATAAAAAAGATAATATTAAATCTTTTATATTTGAAATTTTAAAACTTTCATAATTTATATAATCATCTTTTATTAAATGAAAAAAAAGACCTATTGTTTCTGTCTTTAAATATTGTAAATCCTTTATATCTTCATAATACTCCGTTATATTACAATATTTTTTCATATTTATTTTAGAATCTTTTAATATTTTTCCACTAGCTGATAGAATAACTCCACCTTGTTTATAAAAATCATAATAAATTTTTATATTCTCCATAAACAACTCTTCATCATTTGAAACAAATCCAGAGGCTTTTTCAAAATCTCTTCTCAAATTATAATTAAGTGGTTTTTCTGGCAAAAGATACCTTAGTTCTCTTACTATATCATAATTTAAAATTAAATTTTCTTCTTTTTTATTATCTCTTTCTGCTTTAAAAAAGAGGAACTCTTCTCTCAAATCTTTATTTATATCATAATTATTTTGTTCTTTAAAATATATCTCTCTATTTTTTCTAATATTAAACTTTCCTTTCCACGCTATTTCTTCTAAAACTTCTTTTAAATGTGGAGGAAGTATTTTATAAATTTTTTCAAAATTTTGCGGTTTAAACATTTGATCTATTAAATCTAAAAATGTTTGTTTATTAGTATTTTGTGTTATCATAGATATTTCAAATAGACCCAAGCTGCTTCCTATAAAACCTTCAGCTATCCAATCTAAAAAATATTCCTTGTAAAGTCTAAATAAAATATCCTTAGAATAAAATTTATTCACCGACTCTCTAAACCTGTGTCTATTTTTCATTTTCTATAACCCCTATTTTAATTTTCTTTTTAATCTCCAAGAATAAACTGAATATCTTTTTCTGTTAAAAATTTAACCGAACTGTTATCTTCAGAAATAAGATTATCTAATAATTCACTTTTTAGCTCTTGTAATTTTAATATTTTTTCTTCAATACTATCCTTTAGTATTAGCTTATATGAAAAAACTGTTCTATCTTGTCCCAATCTATAGGCTCTGTCCACAGCTTGATTTTCAACAGTTTTATTCCACCATGGATCATAAATAAATATAGTATCTGCTGAAGTTAAATTAAGACCTACTCCTCCTGTTTTTAAAGTCATTACAAAAACTTTATAGCTACTATCTTTTTGAAATTTATCCACTAAACTTTGTCTATCTTTAGTTGCACCAGTCATAGATAAGTGTTTAATTCCAAATTTTTTTAAATCTTTACAAACATTTTCTATTGAATTTATATAATTTGTAAAAATTAGAACTTTATGCCCATTTGCAACTGCATCAGCCACATTATTTATAAGCACCACTCTTTTACTTGATGTTATATTTATATTTTTACTCTCTGGACAACTTGTAATTTGTCTTAATTCATTTAATGCCTGTAAAACATAGAATTGTGCTTTTCCTAACCCCTGTTCTTTTATATGATTATTTACCATATTATAATAATACATTCTTCTTTCATCATAGAACATTTTTTGTTCTTTATTCATATCAATGAATAGAGTCTGTTCTATTTTTTCTGGTAAATCCTTTAAAACTTCTTTCTTTACTCTTCTAAGTATAAATGGATATATTTTCTTTTTCAATTCTTGAATAGCTTCTTTATCATTATCTCGCTGAATAGGATTAGCATAAGTCATATTAAATTCATCTAAAGTTCCAAACATTGCTGGATTTAAAAATCTAAATAAAGAATATAGTTCACTTAAATTATTCTCTATTGGAGTTCCACTTAAAGCTAGTCTATTTTTTGAGTTTAAAAGCATTATGGCTTTAGTTGTTTGTGCATTTACATTTTTAATATTTTGCGATTCATCCAGTATAACTAATTCAAAACTTTCTTTTCTCAATTTTTCTATATCATTTCTAATCGTCCCATAAGTTGTTAAAATTACATCTTTATTCTTCAAAATAGAAATATCTCTTGTATTCCCATAGTAAATTCCTGTTTTTAACCCTGGACTAAATTTTTTAATTTCATTTTCCCAGTTATATATTAAACTTTTTGGCATAATAACTAAACTAGTTGCTTTTTTTTCTAAGTGAACCTTTGTTAAAAGAGTGATTGCTTGAAGAGTTTTCCCTAATCCCATATCATCCGCTAAACAGCCCCCTAAGTTATTATCAATTAAATAACTTAGCCACTTATATCCATACTCTTGATATTCACGTAATGTTGCTTTTATTTTAGGAAGTACAGTTTCATATTCTGAAACTATATTTATTCCTTGAAAAAAATCACGACTTTTTTTAAATTCTTGAGAGAATATTTTATCATCTATCATCTCTTCAATTATCGGTAAATCAAAAAATGATATTTTTACTTTTGACCCATCTCCATCTTTAAATAATCTTTCTAACTTTTCTATATATTTATAATTAATAAGAGCATTAGTCCCATCACTAAGAGTTATGTAAGAGTCTGTTTTATAGGTTGATAACACATCTAAAATAGAAAATTTTTCCCCTTCTATTTCAATATCAACGTCTCCTTCTAAAAAATTAATAGAGTGTTTAAAACTTCCTATTATCCTAGGCTTAACTGTCCGTATATTATATTTTTTAAGTTCTTCAGTGCCTATTATTTTATATTTTGTAGCTAATTTAAGAAGTTCTTTTCCAATAAATTCCTTAGCTAATTTTTCTTGTAAAATAAAAAGATTATCTTCATCTAAAAAATATGCTCCTTTTATTTTTATTTTTTTTTGATGTTTAATAAGAGATTTAACAATCCCTTGAACAACATTTTCAAGCTCACCTAAGTTAACTTCAGAACAAACTATTTTTTTCTCCATTGTATTTACCAATGCTATTTTTCTAATTTCTTTTTCCATTAAAAATTCATAAGACATAGTAGAAGCCATTATTATTACTTTCATATAAAGACTATTATCCAGTGATATTTTTTCAATTATTATTTGAGGTAATAAAGTTTTTTTCACTCCTTCTTCAACAGTATAATCTAAATAATGTAATGAAATATTTTTAAAATTACTAATAAATATTGTTAAAATATTTTCCAATTCATTTTTATGAAACCGTATTCTTAAATTTTCTAGCCCATACATAGAATAATTTTCTATATTTAGTTTATAAAACTTCATATCTCTAAAGGCATATAAATCATCAATTGTAATAAAGTCTAAATATTGTTCATTCAATAAAAGTTCTCCATTAAGATAATTCGTATCTAAAGTATCTTCTATTATATTTAAAGATATTGTATTCCCAGTTTCCTTAAATATAATTTTTTTTAATTTTTCATCTATAAATTTTTCTGACTTTAAAAGTAATTCAACTAGGTATGCTTCGTCATTTATATATACTTGTGATGAATAATTCGATTTATCTAAAGATAAATTTTCTACAATATTTTCATTTGAATTTTCTCCCCAAATATCTTCCCACTCTGAAAACAATTCTTTTTTCTTAGTTTTACTAATAAAATTGAGAATCTTTTTGTCTATTTCTGACAGTTGTAACCATTCCTCTTCAACTAGCCATTCCTCAACATTTACTATTTCTTCTCCAGCATTAGAAGTAGCTACAACATAAGCTCCTAGCTCATTTATTTTTAACATAAAATAAATACTTTTATCACTATTTTTCATTATATTAAACTCCCATTTCAAAAAATAATTAATAATATAGTTAGCATATATTATATCAAATAAAACAAATATTTTCAATATAAAATATATTTTTCTATGAAATTTAGTAAGAAATAATGTATAATTTATATAATAGAATTTATACTAGTACAATTTTAGAAAGGAGGGTTTCTTATGAAAAATTTTGTACATCTACATCTTCACACTGAATATAGCCTTCTAGACGGGGTTGGACAAATAGATAATTATTTATCAAAAACTAAAGAATTAGGCATGGATTCTCTTGCAATCACCGATCATGGGAATATGTTTGGTGCTATAGAATTTTATAAAGCTGCAATAAAAAAAGGTATAAAACCTATAATTGGAATGGAAGCTTATGTTACTAATGATATAAATTTAAATAGAAAAGAAGATAAAAATAGGGATAACTTTCATTTAGTTTTATTGGCTAAAAATGATATTGGTTATAAAAATCTTATGAAAATATCCTCCTTTGGATTTCTTCAAGGATTCTATTATAAACCTAGAATAACAAAATCTTATCTTAGAGAACACAGTGAAGGTATCATTGCCTTGTCTGCTTGTATGAATGGTGAAATTTCTCGAGGAATTTTAGAAGGGAAATCTCCTGACGTAATAAGCTGTATCATTCAAGAATATATTAATATTTTTGGACAAGAAAATTTTTATATAGAAATTCAAGGAAATGGACTTCTAGAACAAAAAAAATTAAATATAGAGCTTATTAATTATTCTAAAATTCATAATTTAGAACTTGTTGCTACTAATGATACCCATTATATAAATAATGGTGATCACACTCTTCAAGATATTATGATTTGTATTCAAACTGGGGCAAAAATTTCTGATGAAAAAAGAATGAAAATACAAACAACTGAACTTTTTTTAAAAAATAGAGAACAAATATTAGAGAGCTTAATATTTAAACCAGATAAAAATATTTCTTTATATAATTTAGAAGACTTAAATGCATCTGTTTTAACAGCTATAAACAATACTTCCGTCATAGCTTCTAAATGTAATATTAATATAGAATTTGGAAAATTTAAATTTCCTAAATATACTCTTCCTGAAAGTGACAAACCTATTACTCCTGATAATTTTTTAAAATTGAAAGTTTTTAATGGATTACAAAATAGATATAATAGTAATAATATAAATAACTATTATAGCAGAAAATTCAACAATTGTGAAAATAATTTTTATTTAGATCTTCCTGAAAAAGTAGTTAAAAGAATCGATTATGAATTAAATATAATAAGTAAAATGGGATTTTCTGAATATTTTATTGTTGTTTGGGATTTTATCGACTTTGCAAAAAAATCAAAAATTCCAATAGGACCAGGAAGAGGCTCAGCTGCGGGTAGTTTAGTTGCTTATGCTCTTGAGATAACAGATTTAGATCCCCTTGAGCATAATTTGATTTTTGAAAGATTTTTAAATCCAGAGAGAATCTCTATGCCTGATATTGATATTGATATTTGTCAAGAAAGAAGAGGAGAAGTTATTGAGTATGTTAAAAATAAATATGGGAATGACCATGTAGCACAGATAATAACTTTTGGAAGAATGAAAGCTAGAGCTGCTGTTAGAGATGTAGGAAGAGTTCTTGAGATTGAACTTGCCAAGATAGATAAACTTGCTAAATTACTCCCACAAGACAGTTCTATCTCTAATTCACTAAAAAATATTCCTGAACTTTTAACTTTATATAGCGAAGATTTAGAGTTTCAAAAAGTTTTAGATTTTTCTAAAAGAATTGAAAATAGTGTTCGCCATGCTTCTATTCATGCGGCTGGAATAGTCGTTACTGGAGAACCTTTAACTAATAATATTCCTCTTTATTCTGATTCTAAAGGTGAGTCTATTTCTACCCAATATCAAATGAAGGAATTAGAAGAACTTGGTATCTTGAAAATGGATTTTTTAGGCTTAGGGAACTTAACTATCCTTCAAAGAACCTTAGATTATATAAAAAAAACAAACAAAATTGATATAGAGCTAAATAAAATTCCCTTAAATAACGAAAAAGTTTATGAGATGCTCAGACATGGTGATTCTACTGGTGTTTTTCAATTAGAATCCTTTGGAATACGAAAACTAATGATGAAATTAAAACCAGATAAATTTGAAGATATAGTTGCTCTTTTAGCTCTTTATAGACCTGGTCCTTTAGGGTCTGGAATGGTTGATAGTTTTGTAAATTGTAAAAATGGAATAGAAGAAATTAAATATCCCCATGTTAACTTAAAGGATATTTTACAAGAAACTTATGGGGTTATCCTTTATCAAGAACAAGTTATGAAAATAGCTTCTACTATGGGGGGATTTTCCATGGGAGAAGCTGACAATTTAAGAAGAGCTATGGGTAAAAAAGATGCTTTTACTATGGAAAAAAATCGTGATAACTTTGTTCAGGGGGCTTTAATAAATGGCTATACTACAGAAAAAGCTGTAGAGATTTTTGAGCTCATTAACAAATTTGCAGGTTATGGGTTTAATAAATCTCACTCTGCCGCTTACGGGCTTATTGCCTATTGGACAGCATATTTTAAGTCTAATTATCCACTTGAATTTTATTCATCTATTTTAACATCTATGAATCATATAGATGATATTGCTTACTATATTGATGATGCTAAAAATCATAAATTAATTATTTTACCTCCTGATGTAAATTCCCCAGTTCGTGGTTTTAGACCTGAAAATGGAAATATTAGATTCTCTATTTCTGGAATAAAAAATATTGGAGATAGTTTTGTAGATAAACTTATCTTTGAAAGAAATAGTAACGGAAAATATAAAGATTATGAAGAGTTTGTAACTCGAACAAAAAAAATAGGTCTTACTAAAAAATCTTTACTCTCTCTCATTTTTTCTGGTGCACTAGATTCTATTCCTGGAAATAGAAAACAAAAGTTTGAAAGCATTGAAAAAATTTTAGCTCATTCTGAAAGAGTTTCAAGAGAAGACGATATTCAACAGATGAATCTTTTTGGAGAGGGAAAGACAGTTTTAAATAGATTTAACTTCTCTAATATTTCTGAATATGACACTAATGAAATTCTTGATTTTGAAAAAGAATTTCTCGGTTTTTATTTTAGTGCACATCCTTTAGATAAATTTAAAACTCTTATTAGTGCTTTTAAATTAAAAAGTATTTCAGAAATTAATGAAGAAAAACTGATGCATGTGATAAAAACATATGGTATAATTAGAACAATGAAAAAAATAGTCACTAAAAAAGATTCTAAAATAATGGTAATCTTTACTTTAGAAGACTACTTTAGTTCTATTCAAGTTACTGTTTTCCCACGAGATTATGATAAATTTATGGATAAGATTCAAATTGGAATCCCTATTTTTATTAAGGGTAATATTCACACTGATTATTTTAAAGGAGAGGAAAGTAAAAAAATTATTTTAAAAAATATCACTTTTTTAGACGAAATAGGGGAAATATCTCAAAACAAATGTTACTTATTACTTGAAGAAGAGAACAAACATAAATTTAATAAATTAAGAGAAATTTTAATTTCTCATCCTGGAAGAACTACTTTAATTTTTGCAATTGGTATTACAAAAGAAATAAAAATAAGTAAATATAAAATTGCAATATCAACTTTATTTTTAGAACAGGTTAGTGAACTTATAGGTTTAGAAAAAATTTTAATAAAATAGTATTTTTAGGAGGATATAGTGAAAGACAACATTACAACAGACGAACTTATCAGAATTTTAGATTCTGAAAATCTTACTGAATTATCTTATGAATCACCTGATTTTAATTTTTCAGTAAAAAAAACTTTGAAATTGGACAAAAAATCTAATAATCAGATTATAAAAAATATTATAGAGAAAGAAAAAATCGAAACATATTTAGAAATTTTATCTAATGGAATTGGTTCTTTCTATCGGAATCCCAATCTTTCTCTTGGGATAGATAGCAACATTAATTCTGGTGATGAAATTGGATATATTCTTGCTATGGGAGTTAAAAGTCCTATTATTTCAGAAGTCTCTGGGAAAATTGTTGAAATTTTAATTAAAGATGGAGACATTGTTGATTATAATAAAACAATTGCTAAACTAAAAAAATAGACATTAGAAATCAAAATGTTTGCGGAGGAAAAAATGTTTAAAAAAATACTTATTGCCAATAGAGGAGAAATAGCTGTTAGAATTATTCGTGCAGCTAAAGAGCTCAATATAAAAACTGTTGCAGTATATTCTACTGCAGATAAAGATAGTTTACATGTACTTTTAGCTGACGAAGCTATTTGTATAGGGGGAATTTCTAGTACTGAATCCTACTTAAAAATATCCAATATAATTGCTGCAGCACAAGTTACTGGAGCGGACGCTATTCATCCTGGATATGGTTTTTTATCAGAAAATGTTAAGTTTTCTGCTATTTGTGAACAGCATAATATCACTTTTATTGGTCCAAACTCTGAATGTATTACTAAAATGGGAGATAAAGCCACTGCTAGAGCCACTGCTATCGAGAATCATGTTCCCCTTACAAATGGAACTGGAATTATTCACACTCCTGAAGAAGCTATATCTATTATCAATGAAAAAATTGGATATCCTGTAATGATAAAAGCTACTGCTGGTGGTGGTGGTAAAGGGATGAGAGTTGCCAGAAATGATGCAGAGCTTAAAACGAATATGGTTGCAGCTCAAACAGAAGCTGGTGCTGCATTTGGAAATCCTGATGTATACATAGAAAAATTTGTTGAAAATCCACGACATATTGAAATTCAAATTGTTGGAGACAAATTTGGAAATATTATTCACTTAGGAGAAAGAGACTGTTCTATTCAAAGAAGACATCAAAAACTTATTGAAGAAGCTCCTGCTATTTTTCTTCCCTCAAAAGTTAGAAAAGAAATGGGAGAGTCTGCAGTTAGGCTTGCTAAATCTATCAACTATGATTCTGTGGGAACGATAGAATTTCTTGTAGATAAGGAAAATAAATTTTACTTTATGGAAATGAATACAAGAGTTCAAGTTGAACATACTATTACAGAACTTGTAACCGGACTTGATATAATAAAACTTCAGATTAAAATAGCTGAGGGAGAAAGATTAAACATAAAGCAAGAAGATGTTCATCTTTATGGGCACGCTATTGAATGTAGAATAAATGCAGAAGATAGTCAGTGTGACTTCTTGCCTTCCCCTGGTGTTTTAACTAGATATATAGCTCCTGGTGGTAATGGTGTTAGAATTGACTCTCACGCTTATCAAGGATATGAAATTTCTCCTTTTTATGATTCTATGATTTCTAAACTTATAGTTTATGATTTAACAAGGGAAAAAGCTATAGCGAAAATGAAAAGAGCTCTCAACGAATATATTATAGAAGGAGTTGATACAACTATTTCATTTCATTTAAAAGTTTTAGAAAATGAACTTTTCAATAAAGGTAAAACATCTACAAAATTTTTAGAGGAAAATTTTATTAAATAATGTACTAAGATATATTATTATAAATTAAAGGGGGTATTACTATGGGAAGTTTAGGAAATGTTCGAATTGCTGATGATGTTGTTAAAACTGTTGCTGCTAAAGCAGCTGCAGATGTTGAAGGTGTTTTTAAACTCTCAGGTGGTGTAGCTGATGAATTTAGTAAAATATTAGGTAAAAAAAGACCTACTCATGGAATTAAAGTGGAAGTTGGGGACAAAGAGTGTACTATTGACATTTATATTATTGTTTTATATGGTTATAATATCGCATTAGTTGCTGAAAATGTTCAAAAAGCTGTTCTTAAAGATGTTAATTGCTTAACTGGATTAAAAGTTGTGGAAGTTAATGTCTTTATTCAAAATATTAAAGTTTTAACAGATGAAGATGAAAGTGATGATGAAGAAAATAATTCTTCTCTTTAATTTTTTTATAAAATAAAGATAATTAAAATAGAGAGCCATAATATTTATGGCCTCTTTCATTTAAATATAAGGAAGGGGATTTAATAATGAAAAAAATAATTTTTTTTATAGCTTGGATAGGAATATTTTTTATTTCAGTGATAGGTATAACTTCAGTGGTTTATCCAAGTTTTTTTGATAGATTTAATCTTTCGTTCTTTATGCTAAAGATGTTAATTCTTAATATTTCTATAGTTTATCTTTTTATAGTTTTTATTAAAGTTTGTTCTAAAATACAAAAAGAGAAAGATTATGAAATTAAGACTGACAATGGAAAAGTTTTAGTTTCTTCTGAAACAATCAAAACATTTATTTTTAATACTCTACTAACAGATCACGATATAATTGTCAAAAAAGTTGAAACTAAAAAAAATTATAATAAGTTTAATATCAAGATATTCCTTGAGTCAAATACTAATAAAAATATTTCTGAAAAAACTTTATTCATTCAAGAAAACATAAAAAAATCTATTAAAAAGTCTATAGGTGTTGAAATTAACGAAGTAGAGATTAAAGTTACTAAATTTATCAATCATGTTTAATTTGGAATTATTTAATAATAATGAGGTGCTGATATGTTAGAAGAATTTATAACTAATTTTTTGATAAATAAAAAAAAATATTTAAGATGTATAATAGCCTTTATTTGTGCTCTCCTTTTGGTTCAATATGGTGTTATTAAAACTATTTTTATAATTGTTGTATCCTTTATTGGATATTTAAGTGGTAGTTCCAATTTTATCAAAATATTTAAAAAATTTTATAAAGATAACATTAAATAGAAAAAAATAGCATTCCTATCTTTTATATAGTATAATAAAAAGGTTATTTCAATTTAATTTATAAAAATTTGATATAGAAGTGAGGAAAAAATGAGTAGAAGAATTGCTAGAGAAGAACTTTTTAAAATAGTTTTTGAAGCGGAGATGAATTGTATAGAACCTAAAGAATTACAAAAAAAATTTTTAGAAAGGGGAGAAGTTATTTTATCACCTAAAGCTCTAGACTTTTTTGTAAAGTATGTAGTAGGAATATCACAATATAATGAAGAATTAAACATTCTAATTAATGAAACTATGGAAGGATGGAATTTAGACAGAATAGGTTCTGTTGAAAAATCACTTCTTAAATGTGCAGTCTATGAATTAAAGCATGAAAATACAGGACATGAAATAGTGGTAAATGAAGTTATTGAAATAGCTAAAATCTATGGAGATGATAAATCTCATGAATTTATAAATGGAGTTTTAGCTAAAATAATTAAAGGATAGTCAATTGACTATCCTTTTTTTTATGAGATGTGTAATTTTCTCCTAAGTAATTTATATTTACTCTTCCCAACACTCTATTTTTTCAGGATATGGTAGCTCCACAGAACTTTTTTTAAATACAGGATCTAGTCCTAAATCTCTTTGCTTTACATAATCTTTCAATGTAGCAAAGGCAACTTTTCCTAATAAGAGAATAGCAATTAGATTCATTACCGACATAAGTCCCATAAATAAATCCGCAAGATTCCATACTAAAGCTAGTTTTCCTATTGATCCAAACATAACCATTCCTATAACAAAAACCCTGTATAAATTTAACCAAATTTTATTTTTACTTAGAAACTCTATGTTAGTTTCTCCGTAATAATAATTTCCTATTATTGAACTAAAGGCAAATAGTAATATACAAACTGCTATAAAAATATTTCCCCAATGCCCAACTTCTGAACTAAGAGCTTTTTGTGTTAGCTGTATACCTGTTAAACCTTCTGTCTTGTGTGCGCCAGAGATTAAAACCATAAATGCTGTACAAGAACAGATAATAAGAGTATCGGTAAAAACTCCTAAAGTTTGAACAAAACCTTGCTTAGCTGGATGTGATGTCGTTGCTGCTGCTGCTGCATTAGGTGCAGAACCCATTCCTGCCTCATTAGAAAAAAGTCCTCTTTTTACCCCTATCATTATTGCTGCTCCTAATCCTCCACCTGCAACTTGTCTTATTCCAAAAGCATTTTTTACTATGTCTGAAAATATGGCTGGAACCATCCCTATATTTTTTATTACTATATATAACGAAACTATTATGTATAGAGTTGCCATAATTGGAACTACCACTGCACTAAAATTTGCAATTCTCTGAACTCCTCCAAAAATAACAGCTCCAGTTGCCACAGCTAAAATTATTCCCATAATAGTTTTATCCAACTGAAATGCTTGTTCAAATGCTAAAGATATTGTATTGGATTGTACTGAATTAAAAATTAAACCAAATGTTATTGATATTAAAATGGAAAATCCTATTCCCATTCTTTTTTTATTTAAAGCTCTTTCCATATAATAAGCTGGTCCGCCTCGAAAGCCCTCTCCATCCTTCACTTTATAAATTTGAGCTAGTGTACTCTCTACAAAACTTGAAGCCCCACCTATGATTGCTATTATCCACATCCAAAATATAGCTCCTGGTCCTCCTGTGGCTATTGCTATTGCCACTCCAGCAAGGTTGCCTGTTCCAACTCTAGATGCTGTACTTATACAAAATGCTTTAAATGAAGAAACACCACCTTTTTGCCCCATGCTATCACTTAAAAGTTTTACCATATGACCAATATATCTTATTTGAACAAATTTTGTTTTTATTGTAAAATATAAACCAATAGGTATTAGCATTACAATTAGTACATAACTCCATAAAATATCATTTAAAAAATTAATAATAGTATTAGTAATCTCCACTTTGTCCCCCTCTAATCTTTATTCTATATATTACCATGATTATTAAATCATAACTAATATATATTATATATTATATTGGGTGCTAATAATTTTAAAAAGTTTCGAAGTTTTTTATAATCTATAGCCCAAAATTAGTGAAAGTTGCTTTATATCATCATAATTTCTTCTATCGTCTTTTAACTCTGTAATAGAATACAATAACTCAGCCTGCAAAAAACTGATATCCATTCCTATACCTGCGCCATAATAATACCCCGCCTCTACATCACTGTTGTTTAAATTTTCACTACTATAGATAGATTTTCCAACTTTTCCTACTATATATGGTTTTATAAATATAGGAATAATATTCCATTTTGCTAAAAGGTATACTGGAACTGTTGAAACACCGACTCCATCAGTTTTTCTATTATATTGAATTCCTCCTCCAATATCAAAAAAAAGTAATGTTTGAGTTACTTCTAATCCTATTGTTGGTTGGTAGTCTTCTAATTTTTTTTCTGTTCCATAATTTTTTGAATTACCTATAAGACCTAATCTTAAATGCGTATCTATACCAAAAGATAAGGTAGATACAAGTAACAATAGTAATATTAATAATTTTTTCATAATCCCTCCATTAAATTAAAAATCTCTTTGCTAATTTTATCATATTAAATAGGTAATTGTCTATTTAGTATTTTTTGAAAAATAATATAAAGTGTGATTAATTTTGATATTTTCTTCAGACTATGTTAAAATATAAAGAATAAGATTCTTTATATTCAGTTTTAAAATAATAATAATAATAATAATAATAATAAATATGAGGTGGAATTTTGGAAAATAATTTTTATCACAAAATGAATAAAGGAGCAATTTTACTTACGCATTTTGGTACAACACATGAAGATACAAGAAAAAAAACATTAGATATTATTAATCAAAAATTTATAGAACAATTTAATAACTTAGACTTTTACCAAGTGTTTACTTCTAGAATAATAAATAGGATTTTAAAAAAAAGAGGAATTGAGGTCTTTGATACTTCTCAAATTCTTGAGTATTTAAAAAATGAAGGATACACAGATTTAATAATTCAACCAACATATATTATTAATGGTATAGAGATGGATGTTGTGAAAACTGAGCTCCAATCTTACTCTAAAGACTTTAATCAAATTAGGATAGGCACTCCTTTACTTACAGATTTTTCTGATTATATAGAGGTTATCGAAATTCTTTCTGAAGAAATAGGAATTCTCAAAGAAGATGAAGCTGTGGTTTTTGTAGGTCATGGATCACATCATCCTGCAACTTCTGCCTATGCTATGTTTGACTATTTAGCTAAAGATTTAGAAAAATCTTTTTATGTTGGAACTATTGAGGGGTATCCTTCAATAGAAAATGTTTTGAAATTTCTTCAAAGAGATAATAAGAAAAAAGTTACATTAATGCCACTTATGTTTGTAGCTGGGGAACATGCTAAAAATGATATTGCTAAAGATTGGAAAAATTATCTTACTGAAAAAGGGTATGAAGTTTCAATTAATTTAAAAGGGCTTGGAGAAATCGAAAAAATTCAAGATATGTTTGTTAGACATGCTAAACATTTAGAAAATAATCCTACAGAAGATATGATGAAAAAAAAATCTGAATATCAGGCTGGAAAGGAAAGATGTTAAATTAAATCAAATTAATTTTAAAATAAAGGAGTGATTTATATGGAAAATTATAATAGTAACAAACGAAACTATGTTTTAGAAGATGAGTTAGAATTAATTGTTGGTCAAAAGATGACTTCAGTTTTTAGCTGGATGGTTATTGGTCTTATTGTTACAACTTTTACAGGATATTTAACTCTTTCCAATCCTATCTTTTTACAATTTACCATGAAGTTTTTCTATATCTTTCTTATAGCTGAGCTTTTCTTAGTTTTTGGATTTTCAAGAAAAGTATACTCTATTGATGTATCTACAAGTAGAATGATTTTTGTTCTTTATTCAGCATTAAATGGAATTACACTGTGCTCTATTGCTCTAATTTATACTGGGGTATCTATTGTTTATTCCTTTTCTATTGCCATTGTTGTTTTTCTTGTTATGGCGATTTATGGCTACGTAACTAAAGAAGACGTTAGTAAAATTAAAAATTTATGTATGGGAGGACTTATTAGTCTAATTGTATTAAGTTTAATTAATTTATTTTTAAAAAGTCCAGCACTATATTGGATGTTATCATATTTAGGAGTTATTTTATTTACTGCTCTTATTGCTTATGATGTAAATAGAATAAAAAAACAAATTATTCATTTAGCCCAAAATAATGATGGTATTTTAGATAAAGTTGCTATTTCAGGAGCATTGCATCTATATTTAGATTTTATCAATCTCTTCTTATATATTCTTAGAATTTTTGGAAAGAAAAGATAAATATTACAAATTATATGAAATTATAAAACTACTTTCTATCTTATATAGTTGGTAGTTTTATTTTATTGGTTTAAAGGTACTTTAATGGTATACTATATAGTAAAGAAAATAAGACGTTAGGAGAGTAGTGATTATGAGAAGAAAAAATATAGACCTTGTTGTAGAAACAACAAGTGAGCTTATGAATTTTTTAATAGAAAATTTAGAAGGACAAAGTAGAAATAATATTAAGGCTCTTTTATCTCACGAGCAAATATGGGTTAATGGTGAAATGATAAAGCAATTTAATTCACCTCTTAAAACTGGAAATAAAGTTACTGTTAATTTTGGTGCTTCTCGTGAAGTAAAAGTTAGTAAAACATCTAAGGGTATAAAAATATTGTTTGAAGATGAATTTATTGTAGCAGTGGAAAAAGATGCGGGAATGCTTTCCATGGCAACAGATAAGGAAAGAGAAAAAACTGCTTACTCTATGCTTAAGGAGTATTTAAAAGGTAGAGATTCTATGAATAAAGTTTTTATCGTTCATAGACTAGATAGAGAAACATCTGGAGTTATGATTTTTGCAAAATCAGAAGATGTTCAGCAAATTTTACAAACTAACTGGAATGAATATGTTGTTGAAAGAAAATATATAGCTTTAGTTCAAGGTAGTGTTACAGAAAATAAAGGGGTTATAAAATCGTATTTAAAAGAAAATGCAGCTTTTGTAACTTATTCTTCTGAAACAGATAGAGATGGTGGAAAGTTAGCTATTACTAATTATCTAGTGTTAAAAAGAGCTAAAGGCTTAACTATGATGGAGTTTGATATTGAAACAGGAAGAAAAAATCAAATTCGAGTTCACATGAAAGATTTAGGTCATCCTATTGTTGGGGATAAGAAATATGGTTCTACTAAAAATCCTTTAAATCGTCTTGGACTTCATGCTAATACTATTAAATTTAAGCATCCTATGACAGGGAAACTTATGAATTTTGTTTCACTTGTACCTACTATTTTTACTGATAAAATATAAGAAAGACCAGCAAAATTTTTATATTTTGCTGGTCTTTTTATTTTTTATCTGATTATACTAAATTCCATTTTTTTAAATCTTCATCTACATCTCCAGCAAGAGCAATCCCAAACTCTTTAACTAATAAATTAGCTACATTCTTTGATAAAAATCCTGGTAATGTTGGACCTAAGTGAATATTTTTCACTCCTAAAGATAAAAGTGCTAGTAATACAATTACTGCTTTTTGCTCATACCAAGCTATATTATAAATTATTGGCAAATCATTTATATTTTCCAAACCAAATACTTTTTGTAATGTCATAGCAATAACTGCAAGGGAGTAAGAATCATTACATTGTCCTGCATCAAGAACTCTAGGTATTCCACCTATGTCTCCAAGTGCTAATTTATTATATCTGTATTTTGCACAACCTGCAGTTAGTATAATTGTATTTAGTGGTAATTTTTTTGCAAATTCACCGTAATAATCTCTCTTTTTATCTCTACCGTCACACCCTGCCATTACTATAAATCTATTTATTGCTCCAGATTTTACCCCTTCTACAACCTTATCAGCTAGTGCTAGTACTTGGTTATGAGCAAATCCACCTATTATTTCTCCTGTCTCTATTTCTGTTGGAGCTTTACAAGTTTTAGCTAAGTTTATAATTTCAGAAAAATCTTTATTTCCATTTTTATCTAATTCTATTCTTTTCCAACCAGGATATCCTGAAGCATTAGTTGTAAATACTCTTTCATTATAACTGGAGTCTTTTAAAGGGGGTACAATACAATTTGTTGTAAATAATATAGGTCCATTAAATGTAGAAAATTCAGTTTTTTGTTCCCACCAAGCTCCTCCATAATTTCCTACAAAATGAGTATATTTTTTTAGTTCAGGATAATAATGTCCTGGTAGCATTTCAGAGTGAGTATAAATATCTACCCCTGTCCCTTCACTTTGCTCTAGTAATCTTTTTAAATCCATAAGATCATGTCCTGTTATTAATATTCCTGGATTTTTTTTCACACCTAAATTAACTTTTGTCATTATAGGATGACCAAAAGTTGAAGTATTTGCCTCATCTAAAAGTGCCATGGACTTAACTCCATATTCTCCAACTTTTAAAACAAGAGCAGTTAAATCAGCAACACTTAGTGTCTCATCTTCTGTTCCCAGTAAAGCTTCCTCTACAAATGCAAAGAGTTCCGGATTTACTTTATTTAAGTTTAAAGCATGTTCAGTATAAGCTGCCAAACCTTTTAACCCATATAGTGCAAGTTCTCTAAGAGATTTTATATCTTCATCTGCTGTTCTCAAAACTCCTACTGTTTTAGCAATTTCTAACATTTCTTCTTTAGTTTTTGCGTTCCAAGTAGTATATTTTTTATTTTCATGTTTTAAATTTAGCTCTACTCTCATTTCCTTAAGCTTAGCTTTTATATGCTCTCTCATCACTAAACCTTTCTTAATTTCTTCTATTATAACAATATCATCAAAATTAGCATTTGTTATTGTTACGAAAAGTGAATTTACTAAATATCTATTTACCTCTTCACAAGGTTTATTTTTTTCACCTAAAGCTCTTACTTGAGAGCTATAAGCAGCTACTCCCTTTGCTGTATAGATTAATAAATCTTGTAAATCAGATGTGCTTTCTTCTTTACCACACATACCTATTGATAAATTACATCCTTGATTTTTCATTGTTTCTTGACATTGGTAACAAAACATAGTTAAATCCTCCTGAAATTCTAATTTTATAATATAATTTCTTAGTAACTATATTTATCATACATCCTTTTACACTAATTGTCTGTAACATATGTTACAATTTTATAAAAATATTATATAAACATTTAATTTTTTTATTTTTTTTATAATTGACAAAAAATTTTGATAAGAGTAGAATAATTGTCAATATAAAATAAAATGAGGAAGGAGGAAGAATTATGAATATAGATTTAAATTATACTTTAAAATTTACAAAGGAAATTTTAACTATTCCTAGCCCAGCTGGTTATACAGAAAAAGTTATGTCTAGAATAGCTAAAGAACTTGATAAATTAGGATTTAATGACTATGAATATAGTAAAAAAGGGTGCTTAATTCTGAAACTAATAGGGGAAGATACTTTTTATACAAAACTACTGTCAGCACACGTAGATACTCTTGGAGCAATAGTTAAAAAAGTTAAGAATAACGGACGTTTAGAACTATTAAATATTGGTGGCTACGCTTGGGGATCAGTAGAAGGAGAAAATATAACTGTTCACACTTTAAGTGGAAAAGAATTTCAAGGAACACTACTCCCTATTAAAGCTTCGGTGCATGTTTATGGCGATATCCCGCGGGAAATGGCAAGAACTGCGGAAAATATGGAAGTTAGATTAGATTATGAAGTTTATAATGAAGCTGATACGAAAGCTCTTGGAATATGTCAAGGGGATTTTATAAGTTATGAAACAAATACTAAAATTACAGAGTCTGGATACATTAAATCAAGATATTTAGATGATAAATTATGTGTAGCACAAGTTTTAACATACTTAAAATATTTAAAAGATAATAATAAAAAACCTAAAAATAATCTTTATCTTTATTTCTCAAATTTTGAAGAGGTTGGACACGGTGTTTCTAAAATACCTAAAGATGTAGATGAGTTTATTGCATTAGATATAGGCCTTGTTGCAGAAGATGCTCATGGAGACGAAAAAAAAGTTAGTATCGCAGCTAGAGACAATAAAACAGTTTATGATTTTACAATAAGAAAAAAATTACAAGAAGTTGCAGATAAAAATGGAGTTAACTATACTGTTGGAGTTTATAATAGATATGGTTCTGATGCCACAGCTTCAATTCTTCAAGGGGCAGATTTGAAATATGCTTGTATTGGTCCTAATGTAGATGCAACTCACCACTATGAAAGAACACATATAGATGGCGTTCTTGAAACTATCAAACTTCTAATAGCTTACCTATAAATATATATTTTGCACTTAATATTAAGATATATTATATTAACTTAATAAAAAAACTATTTTTTTAAATCCTTAGAAACTAATCTAAGGATTTTTTAATAAAATATATTTTTTTTTTCTCAATCTATGATATAATTTTAAAGGAAACAACATAATTAGGAGGTTTTAAATGAACAATAACGACATTGTTAGACGACTAAGGTACGCTCTTGATATTAGTGATGTAAAATTAATTGAAATTTTTTCTTTAGGTGAAGAAAAGGTAGAAATTGAAAATATCAAAAATTTTTTAAAAAAGGATCATGAAGAAGGATTTGTTACTCTTAAAAATGAAGAATTAAAAAAATTTTTAGATGGATTTGTAATTTTTAAAAGAGGAGTTCACGTTCCTAAACCAGGTCAAAAACCCGCTCAAGAAGATGATTTACATCCTAAAAAAAATAGTAATAACAATAATATTATTTTAAAAAAATTAAGAATTGCACTAAATTTTAAAAGTGAGGACATGATAAAAGTTTTAGCTCTTGGGGGTTCAACTGTTTCTGAATCTGAGTTAACTGCTTTATTTAGAAAAAAAGATCATAAAAATTATAGAGAATGTGGAGATAAATATATTAGAACATTTTTAGCTGGTCTTGTTGAAATGTATAGAAAATAATTTTTAATCTACTATATTATAGTACTAAGGAGAATATTACTTTATGAAAAATGAAAAAAAAGAAGAATTCAAACCATTTATTTCTATGAAAACTAATTTACCAGAAGTAAATACTACTACACTTGTAATGGGAATTCTTTTCACTGTTATATTTGCTGCAGCAAATGTTTATTTAGGTTTAAAAACAGGTATTACTATTGCTGCTGCCATACCTGGTTCAATTTTAGGAACTGGACTTTTAAAATGTTTATTTAAAAAAAATAGTATTTTAGAAGCAAATTTAGTGGCTTCAATGGCCGCTGTTGGAGAATCAATTGCTGGTGGAATAATTTTTACCCTTCCTGCTATTATTATTTGGGGAAATGATCTAAGCGTTGTTTCCATTGGAATAATGACTATGTTAGGTGGGATATTAGGGATTGTTTTTATCGTTCCATTTAGACAATATTTAATTGTTGAAGAACATGGAAAACTTATGTTTCCTGAATCTATTGCTGTTACAGAAATTTTGATTAGTTCTAACAAAGGTGGAGATGGTCTTAAAACGGTTATGAAAGGAATTTTTGCTGGTGGTTTATTTAAATTTTTAGGCGGAGGTATAGGTCTTTTTACAGAAGAACCTATGTGGGCTATTTCAAAATTAAATACTGCTTTTGGATTAAATGCTGTTGCTTCTCTCTTAGGAGTTGGATTTATTGTTGGGCTTGAAGTTGCTATATTTATGTTTTCAGGTGCTATGTTAGCATGGTTTGGATTTATTCCTTTAATTAAATTTGTTGGTGAGTTAGTACCTACAGCGATTTTTCCTAGCTCTATTCCTATCTCTCAAATGGATGCATCTCAAGTCTGGTCATTTTATATTAGATATATAGGTGCTGGGGCTGTTGCTACTGGTGGTTTTATTTCTCTTATAAAATCTGCCCCAGCTATTGTTAGTTCTTTTAAAGAAGCTATCAGAGGATTAAAAGCTGAAAAATCTTCTGGAAATGTTGAAAGACAGCATGTTGATACTCCGTTAACTTGGATAATTGCTATTGCTATTGCTGGTTTTTTCGTTGTTTCATTTTTGCCTATGGTAACAGGGATTCCTAAATTAGGAATTCTCGTTGGTTTTTTGGTGATTTTGCTTTCTTTTTTCTTTGGTGTTGTCTCTGCTAGAATGTGTGGAACTGTTGGTGCGTCTAATAATCCTGTTTCCGGTATGACAATAGCATCACTTTTAGTTTTAGCAACAGTCATTAAAGTAACTGGTGTTGGAGGGGGAGCAGATAGCTCAAAAGTTTTAGCTATTGTAGCTGCTGGAATTGCATGTATTTCTATTGCTACTTCAGGGGGAGTTGCTCAATCGCTTAAACATACTTATTTAATCGGAGGAACTCCTAAAAAAGTTGAATGGTCTATGTATTTAGGATTAATTTTTGCTGCTTTTGCCTCTGGTGGTGTTATTCTTATGTTACATAAAGCTTTTACCCTTGGTTCTGCTACTGTGCCTGCCCCACAAGCTGGTCTTATGAGAATGCTTGCTGAAGGAGTTATGACTGGAAATATTCCTTGGACACTGGTTATTGTTGGTATAGTTTTTGGAATATTTATATTTTTATTAGGTCTTCCAGTTCTTGCTATTGCTTTAGGTTTTTATTTACCAATAGGTCTTTCAGCTGCTATCTTAACTGGAGCACTTGTTAGAGAACTTGTTAATCTTAAATTTAGAAAATCTAGTTTTTTAAGTAAACAAATTGAAAAAGGTGTGTTGCTGTCCTCGGGAATTGTTGCTGGAGATGCTCTAATTGGTATTTTAATTGCAGGTCTTATAACCCTTGGAAAAGATCTTTCTTTTATTGGAAAAAGTTTAGGTTCCATATCTAGCAATCCTTGGTTTTCTCTTATTTTTGTATTTCTTGTTGCTATTTTTATTTTTATCTCTTGCAGTACTGGAAAAATAGATGATAGGAAAGAATAAAGTTTTTTTAACTTATAAACCTGTTCATATTCACAAAGAGTTTAAAATTAATAATAATATTGTTACTTTAATTTTTTATCATCAATCACCTTGGTCTAATTTTATAAGTTGGCTTGTAAAAAAACCTAAAACTACATATTTAGAACTTGATGATTTAGGCTCATATTTTTGGATGAACTGTGGAAAGGATAAAACCATGGAAACTATTATTAAGGAAATGGCTAAGGTTTTTAATGATTCTTATGAATCAATGGAAACTAGAGTTTCTAAATTTAGTTTTCATTTAGCTAAAAATCAATATATAGGTTTTTTATAAAAAAAAAGCTACAAAGTTTCGGATAAATATACCCTAACTTTGTAGCTTTTTTTATAATACAAGAGCTGAAGCTCCTTTTATTCCTGCATCATTACCTAATTCTCCTAATTTCACTTCTAATCCTTCTAAAACTATAGCTAATGAATATTTTTTTAGTTTTTCTTTAACGGCGTTAAGTAAAATATCTCCAGCAAGAGCTACTCCACCACCAAGTATTAAAACTTCAGGATTTATTAAATTTAAGGCATTTGAAAGTCCTAATGCTAAATATTCTGACTCATAGTCTATTAGATCAAGAGCAAAAGAATCCCCCTCTTTAGCAGCATCAAAAATTACTTTAGCATCTATAAGTGACAAATTTCCCCCTACCATTTTATATATTAAATTATTTTTATTCACTACTAATCTAGATTGTGTTTCTCTAATTAGTCCTGTAGCAGAAGCATAAGCTTCAAAGCATCCTTTTTGACCACATCCACAAAGTTTACCATCTTTTTCTACTGTTATATGACCGATCTCTCCTCCAGCGCCTTTATACCCTGAAATAAGTTTTCCTTCTATATATATTCCACCCCCAATACCTGTTCCTAGTGCCACTGTTATACTACTTCTACTCCCTCTTCCTGCACCGTATTTAGCTTCACCAAGAGCAATTACATTAACATCATTATCTAATTTAACATTTTTTATTCCTGAAATTTTTCCCATTAACAATCTTGCATTAATTCCTTTTTCCCATGGAAAATTAGCAAAAAATCCAACTTTCTCTTGATTTTCTACAGGTCCTGGAATTCCCATTCCTATCCCTTTTATTTTTTTTTCATCAATATTTAAATCTTGTGCTAGCTCTTTTGCTCTCTTCCAAATTCTAGAAAAACAATCTTCAATTCCACGTTCTGACAATGTTTTTATTGAATCACTTTTTAATAATTCACCTTTCTCATTTAAAATACCTATTTTAGTATTTGTTCCCCCTAAATCTATTCCTACAACATAACTCATACGCTATCCCTCCTTTTATATATTATAAGATAAAAGCCACTGTTCCCAGTGGCTTTTAGTTTTAATTAGTTGTTTATATTATAAAAAACTCCTAACCCTTTATATTGAGCTACAGCTCCTAACTCTTCTTCAATTCTTAATAATTGGTTATATTTAGCCATTCTATCAGTTCTTGAAGTTGAACCAGTTTTTATTTGTCCTGCATTTGTTGCAACAGCTATATCAGCTATTGTAGCATCTTCAGTTTCTCCTGATCTATGAGATACAACTGCTGTAAATCCAGCTCTTTTAGCCATTTCTATCGCATCTAAAGTCTCTGTTAAAGTTCCTATTTGATTTAATTTTATTAATATAGAGTTCGCTGCTTTTTCTTTTATTCCTCTAGATAACATTTCAGTATTAGTAACGAAAAGATCGTCTCCAACTATTTGAACTTTATCTCCTAACTTTGCTGTTAGTGCAGCAAATCCAGCCCAGTCATCTTCTCCTAATCCATCTTCTATAGATTTAATTGGATATTTTTTACATAACCCAACATACCATTCTACCATTTCTGCTGAAGTTCTAACTACTCCTCCCTCTCTTTTAAAATGATATTCAAATTTCCCTGGAGAAACCTCTTTATAAAATTCTGTTGCTGCTGCATCCATAGCAAAAGTTACATCTACACCTGGCTTATATCCGGCTTTTAAACAAGCTTCAACGATTATGTCTAGAGCGCCTTCAGTTCCGTTTATTTTAGCTGGCGCATATCCACCTTCGTTTCCTACATTTGTAGAATCTCCATTTGCTTTTAATATTTTTCCTAAGTTATGAAAAATTTCGCTCCCCATTCTCATTGCTTCTGTAAATGTTTTTGCTCCAACTGGTTGAACCATAAACTCTTGTACGTCTACTGCTGAATCCGCATGAGATCCTCCATTTAGTATATTCATCATAGGTAATGGTAACTCTTTAGCATTTACTCCACCTAAATATTTGTATAAAGGCATATCCATAGCATCAGCTGCTGCTTTAGCAGTTGCTAATGATACTCCTAAAATTGCATTAGCTCCTAGCCTTGCTTTATTAGGTGTCCCATCACAAGCTATCATTGCGTTATCTAATGCTACTTGATTAAGTGCATCCATCCCTACAACTAAGTCTTTTAATTCTCCATTTACATGTCCAACAGCTTTAAGAACTCCGTTTCCTAAATATCTTGATTTATCTTTATCTCTTAATTCTACTGCTTCATAAGCTCCAGTTGAAGCTCCTGATGGAACTGCTGCTCTTCCTTTTGCTCCACACTCAAGTATTACATCTACCTCTACAGTTGGATTCCCTCTTGAATCAAGAATCTCTCTCGCTATTACATCTGCAATTTTAGTCATTATTTTCCTCCTAAATTTTATATAATATTTTTATTTCTATAGAATAATGTGCTGAGTTTTTATGTCATCACATTGATTAGACTTTAAAGTTTATGAATAAGTTTAAATTTATTTTATTACTATAACTTTCATTGTGTTTGCAGTTCCTGCTTGATAAACCTGTTCACCACAAGAGGCTACCATTACGTCTCCAGAAATTAAACCAAATATTTCTATAGCTTTTTGTTCTGCTAATTTAAAGAATTCATCTATATTCATATTTTTTTCTACTAAACAAGAAGTTATCCCTCTTGAAAGAACTAATTGATTAGCTGTTTTTTCTGTATTTGTTATAGCTAAAATATGTGCATCAGGAAAATATTTTCTTACTGCTTTAGCAGATCTTCCAGATTTTGTTCCCACAACTATTAATTTTGCTTCTATTGCTTCAGATACATCTACAGTCCCTTTAGCTATTGCTTCTGTAACAGCGCTAACTCCACCAGTTCCAAAAGCATCAAAACACGGAATTAAAGGATCAGTTTTTTCTGCTATTCTTGCCATTACTTTTACTGATTCAACAGGATATTTTCCTTTAGCTGTCTCTCCAGATAACATAACTGCATCTGTACCATCTATAATTGCATTAGCAACGTCTCCAGCTTCTGCTCTAGTTGGTCTAGGATTTTTTATCATAGAATCTAACATTTGAGTTGCTGTTATAACCATTTTTCCTTCTTCATTACATCTTTCTATCATCATCTTTTGAGCGAAAGGAACTTCTTCAACTGGTATCTCTACTCCTAAATCTCCTCTTGCTACCATTATTCCATCAGAAAGTTCTAAAATTTCCTCAAAATTATCTAACCCTTCTTGGTTTTCTATTTTTGAAATAATTTTTATACTTACCCCACCATTAGAGTCTAAACAATTTCTTACTGCTTTAACGTCATCAGCTTTTCTAATAAAAGATGCTGCTACGAAATCTACATTTTGCTCACAACCAAATTTTAAATCTGAAATATCTTTTTCTGATAATGCAGGTAAACTTACAGAAACATTAGGTAAATTAACCCCTTTGTTTTCTCCTAAATCTCCATTATTTTCTACAACACATCTAACTTCTTTTCCTACAACTTCTACAACAGTCATTTCTAATAGACCATCATCTAAAAGTATTGTATTTCCAGGCTTTAAATCATTAGTTAATCCTTTGTATGTAACTGCTACTACTTCTTTGTTTCCAATTACTTTTTCATCAGTTGTTAAAGTAAATTTTTGACCAGCAACAAGAGAAACATCAGCGCCGCCTTCTAACTTTATAGTTCTAATTTCAGGACCTTTTGTATCTAATAGTACCGCTACTCTCTTTCCTGTGGTTACCATTACTTCTCTTAAGTTTTTTATTCTAATTCCATGTTCTTCATAATTTCCATGAGAGAAATTAAGTCTCATTACATTCATTCCAGCTTCTATAAGCTTTCCTAACATTTCATGAGATTCTGTTTTTGGACCTATTGTACAAACTATTTTTGTTTTTTTCATGCAAAATCACCTCTATTATATTTTATTTTTATTTCAAAATTATTCTTTTTTTATTATACCAACATGATATATCAAAATTTTTTCGCTTTATTAATTTTACTCTAATATATATATTATGTCAAGAAAGTTCTAGGTTATTTTTTAATCGTTTTAAGATTAAATTTACTGCTTTAGTTTTATAGCTTAGGTATTTTTTGCTTATTAGTTATCTCTTTATTTACAAGCTTTCTTAATATTAAAGAAAGCTTTAACGATATAAATAAAATATCTTCATTAAAAATCTTGTTTTTCCAACCAAAAAGCTCTCTATACAATTTTCTGAATTTTTTATAAGGAGTTATATCATTTTTATTTTTTTCATATTTTCTATAAACTACAACTTTATAAAAACTTAAAATTAGTTTGCTAAGTGCTAATTTTCCTACACTAGATTCTAATTTAAAATACTCTTCTCTCAATATAAAAGAAATTTTTTCTAATGAATACAAAGAATATTCAGTTACTTTTGACATTATTCCTCCTACTCTTTGTCTATAAAAATAAAATTCATAATCAAAATATTTTATTTTTTCAGCTTTTATATAAGCAAGAGTTGTAAAAAGACTATCTTCATGAAGTATTCCCTCTTGAAAATAGAGATTATTTTTTATTAAAAAATCTTTTCTATATATATCGTCAACAACTTCTTCTCTAAAACATTTAGGCTTTTTCAAGGTTTCAGCTAAAAAATCTATCCCTATAAATATTTCTCCTGATTTTATTTTAGGAGACCTGAATAATGGCATTCCTTTTTTCCCTTCTATATAATATCTCATATTACCTACAATTATATCTAGCTCTTTTTCTTTTATTCCTTCTTGAAAAAATTTTTTAAACATAACCGGATCAATGAAATCATCACTGTCTATAAAAGATATATACTTTCCTTTAGCTACCTTAATTCCTAAATTTCTAGCTGATGATAACCCCCCGTTTTCCTTTTCTATAACCACAGTTTCTTTAGGATATTTTTTTTTAAAGCTTTCAATAATTAAATAGGAATTGTCAGGAGAACCATCATTTACAAGAATAATTTCTTTTTTTATTCCTTCTATTTTATACAAACTCTCTAAGCATTCTTCTAAATAATTTTCTACCATATAAATTGGGACTATTATACTAAGCTCCATACTTTTTCACCTTATCTCTATATATTTTTATCACTATTTTATCTTGATATTGTTTCATAATTTTTTCTCGTCCTCGTACTCCTAGCAACACTCTATCTTTATTAGATAATTTTATAAATTTCTCTATCCCTTCTAATAGAGATGAGGGAGATTTAGCTTTAACTAAAAATCCTGTTTTCCCATCTTCTATAATCTCTTTACAACCAGTTACATCAGTGGCTATTAAAGGTTTTTCCATTGCCGCCCCCTCTAGTAGTACCATGGACATTCCCTCTCTATATGAAGGGAGAATTATACAATCACAATCTTTTACTATACTTGGAACATCATTGGTTATTCCTAAATATGTTAAAGTTCCTTCTCTTTGAATTTTTTCCATCTCTAGTTTTCCTATCCCAGAACGTTGTGATTCCCCTAGTGCTCCTAAAAATTGAAACTCAATATTTAAACCATATTTTCCCTTTAATATTTTTGCAACCTCTGTATACTCCCCAAAACCTTTATCATAAAAAGCTCTTGCAATCATAAGAAATATTATTTTATTATCTTTTCTTTTTGAAATTATAGGTTTATATTTTTCAACATCTACCCCTTCACTAGGAAGAATAAAAATTTTATCCTCTTTTACTATTTTTTTTTCTAATAATAAAATTTTATCATCACTATTTAAAACCCAGACCTCACTTGCAAATCTCAAGGATAGTTTATATAAAATTTTAACTAATTTAGATAAGGCTCCTTTATTTACAAAAGAATAACCCAATCCTGTTATTATTGCTATATTTTTTTTCCTTAAAATTCTAGCAGACATAGTCCCGTAAATATTTAGTTTAATTGTATAATGAAATATTAAATCAGGTTTTTCTTTTTTATATATTTTTAATAAATTTATCATAAGTTTTAAATCTTTTATCGGATTTATTCCCCGTTTATCCACTTCTATATCAATAACTTTCACTCCTAGTTCTTTTTCAATATTGATTCTTTTATCATCTGGAGCTATAATTATTATTTCATGACCATCTTCAACTAATTTTTTTATTATTCTTCCTCTAAATATATAAATATCCCAAAGTTTATTCGCTACAAACACTATTTTCATTAGCTCTCCCATTTTAATATAAAATAAGTAATTCTCTTTTTTTTCCTTCTTCTTTATATTTAACAGCTAATTTTAGCTTTTTTACTTTTTCATCATAGGATTTGTGTTTAAAAAAAATATTTTCATAATCATATACTATTTGATTTCCTTTAAAAGTAAAGAAATTCCAATTTTTTACCCCTATAAAGATTAAGGCTAAAATTAATATTATTATCTTTATTTTTGTTGTTGAACAATTAATTATAATTGGAAAAATAATCCAATAGACAAAAACAAAAAGAAGAGATAATCTAAATGAAATTATAGAGAGTTCTGAACAAAATAAAAATATAAATACATAAATATATGAACTATTTTCAAATATTAAAAATAGTTTTTTATGTTTCTTATTTATAAAATAAGAACTAATATATACTAAAATAAAAAATATTACTCTCTCTATAAAAAAAATATTGCTTCCAGTTCTTTTGTTTTTTTGAATTAATTCTAAATAACTATCTATTTGAGAAAAATTAATTTTTTTTAGAAATTCTACTATTAAAGTATAATCTGAAAAATAATATAATATTCCCAATATGAAAAGTCCAAATACAATGTTTTTATTCCAATTTCTATTTATAAAAAAATATAAAAAAATATATATTAGAGAGGTTATATGAAAAGTCATTCCTAAAATATTTAATAAGAAAAAAATTAATATTTTTTTCTCTTTTAACGCTTTTAATGAAATTAAAAATATAAGTATGCTTTTTACATTTCTTAGTAAATCTATCTCTAGTGACAATCCTGATATTCCTAGATATAAAAAAAGTGAAAAAATAGGGTAGGGTGAATACTTTTTAAATATCCATCCAATTAATATAAAATCTACAAATGTGTTTAAACCTATAAAAAAATTAAAGTTTGGATAAATTTTTTTCACTAAAATTACAAATAATCTATATCCTTTTTCATACTCGAAATTTAAGTTATTAAAATCATTATAATAATTATTCCAATCCCAACCAATTAAATGTCGTGTCATAAAAATTATTGATATTACACAAATTAAAATATAATATACTGATACCTTTTTTCTACTTTCTATAAATATATCAAATATGCTACCTATCAATAATAAAGTTCCAATCCCCCAATATATAGTCATATATTTATTTCCTCATACGTATTTAAATATTTAATGCAGCTTACTTTTATAGAGTATTTTTCACTTTTTATTATCTCTTTTTCTATTATCTCATTTTTATAAATTTCGTTTTCTAAACTTAATATTTTTTTTGCAAGTTCTAAACTATTTCCTAAAGAAAATAAAATTCCTCCTCCTCTAACCACATCACTTAGTCCAGGTACATCACTTGCGAGTAAGGGTATGCCACAAGCCATAGCTTCTACTGAGGTGAGCCCAAACCCTTCATAATAAGATGATTGAACTGCGATATTTGAAGTTTTAAAAATTTCACCTATATCTTTTCTCAATCCTAAGAATTGAACTCTTTTTTCTATTTTTAAAAGTTTAACTAATTCTTTTAATTTTTTTTCTCTTTCACCCATACCTACAATTAGTAATTTATATATTTTAGGAAGTAATGTCATAGCCTTTAATAGTGTTTCATGGTCTTTAGAACCGTCTAATCTTGAGACCATTGTTACTATTATATCTTCATTTTTTAAATTAAATTTTTTTCTATCTAAAGGTTTTAATTGTTTCAAATAATCTAAATTTACACCATTTTCTATAACTACATATTTTTCTTTTTTATCATTTGTTTCTAACCAATTAATCAAGCTTACTTTTACCGCTTCAGAAATACATATTATTTTTTTGTATCTCGAAAAAATAAATTTGTCTAAATACTTAAAACAATTATTTTTTCTTCTATTATTTGAAGTGCTATGCTCTGTTGTTACATAATTTCTTTTTTTCGAAAAATCTATAAGTCTAGCTAATCCTGTCCAAATTTGCGAATGAGTTAAATGACTATGAACAATATTATATTTTCCTTTTTTTATTTTTTTTAAAATTTCAAATATATTTAAAACCGAAGTTTTAGAATTATATTTAGAACAATCATAAGATATATCAAAAACTTTATTTTTATCATACAAAAGAAATAGGTCCACTGTATGACCTTGTAGTCTTTGTTGTGGTATTAATTCTGTCAAGAGTTTTTCTGCACCCCCTAGTTCTAACGAAGTTATTATATGAAGTATCTTCATTTCTTTTCTCCTTTTTTTAAGAATAAAAAAATACTACTTTCTAAATAACGCAAAAGAAATTTTATTTTATTATAAAAAGGAATGGAATATGTTAACATCTCTTTATAGTACATTTTAAATCCTTCTGGATTTTCCTTTATTGACTTATTAAAATTTTGAGTATATCCATCTTGAATATATTCAAAATAATATATTATTTCATCAATGTATCTAAGTTTATATTTTTTTCCTATTCTATTCCATATTAATCCCTCCGGTATAAACTTTTCACCTTTTATTTCTGGAAAAATAAAGTTTTTTTCTCTTAAAATTGAGGTTTTAAATATCTCTGCCTTATCTCCTAAAATTTTTTTATTATAAAAAATTTCAATAGGTGTGGAATCTATTAATTTACTAGGAAAAACTGTTAATTCTTTCCCTTCTTTTATATTTTTTTTTCTAAAAACCATACCTGCAAATTCTTTTGGCAAATTTTTATAAGAATCATATATTCTTTCTATAGCTTTGCTATGTAAGTAATCATCACTGTCAACAATAAAAAATAGTTCTTTAGAACAAATCTCTACTCCCTTGTTAATAGCTCTCATTTTTCCACCATTTTGATATTTTTTATAGATTATTTCTATTTTATTTTCTTTTTTATAATTTTTTATTAATTCTTCAGTATTATCGGTAGAACCGTCATCAATTATAAGCCATTGAAATTTATTACTACTTTGTTTTTTTAAACTTTCGTATAATTTGGGTAATACATAAGCTCTATTATAGGTGGGAGTAAAAACTGTTATCATTTTTTAGTTTCTCCTTTTTTGTTATATGGTAATTTAGAATATCCAAGTTTTATAATTTATTAGTCCATAATCATATATTCCATTATAAAATCTATAAAATAAATATAAAATCAAGATAAAAACAATTAAATATTTATTGTTTTTATTTTTTACTTTATAAATTAAATAGGGTACAATCAAAACAATTCCCAATCTAAAATACTCTAAAAATCTTAAAATAATTGCATATCTGAAAAAAATTGTGAATAATATAAGTGAAATGAAACTCATATTATAAAAAATAACTTCTTTTTCTTCTATAACTAATT
>JBOFUX010000058.1:0-24255 GCA_051652785.1 Fusobacteriaceae bacterium | reverse complement strand
TGTCATTTTGTTTAAAAAAAGTATTTTTATTTTATTATCTCTATTGATTTACTATATAATTTCTTATAATAACCATTTTTTTTCAGTAATTCTTCTGAGTTTCCACTCTCGATTATTTCCCCATCTTTTATAACTAAAATAATATCTGCATCTTTTATAGTTGATAATCTGTGTGCTATTACAAAACAAGTTCTTCCGCTCATTATTTTTTTCATAGCTTTTTGAAATAATAATTCTGTTCGCGTATCAACTCCACTTGTAGCCTCATCTAATATTAAAATTTTTAAATTATAAGCTAGACAGCGAGCAATCGTCAATAACTGTATTTGACCTTGAGAAAAACTGTTATTTTCTTCACTTATAAGTGTTTCATATTCTTTTGGTTGTTTCATTATAAATTCATGAATACAAGCTATTTTGCAGACTTCTTTTATTTTTTCAAGTGTTATATTTTCATTACCATATGAAATATTTTCTCTTATTGTTCCTGAAAATATCCACGTATCTTGTAACACCATTCCAATAATTTTTCCTATTTCACTTTTTTTATAATTTACTATATTTATATTATCGATTAAAATTTCTCCAGAATTTATTTTATAAAATCCCATTAATAAATTTACTAAAGTAGTTTTCCCACTTCCAGATGGACCCACTAACGCCACAGTTTTTCCAGGTTCTATAATTAAATTTAAATTTTTTAATACTAATTTATCATTCGCATAAGAAAAATTTACATTTTTAAATTCAATTTTTCCTTTTGTATTTTCTGCATCTATTTTGTTTGCCCCGCTTTCTTTTTCTACCCCTTTATTTACAAGTGAAAAAACTCTTTCTGAACTTACCATTATAGACTGAAAAGTGCTTAAAATATCACCTAAATTCCCTATCCGTCTATTAAATATTTTACAGTATATTATAAAACTTGAAAGTTCTCCTAAAGTCATCTCCCCTTGAGATAGATATATTCCTCCTACTAACACTATTACAGAGTAACCAATATTTCCAAGAAAATTTAAAGTTGGAAAATTTAATCCTCCAAAATAGTACGCAGATATAGAATTTTCTTTGTATATATTATTTAATTTTTCAAACTCCTCTATTATATTTTCTTCTTTATTGAAAGACTTTATTTCTACTGATCCCATTAAAGACTCTTCTACGTGACCACATAATTTCCCTAAATAACTTTGCTTCATTCTCATTCGTTCTTTACTTTTTATCATTATTTTTTTTAAAAAAAATAGAGCTGTACCAAAAATTCCCACTTGAATAAAGGCTAATTCAGGGCTCATACTCATCATAACTATAAATATTGTCACTACAGTTACAACACTTACTATTCCTTCATTTATAACACTGACTAATGAACTACTTATATTATCAGTATCCGTTATAGCTGTACTTAATATACTCCCATGAGATGTTTTATCATAAAATTTTAAAGGGTAGTCATGTAATTTTTTTATAATATTATTTCTCATTGTATATACTATATTTTCTGAAATTGTAATTAATTTTAAACTCTTTTTAATATTAACTATAGTACCTATAAAATAACTAGAAAATAACATAAATATTATTTTAATAAAGCTTATTTTATCATTCATACTAATGTTTATTTTTATTAAATTAATAGCTTTTCCTATTAAATATGGACCCAAAATAATAAGTCCATTTCCTAATATAGTTAGTATCAAAATAAATATAAATTCATTTTTATACAAAATTAAATATTTTAAAATTTCTGACCATGAAGATTTATTTTTTCTTTTAAGTTTTTCTTTGATTTTTTTAGTTTTATTAATTTCTTTAGTTTTCATCTTCATCCCACCTCTATTTCTATATCTTGAGAGGCACATATTTCTTTATAAATATTACAATTTTTAATTAATTCATTATGAGTTCCTATTCCTACAATTTTTCCAGAATCTAAAACAATAATCTTTTTAAAATTTTTAACAGATAAAATTTTTTGTGATATCAAAAGAACAGTTTTTTTCATGCTTCTTTTAAAAAAATATTTTTTTAATTGAGATTCTGTTATAGAGTCAAGAGCACTAAAACTATCATCTAATATCAATATTTCACTTTTTTTTACTAAGGCTCTAGCAATAGCAATTCTTTGCTTTTGACCACCTGAAAAATTAACTCCACCTTTTTCTACAGCAGTGTCACCTTTTTCACGAAAACTTTCTAATAAATCTTTTAGTTTTGTTTCTTTTAAAATTTCTTCTAATTCTCTATTACTAATATTCTTATTTCCCCACTTTATATTTTCATATATTGTTCCTGAAAAGAGAAAGTTTTTTTGAAAAATTATACTTATTTTTTCTCTAAGTTTTTTTACATCCCATTCTTTTATATTTTTACCTAAAATTATCACTTCTCCCACAGTGGGTAAATAAAATTTAGGAATTAAATTTATTAATGATGTTTTTCCAGAACCTACACCTCCTAAAATAGCAATTTTTTCTCCTTCTTTTATCCCAAAACTTATTTTTTCTAAAGCTAAATTATCATTATTTGTATAAGAAAAACTTACATTTTTAAACTCAATAATGTAAGGACTTATTTTCTTATTTTCTACACAATCTTTATTTTTCACTTTTTCTTCTAAAGGTTCGTCTAATACTTCATTTATTCTTTTTATAGAAATAGAAGTTCTTCCCCAATTGGAGAATAAAAATGAAAGTGAACCTAAAGTCATAAATATAAGATTAAAATAATTAACAAAAGCTATTATTGCTCCAATCTCCATATTTTGCTCACTAACCTGGTTCATTCCTATATATAAAACAAAAATTATACCACTATTTAAAATTAGTACAAGTAAAGGTATTTTCTTTGCTACCATACTTTGAGCCTCAGTACTGTGAGATTTAAAATTTTCATTTTTTTCATTAAATTTTTCTTCTTCATATTTATTTTTAGAAAATGATTTTATAACTCTAACTCCATTTATATTTTCTCTTAATATTATAGTTAATAAATCTAAACTTTTCTGAACTTTAACATAAATAGGCATAGATTTTTTCATATAATACCATATATAAAAAATTGATACTGGAACTATTATAAATATTATAGATGACATTTTAGGATTTATTATATAAGACATGACAATGGCACCAATTCCAGTCATTATTCCCTTTAACCCCATTTTTATTCCTAATAATGTAATTCTAGTGACTTGCTCTATATCCTTTGTTATCCTTATCATTAAAGAGGTTTCTGTATATTTATTTATTTGAGTAAAGGTTAAAAATTGTGTTTTAGAAAAAAGTTTTTTTCTTAATTCCCCACCAATTTCTTCTACCCCTTTCACTGAAAAAAAATTACATAAGATTGCACTTAAATATCCTATTATTGTTACTCCTATCATTAAACTACCCATTTTTAGTATATAATTAAAATCTTTGTTAAACATTCCTTTATCTACTATTTTAGCCATTAAAAAAGGTAATAACAAATCTCCTATTGCTTCTAGTGTTTTGAAAAAAATTCCTAATATTATTTTTATTTTATATTTTTTAAAAACTTTTAGCATCTCTACTCACCTACTTTTCTTAAAACTAGTTAATTTATTTGTCTTGTTTTATTTTTATTTTTTTATTTGTCCAATATATACTACCATTTTCTAACTTAAATTGTACTGGATATACCTCTATTCCTGCCTCAATAGCTTTATAAAAAGTTTCACTAAAAATAGGATCAGTCTCCCATTTAGGTTCAAAAGTTTCAGATTCCCGTAAAACAATAAGAACTATTGCTGCTCTATTTCCATTTTTTTTTAACTCCATTAGCTCATTTAAATGTTTAGTTGCCCTTATACTAGGTGCATCTGGAAATGTTGCTACTCTCTTTACAGAAAGAGATACTCCTTTGGTTTCTACCCATATTTTTTCATTATTTTTTTCTAATAAATAGTCTAGTCGACTTTCTCCATATTTTACTTCTGCCTTTATTTTATCTATTTTTCCAAAAGGAGAAATTTCATCATCTTTAAATAATATATCGGTAATATATCTATGAAAAGAAGAGTTAATCAGTATTTCCTCACCATCATCAGCTAAAGCTGCAATCATATCCCACTCTGTTTTTCTTTTTGTTAAATCTTTTGCTTTTCTTAAAAATACTTTATTATTTTCATACAAGAGTTCTTTTAATCTCCCTGAATCGTGAACATGAGCTATTATCTCTTGACCTGTTTTTAATTTTACTTTAGCTATAAATCGGTTTGGTCTCTCTAGAAAAATCCCTTCTTCGTCTATATCTATTTTATAAATAAATTTTTTATTCAATTTTTTCTCCTTTACTATTATTTTTATAAATTTTTTATTTTTTTAAATTTTACTCTATTTTTGATATTTTTAATAGTAAATTATCTTTTAAATAGTTAACAAACAATATATAAATACTGAATTTAGATGAAAAGAATTTTATGATGTTATATTTAAAGATAATATGAAAATAATTTTTCATATTATCTTTAAATAGTAATTAATTTTAAAAAAACTTGTGCTTTTATTTTTTTTTTTGTATAATCAAAGGATAAACACTTAATTTATGGAGGCAACATGAAAAAATTAAACTTAACAAACAGAATTTTTATCGGGCTTATAAGTGGAATTATACTTGGAATAATTACGTATAATTTTGCAGAAGTTCCTTTTATTAAAACTTATATAATTGATTTTACATTTAATTTTATAGGTAATATCTTTATAAGAAGTATTAGAATGCTAGTTATTCCTCTTATTATTTTCTCTTTAATTTTAGGAGCTTCTGGTATAGAAGATATTAGAAAATTAGGTAGAATTGGAATTAAAACTCTTGTATTTTATTTAGGTACTACTTCCATTGCCATTGTTATCTCATTGTTCGTAGGTAACTTTATTAATCCTGGATTAGGACTACATCTTTCTACTATTGAGAATACTGCAATAACTATTAGTTCTCCTAAACCTTTTATAGATATTCTTCTTGGAATGATACCAATAAATCCTATTGAATCTATGGCGAAAGGTGAAATGTTACCTATAATCACATTTTCTATAATAATAGGGGTTGCAATATCTCTTTTAAGTGATAAAATATCTATAATAAGAAAAATAGTTTCTGAAGTTAACACAGTAAACCTTAAACTTGTAGAAATGGTTATGTTTCTTGCTCCTTTTGGAGTATTTGGTCTAATAGCTAAAACCTTTGCTACTTTAGGCTATGCTGCTATTATACCAATTTTTAAATATCTTTTAGCTGTTGTAATTGCACTTTTATTGCACACACTTATAACTTATCAAGGACTTTTAGTTTTTATTGGAAAATGTAATCCTTTAGTATTTTTTAAAAAATTCTCTCCTATTATGGTTTTAGGTTTTTCAACATCTTCAAGTGCTGCTTGTTTACCTTCTTCTTTAAAAACTATGGAAGAAGATTTTGGTGTCTCTCCAACTGTTGCCTCTTTTACTCTTCCATTAGGAAATACTATTAACATGGATGGAACTGCAATTATGCAAGGTGTTGCTACAATTTTTATTGCACAAGTATATGGAATAGATCTAACTATGGGAAACTATATAACTATTATTTTAACAGCTACTTTGGCTTCCATAGGTACTGCTGGTGTTCCTGGAGTAGGTATTATTATGTTAGGAATGGTTTTAACAGAAATCGGACTTCCTTTAGAAGGTATCGGATTGGTTATGGGAATTGATAGAGTTGTCGATATGTTTAGAACAGCTATAAATGTAACTGGAGATGCTGTTTGTACTATTGTTATAGCTAAAACAGAAAATGATATTACAGTACCTTCGGAAAATATTATTTCAAAACAATAACTTATTTTATTGAGGTGTAAATAATGAAAAAAGATTTTTTAGATTATATTGAAATTAATTATACTAAATTTAGTACTGGTTATAAAAAAATTGTTAATTTTATTAAATTTAATCAAAATAAATTAGCTTTTCTCAATATAAAAGCTTTAGCATCAGAGACTAATACTAGCCCTGCTACTATCACTAGATTTGTTCATGAAGCAGGTTTTAAAGGGTACTCTAATTTTCAACAATTATTTCAAATTGAGGTTGTTAATAAAACAGCACCTATGAAAGATTTAAAAACAAGTATTATGGAGTCTGACAATAAACATAGTTTAGATAATGTTATAAGCATGAATATTGAATTATTAAAAGAATTGGATACTGTGGAACTTGAGAAAAAATTAGATGAGGCTTTAAATTTATTTAAACATAGTAGAAAAGTTTATATTTTAGGTGCTAGAGGTTCGTATTCTCTAGCACACTATCTTTATTTTATGTTAAAAGAGTTTAGAGATGGAATTGAACTTATGATATCAGGAGGGTCTGATTTTACAGATAAACTTCTCTATTCACATAAAGAGGACCTACTTATAACTATATCATTTCATCCATATACAAATTTCACTTGTCAAGTTTCAGAATTTTTCAGAGATAATGGTAATAATATCATAACTATTACGGATAAAGATGATTCTATTTTGGCTAATCTCTCTACTTTAGTGATCCCAACTAGTAATGGAGGTAAAGCTCATACACTTATTCCTGCTATTGCTATTTTAAACGGATTACTCCTTAAGCTAGGTTCAGAAAATAAAGAGGAAACTTTAGATAAATTAGATAAATTAGAAATTATTACAAAAAAATTTAATATTTATAGTAAAAATTAATATAATGTAATAAAAAATATCTATTTTATTTTTTTAAAAATAGATATTTTTTTTCATTAGATTCTGATTCTAAAAACAGATAATTATCTAAATTAAACTTTTTTAATAAATTAATGTCTTCTATTTTATTTTTAATCATATAATTTAAAAATAGACCTCTAGCTTTTTTCCCTTCTGTACTTATATTTTTTAACTCACCATTTTTATTCTGTTTAAACTCTATATCTAAAATATTTTTATATTTTTTTCTATCTATCATTTTAGAAAATTCAGAAGAGGCTAAATTTATTATAAGTTCATCTTGAAAAAATTCTTCTTCAATTTCTTTTTTCCAATAACAATATAATGATTCTTTCATAATTTTAATTGTCATATCTAGCCTGTACTCACTTATTTTATCTAAAGGTCTCATTGGACCATATAGAGCCGAAAGTATTCTTAAATGCTTTTGAGCATACTTTAATGACTCACTGTTATAGTTTTCTACCTCTAAATTTTTAAAACTTACTCCATTATATAAAAATAATGCTTCTTTTTTTTCTTTTCTATTTTTAAATTTTTTATAAGTTTCATCTAAAAGAACTCCTTTTATTTTAAATACTTTAGAAAAGTTTTCTAAATCCAATTTCAATATTTTTTCTATTAAAAACTCTGATTTTTCTTTATAAAAAACATCAGTACTTTGAAACAAATTTTTTGTATTTTTAAATTTCATTCCCTTACTAGGAGAAAATATTATTTTCATTAATCACTTCCTGTTAATAATTAATATATTTTTATTATTTTTATTATAACTTTATTTATCTTTCTAGTCAAAATAAATATTATAATATAAATAAAATATCATTTTTACAATTAAAAACAAGAAAATACTTCTTGAAGTTTTAAAACTAAAAGAGTATACTTTAATTAATATAATAGCTTATTTTAATAATTAATTTTTAGGAGGGATTTGATATGAGAATTGGGATACCTAAAGAAATTAAAAACAATGAAAATAGAGTTGGTCTTTTACCTTTTGCTGTAGGTCAGTTAATTGCAGATGGAAATACTGTTTATGTTGAAAAAAATGCAGCTACAGGATTAGGAATTTTAGATTCTGAATATGAAAAAGTTGGAGCTGTAATATTAAATAATTTAGAAGAGGTTTTTAACAGTTCTGATATGATTATAAAAGTTAAGGAACCACAACCTGTTGAAATTGCTCTTTTCAAACCACATCATTTAATTTATACTTATCTTCATCTGGCGGCTGATAAAATTTTAACTGAATCTCTTTTGAAAACAGGTGCTACTTTTATAGCTTATGAAACTATAAAAGGTAAGAATAATACTTTACCTCTACTTCTTCCTATGTCAGAGGTTGCTGGAAAAATGGCAGTACAAGTTGGTGCTAATTATCTACAAAAAAATAATGGTGGAAAAGGAATTTTATTAGGTGGTGTTACTGGTACTCACTCTTCTAAAGTTGTTATTATTGGTGCTGGTATTTCTGGTCAAAGTGCTCTTAAAATTGCTGTAGGATTAGGAGCTGACGTTACAATTCTAGATATTGATATTGATAAACTAAGATATCTTGATGATATTTATGGAAATAAAATAAAAACTTTATATTCTACTAAAACAAATATAGAAAATGCAGTTATTAAAGCAGATTTAGTAATTGGGTGTGTTCTTCTTCCTGGAGCTAAAGCTCCAAAATTAGTAACTGAAGATATGATTAAAAAAATGGAAAAAGGAAGTGTTCTTGTAGATGTTGCCATAGATCAAGGTGGATGTTTTGAAACATCTAAAGCTACTACTCACGAAAAACCAGTTTATCTTGTTCATGATGTTATCCACTACTGTGTTGCAAATATGCCTGGTGGATTCCCACTTACAGCTACATATGCACTTAATAATGCAACTCTCAAATATGCTAGAGAACTTGCTAAACTAGGGACTACAGAAGCTTGTAAAAAACATAATGGTTTATTGGCTGGACTTAGTATTTTTAATGGTAAATTAACTGATAAGATCGTGGCAAAAGATTTAGGTTTAGAATATTCAGAAATAAAATTTTAATAAAAAAATCCCCTTACTATATTAGTGTAGGGGATTTTTCTTTTGTTTATTTTTTTTATAAAATATCTTTTAACTCTTCATTGGTCCTATTATTTCGCCTGCTAGTATATGAAAATGTATATGAAAAACTTCTTGACCTCCATAGTTATTGCAGTTAGCAATAACTCTATAACCATCTTTATCTATTTTTAATTCTTTAGCAATCTCAGCTATACTAAAAAATATTTCTCCTAATAAATATTTGTTTTCTTGTGAAATATCATTTAATGTTGGAATTTCTTTTTTAGGAATCACCAAAAGATGAATTTTAGCTACTGGATTAATATCTTTTATAATTATAATATTTTCATTTTCATAAATAATTTCAGCAGGAATTTCTCTATTTATAATACGAGTAAATAGTGTTGGCATATTAAACCTCCCCTACACATTCCAACATTCCTATTCTTTTAGAATGTCTTCCTCCATCAAATTTAGTACTTAGAAATACATCTACCATCTCCAGTGCTAATATATCCCCTACAATTCTTCCACCTAAGGCTAAAACATTAGCATCATTATGTTCTCTTGATAGTCTAGTCATTGTTGTATTTGTACATAATGCACATCTTATTCCTTTCATTTTATTTGCTGCTATTGACATTCCAATACCTGTTCCACAAACTAAAATTCCGTAAGTTACTCTATTTTCTATAACAGCTTCTCCTAATAATTTTGCATGCGTTGGATAATCCACAGAATCCATTGAATTTGTTCCTAAATCTACAACCTCATATCCCTTATTTATTAAATATTTTTTAATAGTATTTTTCAGCATAAAACCACCGTGATCTGCTCCTAATCCAATCTTCATCTTTCCTCCAATATATATTTTAAAATTAATATAGAGATAAATATTATTTTATTGATAATAATATTTATCATTTTATTAACTACACATTTTAATATTATTCGTGATCTTCAAAACCATGAAACTGAGGATGTCCATGTTGTAGTTCAACATCAGTTGCATCTCTAATATCTGTAACAGTAATTTCAAATCTTAAATTTTTACCTGAAAAAGGATGATTTCCATCTACAACAACTTTATCATCTTCAATTTCTTTGATAACATAACTCTGCTCACTGTCGTCGTCCATATCTGCCATAAATTCCATACCTTCGTATATATCGTCGAATTCAACAAAATCAGCTCTAGACATTTCATCTAAAAGTTCAGGATCATATTCCCCATATCCATCTTCTGGTGACAGTTCTAAACTTCCTGTATATCCTTTTTCTTTCCCTTCTAACTCCTCTTCAATTTTAGGAATGAAAGAACCTATTCCATGAATGTAAAAAAAAGGTCCTAATTCTGCGGTATCCTCTAATATTTCTTTTGTTTTTACATCAAAAACTTTAAAATTTAACGTTACAACTTTATTCTCTTCAATTCTCATATTTCCACCTCTTATTTGTTTTTATATAATCTTTTATACCCTATTAATGTACTAATATATCATATCATATTTTAATATAAACATCAAATTAGAAGTTAATTTTTATTTTTATTTTTTTATTGACTAAATAACTAAAAGGAACTATAATTCAGAGTATTTGTTTTAATAAAAAATATAGTTTTATACAAAAAACTACTCTCTATAAATTTTTGATATAATTTTGGGAGTACTAGGGAGGTAAAATGTCAAAGCTTAATCAACAAAAAACACCTATTTTTTCAACTTTAAAAGATATCTATGTAGGTAGAAATATCACCCCATTTCATGTTCCTGGACACAAAAGAGGAAAAGGAGTTGATAAAGAATTTCACGATTTCATGGGAAATGGAATTTTTGATATAGATGTTACTATTTTTAAAATGGTAGATGGTCTTCATCAACCTAAAAGTTGTATAAAAGAAGCACAAGAACTTCTCGCTGATGCTTATGGAGTAAAAAAAAGTTTTTTTGCTGTAAATGGAACGTCAGGTGCTATTCAAACTATGATTATGACTGTCGTTAAATCTGGTGAGAAAATTCTTGTTCCTAGAAATGTTCATAAATCTGTTTCTGCTGGAATTATTTTAAGTGGAGCTGATCCTGTTTATATGAACCCTGAAATTGATGAAAACTTAGGAATAGCACATGGAGTTAAACCACAAACTGTAGAAAATATGCTAAAGCAGCATCCAGATATAAAAGCTGTATTATTAATTAATCCAACATATTATGGAATAGCTACAGATTTAAAAAAAATTGCAGATATTGTTCATTCATATGATATTCCATTAATTGTTGATGAGGCACATGGACCACATTTACACTTTCATGATGACTTACCTATTTCTGCTATAGAAGCCGGTGCTGATATGTGTGCTCAAAGTACTCATAAAATTTTAGGTGCATTAACCCAGATGTCTGTTCTTCATGTTAATTCTGATAGAGTTGAAGTATCTCGTGTTCAACAAATTCTAAGTTTGCTTCACACTACATCTCCTTCATATCCTCTAATGGCTTCTCTTGACTGTGCAAGAAGACAAATGGCTATCGAGGGTAAGGATATACTGGATAAGGTTATTAAACTTGCTAACTACGCTAGAAATGAGATAAATAGAATTCCAGGTTTTCATTCTTTTGGAAATGAAATTATAGGTAAAGAAGGAATTTTTTCTTTTGATCCAACAAAATTAACTATCACTGCAAAACAAATTGGGATTACAGGATTTGAGTTAGAAACTCTACTTATTGATGATTATAATATTCAAGTTGAACTTTCAGATTTTTATAATATTCTTGGACTAATTACCCTTGGAGATACTAAGGAAAGTATTGAAATTCTTTTAACAGCTCTAAATGATATAAGTTTAAGATTTTATGGAAAGGAACAAAAGATTAATCGTGAACTTTTAAGAATTCCTGCTATTCCTGAATTAGTTCAAATTCCTAGAGAAGCTTTTTATTCAGACAAAAACACTGTTTTATTTGAAGAAAGTGAAGGGAAAATTTCTGGTGAAATGATAATGGCTTATCCTCCTGGTATTCCAATTATTGTTGCTGGAGAAAGAATAACTAGAGAAACAATTGATTATATAAGAGATTTAAAAAATGCAAAACTTCACATTCAAGGGATGCAAGATCCTGATTTAGTTAATATTAATGTTATTGAAGAAGAAGATGCCGTTTATATTTATACTGAAAAAATGAAAAATATCTTATTTGGAGTTCCAATGAATTTAGGTGCTAACAAAGCAGGTATTGAATTTGGACCTGAAGTTTTAGAAGAGTTTTATCCTGATACCTTTAATGAAATGACTATTATTTCTGTTGAAAAGCAAAAAGAAAATTTTAATGATTGGAATTTAAAATATAAAAATACAATTTTACATACTTGTGAAAAACTTGCAATGCAAGTTAATGTTGCAGTAAGAGATGGTTATAGACCTATAACCATAGGTGGAGACCATTCTATTTCTTTAGGTTCTATCGCTGGGGTTTCTCTTGAAAAAGAAATTGGTGTTATATGGATAGATGCACATGGAGACATGAATACAGATGAAATTACTATGTCTGGAAATATTCACGGTATGCCTTTAGCTCTTCTTCAAGGATATGGAGACAGAGACCTTGTAAACTGTTTTTATGAAGGAACTAAAATAGATAGCAAAAATGTTGTTATTATAGGTGCTAGAGACCTTGATTACAAAGAAAGAGAACTTATTGACGAACTTGGAATAAAGTGTGTCTCTTATGATGAGATTATTCATAAAGGTTTAGATACTGTTCTTGAAGAGATAAAAGAATTTTTACAGATAGATAATCTTCATATAAGTTTTGATGTGGACTCTGTAGATCCAGAATTTGCTCCTGCAGTCAGTACACCTGTAAGAAGTGGATTTACACCTGAAGAAATTTTTAGTACTTTTAGATTCTTATTTAAAAATTATTCTATAACATCAGTGGATATAGTAGAATTTAATCCTGTTAATGATAAAAATGGGAAAACTGCTGAGTTTGTTAATGAATTAACTAATTTTGTTTTAAATCCAAACTAAAATAAAAAAACCTTCAAGTTTTCTCTTGAAGGTTTTTTCATAATTAAATTTACATTACTAGTCCACCAGTTACTTCTAGTACATGACCTGTTATAAAAGAAGATTCTTCAGAGGCTAAAAACAAAACAGCATTAGCTATATCTTTAGCCTCTCCCATTCTTCCTAATGGAGTTCTTTCTTTCATTCCTTCAATTACTTTTTCTGGTAAATCAGATGTCATAGGTGTTATTATAAATCCTGGTGCTATACAATTTGCTCTAATTTGTGCTCCTTTTCTTGCAAGCTCTTTTGACCAAGTTTTTGTCATTGCTATAACTCCACCTTTTGTAGCAGCATAGTTAGTTTGTCCTATATTTCCGTATAAACCTACAACAGAAGATAAAGTTATAATTGAACCTGATTTATTTTTTGTCATTAATGGAGCAACTGCTTGAGTTATATTAAACACACCCTTTAAATTTACTGTAATTACGTCGTCCCATTGAGCTTCTTTCATTCTTACTAACAAGGCATCTTTTGTTATCCCTGCATTATTTACTAATATATCTATTCTTCCAAATTCAGCTTGAATTTTAGCTATTAAATTAGCTACAGCTTCTCTGTCTGTTACATTAAGTATCTCATGTCTTACATTTTTTTCTTCATAAGTTGCTTCTCCCATATCACAAGAGATAACAAGTGTTGCTCCTTCTTCTGCAAGTCTTTCAACTATAGCACGTCCTATCCCTCTAGCACTTCCTGTTACTAAAGCTATCTTTCCTTTTACTCTATTCATTATTGATCCCTCCATTCTTTTAGTACCTAATTATACTTTTTTATTAGTCCTATTGTCAATTTATTTTTATTTTATTATTTTTCTCTTGATATATTAACCTATTATGATGTATTATATTAAATAAAGAACAAATTAAGGAGTAGCTATGCAAAAAAATATTTTATTTTTTATTTTACTTTTTTCAACAATACATTTTTCTACAGAGAGTCAATCATCTGTATTTTCTCAAAAGAAAAATAATTTTTCTTTAAAGGAAAATATTAAAGAGTATATTGAGTATTACAATAATGGACAAATTAAAGTAAAAGGCTCTCTTACAGATGATATTAAATTTGGTTTTTGGTATTTTTATGATGAAAATGGAAAACTCCGAGAGGAAAGAACCTATATAAATGGTGACGACTTATTCTCAATAAAATCTTTTTCAGAAAAGGGTACTCTTATTAGTAGCGGATATATTAAAAATTTTTTACAAGATGGAGAATGGAGTTTTTATGATGGAGAAAGTCTTTTACTTGTTACTCTTGTTTTTAAAAAAGGAATTAAAGATGGAAAGTTAGTGGCTTTTTCAAAAAAAGGATATCCTATCATAGTTGGTACTTTTCTAAATAATGAACTTTTAAATATAATTTCTATAAAATAAAAAAAATGAGTATTAATGCTCATTTTTTTTATTTTATAGTTTTATCATTAGAAATTAAGCCTTTATTAAACTACTCTTTTTTAAATAGTTTTCGTCATTTCCAATTATAAAAATTAAAGTTCCATCCTTTATTTTTGATATTATTTCTTTACTTTCTTTTAATGGAATTGCAGGACATCCTAGGGTTCTAGCTAAAAACATATGAGATTTAACAAAATCTTCACTTACGTTTTCATCTCCATGAATTACTATATTCCTTATTTTAGAATTTGAATTTATTCCCTTTTCCAACCCTGAAATTCTTAAAGAATAACCAAATTCTCCCATATAAGTGTTTTGTGTAATAAAAAAACCTAATGAACTTTGATAAGAGTTAGGCATATCAGAAAATTTTACCGCTAATTTTTTTCCACTATTTTTCCCATGGGCAACTAATGTTTCATAAAGAATTTTTTTATTTTCAAGATCTAATACAAAAAATCTTTTTTCATCAGATAATTTAGTGTAATCAATAATAACCATCATATTATCATTTTTAACTCCAGATATTTTTTTTCTTCCAATTAAAGCTTTTTCAAAAATCTCATAGCTTATCTTTCCATTTAAAGACATTTCATTATATAAATAAGCCGGATTATAATCATTACTTATACTGGGTATCGTTATCAGTGTCAAAATTATTAATAAAAATATTTTTCTAATACTTTTTTTCATCTTTTTCCTCCTAATATTTATAAAATAATTTTGAATATATTTTGAACTATTTTATATTTTAACTCTAAATAAAAATTTCTTTTATTTTATTTTTTACGGTTATAGGTACCTCAAACTTTTTATCCATAACCATTTTTAGTGCATTAAACGGTTTATTTCTATAGTGTTTTCTTTCTCTCTTTCCTCCTGAAAGTTCCTCTTCAATATCATTTTCAAACTCTACCCATTTTCCTATTTTTTTATTTATAGAAGAATGAATAAGTCTATTTTTATTGTTTGAATTAAAGAGTTCTGTTTCTGAACGCCAAAAATGATTATCTTTATCATACACTGCTACATAAGGAATTGCGTAGTTATTTAGCAATTTAGAAAATTGTGGAATTAAACTTTTACTTCCACATTCTACAATTGTATATTCATATTTAAAAACATTTAAAATTTTTGCTAAATAAGATATTACAATTTTATCTGTTTGACCCTCTACTAAAATTACTTTTTTAGCAAAAAAAAGCTCTCCTCTATCTGTGTTTATCCAATAGTTCATATTAAAATTTTTAATTTCATCTCCTGAAAACAATTCCCCCCTAAACTGAAAAAATTTACTTTCTCCATATTTAAGTCTTGCAATACAAATTGCAGAATATTGTTTAAGCCCTATAAAACGGCTAGAGTGTGTTTCTATAACAACAAATGCACCTAGTTTTGAAATTTTTATTAATATATCAAATAATTCTCTTTCTGCCTGAGGATGTAGATACATCTCAGGGTGTTCGAAAAATATAAAAAAATTATCTAAACTTTTAATATTCTTTTGTAGTATTATTTCTAGAAAAAATTTAAATGATTCAAATAAAATATTTCTATAAAGAGATTTATTTAAATAATCACTCATTAAAGATTCATATTTTTCTATTATTTTTTTTTTATAAAAAATTTGTTCTGTCTCATTTAAATTTAATGATTCTAATAATTTTTTTATAAAAAGAGTCACTTCTTTAGCATTTATATTTTCATAAGATGGAATATATATAAGTGATATTTTATTCATTATCTCTACGTACTCTTCATAGGTTATCACTTTATCCTCGTTATCTGATAAAATTCTAAAAATAGGTGTTTCATTATTGGGTAATTTAGTTATGCTCAATGTAATTTTTTTTTTATTTCCCTCAAGAAAAACTCCAGTTATTCTTGTTGGAATTTTTATATTTTTAGAAAATTCATCTTTAAACTCAGTTGGTTTCACAAGAAAATTAATGGCTGAAAGTAAAACAGATTTTCCAGAATTATTTTGTCCTATTAAAACTAACATATTATCTAAATTTAAATTTGAATACTTAATTGTTTTCCAATTCTCTATTGAAATAGATGTTAGATTCATAAATAATTCCTCCCAAGACTAAATTTTATACTCTAATATTAAAATTATAACATTAATAAGGTAAAAACTCAAATAAAAAGACCAATTTCTGAAATAGTTTTAAACTAAATTAGAGATTGGTCTTTTTTTATTTTAATATTTTCGAATAGAAAATATTTTTTCTATTTTTTGTTAATTTTATCATGTAAATCTATCATTTCTTCAATTAATTCTTTAGCTAATATTGCAGTCATTAAATGATCTTGAGCATGAACAAGTAATAAGTTCATTGGAACACCTTGACCATCTGCCTCACGACATATTAAATCTGTTTGTATATGATGAGCATCATATATTTTTTTACTAGCTTCTTTAATTAATTCTTTAGCTTTTCCTATATTTCCTGCTTTAGCTTCTCTTAATGCTTCAAAAGCTAAACTTCTTCCTTCACCTGCATTTCCTACAAGAGTCATTGCAATTGTTTCCATATCCATTATTTCTTCCATTTTTCATCTCCGTATTATTTTTTTGTATTATTCTTCACCTAAAGATCTTTCATACATTTTTAAGAATGGTCTATATATTATATATGATAAAAATATTAATAGAAAACTTAGTATCATTGCTTTAATACTAAAGTTAGTAGCTAATAATGCCGCAAGAGGTCCTGGAGTAGTCCAAGGAACTAATGTTACTATTCTTTCAATAAGTCCATATTTTGTAGCATACCAAGCTATTGTTGCATTTATAACTGGTACTCCTATAAATGGTATTACTAAAATTGGATTCATTACTACTGGTGCTCCAAATAAAATTGGTTCATTTATGTTAAATATACTTGGAATTAATGATAATTTTCCAACTGAATTTAAATGTTTATTTTTACTTCTTACCATAGCTATTGCAAGTCCTAAAGTTGTTCCAACTCCACCTATATATACAAATGAATCTAAGAATCCACCAGCAAATATTTTTGGTAATACTTCACCTGCTTGTAGAGCAGCCTGATTTGCTGCAAGGTTTGAAAGAGTTATAGAGTTTACAACTGCCACAACTATATTACCACCATGTAATCCTGCAAACCATAATAAATGTGTTATTATAAGTATAACCATCAATGAAGGTAATGAATCTGACATTCTAAGTAAAGGCTCAAGTGCTTTCATTATTAATTCAGGTATCATTATATACATATTTTTTTGTATTACTATGCTTAAACCTTGAAAAATAACTGTTGTTACTATTACTGGAATTAATAACTCAAAAGATTTTGCTATTGCTGGAGGAACAGAATCCGGCAAAGTTATTACAAATTTTCTCTTAACTAAAAATTTAAATATTTCAATTGAAATTATTGAAACTATGATAGCTGTAAATAATCCTTTTGCATCAAGATACCGTGCATCCATTACTGGCATCCATCCACCTTCTTGAATATGAAATAGTGCTTGTGAACCTTCTGCCTGACCTACTGGTAACCAGTCTAATTTAGCTGATGTTAGTAGAAAAGTGTATAGAGATAAGAATCCACCAGTTATAGCATTTAAACCATAAGCATTTGAAAGTGATGATCCTATACCATAAGATACAAAAATTGATAAAATTCCCATACTTACATAGAAGGGCTGAACTAAATCACCTTTAAAACTCTTCATTAAATTATCATACCATCCTACATACATAAATGTACTTTTGTCTGTGAAAGGTAAATTTACTAATAATAATACAAATGAACCGATTATTAAAAATGGCATAGCATACACAAATCCATCTTTAATTGCATTTAAATATCTGTTTCCTGCTACTTTTTCTGCTACTGGCATTACTCTTTTTTCAATAATATCCATTAGTTTTTTCATCATTTTCTATTCCCCCTATACTATATTATAATTATAAATTTTATTTATTATATTCTAAATTCATTGCAAATTCTAATATTTTCTTTCCATTCATCATTCCATAATCCATTGTATTAATTACATCTAGTGGTTTATTATTTTCATTTGCTATTTTTTCTAATTCAGGTTTTTTATATCTTACTTGTGGACCTAAAAGAAATACATCATATTCTCCAAGTAAATTATGAAATTGATCTAATCCAACTGCTTCAATTTTTGTTTCAATATTTTGTTCAATTGCCGCCTCCTTCATTTTTTTTACAACCATACTTGTTGACATTCCTGCAGAGCATAATAATAGTATTTTTTTCATAATTGTTTAACTCCTTTTCATTTTTTATTTCACTTCTTGTTACTATCATATTATAAGTTTCCATTTTTGTCAAATAGTTCTATTTCAGTTCTTTTTTTCGTTATATAGAATTGTATTTTTATTTGTTTATTTATTTTTTTAAGATTTATATATTGTTTTTTTTTATTTTTTCTGTTAAAATAGATTATTAGAAAAAAAATATATAAAAATTTCGTCTAATATTGCTGAAAAACTTACAAAATAAATAAATAAATAAATAAAGGGAGAACTTTATGATAAATTTAGATTATGCTTTCGATATTAACATTAATGACTTTAGAATTGAACTGAGCAAACGAATTTCTAAAAAAGAAAAAATACTTTTACGATTCATTCTTACAGAATTTAAATTGAATAAATCTGTTTCTATTGCTCTTTCTCTAGAAAAGATAAAAGAGTTAAGATTAGAAGAAGATTTTTTTAAAACATATGAAAAACTTTTGGAAAAAAAAATTTTTTTCTCTCTTTATGAAAATAATTCTCTAATTTTTTCTCTAACAACACCAATAATTGAAAGTGTTACTTTTTATAAAGAAGAATATAATTTTTTTCTTCCTAGTACTATTATTTCTGCATTAAAAAAAAATTCTTTATTCTATAAAATAAATATTTTAGCTTTTTTCTTTTTTGAAGATAAAACTAGTATTGAGATTTATAAACTTATTCTCAAAAATTTAGATTCTGGTAGTTTTTCTATTCAGTTAGAAGAATTCAAAAAATTACTTGAACTTTCTGATAATTATTATTTAAGATTTTATGATTTTGAAAAGATAATTTTAAAACCACTTTTAAAAGATATAAATGAAGCTACAGATTATATGCTAAATTATGAAAAAATAAAAAAAACTGATAAAATAACTAGTAAAGTACAAGAACTTCTTTTTACTTTTAAAAATATTCAAACAGAACATATACAAAATAATTTTGAAGATATTATTTTTTCTATTAAAAATTCAGTTGATTTTTTAGGAAAAACTACTCAAATTATTGAAAAATTTATATCAGAAAAAGATATTGAATATGTTAAAACAAATATTCAATATGTTCTTGAAAATTTTCAGCCACCATTGGATAATGAAATTTTTAAATCTCTAAATTTGAATTATGCTTATCATCTCCAGATCAAAGAATGTGTCTTATTCACTGAAATTAAAGAAATCTACAAACACCTTTATATATTTGAATCCACGATATATAAAGAGATGCTAAAATTAAAATTTTACTATAACTACACATTCCTTGCTAAACTTCATGACATGAAAAATACTAATAGATTAATTTTTGAAAATGAAAACTTTAAAATTGAAGCATTTTATTGCGGTAAAGAAAAAGAAAGTACTTTAAAAATATCAAAATTTACAATTTCACAATCTTAAATTAACTTATAAATTTAATTTAAAATAAAAAACTTGGGAAGTATTCAGTCCCAAGTTTTTTATTTTAATCGCTTTAATCATATTATTTTTCTTATCATATCAAATTTAGATAAGGTTATATCTTTTAATTTTATTTTAACTTTTGAATTTGGATTTGAAAACAATGATTCAGTTTCCTCTCCTTTTTTCAATATCAGCATTTTTGGTAAAATAATTTCTTGAATTCCAAAAGTAGGATTTATTACTTCTAACTTATCTCCAGACTCAAGTCTATTTCTTATTTCCAAAATATATTCATTATTTTCTAAAATTTCAACTACTTTAGCTACTATTTGATGAGTTTGACTATAAGAATTTCTATCTTTATAATTCATTGAATCCTCTAAGGGTGTACTCTGAAGAAAACCTGTAGAATAAGATCTATGAGAAGTTGATTCTAATTCTTCTAACCATTTAGGATTAAATTCATAATTTCCTGAATAATATTTATCAACTGCATCTTTATAAACTTTAACAACATTAGCAACATAATAAATCCCTTTCATTCTTCCTTCAATTTTAAGTGAATCAATTCCTAAATCTAATAACTTATCTATAATTTTTATAGCACATAAATCCTTTGCATTAAACATAAAAGAATTCTCTGCTTCTTCTTTAGTCTCTGTGTAAGTTCCATCAGTTTCTTCTTCTAAAACATTATAATTCCATCTGCAAGATTGGGCACAGTCACCTCTATTTGCATCTCTACCTATCATATGATTACTTAGTAAACAACGTCCAGAAACTGCCATACACATAGCACCATGAACAAAAACTTCTATTTCTATATCAGGAACTTTATTTTTTATTTCTGCTATATTTTCAAGAGAAACTTCTCTTGCTAAAACAACTCTATTCGCTCCCATATCTTTCCACATTTTAACTGAACGCCAATTTGTATTACTCGCTTGAGTACTTACACTAATTTTTAAGTTAGAATTCTCCTTTACTATTTGAAAAACTCCTAAATCAGCTACGATAACGCCATCTATACCTATCTTTTCTAAATATTTAACATAATCAGGTAGCATTCCAAACTCATCATTGTGTGGGATTACATTTAAAGCAACATATATTTTTTTCTTTAATAAATGTGCATAATCCACTGCTTCTTTTAGCTGTTCATTTGAAAAATTATGGCTTCCAGCTCTTAAACTAAACATTGTACCACCGACAAATACTGCATCAGCTCCATAGTGAAAAGCTATTTCAAGTTTTTCCATATTTCCTGCTGGTCCTAATAACTCTACTCTTTTCAATTTTTCATCCTCTCTATATATCTACATAATATTATTAATTTTTAAACCAATTCATAAATGGTAATTTTGTTGTTTCTTTTAATTTTTCCATCCATTCCTCTTTATAAAAATATTGATTTTTTAAATAAGAATTCAAGGCTTCATTGTATATACCAACAACAGTTGATATATACACTTCATCTTTCATTCCCCCATCTATTTTTATTGAATCAATGCCTAAATCCAATATTTTTTCTAATATATCCAATGTGCACAAATCTTTTGCACTATATATATATGTTCCATATATGTCTTCAAATATTGGCATATGTTCGCCAGGTCTTGTTTCTTCTACAATTGAATATTTTTCTAAATTAGGATTTTTTTCAATTGATTTTTCTCTCATATAATTACTTAGTAAAGGTCTTCTTGAAATAGCCATAGAAACAGGTCCATGAACTAAAACTTCTATTTTTATATCTGGAACTTTAGTTCGTATTTCTAAAATACTATTAAGTGTTATATCTCTATCAAGTACTACTTTTTTTGCTCCTAATTTTTTCCACATTTCTATAGAACGCCAATTTGTATTACTTGAATGAGTTTGTATCGTTATTTCTAAACTGGTATTTTCTCTTACACACTGAAATACACCAAGATCAGAAATAATAACTCCATCTATTCCTATCTCTTCAAGAAATTTACTATATTCCATAAGCCCATCTAACTCATCATTAAAAGGTACTGCATTTAAATTTACTTGAATTTTTTTTCCCATATTATGAATTAATTTTGTGAGTTCTTTTAATTCTTCATCTGAAAAATTTTGTGTTCCTGCTCTTAAATTGAGCATTTTTCCACCTACAAAAATTATATCAGCACCTTGTTTTAAAGCAGCCTCAATTTTTTCTTTGTTTCCACCTGGTGCAACGATTTTTATTTTTCTCAATTTTTTATTCCTCTCTAATATTTTTTTATTCAACCTTAGATGTATAGTCAGCAAATTTTGTAAGTTCATGGAAGAATCTTAGTTGTGCTGTTCCAACTGGACCATTTCTTTGCTTTCCAATTATTACTTCAGTAACACCTTTTAATTCACTATCTTCATTATAGTAATCATCTCTATACAAGAAAAGAACTATATCAGCATCTTGTTCTATTGCTCCTGATTCTCTTAAATCAGAAAGCATAGGTCTTCTATCCGCTCTTTGCTCTGGAGCTCTTGAGAGTTGTGAAAGAGCAATTACTGGAATATCAAGTTCTCTAGCTATTCCTTTTAGTGCCCTTGATATTTCAGAAACTTCATTTTGTCTATTATCTGATTTTCCATTTCCACTTATAAGCTGTAAATAATCAATTACGATCATATCTAGCTTATTTGCAGCTTTTAACCTTCTTGCAATTGCTCTAATCTCCAAAACATTTACATTGGGAACATCTGCTATATTAATTTCTGCATTAGCTAACTTCCCAGAGGTCATTCCTAATTTTCCCCACTCTACTTCATCTAAAAATCCGTTTCTTATCTTTTGAAGTGGTACTCCTGAATCAACTGACAAAAGTCTTTGTAAAAGTTGTGAATTTCCCATCTCTAAAGAAAAAATTAAAACACTTTTTTTAGAATCTAATGAGGCATTCAAAGCTAGATTTAGAGCAAAGGCTGTTTTTCCCATAGCTGGTCTTGCTGCAATTATAATTAAATCTGAGGGATGAAATCCACTAGTTAAGAAATCATAGTTTTTAAATCCAGAAGATATTCCTGTTGTCATACCTTTATTTTCATATGCACTTTGTAATCTTTCAAACTCTTTTTCAAGAGTATCTTTTATATTTACTATATCTTTAGCTTCTTTAGTTTCCGATATTTTAAAAATCAAACCTTCAGCTTTATCTAAAATTGTATCTACGTCTTCGCATCCCTCTGAAGCCATTTCAACTATTTTAGTTCCAATATCTGTTAGTTTTCTTAAAATAGATTTTTCTCTTACTATGGAAGCATATTTTAACGTATTTGCTGCTGTAGATGTATCCTCTATAATTTCATAAAGAATTTTTTCTCCACCAATTTCTTCATATTTATTTTTCTTTTTTAAGTATTCAACTAATAATATAGGATCTATAGTTTCATCATTAGAATACATTTCTATCATAGTTTCATATACTAATTTATATGAATTTCTATAAAAATCTGTTGTTTTCAATATTTCGATAACATCACCAAATATTTCAGGTTTCAGAAATATTCCACCTAAAACAGCTTTTTCTGATTCTATACTACTTGGAACTTTTCTTAAACTTTCTATATTATTCATTTAGAATATCTCCTTATTTACTTTCAGTTACAACTATTAATTCAGCCTTAACATCAGTATGAAGCTTAACTATTACTATATGTTCACCTAAAGATTTAATATTACACTCTATTTTTTTTCTATCTATTTCCAAATTAAACACATTTATAATTTCTTGAACTATTTCTTTGTTTGTTATAGCACCAAATACTTTTCCATTTTCCCCAGCTTTAACTTGTATCACTATTTTTTTACTTTCTAAAAGTTTTTTTACTTCTTTAGATTTATTTTTTTCTTCTTCAGCTTTTAGTTCTTCTTTTTTCTTTCTATTCTCTATTTTTTTTAGCTCTTCTGGAGTTGCTATAATCCCTTTGTTACCTTTTAATAAATAGTTTCTTGCATAACCTTCTGAAACGTTTACTATCTCTCCTTTTCTTCCTTGACCTGCCACATCCTCTTTTAGTATTATTTGTAATCTTGACATTTTAGTTCCTCCTGAATTTTTTTCTTTTTTTAATTTTTTTCTTTTTTTAAACTTTCTGCTACTCCATAAACAAAGACTACCAATGGAAGATAAGTAAGTACTACAATTATTAATATTTTTGAAATAAAATCTTTTTTTATTTTTCTTAATAAAGATAAATAAAGAGATTTTATTCCATAGGTGATATATATTACTTTTATTATCTTTAAAATATTATCCATATATATATTTTCAGTTTTATAAAAATAATTTCCTACAAATACTCCTATATAAATAGTT
>JBOFUX010000057.1:0-31573 GCA_051652785.1 Fusobacteriaceae bacterium | reverse complement strand
CGTTCATCCTGAGCCAGGATCAAACTCTTCATTCAATCTCTATTTGCTCAGTTTCTTTTAAAACTGATATTTACACCTTGTTTATACTGGGTTCGTTACCCAGTCGTAAGCTTTTTCAAACTTACTGAGTTTTGACATTATTCTTTTTCAAGAACTTTTTTTCTTCTCTATTCTGTTGTTAATGTCCTTTTCTTGTTCACAACATTTCGTCGTGCACAAGATAAATAATATCATAGTTATGGCTTTTGGTCAACACTTTTTTTCTATATTTGTTTTATTTTTACTTTTTTTTCAAATCAATCTTTATTTTACTAGTAGATATTCCTTTAGTTCTCGTTAAATATATAACTTCACAATTCTTTTTTAAAAAATCAAATTCACCTCTCCAATCATCCCCCATAACAAAAATATTAACGTCATATTTCTTTATATCCTCTTTTTTTTGTTCCCAAGTTTCTTCTGGAATAACTTCATTCACATATTTTATCGATTCAAGTATTAATTTTCTTTCTTCATAAGAATGATAAGATTCTTTATGTTTAACTTCATTAAATTCATCTGTTGATAGTCCAACTATCAAATAATCACCTAATTCTTTTGCACGTTTTAATAAATTTATATGCCCCCAATGTAACAAATCAAAGGTTCCATAAGTTATTATCTTTTTCATACTCACTCTCCTATCAATTTATTTTTGAAATAAGTAATAAACTTAATTACAAAGTATTCTTTTTTACATATTAGTATAAAAAAATAAAAAATACTATAAAAAATAAAAACAACAATAAACTCTATATATATATTTTTTATAGAAATAATTTTTTTTACTACAAGACCTAATATAAAAGCTATTACTCCTGATATTATATACTTGTTTCTCTCAGATGAAAATATTTTATATGTTGGAAATATATTTTTCACTTCTTTTACTCTAAAAAACATTACAAAAAATTCTGCTATTAGAGTTGCTATTCCTGCTCCTAATATACCATTTTTAGGAATTAACAATAAATTTAACATAAAATTTATTAATAAACCTATTATAGATATTTTTAAAATTTTTTTTTCATTATTTGTTGGAATTAAAATCTGAGAAGATGTAAAACCACTTATACTTATAAAAAATATAATAGGTAACATGACTCTCATAGGTGTTATTGATGCTTGATAATCTTTCCCCGATAAAATTTCTATCATATTATTAGCCAATAACATCATAGAAAAAATTGCTGGCATTGTAATAAAAAAAATAAAATTTAAATTTAAATCTATATCTTTAAAAAAATTTATTTCATTTTTATCAACTATATTTTTTATTATTCGTGGAGTTAGTACAAGACCTAAGGAGCTAATCACCGGAAGAACTATTTTAGTCATTTTAACTGCTACAGCATATAACCCAACACTTTTATTCCCAATTATTGTTCCTAACATAGTAGAATCTAAATTCATATATATAGTTTGGGAAAAAATAAAAAAAAATATTATTAAAAGTGGTTTTACATGATTTTTTAAATACGAAATCTTTAAATTAAAACTTATATATTTTCTAACTGAAAATATATCCATTATTTTTACTATTATCTCTGGTAAAATCATTACTCCTGTAAAAATAATATAGTCCTTAGGAGTTTTAACTAAAACAAATAAAAATACTATAGAGATACTTCTTGTTATTAATAATCTTAAAGTTCTTCTTTTATGATTCTCCATAGTAATAAAAAAATAATCTAAATTCATAAAACTTAATAAAACTGTAGTGCCCACAATTAAATACAATTTTAACTCCACTCTTAAAATATTAAAAGATAAAATTGTTATAATAAACAAAACATAACTACCGATGCTTGATAATACTGTAATAGATAAAATTTCACTAAATTTTCTTTTAATTTCACTTAAATTTTCTTTTTTTATTTTAGACAATTCTCTCAAAGCGTAAGATTGAACTCCCAAATTAGCAATGGCTACAAAATAACTAGCTATTGCTACAGCAAAAGAATATTTTCCATACTGTGTTGGTAAGAGTATTCTAGAGGCATAAGGAAATACAAGTATAGGAAAAACTATATTTATAAAAACAATAATAATATTAAAAAAATAATTTTTTATTAATTTCGAGTTCATAATCTCCCCTTTTCTTATTTTTAAAAATTCTTAAACCAACAGTCCTATTTTTTTCAATATATATTTACTCGTTTCATTATTTTTTACATCATTATATTTATCATTAAATTTTTTTATTTTTATTTGAAACTCACTCATATTACATTCTAGTCTTTTCATTTCTTTTATTAAATTTTCCTCATCATATACAATTGGACCAGGAACTATCTCACTATATTCAAAGTAGAAACCTCTATCATCATTTTTATATTCATCATAGTCATAAGGATAAAATATCATAGGTTTATTTAATATTGCATAATCAAAAAATACTGAAGAGTAATCTGTGATAAGTACGTCTGAAATTAAATACAACTCTTGAATATCGTTATACTTAGAAGCATTTATTGAAAACTCTTTTTTTAGTTCTATACAATCTAGTCGCTTTATATTGGGATGTAATCTTATTAAAAAAATATATTTATCCCCAAATTCTTTTTCCAGTCTTTTCATATCAAGGTGCAATTTATAGGAAGCCGTCTCTTCAACTCTAAATGTTGGAGCATATAGTATAATTTTTTTTTCAGTTTTTATTCCCAGTTCTTTAAAAACTTTTTTCTTTACTTTCTCGATATTACTATGAACTAAAAATTCATTTCTAGGATACATAGTATTTATTACAATCTCTTCATTTATTTTAAAAGCTTTGCAAAATAAATTATTAAGATTTTTATTAGGGGATAAAAAAAAGTCCCAATAACTACTTTCTAATTTCCAATTTTTTCTACTTTTTTTATATTGTTTCCCTTCTATATCTTGAGCTATTTTTTTTAGAGGTGTTCCGTGCCATGTTTGAAGCAAAATTGTTTTTACTCTTGGTTTTCTAAGATGGTAGCCGTGGCAATTATCAATCCAGTATTTAGATGTTGCAAGATAATATAGATACTTCCAACTTTTAGCATTTATTATTTTTACATTATGACCTTGCAATTCTTCTACTTTACTATTTAAAATCCATATAATATCCAAATCATTTCTGTTTTTTATTAATTCTTCATAAATAAATTTTGGATTATCGCTATATTGTCGTCCAAAATACGAACTAAACAACACTCTATTTTTTTTTATAGGCAGTATCCAAAATAATTTATAAAGAAGCTTATAAATAATAAAATAAACTATCCCTCTCATAATAACATACCTCTTTTCAGATTTTTTTTAAGCAGTTTACTTAATTAGAATTTGGCGGTTGAATTCTTCCTACTAGTTTTCCCATTAAAATTTCTTTTCCATTAATTATAACTTTATAATTTCCAAAATTTGTATTTTTTAAAATTGGTGTTTCTAATTTTTTAACTTTTTCTAATACTATGCTTACTTTATCATTATTTTTTATTATAAGACTATAATTCTTATCAGGATAAAGAATCACTTTTGAATTTGTTCCTTTTTTTACAATTATATTACTCAACGATTTTTTGGTGTCTAATACAGTTTTAAATAAAAAATTAGCATGAAAAGATTCGTCTAATTCCAAAACTTTCATATCTCTTATATTAGCAGTTCTTCCCCCTAAAACCACATAAAAAGCATCTATATCCTCGTTTTCATTCATTACTAAAATATTATATCCTGCCTCTTTATGATATCCTGTTTTTAAACCAAATATTCCCTTTGTTCCTAATAATTTATTTTTATTTTTAAGTAAAATTTTATCATTTTTTATTCTTACAGATTTTATTCCTGCAATCTTCATATACTCCGGATAATTTTTAGCTTCTAGCATAATTTTATACATAGCATATGCCGTCCCTTTATCCATTTTCTCTTTTGACATATGGGGGGGGAGCCCTGTTGGTGTATTAAACTCCACTTGATTTTTTAAACCTAGTGAATCTGATTTTTCATTCATCAGTTTAACAAAATTTTTCGCACCTTTTCCCACATATTCTGCAATTGCATAAGCAGCGTTATTAGATGAATGAATGGCAGTAGCTTTTATAAGTTCATGAAGTTTAAATTTATCACCTATTTTTAAAGGAATCGTACTACCTCTCATACTTGCAGCTTTTGAACTTATGATCACATCATCATTTAAAGAAACTTTTCCTTTTGAAATCTCATCAAAAGTAACAATCATTGTCATTACTTTTGTCGTAGAAGCTAATGGTAACATCTCATTTTCATTTTCAGACATATACATATTTCCTTTTGAATCTCCAACAACATAGGCTTTATATTCTTGCTCTAATATTTCTTCCTGTTCTTTTTTTATTGATTTTTTATTACCTGAATTTTTATCCGTAGATAATACTTCTAAAGAAATTATCATTAAAAGAATTATCACTAATATTTTTTTCATTATTGTTTTCATCTCCTAACTTTTTTTATATTTAAAAATAGGTATTATTTTACATTTCTGTTAAATAATACCTACATTATATATGATATATTCTTTTTTATCTACATAGTTTTTATTTTATAATTTTTTTAGATAAATAATCTTCAACAGCTAGTTTAATAGCTTCTTCTGCCAGTACCGAACAATGCATTTTTACTGGCGGTAACTCTCCTAGTTCTTTAACTACAGCTTTATTTGTAATTAAAAGAGCTTCTTGAACAGTTTTTCCAAGGACTAATTCTGTTGCTACTGATGAAGAGGCTATTGCCGAAGCACAGCCGAAAGTTCTAAATTTCACATCAACTATTATTTCATTTTCAACTTTTATATAAATTTCCATTATATCACCACAATTAGGATTTCCTACTTTTCCATAACCATCTGGATTTTCCATAACGCCTACATTTTTAGGGGACATAAAGTGTTCCATTACTTTTTCTGTATATTGCATAATTTTCTCCTTAGCCTTTTCTTATATTATTTATATATTAACTATCTTTTATCCACAAATTCTCCCCACAAAGGAGAAATAATTCTTAATTTATTTACCATTTCAACAACTGCTTCAATTGTATAATCAATTTCTTCTTTTGTAGTTTCATTGCCTAAACTAAATCTTATTGTTCCATGTGCAAATTCAATTGGAATACCCATTGCGAGCAATACATGAGATGCTTGCAAATCATCTGAAGAACATGCAGAACCTGAACTAACAGCTATCCCTTTATGATTTAATGTAAGTAAAATAGATTCTCCTTCTAAATATCGAAATTGAACACTAGATGTTCCAGGAAGTCTTTTTACATTTTTAGCATTAATCACAACTTCTGATAGTTGCTCTGAAATTTGTTTTTCAAAATAATCTCTTAATTCAGATTCTCTTTTTATATTTTCTTCCATATTATTAACAGCTTTTTCTAGTGCTGCTGCCATTCCTACCATTCCAGCTACATTTGACGTTCCAGGTCTTAATCTCCCTTCTTGTCCTCCACCTGTAATCCACTTTCCTAATCGTACTCCACTTCTTATATACATAGCTGCAATTCCCTTTGGTCCATGAAATTTATGAGCCGAGAAAACTACAATATCCGCTCCTATTTCCAGAGGATATAATGGTATTTTTCCTGCTGTTTGTACCGCATCCATATGAAATATTATTTTATTTTTTTTTGCTATTTTTGCTATTTCTTCAACTGGTTGAATAGTACCTACTTCATTGTTTGCATGCATTATGGAGATAAGAATCGTTTCTTCTCTTATACTCTCTTTTAATGCTTCGATAGAGACGACTCCGTTTTCATCAACTGGTAAAAATGTTACTTCAAAACCTTCATTTTTTAAATCATTCAATGTTTCTTTTACACCAGGGTGCTCTATAGAACTTGTAATTATATGTTTTCCTCTATTTTTATAAGCCCTTGCGATTCCTCTTATTGCTAAATTATCGCCTTCTACACCTGTACCTGTAAAAATTATTTCTTTAGGATTCACTTTTAGTATCTTTGCAATTTTTTCTCTAGATTGGTCCATTCCATTAGTAGCTTCCATTCCAAAACTATGTAAACTTGAGGCATTTCCATAAATTTCTGTCATATAAGGAAGCATTACTTCTAAAACATCTTTATCTAATTTTGTTGTTGCATTATTGTCTAGATAAACTCTCATTTTTTTCATCTCCTGAAATTATTTATCATTATCTTAATCTATCATTTAAATATTGATTTTATTTTAGTTAACTATACTATGTTTATACCATTCTTTATCCTTATTGTCAAGAATTATTTTTTCACCATATTTACACAATTGTTTTATTTCACATTCACTACACTTTGGTCTTCTTGCTATACATTTGTCCCTTCCTTGTAATATTAAATAATGTGAAAAATCAATCCAAAATTTTAATGGTACAATGAGCATCAATTTTTTTTCTATCTTAATTGGGTCTTGTTCCTTTACTATTCCAATTAAATTAGTAAGTCTCCTTACGTGGGTATCTACAGTTATTCCTGATGCTAGTCCCCATATTTCTCCTCTAACTACATTTGCTGTTTTTCTACCAACTCCTGCTAAAGATACCAGTTCATCCATATTTTGAGGAACCTCCCCACCAAAACTAGCAAGGATCTGCTCACTACAAAGTTTTATATTTTTTGCTTTATTTCTATAAAATCCTGTACTTTTAACTAATTCTTCTATTTTTTCTATACTCATCTTACTAAAACCTTTGGGAGTATTTACTATTTTAAACATCTCTTTAGTTACTATGTTCACTCTGACATCTGTACACTGAGCTGATAATATCACAGCTATTAAAAGTTCAAAAGGAGTAGTGTAATTTAATGCACAATCAGGATGCCCAAATTTTTTATTTAATATTTCTATTATGTTAACTACTCTTTGTTTTTTTGTCATTTTTCCCCTCATTTTATAATTATAGATATAATATATTCACTATAAATATAGTATAACATAATTCAAATAAAACAATCACTAAAAAAGAGTAAATAATTATTTTTTACAATAAAAATTTACTCTTTTTAATTCTAATTTTTTTAAATATTAGTTTTTATGTATAAATCATGTTTTATTCCATTATAATTTGCAATTTTTAAAAATTTAAAATCTAATTTTTCAAAAATATATTTAGATTTTAAATTTTCTTTTATTATATATGCTTCTATTTTTTCAATAAAAAATTTCTCTCTAATTCTAGACACACATTCTTGTATTATATGGCACGAATAATTTTTTCCTCTTATTTCCTCAACTAAATATATCTCCAATATAGCTTTTTTACTGTGAATTTCAAATTTTATATTTCCTAAAAATTCTTCCTCATTATTTGTGATAATATACATAAGAAAATAAGATGAATTTAGTATAAAATAATACCATTTTTTATAAGCTAACCATTGGATATTCTGTTCACATTTTTTTTCACAATATTTTTCTACATATTTTAAATTTATAGCTCTATATATCCTAGGAATATCCTCCTCTAGCATCTCTCTTATTATAAGGTTTTTCAAAATAACCACCCTTATTAAATTAAAACTATATTATAATATTTTTTCTTTCCAGTTCTTATAAGTAATTGATCCTCTTCAAATAATTCTTCGATAATTTGCATATTATGTGATAAAACTTTGATTTCACCAATATATAATCCCCCTTGTTGAACAAGTCTTCTTCCTTCACTTGTTGTTTTTAATATTCCTGCTTCTACAAGGAGTGCAACAATCTCTTTTCCTAACTCATCTTTTCTTAATTGAATTTTAGGAACATTACTCATGTCATTGCCTGAACCAAAAATAGATTCTGTTGCATGCTTTGCCTCTTCTGCAAATTTTTCCCCATGAACTATCTTAGTAACTTCAAAAGCTAATATAGCTTTTGCTTTATTAATTTCAGCACCTTCTAAAGATGAAAGTTTTCTTACTTCCTCCATTGGAATATATGTTAAAAGCGATAAGCATCTTTCCACATCTGAGTCTGCTATATTTCTCCAATATTGATAAAAATTATAAGGTGATGTTTTTTCAGGATCTAGCCACAATGCTCCTTTAGCTGTTTTCCCCATTTTTTGACCTTCACTATTAGTTAAAAGACTACATGTCATTGCAAAAGCTGGCTTTCTTTCTTTTTTTCTTATTAAATCAACACCACCTATCATGTTTGACCACTGATCGTCACCACCTAATTGCATTTTACAATTATATTTTTGATTAAGGACTAAAAAGTCATAACCTTGCATTAGCATATAATTAAATTCAAGAAATGAAAGTCCACTCTCCATCCTCGATTTAAAACATTCTGCAGCTAACATTCGATTAACTGAAAAATGAGCTCCAATTTCCCTTATAAATTCTACATAATTTAAATTTAATAACCAATCAGCATTATTTTCTAGTATTGCTTTATCCTCTGAAAAATCTATAAATCTTTCCATTTGTTTTTTTATTCCAGCTACATTTTCTGCTATTATTTCTTTTGTCATCATATTTCTCATGTCAGTTCTCCCAGAAGGATCCCCTATCATAGCTGTTCCTCCACCTATTAACGCAATAGGTCTATGCCCTGCTCTTTGCATATGAGACATAAACATCATAGCTATAAAATGTCCTACATGTAAGCTATCTGCCGTGGGATCAAAACCTATATAGAAAGTTATTTTTTCTTTCTCTAATAACTCTCTTGTTTCTTGTTCATGAGTAAATTGCTTTATATACCCTCTATCTTTCAATATATCCAATACATTTTCCATACTTCCTCCAATTTTAATACATTTTTTCTAAAAAAAAAACCTACAAATTATGTAGGTTTAAAATAATTACTTTATACCATACAAATCTCTTTTTATTTTATAAATATAAAATAGATTTGTATAAAAATTCCTTTTAGAATTAATACAAATCGCTATTTGAATAATAATAGTAATATAGTAATGCAGATTTATTTGCTTTTTTTATCTCCAAAATAGCCCTCCTTTAAGAAACTTGTATATTTATATTATCATTTATTTGTTTATATTACAAGAATTTTTCATAAATCATCTTTAATTCTCTTCAGGAACTCAATCCGCTCCCTATATTTTTTATACAATTTAGATTTTTTCTTTTCCTCAATGAGAACAGAATTTTGTTGATTTTTCAATTTCTCTATTATAATAACTAAAATTTTTTTTGGTATCTATTGATTTATATATTTTTCATGCAATTTAGATTTTTTCTATTATAGAATACTTTATAATAATAATTAATACAAAAAAATATTGAAAAACAAATAGTATTACCCACTGTTTTTCAATATTTTATTTATAAATTATTTTTTCTATTATTTTTTTCCGAAATGTCTCTCTAATAAACCTAAAAATGATCTACCGTGTCTTGCTTCATCTTTAGCCATTTCATGCACTGTATCGTGTATAGCATCAAAACCTAACATTTTAGCTCTTTTAGCAATTTCAAATTTTCCTGCTGTAGCACCGTATTCTGCTTCTACTCTCATTGTTAAATTTTTCTCTGAAGAATCTGATACACATTCCCCTAATAGTTCTGCAAATTTAGCAGCATGTTCTGCTTCTTCAAAAGCTATTCTCTTATAAGCTTCTGCTATTTCAGCATATCCTTCTCTATCTGCTACTCTTGACATAGCTAAATACATTCCTACTTCTGTACATTCTCCTTCGAAGTTAGCTCTTAATCCCATAATGATCTCTTCATCACCGCAAGCTAATCCTTCTCCTACTTTATGTTCAGTAGCCCAAACTCTTGCAGCACCTTCTACTACTAATTCAAACTTTGATTTTGGTGCTTTACATACTGGACATGACTCCACACCTTCATTCATTATTTCTCCACATAGTAAACATCTGTATCTTTTCATTTAATCCCTCCGTTTTATTTTTTTAATCTGTAATGATTTCACTTATGAAAATATTATATATTGATTTGCGAAATTTGTCAATCTTTTTTTATATATATTTTATTAATTTTTTTTGTATGTTTATATATTATTCTGCGATTAATTATTTTTTCATTTAGAAGTTTTAATTAAAAATTTTAATACTTTCTATTGTTTTAAATATATATGGAGTATAATCAGAGTAGAGGTGAGTCGTATGAATATAAAAATTCTTAGTACTAGCTATCTTGGCATTAAAAACTATCTTGTAGAAGTTGAAATTGATATTAGTAATGGAATGCCAAATTTTTCTATTATTGGATTAGGTGATACTGCTATTTTTGAAAGTAAAGAGCGAATTAAAACTTCATTAAAAAATACGGGATACCCTTTTGAACCTAAAAAAATAGTTGTTAACCTTTCACCCGCTTCTATAAAAAAAGAAGGTGCTCATTTCGATTTAGCAATTGCAATAGGAATTCTTACTAGTTTTGGTTTTCTTAAAGATAATCATTCTATTTTCAGCAACTATCTTATTTTAGGAGAACTCTCTTTAACTGGTGATATAAAACCTGTTAAAGGTATTATTGGCGCAACACTTTTTGCCAAAGAGATGCTTTTAAAAGGTATTATTATTCCTTATGATAATTTAGATGAGGCAGCTTTTATCAAAGATATTAGAATTATACCAATAAAAAATATACTAGATTTAATAGATTTTATAAAAAGTGATTTTATAGAAAACGTTATGTTAAAAAAATTAAATAAAAATATTGTCTCCGATCTTAATTTAAATGAAGTAAAAGGGCAAACATTAGGAAAAAGAGCTCTCGAAATTGCCGCTGCTGGAGGGCATAATCTTTTTTTAATTGGAAGTCCTGGATCTGGAAAATCTATGTTAGCTAAAAGGTTTTCCTCTATTCTCCCAAATTTAGATACACCTCAATCGATAGAATGTACTAAAATTTATAGTATATTAGGAGAACTAAGTAAAGTAGACAAAATTATCACAACACCCCCCTTTAGAGCACCTCACCATACCGCTTCTAAGTCCTCTATTCTAGGTGGCGGTCATAATATCAAACCTGGTGAAATTACTTTGGCACACAACGGCGTTTTATTTCTTGATGAATTTTCTGAATTTTCAAATGAGATAATTGAAAGTTTACGTCAACCTCTAGAGGATAAAACTATTTCTATTTCAAGAGTTAATCAAAAAATTATTTTTCCTGCTAAATTCATTTTAGTAATTGCTACTAACCCTTGTAAATGCGGTCTTCTATTTGAGGATACTGGAAAATGTTCTTGTTCCTATAAAGAAATAGAGCGATATCAAAAGAAAATTTCTGGACCTATTATTGATAGAATGGACTTATATGTACCTATAAAAAAACTAGACTATAAAGAACTATTTTCCACTGAAATATCTGAGAATTCATCAATAATAAAAAAAAGAGTAATTTTTGCTAGAAAAATACAATATTCTAGATTTAATTCTCATAAACTAAATAGTTCTATGTCATCAAAAGAAATCAATCTATTTTGTAAACTTTCCACTGAAGATTCCCTACTCTTACAAAATATAGTGAAAAACTTCTCTCTTTCTGCTAGAAGTTTTGATAAAATTCTAAAAATTTCTAGAACAATTGCAGATTTAGCTGGAAAAGAAAATATAGGTAGAAACGAACTTTTAGAAGCTGCTTCCTATAGAAAATATTGAAATTTCTAGAATTTCACATATATTCAAAAAATACTCTACTTTATTTTTATTATATTTGAAGTTTAAATTCTTAATATAAATTAACTTAAACTTTTCAAAGACTAACCACTTATATTTTATTGTTATATATTTGAAATATAAAACAATTTTATTTTTTAATTTGTTTAAATAACAACCTAATATGCTATAATATCTCATAAGTTTATTAAAATAAATTATATCTAAGGAGAAATATGAAGAAGTTATACATACTCTGTTTTATCATTATTTTTTTAGGAATCATTAGTTTAATTTTTTATCATAAAAATACAAAAATACAAAAATCTTTACCTTATAAATTTATTCTAAAAACTGATTCTGAAAATTTAGAAAAATTTACTTTTGGTCAATTAGAAAATGGAGTAAAATACTATATTTTAAATAATTCTAAACCCAAAAAAAGAGCTAGCATAAATCTTGTTGTAAATGTAGGCTCTTTAATGGAAGATGATAATCAAAAAGGAATTGCTCATTTTTTAGAACATATGGCTTTCAACGGAACTCAAAATTATCCTAAAAATGATTTAATAAAGCACTTAGAAACTTTAGGGCTAAGTTTTGGTGGAGATTTAAATGCCTATACAGGATTTTTGGAAACTGTATATAAACTTAAAATACCTACTAATGAGCCTTCTAGTATTTCAGAATCTTTCCATATTTTAAAAGAATGGGCTACAAATATTTCTTTTAAAGAAGAGGATGTAATAAATGAAAGAAACATTATTTTAGAGGAATGGCGTGGAAGACAGGGGCTTCGTGAAAGAATTAGTTTTTTTAAAAGAAATATTCTTTTTGGTGATTCTAAATTTTTTCATAGAATGCCTATTGGAGATACTGAGATTATTAAAAATACTGATTCTGATCTTTTAAAAGAATTTTACCATAAATGGTATCAACCAAAAAACTTTTTAATTATAGCCATTGGAGATTTTAATATAAAAGATATAGAAGAAAAAATAAAATCTGAGTTTTCTTCTATTGAAAATTCTATTTCTGGAATATCTGAAGAACATTCTTTAGAAAGTTTAAAAGAAAGTTATTCAATTTTTTCAGATTCTGAATTAACAAATACCACTCTTGAGTATTCAGTTGTTAATAATATTTCTTCTATTAGTAACTTTTCTGAACTTAAAAAAAGTATAGTTCAAACTCTTTATTTTAACATTTTAAATTCTAGATTAGATCTTTTGGCAAATAAAAATAATTCACCACTAATTTCTAGTGGTATTTATTCTTCTAGACTGGGAAAACATAATGAGATTATCAGCTTAACTTCTCAAGTTAAAGAAAATAATATTTTGCAAGCAAATAAATTAATTTATCAAAATTTAAATATTTTATCAACTTTTGGACCTTATTTAAGTGAATTGAACAATGAAAAATCTGAACTCTATACACAAATTCAATCTCAAAATACCAATAGAAAATCTTTAGATAATGAAAGTTTTTTTAATGAAATTAAAGATTGGTATATGTACGGAGATGTTTTATTATTTCCTAAAGATAAATTAAATTTACTTGATGAAGTTTTTCCTACAATCACTGTTGCAGATATTCAAGAGTATGCTAAAAACTATTATGAAAAAGATAAAGCACTATTTTTAACTTCAAATAACAAAGATAATTTACCTTCTAAAGAGGAACTTAAAGATACAAATTATAAAATAAAACAAGAAAAACTAAGTAATTTTGAAACTCCTAACTCTTTAGAACTTATTACTCCCCAATTAACTCCTGGTTCTATTATGAATAAAGTTATTCAAGATGAAAATACTCCTTTTCAAGTTAAAATATTTAAACTCTCAAATGGAATAGAGGTATTCTATAAAAATACAAATTTTCAAGAAGATAAAATACTTTTAAACATTTATAAAGAAGAAGGTTCATCCACTGAAGATGATATAGGATACTTAAACTCTAATTTTCTTTCTACTATGATAGAGAATTCTGGTGTTGGAAATTTAACCAATGCTCAATATGAAACTTTTTTAAAGGGAAAAAATTTCACTATTAATTCTTATATTGGCGATTATATTCATGGAATGAACTTAGAAAGTGATTCTAAAAATTTTGATATCGCACTTAAATCCTTAACTTCTTTTTTATTAGTCCATAGATTTGATGATAATTTTTTCAATAAAACAAAAGAAACTGTAGCTCAAAGTATTAATAATAGAAATAATTCTCCTAGTAATATTTATAGAGATAGTATTGCTAATATAATTTCTAACAATCATTTTAGAAGAAAATCTCTTTCTTTAAAAAACTTAAATGAAATAAATAAAGAATCTATTTTAGAGGTCTATAAAAATAAATACTCCAATTTTAATGGATTTAAAGTTATTGTTGTTGGTTCTATTGAAGAAAAAAAATTAGAGGAAGTAATTTTAAAATATTTTTCAAGTTTACCTAGTAACGAAAATATAAATAAATATAAAATTTTAAATATTTCCTCACCAACTGTGGATATTTCTAAATCTGTAGTTAAAGGAAAAGATGAAAAAGCTACCATTACTATTGTTTATCCTTATACAAATAATTATTCAAATATTGATAGAAATCTTTTTAAAGCTTTTTCAACTCTTCTTAACGTTTATTTAATAGAAGATATTAGAGAGAAGCTTTCAGGTGTTTATTCTATATATTCTCAGAGTAATCTAGAATATATTAATCACGGTGAAAATAATCTTATTATTAGATTTTCTTGTGTCCCTAATCGAGTGGAAGAAATAATTAAAGCAACTAAAACTGTAGTTAATAATTTATCTATTGGAAACTATGATGAAAAAAAACTTTTAAATATTATAGAAAATTATAAATTAACTTATGAAACCGAGCTTAGGAATAATAATTTTTGGAATCTTTATATCTATAAAAAGTCTTTACAAAATAATGATTATTCTGTTTTATCACCAAAAGAATATAAAGAATTGATCACTTATGAAAATTTATTAAAGTTTTCAAAGAAGAATATTACTAATCACAATAGTCTTGAAATTATATTAAAACCTGAATAAATAAAATATCCCCCTACTTCAATAGAGTAGGGGGATATTTTATTTATTCAATTAATTTTTTCTCAACACTTTGAGTTCTGTCTTTATTATTTTTCTCTAACTAGAGATAACTTATTTTATCCTCAACAACCGTCATCTTCGAATACAGCTGCTATTCCACCTTCTAAGCTGTAACTAGCATTATACCCTGCTTCTCTTAGAAGTATAGTAGCTCTTTGAGATCTTATCCCGTGTGCACAATAAACTACTATTTTAGTTTCTTTTTTTATTTCATCATTTAACTCTAATACATCATTCATGAAATTATCCCCTAAAGGAATATTGTAACAATCTTCAGTTATCGGCGGTATCTCAATTAGCTCTTCTGGGTTTCTACAATCAATTATTACCGTATTTTCATCCATTATAAGTTCTAGTGCTTCTTGCTTGTTCAATGATATTTCATCCATATTTATCCTCCTTTTAATTTAATTCTATTTCATATTTAAGTTTACCATATTTTTAATATAATATCTATATAAAAAAAAAGGTGACCATTCTAGTCACCTTAAATTATTATACTAATTCTATTATAGCCATCTCAGCAGAGTCGCCTTTTCTTACACTAGTTTTTATTATTCTAGTATATCCACCATTTCTCTCTGTATATCTTGGAGCTATTTCTCCAAATAATTTAGCTACAGTTGCATCTTGTCTTAAAAATGCAAAAGCTTGTCTTCTTGAAGCTAAAGTATTTTTTTTCCCTAAAGTTACCATTCTATCAGCAAATTTTCTTAATTCTTTTGCTCTAGTTATAGTAGTCTCTATTCTTTCATTATCTAAAAGAGATATAGTCATATTCATTAGCATTGCTAATCTATGCTCTGTTCTTCTTCCTAATTTTCTATATGATTTATTGTGATTCATTAGTTTAGCTATCCTCCTTATTTATGAGTTTTATTGCTCGCTCAATCCATTGTTCGCTGCTAAATCGTGTCCACGCTCTAACATTTTCTCAAGAATCTCGTCGTATGATTTTTTTCCAAGATTTTTGATTTTCATAAGATCATTAGAGGACATTTTAGCTAGTTGTCCTATTGTCTCTATAACTGCTTTTTTCAAGCAGTTATATGATCTTACTGTTAAATCTAATTCTTCTATTTTTTCGTTATCATCTAAACTTCCTCCAGACACAGAAACCTCTACAACAACTTCATCCTCTTCAGGTCTAAGCTGTTCTAATCTATTTCCTATATCCATTAAAGGTGTCAAATGTAAACTAAGTAGCTCAACAGCATATGATAATGCATCATTTGTTTCTATACTACCATTTGTTTCAATGTTTAGTATTAATTTATCAAAATCAGTCATTCTTCCTACCATTGTATCTTGAACAGAATATGAAACATTCTTTATTGGTGTATATATAGCATCAATTGCCATATATTCAACAGCCCAACCTTTTTTGTCTATTTCTTCAGAAACTAAAAAACCTTCACCTGTATCTACTAAAAATTCTATATCTAACTCTCTATCTGTAGTTAATGTACAGATTATTTGTTCTGGATTAATTATCTCTAGTCCTACTTCTGGTATAATATCTGAAGCTTTTACAACTTTTGGACCTTTTACAGAAAGAGTCATTTTTCTTTCCCCATGCTCTTCAGTTTTAATAACAACTTCTTTTATATTTAATATTATCTCAGTAACTGCTTCTTTAACTCCTTCCATTACTGAAAACTCACTAAGAACACCTTGAATTCTAATTCCTTTTATCGCTGCTCCAGGAATTGATGAAAGCAAAACTCTTCTAAGTGCATTTCCTACAGTATGTCCATAACCTCTATAAAGAGGTTCTATTACATATTGAGTATGAAATTTATCTGCTACTACTGGAGTAATATTGAAATTTTTTGCATGTTTCTCTATTTTTAACATCTAATCAGCTCCTATTAAATTAGGGATTACTATCTAGAATAGAATTCAACTATTAAAGCTTCGTTTAGATCGAAATCTATATCGTCTTTACTAGGATTCTGAACAATTGTTCCACTGAACGCTGCTCTATCCAATATTAACCAAGCTGGAACGTTTGAATCCGCAACTGCAGTTTTTATTAAATCGATATTTTTTGAATTTTCTATAACAGAGACAATATCTCCTGCTTTAACTCTAAAAGAAGCTATATTTACTCTTCTTCCATTTACTGAAACATGACCATGAGAAACTATTTGTCTAGCTTGTCTTCTTGTTTTTGCAAATCCAAGTCTATAAACAACGTTCTCTAATCTTCTTTCAAGATATTGTATAAGGTTAAGACCTGTAACTCCATCCTTTCTTGTTGCTTCCTCGTAAAGTTTTCTAAACTGCTTTTCCATTACATTGTATATGAATTTTGCTTTTTGTTTTTCTTTTAGTTGTATTGCGTACTCTGTAGGTTTTTTATTAGCATTTGCTCTTGGTCCTCTGTTTGAAGTTTTATTAACTCCTAAAACTGTTGGGTCAATTCCTAATGCTCTACATTTCTTTAATACTGGCTGTCTATTTCGTGCCATATTCGATTATTCCTCCTTGCTGTTGAATTTTACTATAATGAGAAGCTCCTTTGGGAGTAAAATTATACTCTTCTTCTCTTTGGTGGTCTACAACCGTTATGTGCAACTGGAGTAACATCTGAGATTTTTGTAACCTCTAATCCTGCTGCTTGTAACGATCTGATACAAGCTTCTCTACCTGAACCTGGTCCTTTTACTTTTACTTCAAGTTTTTTCATACCATTTTCTATTGCAACTTGTGCAGCTTGCTCAGCAGCTATTTGTGCTGCGAATGGAGTACCTTTTTTAGTTCCTTTGAACCCAGAAGTTCCTCCTGATTTCCATATTAAAACTTTACCTTCAGTATCAGTAATAGCAATGATAGTATTGTTAAAATTTGAATGTATATGAGCTATTCCTACTGGAATATTTTTAACTTTCTTTTTGATTTTAGCTACTTTCTTTTTAGCCAACTTAAGTACCTCCTCACTTATTAGTTCCTAATTTTTTATTTCAATTAATAATCATAAATTATCTTTTGATTGGTTTTTTAGGTCCTTTTCTAGTTCTTGCATTTGTTTTAGTCTTTTGCCCTCTTACCGGTAGACCCATTTTGTGTCTTAAGCCTCTATAACACTTAATATCTATTAATCTCTTAATAGCAAGTCTTATGTCCTTTCTTAAGTCTCCCTCTACTTTAACTCCTTCTACAACTGCTCTTATCTTATTGATTTCTTCCTCAGTAAGATCTTTTACTCTTGTATCAAAGTTAACTCCTGCTTCTTTTAAAACTTTTTGAGAAGTTGCTTTCCCTACTCCGTAAATATAAGTTAGTGATATCTCAACTCTTTTATTTCTTGGGACATCTACTCCTGCGATTCTAGCCAAATTTAGTTCCTCCTCTTTCAAAAAATTTTTAATTTAGCAAATTGGCCACCTGCTAAACCGAGTTCTATTTGTTGGTATATTAACCAACCTAATACTTTCATCGATATGCCTGCCAAACAGTAGCGGCCCTACGGCTCCCACATATCTTTACAATGCTTTCAATATCATAATTAAAAACACTACCTTTACTTCTGTGCTACAAAATTATCCTTGCACTTGCTTGTGTTTAGGGTTATCACATATTACTCTGATTTTCCCGTGTCTTTTGATAACCTTGCACTTGTCACAGATTGGTTTAATTGATGCTCTTACTTTCATTTGTTGCCTCCTCCGTGAAACAAAGTTAGTTCTTCTTTCTATATACAATTCTTCCTCTACTTAAATCGTAGGGAGAGATTTGTACCGTTACTCCATCTCCAGGTAAAATTTTAATGTAATTCATTCTCATTTTACCAGAAATATGACCTAAAATTTTGTGACCATTTTCAAGCTCTACCCAAAACATTGCATTTGGAAGAGATTCAACGATAACTCCTTCTAGTTCAATAACATCCTTTTTTGACATATTATACCTCCCATCAACAGGATTTCAGATTATTATATCATAATAAACATGGTATGTCTACTATATTTATGTAGATTTTATAAAACATTTTTCATTAATCCAGTTGACTTAAAATTACAGGTTTCCCATCTATAATTGCTATTGAATGCTCACAATGAGCTGATCTTTTTCCATCTTTTGTCACAACTGTCCAACCATCTTCTAAATGAGAAACTTTATATGTTCCAACATTTATCATTGGCTCAATAGCTAAAACCATTCCTTCCTCTATTTTTAGACCTCTTCCTTTTCTTCCAAAATTTGCAATACAGGGCTCTTCATGCATTGCTTTTCCTACCCCATGTCCTGCATAATCTCTCACAACACTAAAGTTATTGGACTCCACATAGTTTTGAATGGCAGCTCCTAAATCTCCTAACCTTGTGCCTGTTGTTGCCATTTCTATTCCTATCGTTCTAGCTCTATGAACTACATCTATAAGTTTTCTAGATTCTTCATCCACATTACCTACTGGAAATGTTTCAGCAGAATCACCAAAATAACCATTTAAAATAGTTACTGTATCAACACTTACTATATCTCCTTCTTGAAGAATTTTATCACTTTTTGGAATACCGTGAACTACTGCTTCATTTACCGATATACAAGACCCGGAAGGATATGGATTAGAAGGTCCACCTACTCCTATCGTTCCAGGAATGGCTCCTTCTCTTCTTATATAGTCTTCTATTATATCGTTTAGTTCTAAAGTGGAAACTCCAGCTTTAATATATTTAGGCAATATTTCAGAGTAAAGTCTCGCTATTATCTGGTTTGCTTTTTTTATTTTTTTTATTTCATCTAATGTTTTAAGAATAATCATAGTTTTTCCTCTCTAATTACAAGTGAAAATTCTTTTCTAAAAGTCCTTAATAAATTTTATACTTACTTTCAGATAAAATTTTCAATATAAAATATTATATTCACTTAAATATAAATAATTCTTACTGAGACATTTTTTCAATAAAATTTAGCCTAAAATTTTAAATATTTCTAAAGTTACCTCTGATAATTCTTTCATTCCATCTATTTCCACTAGTATATTTCTTTTTTTATAAAAATCAAAAAGTGGTTCTGTTTGACTATGGTAAGATTCTAATCTTGTTTTTACTGTTTTTTCAGTATCATCTTTCCGAGTTATTAGTTCCTTACCACATAAATCACAAACCCCAGTTATTTTAGGTTTATTAAAAGTTTTATGGAATGACGCTCCACATGTTGGACATCCTTGTCTCCCAGTAATTCTAGCTACAATTGCACTGTCTGGAACATTTAAAGAGATTACTTTATCTAACTTTATTCCAATCTCTTTCATAATAACTTCTAAAGCTTCAGCTTGAGGTATTGTTCTTGGAAAACCATCTAGAATAAATCCTGCTTTACAATCATTCATAGCTAATCGTTCTTTAATTATTCCTATTATTGTAGAATCAGGAACTAATTTCCCCGCCTCCATATATTTTTTAGCTTCCATTCCCATAAAAGTTTCTGCTTTTATGGCAGCTCTTAGAATGTCTCCAGTTGATATTTGAGGGATACCATATCTCTCCATAATTGGTTTAGCCTGAGTCCCTTTTCCTGCTCCAGGTGCTCCAAATAACATTATATTCATTATTTCACTCCTTTTTATTGATAATAGTATTCTGACCTATTAATTATACTATATTTTTCATTAAAAATCACTATAAAGAAAAAAAAAACATTTAAATATAAATAAAAAAAGAGGGGTTATTTGTATAGTAAACTATACTATACTTCCCTCTTTTTATCTTTTAATTTTTTTTACATAAAGCCTTTATATTCTTTAACAACCATATGCGCATCTATTTGTTGTATTGTATCTATTGCAACTCCTACAACGATAATAATTCCCGTTCCACCAAAAAATTCTGGTAAACCTAGAGAATTAAATATTGCCATTGGTAATATGCAAATAATAGCCAGGAAGATTGCTCCTCCCCAAGTTATTCGAGTTACAACACCTTCTAAATACTCTGCTGTTTCCTCTCCAGGTCTTATCCCAGGTATAGTTCCTCCACCTTGTTTAAGATTATCAGCAACTTTATCTGGGTCAAATACTATAGCAGTATAAAAGAAAGAAAAGAAAATAATTATTATAGCATAAAGTGCCATATATACAGGGTGTGACTGCGTGAATACTCTTCCTAATAGAACTTTTATTTCTGAACCAGAAGGTAAAGCATTTACTGCAAGAGAAGGAATCATCATAACAACAGAAGCAAAAATCACCGGCATTATACCTGCAGTATTTAACTTAAGGGGTATGTATGAACTTTGCTCCATTCCAGCTTTTCCACCAAAACCTCTTCCTACATAATGAACAGGAATTTTTCTCTGTCCAAGTTGAAAAACAACTATTCCAGTAATTGTTATTATTGCAGCTATTGCAACAATTATCAATAAAGGTATCAAGAATTTATTTCCTTTCATACTTTCAACTGTTTTTACTATATCAGCAGGAATTCTTGAAATTACATTTAAAAAGATTAAAAGAGATACTCCATTTCCTAAACCTTTTAGAGATATTTGCTCTCCTATCCACATTAAAAATACAGTTCCTGCAGTTAATGTTGTAATAGTAGTTAAGAAAAACATAAATCCAGGTGTTGTAACAAGCCCTGAAGATTGTAGCCAAGTACAAACTCCAAGTCCTTGAACAATAGCAATTCCTATTGTTAAATATCTTGTCCACTGAGTTAGCTTATTTCTAGCTCCCTCCCCCTCTTTTTTTAATTCTTCTAATTTAGGAATAATACTTCCTAATAAACTAAATACTATTGAGGCATTAATGTAAGGAACAATTCCCAATGCAAATATGGAGACTCTGCTAAAAGCCCCCCCAGAAAACATATTTATATACCCTAATATGCTGCTCTGTTGGGTCATTATAGCTAGCCTATCGATGTCTACGCCAGGAGCAGGAATATGAGTTCCTACCCTAGCGACTAAAAACATCAATAAAGTAAATATTATTCTTTCTCTTAGTTCAGGGATTTTAGAAATACTTTTCAATCTACTGATTCCAGTATCTATTAAAGCCAACTTCTATTCACCTCTCTTGAGATATTTATTGTTACTACTTATTATTTCCAGCAATATCAGCAAATGTTTTAACTTCGATTATTTCTACAGTTCCACCTTTAGATTCTATTATAGCTTTCGCCGCATTAGAAACTTTATGAGCTTTTATAGAAATTTTCTTATCAAGAACTCCGTTTGCAAGTATTTTTACACCGTCAAGTAATTTCTTAACGAATCCAGCAGCCATTAATAACTCTGGAGTAACTTCAGTTCCATCCTCAAATCTATTTAAAACATCTAAATTAACAATTGCATACTCTTTCTTGAATCTAGCATTCGAGAAACCTCTCTTAGGTACTCTTCTGTATAAAGGCATTTGTCCACCTTCAAAATATGGTTTAACACCACCACCAGATCTTGAATTTTGTCCGTTACTTCCTTTTCCAGAAGTTTTACCAAGTCCAGAAGACTCACCTCTTCCCACTCTCTTTCTTGCTTTTTTTGGTTCAGAAGGTTTTAATTCATTTAATTTCATAGATTATTGCACCTCCTCTACCTTTAGTAAGTAAGACACTAGAGCAATCTTTCCTTTTAATTCAGGAGTTACAGTATGCTCTACTACATCGTTAACTTTTCTTATTCCTAAAGAATTAAGAGTAGCGACGTGGTTAGGTTTTCTTCCAATCATGCTTTTCACAAGCTCAATTTTAACCTTTAACATATTCGTTTACCTCCTAGCTTAAAATTTCTTTAACTTCTTTGCCTCTTAAAGCTGCTACTTCCTGTGCTGATCTCAATATTCTTAAACCTTCAATTGTTGCTCTTGCAACATTGTGTTTTGTTCTTGAACCTTTAATCTTAGTTAGTATGTTGTGAACTCCAACAAGCTCTAATACTTCTCTTGCAGCAGAACCAGCTATTACTCCAGTTCCCTCATATGCAGGCGCCATCCACACAGATGTCGCTCCCCATTTCCCAACTATCTCGTGAGGAATAGTATTCCCTTTTAACGATACATCTACTAAATTTTTCTTAGCAGCTGCGATAGCTTTTTTTATTGCATCTGGAACACCATTAGCTTTTCCTAAACCTAGCCCGATTTTCCCTTGACCATCCCCTACAGCAGCTAGAACAGAGAAAGATATAGTTCTTCCTCCCTTAGTTGTTTTAGACACTCTAGAGATTTTTATTAATTTTTCTTGATATTGGTTATCTTCTTTATTAACAAACTTTGACAAGTTTATTCCTCCTCTCTACAGAATTAGAACTTTAGCCCTGCTTCTCTTGCAGCATCCGCTAAAGCTGCTACTCTACCTGTATATTTATATCCTGCTCTATCAAATACAACAGATATCACATTTTTTGTTATTGCTCTTTCAGCAACTAACTTTCCTACAAGCTTAGCCGATTCAGTGTTTCCACCATGTCCAACATTTCCTTTTAACTCTTTATCGATTGTTGAAGCAGAAACAATTGTAACTGCATTAACATCATCGATTAATTGAGCAAAGATATTGTTATTTGATTTATATACACAAAGTCTCGGTCTTTCAGCAGTACCAGAGAGTTTTGCTCTGATAGCTGTATGTTTAGCTTTTCTTACTGTTTGTCTATTTACTTTCTTAAACAACTTCCTTACCTCCTTTGTTTAAGCTATCTTACGATTTCTTACCTTCTTTTCTTCTAACAACTTCATCAGAATACTTAACACCTTTTCCTTTATAAGGTTCAGGTTCTCTATTAGATCTAATTTCTGCAGCAACTTGTCCTACAACATCTTTTTCAATTCCTTCGATATGAATAGTTGTATTCTTTTCTACTGTCATTTTAATTCCTGAAACTGCATTAATTATAACAGGATGAGAAAACCCTAAAGCCATCTCTAAACCATTATTTTTTTCTGCTGCTCTATAACCAACACCTACTAAATTAAGAGTTTTCTTAAAACCTTCACTAACTCCAACTACCATGTTATTGATTAAAGCTCTTGTAGTTCCATGTATTGCTCTTATAGCTGGAAGATCATTTGGTCTCTCAACTGATAAAATGTTATTCTCTAATTTAATAGTTAAATCCTTAGAGAACTCTTTTGTTAAAGTCCCTTTTGGTCCTTTTACAGTAACAACATTATTGTTAACTATAATTTCGACACCAGTAGGTACATTAATAATTTTATTTCCTACTCTTGACATTGAATCTTCCCTCCTAAGTATCTATTACCAAACAAATGCTAGGATTTCTCCACCCATGTTCTCTCTTCTTGCTACTTTATCAGTAACTAAACCTTTAGAAGTTGAAACAATAGCGATTCCTAATCCAGACAGCACTCTTGGCATATCCTCTACAGCTGAGTATACTCTTCTTCCTGGAGTAGAGATTCTCTTAATACCTTTGATTACTCTTTCTTTTCCAGAATATTTTAAGTAAACTCTTATATTCTTTTTGTTCCCATCAGTTATAGTTTTAAAGTTAGAAATAAATCCTTCTTCTTTAAGTATTTCAGCAACTTTCTCTTTTAAATTAGAATGTGGCATATCTACTTTTTCGTGCATAACTGCGTTAGCATTTCTGATTCTTGTTAACATATCAGCAATTGGATCTGTTAAAAACATTATGCAATCCTCCTTCTTTTCAATTTACCAAGATGACTTCTTAACACCAGGTACTAGACCTGCTCCTGCTAATTGTCTAAATTTAACTCTTGAGATACCGAACTCTCTCATAAATCCTCTTGGTCTTCCGTCTAATTGACATCTATTCTTTTGTCTAACTGGTGAAGAGTTTTTTGGAAGTTTATCTAATTCAAACATAGCTTCCATGTCTCCAGCAGCAACTTTTTTCTTTAACTCTGCTCTTTTAGCAGCAAATTTTTCACAAAGAGCATCTCTCTTAGCATCTCTTGCGATCATTGATTTCTTTGCCATTTATCAACTACCCTCCTCAACTATTACTTTTTGAAAGGCATTCCAAATGCCTTAAGTAAAGCTCTTCCTTCTTCATCTGTTTTTGCTGAAGAAACTATAGTTATAGACATTCCAAACATTTTATCAACTTTATCAATTTCAATTTCAGGAAAAACTAACTGATCTCTTAAACCTAAAGAATAATTTCCTCTTCCATCAAATGCATTTGCTGATACTCCTTCGAAATCTCTAACTCTTGGAAGAACAACATTTACTAATCTATCTAAGAAGTCATACATTTTCTCTTTTCTTAGAGTTACTTTAGCACCAATTGGCATTCCTTCTCTTAATTTAAAGCCAGCTTCAGATTTTTTAGCTTTCTTAATAACTGGTTTTTGTCCTGCTATGATTGTTAAGTCTCCAGCAGCAGTATCGATTATTTTAACATTTTGAGTTGCTTCTCCAACTCCCATATTAACTATAATTTTCTCTAACTTTGGACATTGCATAATGTTTTTTATATTCAATTCTTTTGTTAAAGTTTGAACTATTGTATCATTATATAATTTATGATATCTAGAAACGTATTTATTAGACACTTACGTTTTCCTCCTCTCTTATAAAGCTTCACCAGATACTTTAGAGTATCTTACTTTTTTACCATCTATAATTTTATAGCCAATTCTTGTTGGTTTTCCAGCTTTCTCATCAAATAACATAACTTTTGAAGAGAATATAGCAGCTGGTTTAGTTACTATTCCACCTTGTGGATTAGTTTGACTTGGTTTAACATGTTTTGTAACTATGTTAATTCCTTCAACTATCACTTTACCTTTATTTGGGAATACTTTTACAATAGCCCCAGTCTTTCCTTTATCTTTTCCAGATATTACATAAACTGTATCACCAGTTTTTACATGTAATGAATCTGGTATGAACTTCACCTTAGGTTTAGCCACGATATTTAGCCTCCTCTCTCAATTATATTACTTCTGGAGCAAGAGACACTATTTTCATAAAGTCTTTAGCTCTTAACTCTCTAGCTACAGGGCCAAATATTCTTGTTGCTTTTGGCTCTTTATTATTTCCAATTATTACCGCAGAATTATCATCAAACTTAATATAAGATCCATCTTCTCTTCTAAGTTCTTTTCTAGTTCTTACGATAACTGCTTTTACAACGTCACCTTTTTTAACGTTACCTGCAGGAATCGCTTCCTTAACAGATGCTACAACTATGTCTCCAATTCTTCCGAATCTTCTTCTTGATCCTCCAAGAACTCTTATTACCATAAGTTTTTTAGCTCCTGAGTTATCAGCAACATTTAGGATAGTTTGTTGTTGTACCATTAAAATATCCTCCTCTCAATTTACAATTGAAATTATTTAGTTTTTTGTAATACCTCTACTAGTCTCCAATTTTTATCTTTTGATAATGGTCTAGTTTCCATAATTCTTACTTTATCCCCAGTTTGAGCAACATTATTTTCATCATGTGCCTTAAACTTGATAGTTTTTTTAACTCTCTTTTTATACATTGGGTGTAATACCATTGTCTCTATTGCAACAACGATAGTTTTTTCCATTTTATCAGAAACAACTACACCGTCTCTTAATTTTCTTTCGTTTCTCAAGACTCTAACCTCCTCCTTCTGTATGAGATTATCTTTCATTTAGAATTGTATTAATTCTAGCTATCTCTCTTCTAACTTCTCTAATTTTAGCAGTGTTAGTCAATTGACCTAATGAAAGTTGGAACTTTAAGTTGAATAATTCTTCTTTAAGCTCTTTACATTTAACAACTAAATTTTCAGTTGTTATTTCTCTGATTTCTATAGCTCTCATTAGTTTTCACCACCATTCTCTTTTTTAACAAATCTACAATTGATAGGAAGTTTCATAGTAGCTTTTCTCAAAGCTGCTTTAGCCTTCTCTTCTGTTACTCCTGCTACTTCAAATATTATTCTTCCAGGTTTAACAACAGCAACCCAACCTTCAACGTTACCCTTACCTTTACCCATTCTAACTCCAATAGGTCTTTTTGTAATTGGCTTATCTGGGAATATTCTAATGAAAATTTTTCCTTCTCTTTTGAATGTTCTATTAATAGCTACTCTACAAGATTCTATTTGTCTGTTAGTTATCCAAGATGGCTCTAAAGCTTCTAATCCGTAGTCACCAAATGCTACAGTATTTCCTTTAAGAGCTTTACCTTTTAGTCTTCCTCTAAACATTTTTTTATGTTTCGTTCTTTTTGGCATTAACATGATTAAGCTTCCCCTCCTTCCTTCTTCTTAGTTGGAAGTACTTCACCGTGGAATATCCATACTTTTACTCCAAGTGCACCATATGTTGTGTGAGCAGTAGATGTTGCATAGTCAATATTAGCTCTTAATGTATGTAGTGGAACTTTTCCTTCAACTACCCATTCTGCTCTTGCGATTTCTGCTCCATTTAATCTTCCTGAAACCATAACTTTAATACCTTTAGCTCCAGATTTCATTGCTCTCATAACAGCTTGCCCCATAGCTCTTTTAAAAGCAACCCTCTTCTCTATAGAAGTAGAGATGTTTTCAGCTACAAGAACTGCATCTTTGTTGAAGTCTTTCACTTCTTGTACTTTTACAGTAACTTTCTTACTTGTTAAAGTCTCTAATTTAACTCTTAAATTTTCTATTTCAGCACCTTTTCTTCCAATGATTATTCCCGCCTTTGCAGTATATACTATTACTACTACATTAGTTGGTGATGTTCTTTCAATCTTAGTTTTTGAAATTCCAGCATGGAAATATGTTTTCTTAACAAGATCTCTGATTAATACATCTTCATGGAAATACTTAGCGTATTCCTTTTTATCTGCATACCAATTAGAATCCCAAGTTCTTGTAATTCCAAGTCTTAGGCCTCTAGGGTCTACTTTTTGTCCCACAGTCTTACCTCCTTAAAACTACATTTCTGATACTACTACCACAATGTGTGCCGTAGGTTTTCTGATTATATCAGCTCTTCCCATTGCTCTAGGACTTACTCTTTTAAGATCTGCCCCTTCATTTATCATTATAGTAGATATTACTAATTTCTCTTCATTCATTTTAAAGTTATTAGTTGCATTTGCAATTGCAGATGCTAATGTCTTTTTAATGAATCTAGCTGCTTTTTTGTTAGTAAATTCAAGTATATCTAACGCTTGTAAAGCTGATTTACCTCTCACTAAGTCAGCTACTAGTCTAGCCTTTCTTGGAGACAATCTTACGAATCTAGTTATTGCTCTAGCTTCCACTAGTCCAACCTCCTTTATAAGTTATAAAATGTTCTTATAATTTATTAATTATTTTTTCTTTTTCTTTTTATCTACACCATGTCCATAGTAAGTTCTAGTTGGAGAAAATTCTCCTAACTTGTGTCCTACCATTTGCTCAGTTACATGAACTGGTATATGTTTTTTCCCGTTATAAACTCCAAAAGTTAAACCTATGAAATTAGGGAATATTGTCGATCTTCTTGACCAAGTTTTGATTACAGCTTTAAGATTATCAGTTGTAACTGCTGTTTCAACTTTTTTCATTAAATGATGGTCACAAAAAGGTCCTTTTTTAAGTGATCTTGCCATTACCTTTTAGCCTCCTCTTTTCGAAAATTACTTCTCGTCTCTTCTTCTTACGATAAACTTATCTGTAGTTTTCTTTCCTCTAGTTCTAACACCCATTGTAGGTTTCCCCCATGGTGTTAAAGGAGCTTTTCTTCCAACTGGAGTTCTTCCTTCTCCTCCACCGTGTGGATGATCACAAGGGTTCATTGCAGAACCTCTAACATGTGGTCTTCTTCCCATGTTTCTTGCTCTTCCTGCTTTTCCGATAACTACTAAGTTATGTTCAGAATTTCCAACCTCTCCGATAGTTGCCATACACTCACAGTGTATTAATCTCAACTCACCAGATGGTAACTCCACGTGACAATAAGTTCCTTCTTTAGCAACAAGTCTTGCGGCTGTTCCTGCAGATCTTACTAATTGTCCACCTCTTCCTATTTGAAGTTCGATATTGTGAATTTTTGTACCTACTGGTAAATTTTTAAGCTTAAGAGCATTTCCAACTTTAATGTCAGCATTTTCTCCAGCCATTACCATAGTTCCTTTTTCTAATCCTTTAGGTGCTAATATATATCTTTTTTCTCCATCTACATAGAATAAAAGAGCAATGTTAGCTGATCTGTTTGGATCATACTCAATAGTTGCAACTCTCGCTGGTATATCAAGTTTATTTCTTTTAAAATCTATTATTCTGTAAAGTCTTTTGTGCCCTTTTTGTCTATTTTGACCAGTTCTATGCCCATAGTTATCTCTACCATAAGCTGATTTCAAAGGAACAGTTAAAGACTTTTCAGGTCTTACTTGATCTAGCTCTTTATTTACCAGTCTTGACATATGTCTAGTTCCTGGTGTCATAGCTTTCATCTTTCTTATAGCCATATTATTCTTAACCTCCGAATTAATTATAGACCTATACGTATCTTCACCGTTTTTTTATCTATTAATTAGTCTTTTTCTAAAAATTAAACTTCCTTAAAATAAGGAATTGTGTTTCCTGCCGCTAATTTAACTACAGCTTTTTTCTTCGCTTGAGTTTTGTAAAGCTTCATTCCGTGTCTTTTAGTTATAGATTTGATACTTAAAGTAGCAATATCTAAAACTTTAACATTGAAAATTTCTTCTATAGCTTTTTTGATTTGAATCTTATTAGCTTTAGTGTTTACTTCAAATGTAAATTTATTGTAATCTCTTCTTAGTGACTCAGACTTTTCTGTGATTACAGGTCTTTTGATTATATCATAAGCTGTCATAATTATCCAAGCACCTCCTCAAGAGTAGCTAGCGCTTCTTTAGTGATGATTACTTTGTTTTGCTTTAGTAACCAGTACACTCCAATTTCATTTGGTTGAAGAACCATTGCATTCTCTAAGTTTCTCGCAGAAAGGAATAAGTTCCAGTCCCCTTTTTCTGCTAAATCATTAACTACAAATAACTGTTTATTTGTTGCATTTAATGCATTTGTTAACGCTATTATTGTTTTTGTTTTTGGAGTTTCTATTGTTCCATCAAGAACAATAACATCTCCAGCCGCTACTTTAGCTGACAGAGCAGATTTCAAAGCAAGAATTCTAACTTTCTTGTTTACTTTCTTCTCGTAAGATCTTGGTTGTGGTCCTAATGCTACTCCTCCACCTACCATATGAGGGGCTCTGATAGTTCCTTGTCTAGCTCTACCAGTTCCTTTTTGTTTAAAAGGTTTTCTTCCTCCTCCTCTTACCATTGCTCTAGTTTTTGTAGCAGCAGTCCCTTGTCTAGCAGCTGCTAATTCTGCAGTTAATACTTCATGAAGTACCGCTTGATTCGGTTCAATCCCAAACACTTCGTTGTTAACTTCAACAGTTCCAGTTTGCGTTCCTGTTAAGTTATATATGTTTAAAACTGCCATTATTTTCCTCCTTCCACTCTACTAACCTATTATTTTTTTCACTGCTGGCTTAATTACAATGTAACCATTTTTTGCTCCTGGAACAGCACCTTTTACTAATAAAAGATTATTCTCAGCATCAATTTTTATTACTTTTAAATTTTGTACAGTAACATTTGCATTTCCGTACTGACCAGCCATTTTCTTGTTCTTAAGAACTTTTCCAGGCCATGATGACATTCCTATAGATCCACCTTTTCTATGGTTTCTAGAAACACCGTGTGTTGCTCTGTTTCCTGAGAAGTTATGTCTTTTCATAACACCTGCAGTTCCCTTCCCTTTTGAAGTTCCAGTAATATCCACAAACTCAACACCAGTTAAAGTATCTACTTTAAGTTCTTGACCTAATTCATAAGAATCAGTTGCTTCAACTTTAAGTTCTTTTACAAATCTTAAAGGAGTAACTCCTGCTTTTGTAAAAATTCCCATTAAAGGTTTAGTAGTGTTTTTTTCTTTCTTTTCATCAAATCCTAGTTGTAAAGCTGAATAACCATCATTTTCTACAGTTTTTTTCTGTAAAATGAAATTTGGTCCCGCTTGTATAACTGTTACTGGAATGAATTTTCCATCTTCAAAAATTTGAGTCATTCCAATTTTTTTTGCTAAAATTCCTGTCATGCTTTCTACCTCCATCAAATAATATATTGGTTGACAACTTGTCCTCGTGGTTTCATTTTTTCTATTTTCATAAAATTTTGAAACACGTCAACTTGTACTATTCTGTAAGGATAATTTGATTATAACCCTCATTTTTACAATGAATCGCATAATAAATTACCCGAAACATAATAATGTTTCGCTTTTAAAGATCAATTATACTTGTTTGATCTCTATTCCTACTCCAGCTGGTAAGTTTACCGCTGTTAATGAAGCAATTGTCTTTGGATTAGAGTTATTGATCTCTACCATCCTTCTGTGAACTCTCATTTCAAATTGTTCTCTCGAATCCTTATTTACGTGTACTGATCTTAGAACAGTATACTTCTTAATTTTCGTAGGTAATGGCATTGGACCCGCAACCTCTGCACCAGATTTTTTTGCTGTCTCTGCTATTCTTTTTGCAGATTGATCTAGTAAAGTGTGATCGTAAGCTTTTAAATAAATTCTTAATTTGTTAGAAGCCATGTTTTGTTTACACCTCCTTAAAAATTAAAATTGTAGATATGTATTTCCATACACTCAGATTATTCTATCATACTTTTTAGAAAAAGCAAATGTTTTTTTTCATTATATTAAGTTTTTTATATAATAAAAAAAGATAGTATAAGTTATACTATCTTTTTTTATTATATTTATGTATTAAATTTTGAATTACTTAGTTATCTCTGCTACTACACCTGAGGCAACTGTTCTTCCTCCCTCTCTTATTGCAAATCTTAATCCTGTTTCCATTGCTATTGGGTGTATTAATTCTACTGTCATCT